>NZ_JBITSH010000002.1:112840-287991 GCF_044540535.1 Streptomyces sp. NPDC085937 | reverse complement strand
CCGTCGCCCAGGCGCGACCGGGGCCGTCACCCAGGCGCGACCGGGGCCGTCGCCCAGGCGCGACCGGGGCCGTCACCCAGGCGCGGCCCAGGGTGGTCGCGCAGGCCCCGACCGGGGCGGCTCTCCGGGCGGGCCCGCGGGCGGCTCCCGTACGGACGGCGCCGGAACACTCCCGGAGGCGCTGCCCCGACGGTCCCGGGGGACGCACTCCGGGCACCCGGGGACGTGCGGCTCTCCGGGCAGCTCCCGTGCGAACGGGAGCCGGAGCGTTCCCGGAGGCGCGGCCCGGCCGCCCGGGCCGTCACCCAGGCACGACCGGGGCGGTCACCCAGGCGGGACCCCAGGGCCGTCACCCAGGCGCGGCCCCGGGGTGGTCGCGCAGGCGGCACCGGGCCACGCCCTGGCGGACCCTCATCAGTGCTTCATACCCCCTAGGGGTATAGTGTGAGAGGTACGGGGTCCCCAGGGACCCCTCCGACCCCCTGCACACCCGCTACGCCCCGACGAGGAGAACGACATGACGTCCCAGACCGATACCCAGGGTTCCGTCACCACCGTCTACAAGGTGACCGGGATGAGCTGCGGGCACTGCGAGGGCGCCGTCTCCGGCGAGATCTCGGAGATCCCCGGCGTCAGCTCGGTGACGGCCGTCGCCTCCTCCGGCGAGGTGACCGTGGTCTCCGCGGCCCCGCTCGACGAGGAGGCCGTGCGCGCCGCCGTCGACGAGGCCGGCTTCGAGCTGGCCGGCACGGTCTGACCACCGGGCCCCACCCCCCGAAGGCACCCCGCGCGGCGTGAACCGGCCGTACCGGCCACCCGGAACCCGTGGCCCCGGCCCGGCCCGCCGCCCACCGCATCCCGGACGTCCCTGGAGCACGGACATGACCAGCACCACCGCCCCCGAGGCACCGGCCGCCGAGCAGCCGGCCCTCTCGGAGGTCGAGCTGCTCATCGGCGGGATGACCTGCGCCTCCTGCGCGGCCCGCGTCGAGAAGAAGCTCAACCGCATGGACGGCGTCACCGCCACGGTGAACTACGCCACCGAGAAGGCCCGGGTCACCTACCCGCCGGGCGTCGAGGTCGCCGACCTGATCACCACGGTGGTGAAGACCGGCTACACCGCCGAGGAGCCGGCGCCCCCGCGGCAGGACGACGAGGAGACCGCCTCCGGGACCGACCCGGAGACGGCGGCCCTGCGCACGCGCCTGATCGTCTCCGCGCTGCTCTCGCTGCCGGTCGTGCTGCCGGCGATGGTTCCGTCCCTGCAGTTCGACCACTGGCAGTGGCTGTCCCTCACGCTCGCCGCGCCCGTGGTGGTGTGGGGCGCCGCCCCCTTCCACCGGGCCGCCTGGACCAACCTCCGGCACGGCGCGGCCACCATGGACACCCTGGTCTCCGTCGGCACGCTGGCCGCGTTCGGCTGGTCGCTGTGGGCGCTGTTCCTCGGCGACGCGGGCGAGCCGGGCATGCGGCACCCCTTCGAGCTCACCGTCTCGCGCACCGACGGCGCCTCCACGATCTACCTGGAGGTCGCCGCCGGCGTCACCACGTTCATCCTGCTCGGCCGCTATCTGGAGGCCCGCTCCAAGCGCCGTGCGGGAGCGGCCCTGCGGGCGCTGATGGAGCTGGGCGCCAAGGACGTCGCCGTCCTCAGGGACGGCCGTGAGGTGCGGGTGCCGGCCGACCGGCTGGCCGTCGGCGACCGGTTCGTGGTCCGTCCCGGGGAGAAGATCGCCACCGACGGCACGGTCGTCGAGGGTGCCTCCGCCGTGGACGCGTCCATGCTGACCGGCGAGTCCGTGCCGGTGGACGTGACCGTCGGCGACACCGTCACCGGCGCCACGGTCAACGCGGCCGGCCGGCTCGTCGTCGAGGCCACCCGGATCGGCGCGGACACCCGGCTCGCCCGGATGGCGAAGCTGGTGGAGGACGCGCAGACCGGCAAGGCCCAGGTGCAGCGCCTCGCCGACCGGATCGCCGGGGTCTTCGTGCCCGTGGTGCTGCTGATCGCGGCCGCCACCTTCGGGCTGTGGCTCGGCAACACCGGGGACACGGTCGCCGCGTTCACCGCGGCCGTCGCCGTACTGATCATCGCCTGCCCCTGCGCGCTCGGCCTCGCCACGCCGACCGCTCTGATGGTCGGCACCGGGCGGGGCGCCCAGCTCGGCATCCTCATCAAGGGCCCCGAGGTGCTGGAGTCCACCCGGCGCGTGGACACGGTCGTCCTGGACAAGACAGGCACCGTCACCACCGGCCGGATGTCCCTGCGGGCGGTGCACACCGCCGAGGGCACCGACGAGCGGGAACTGCTGCGGCTCGCGGGCGCCCTGGAGCACGCCTCCGAGCACCCGGTCGCCCGGGCGATCGCCACGGGCGCCGAGGAGCGCGTCGGCACGCTGCCCGGGGCCGAGCGGTTCGAGAACGTCCCCGGCAAGGGCGTGCGCGGGCGCGTGGAGGGCCGTGACGTGGTCGTGGGGCGGCTGTCCGAGGCGTTCGGGGAGCTGCCGCCCGAGCTGGCGCGGGCCGAGGAGGAGGCCGAACGTGCGGGGCACACCGCCGTGGTGGCCGGCTGGGACGGCACGGCACGCGGTGTCCTCGCCGTCGCCGACACCGTGAAGGAGACCAGCGCCGAGGCGGTCCGCGAGCTGCGGGCGCTGGGCCTCACGCCGGTGCTGCTGACCGGCGACAACCGGGCCGTGGCCGAGGCGGTGGCGCGCACGGTCGGCATCGACGAGGACCGGGTGATCGCCGAGGTGCTGCCCGAGGACAAGGCCGACGTGGTGCGGCGCCTCCAGGACGAGGGGCGCAGCGTCGCCATGGTCGGGGACGGCGTCAACGACGCGGCCGCGCTGGCCGTCGCCGATCTGGGTCTGGCCCTGGGCACCGGCACGGACGCCGCGATCGAGGCGGGCGACCTGACGCTGGTGCGCGGCGACCTGCGGGTCGCGGCGGACGCGATACGGCTGTCCCGGCGCACCCTCGGCACCATCAAGGGCAACCTGGTGTGGGCCTTCGGCTACAACGTGGCCGCGCTGCCGCTGGCCGCGGCCGGACTGCTGAACCCGATGATCGCCGGGGCCGCCATGGCGTTCTCCTCGGTGTTCGTGGTGACCAACAGTCTGCGGCTGCGGTCATTTCATTGAGGTCTCAAGTTGGGCAGTACCCCTGGAGTCCGGTAAGACCCTCACATAAGCTCTTCACAAGGCTCGCGCATCTTCCTTACGCTTGGGTCCCGTGAGAGGTTTGCGGGCTCCTGCGCACTGTGGGGAGATATGCAAGAGACGCAGATCACAGTGATCTGAACGTAACCATCGAAGGGGTTCGAAGGTCTAAGTTGGCGATGTCGGGCAGCGTCTTGGGGGGCGCTTCCTGGCATCTGGAGATGTCTTGGGGGACTTCTCCAGAGATTGCGTTGCCGGGGCACGTGCCCAGGGAAGCTTTGAGCGGCCCTCCCGACGTGCGTTGTCCCGGCAGACCGCACACACCGACGAGTGCGGCGGGTTCAGGTCCGTCCGTACTCACACAGCGATTCAGGCGCTGTCCTCACAAGCGCCCGGCCGGATCCCGTGGGGGGAATCCGCACCGGGACATGGGAAGGCGCCCTGGTACGTCGGCCCGTGGGGGGACCGGCGGCCGGGGCGCCTTTTCCTTGCGTACTTCTTACCAACGGGCGCACCACTGCGGTGGGGGCAAGCGCCCCAAGAGGCGCGTGTGCAAACGCCGAAGGGGCGCGGGGAACTGCGCGACCAGCCACAGCCGGCCCGCAGCCGCCCACACCCCTTCGGCGACGAACTCTCAGGCGCTCACGCGCACAACCCCCGCACCGGCAGGTGTCAGCGCTCCTCGACGGGAACGAAGTCCCGCTCGACGACGCCCGTGTAGATCTGCCGCGGGCGCCCGATGCGCGACCCCGGCTCCTTGATCATCTCGTGCCACTGGGCGATCCAGCCCGGAAGGCGGCCGAGGGCGAACAGGACCGTGAACATCTCGGTCGGGAAGCCCATGGCCCGGTAGATCAGACCCGTGTAGAAGTCGACGTTCGGGTAGAGGCTGCGCGAGACGAAGTAGTCGTCGGAGAGCGCGTGCTCCTCCAGCTTCAGCGCGATGTCCAGCAGCTCGTCGGACTTGCCGAGGGCGGACAGGACGTCGTGCGCGGCGGCCTTGATGATCTTGGCGCGCGGGTCGAAGTTCTTGTAGACCCGGTGGCCGAAGCCCATCAGGCGGACGCCGTCCTCCTTGTTCTTCACCTTGCGGATGAAGGAGTCGACGTCGCCGCCGTCGGCCTTGATGCCCTCGAGCATCTCCAGCACCGACTGGTTGGCGCCACCGTGCAGCGGGCCCCACAGGGCGGAGATGCCCGCGGAGATCGAGGCGAACATGTTCGCCTGCGAGGAGCCGACCAGGCGGACCGTGGAGGTCGAGCAGTTCTGCTCGTGGTCCGCGTGCAGGATGAGCAGCTTGTCCAGGGCGGCCACGACGACCGGGTCGAGCTCGTAGTCCTGCGCCGGGACGGAGAAGGTCATGCGCAGGAAGTTCTCGACGTAGCCGAGGTCGTTGCGCGGGTAGACGAACGGGTGGCCGACCGACTTCTTGTAGGCGTAGGCCGCGATCGTCGGAAGCTTGGCGAGCAGGCGGATCGTGGAGAGGTTCCGCTGCTGCTCGTCGAACGGGTTGTGGCTGTCCTGGTAGAACGTCGACAGCGCGGAGACCACCGACGACAGCATGGCCATCGGGTGGGCGTCGCGCGGGAAGCCCCGGTAGAAGTTCTTGACGTCCTCGTGCAGCAGGGTGTGCTGCGTGATGTCGTCCTTGAACCCCGCCAGCTGGTCGACGGTCGGCAGCTCGCCGTTGATCAGCAGGTAGGCGACCTCCAGGAAGGTGGAGCGCTCCGCCAGCTGCTCGATCGGGTAGCCGCGGTACCGGAGGATGCCGGCCTCACCGTCGAGATAGGTGATCGCGGATTTGTAGGCGGCGGTGTTGCCGTAGCCGCTGTCCAGCGTCACCAGACCGGTCTGGGCGCGGAGCTTCCCGATGTCGAAGCCCTTGTCACCGACGGTGCTGTCGATCACCGGGTAGGTGTACTCGCTGCCGTCGTACCGCAGTACTACAGAGTTGTCGCTCACGTCTTCCCTCACCGACGTTGTGCCTCATCTTCGAGGTGCCCTGACTGTCTCTACCATCCCCCACTCGGCTCAGGAGAGTGCACTCGGGGTCGACCATCGGGCCTATTGACGGCACTCAGTGCCGCCAACTTGCCCATCCTGCCCCCTGTGTTCCCCATCCGGAAGGCCTGTGTGACCTTCACGACTCATTTGATCGATCATTTTTTGATGACGCTGCCCTCACAGCGGGCCCCTGGCCCGTCGAGAGGTGCCGTCCACCGGGTCCCCCGCCGGACGAACCGGAACCTGAGGAGCGTGGTCCCGCCCCGGACGGGCCCGTCCCCGCGAGCCGCATGTCGAGCGCCGTGCACCGGCGGCCGGCCGACAGCGTGCGCACAGCCTGTCCGATCGCCTTGCGGGAGCCGACCAGCACGACCAGCTTCCGGGCCCGGGTCACCGCCGTGTAGAGCAGGTTGCGCTGGAGCATCATCCAGGCGCCCATGGTCACCGGGATGACCACGGCCGGGTACTCGCTGCCCTGGGAGCGGTGGATGGTCACGGCGTAGGCGTGCGCCAGTTCGTCCAGCTCGTCGAAGTCGTACGGGACCTCTTCGTCCTCGTCGGTCAGCACCGTCAGGCGCTGGTCGACCGGGTCGAGCGAGGTGACCACGCCGACGGTGCCGTTGAAGACGCCGTTCGCGCCCTTGTCGTAGTTGTTGCGGATCTGGGTGACCTTGTCGCCGACGCGGAACACCCGGCCGCCGAACCGCTTCTCGGGCAGGTCGGGGCGGCCGGGGGTGACGGCCTGCTGGAGCAGCCCGTTGAGCGTGCCCGCGCCGGCCGGGCCCCGGTGCATCGGCGCGAGGACCTGCACGTCGCGGCGGGGGTCGAGGCCGAACTTCGCCGGGATGCGCCGCGCCGCCACGTCCACGGTGAGCCGGCCGGCCTCCTCGGTGTCCTCCTCGACGAAGAGGAAGAAGTCCTTCATGCCGTCGGTGATCGGGTGCCGGCCGGCGTTGATCCGGTGCGCGTTGGTGACCACGCCGGACTGCTGGGCCTGCCGGAACACGCGGGTGAGGCGGACGGCGGGGACGGGACTGCCGTCGGCGAGCAGGTCCCGGAGCACCTCTCCGGCACCGACGCTGGGCAGCTGGTCGACGTCCCCGACGAACAGCAGGTGGGCGCCCGGCGGTACGGCCTTGACCAGCTTGTTCGCCAGCAGCAGGTCCAGCATGGACGCCTCGTCGACCACCACCAGGTCGGCGTCCAGCGGCCGGTCCCGGTCGTACGCCGCGTCCCCACCGGGCTTCAGCTCCAGCAGCCGGTGCACGGTGGACGCCTCGGCGCCGGTCAGCTCGGCGAGCCGCTTGGCGGCGCGGCCGGTCGGGGCCGCGAGCACGACCTTCGCCTTCCTGGCCCGGGCCAGCTCCACGATCGACCGCACGGTGAACGACTTGCCGCAGCCGGGTCCGCCGGTCAGCACGGCGACCTTCTCGGTCAACGCCAGCTTGACCGCGGCCTCCTGTTCGGGCGCCAGGTCCGTCCCCGTACGGCCACGCAGCCAGCCGAGCGCCTTGTCCCAGGCCACGTCCTTGAACGCGGGCATCCGGTCCTGGTCGGTGCGCAGCAACCGCAGCAGCTGGGCGGCGAGGGCCATCTCGGCGCGGTGAAAGGGCACCAGGTAGACGGCGGTGACCGGGTCACCGCCCTGCGGGTCGGGCACCTTCTCCCGTACGACGCCGGGGTCCCCCTCCGGGTCCTCCGGCTCGGCGGCGAGTTCGGCGAGGCACTCGATGACCAGCCCGGTGTCCACCTGGAGCAGCTTCACCGCGTCGGCGATCAGCTTCTCCTCGGGGAGGTAGCAGTGACCCTGGTCGGTGGCCTGCGACAGCGCGTACTGCAGGCCCGCCTTGACCCGGTCCGGGCTGTCGTGCGGGATGCCGACGGACTGGGCGATCTTGTCGGCGGTGAGGAAGCCGATGCCCCAGACGTCGGAGGCGAGCCGGTAGGGCTGGTTCTTCACCACGGAGATGGAGGCGTCGCCGTACTTCTTGTAGATCCGCACGGCGATGGAGGTGGACACCTCGACGGTCTGGAGGAAGAGCATGACCTCCTTGATCGCCTTCTGTTCCTCCCAGGCGTCGGCGATCTTCTTGGTCCGCTTGGGCCCGAGCCCGGGGACCTCGACGAGCCGCTTGGGCTCCTCCTCGATGATGCGGAGGGTGTCCAGGCCGAAGTGCTGGGTGATCCGGTCGGCGAAGACCGGTCCGATGCCTTTGACCAGCCCCGAGCCGAGATAGCGGCGGATGCCCTGCACGGTGGCGGGCAGCAAGGTCGTGTAGTTCTCGACGTGGAACTGCTTGCCGTACTGGGGGTGCGACCCCCAGCGTCCCTCCATCCGCAGGGACTCCCCCACCTGTGCGCCGAGCAGCGCGCCGACGACGGTGAGCAGGTCGTTCCCGCCGCGGCCGGTGTCGACGCGGGCGACGGTGTAGCCGTTCTCCTCGTTGGCGTACGTGATGCGCTCCAGCACGCCTTCGAGCGTGGCGAACCGGCGTTCGCCGGCGGGCGGGGCGGAGGGCTGGGTGGGCATGGCTCGACCGTACCGGGGGGCTGTGACAGGCGGCTTGGCAGAGGGCTCGGGTTCAGGATTCCTCGTCCTGGTGGGGGTGGGCGGGGCCGTGGTGCTCGGCGAGGACGGTGAGCAGGCGGGTGAGTTCGTCGCGCTCGCCGGGGGCCAGGGGGGCGAGGAGTTCGTCCTGCGCCTCGCGAATGAGGGCGTCCAGGCGGGCGAGGCGGCGACGGCCGACGGCGGTGAGGGTGATGACGTTGCGGCGGCGGTCGGCGGGGTCGGGATCGCGGCGTACGCAGTCCGTGTCGGCGAGTTCGTTGAGGACCGCGACCATGTCGCTGCGATGGATGCCGGTGCGGCGGCTGAGTTCGGCCTGGCTGGCGGGGCCGGCCTCGGCGAGGGTCAGCAGCACCGCGAAGTGCCACTTGTGGGCGCCCTCGGCGGCCAGGCGCTCACCGACGAGCCGGTCGGCCACCAGTGCGGACCCGGCCAGCAGGCGGCTGGGGATGGCGCGCAGGCGGGCGGGCGCCGGTTCCGGGGGCGTACTCATGGACGTTCCTCCACGTCTTGCGTTGGTGCCACCAACAGTCTAGCTTCGTTAGTGACGCCAACGTTTATGTCGCAAACGATTCCCGGAGATTCCGGAGATTCCCGGAGGGGACCATGATCACCCCGTTCCGCATCGCCATCCCCCAGGCCGCTTTGGACGACCTCGCCGACCGTCTCGCCCGGACCCGCTGGCCCGACGAGATACCCGGCGCCGGGTGGGACTACGGCTTCCCGCTCGCCCGGCTGAAGGAGCTCGCCGAGCACTGGCGCACCCGCTACGACTGGCGTGCGCACGAGGCCCGGCTCAACGAACTCCCGCACTACGTGACGGAGATCGACGGCCAGACCGTGCACTTCGTCCATGTGCGGTCCGCGCGGCCGGACGCGCTCGCCCTGGTCCTCACCCACGGCTGGCCCGGTTCGTTCCTGGAGTTCCTCGACGTGATCGAGCCGCTGTCCCGGGACTTCCACCTCGTCATCCCGTCCATCCCCGGATACGGCTTCTCGGGGCCGACCCACGAGCGCGGCTGGGACGTCGTCCGCGTCGCCCGCGCCTGGGCGGAGCTGATGCGGCGCCTCGGCCACGAGCGGTACGGCGCGCAGGGCGGCGACTTCGGCTCGGGCATCTCCCTGGCGCTGGGTGCGGTGGAGCCCGAGCGGGTCGTCGGGGTGCACGTCAACTACCTGCCCACCCGGCCCGACCCGGCCGCCGATGTCGCCCTGAGCCCTTCGGACGAGGCCCGGCTGGACAAGGTGCGGCACCTGATGGCGAACCGCCCGCCGTACCAGGCCCTGCAGGCCACGACCCCGCAGACCATCGGCTACGCGCTGACCGACTCGCCGGTGGGCCAGCTGGCATGGATCGCGGAACGGTTCGCACAGTGGACCGATCCCCGCACGCCGGTGAGCGACGAGCGGATCCTGACCGACGTCTCGCTGTACTGGCTGACCGCCACGGCCGCCTCGTCGGCACGGCTGCACCGCGAGTCGGCACGACGCACCGAGGGGTGCCCCGTGCCGGTGGGGGTGGCGGTGTTCGCCCACGACATCACCCAGCCGGTACGGCCCCTGGCGGAGCGGCTGTACGACATCCGACACTGGTCGGAGTTCGACCGGGGCGGCCACTTCGCGGCGATGGAAGTGCCGGAGGTGTTCGCGGAGGACGTACGGACGTTCTTCCTGGGGTCGGGGGTCGGGACGGACGAATCCGTCACTTCGCGCGTTGCCCGATCAGGGAGTTGAGGAGGGCCGCTCCCCGTTCGGCGTCGTCGACGCTGACGGCGAAGTCCTTGCCCTTGACGGTGCGGATCACCAGGCATTCGCCGCCGCGGAGCATGACGGTGGTGCCGAGGCCGCTCAGGCGGTAGCCCCAGCCGCCGACCTGCATGGCGGTGCGGTTCTCGGCCCAGGCGGAGACGATGGTGTCGGCGGCCCAGCGCCGGGCCGGCCAGCCCAGGGGGCCGAGGGCGACCTCAAGCCCCTTCTCGGTCACCCGCGCCTGGACGGAGGCGCAGGCGAGCAGTGCGACGGTGGCGAGGGCGAAGGTCGCGGCCGACCACACGGTGTGCAGCCCGGCCAGGCCGCCCATCGCCGCCACCGTCGCCCCGGCCGTGACGATCCCGCACGCGGCCGCCATGAGGTGGAGCCAGCGGTTGGACGCCCGCGACAGCCACACGAAGCGCTGTCCCTCGGGTATCTCCAGCGCCGGCCCGGCCACCGGTGGCACCGTCACCCGCGCCCGGCGGCCGATCAGCAGGGCCACCACGCCCACGGCAATCGCGCCGGCCAGGGTCACGACCACCCAGACCGTCACCGATCCGGCGTCGCGCCAGTCCGTACGGTCCAGGTTCGCCCGCACGATGGAAGCCTGAGCGCCGAGGAGCGTCACGCCGGTGAAGCCGAGGGTCACGCCCATCCACGAGGATCCCGCGAAGCCGCCGGGGCTTCGGCGAGCGCGCCACAAGGTCAGCAGGGCGGCGACCGCCAGGGCCAGCCAGAGCAGCGCCGGGAAGACCGTCGCGGCCCAGAACGGCATCGAGGAGTCCGGATCACCACCCGTCCCCCAGTGGGTCGCCAGCCGGTCCGGCAGCCGGTCCCTGGCGACCAGCGGAAAGGCCACCAGGAGCGCCAGGACTCCTACGACCCAGGCACCGGCGCCGGCACCCCACAACGTGCTGTTCCGGCGTTCCGTCCGCTCGGTCACGTGACCCCCCTGATCATGTCGATGACGTCGTCCTTGCCGTACCCGAGACGTTCCGCGTCGGCCAGGACCTCACGGATGCGGTCCAACAACGCCGAGCGGCCGTCCGCCCCCTGAGCCACGGTTACGCCGCGCCCCCTGCGGAATTCCAGCACCCCTTCGTCACGCAGGGCCCGCAGGCCGCGCAGCACCGTGTTGACGTTCACGCCCAGTGCCTGCGAGAGGTCCCGAGCCGGGGGCAGCCGGTCGCCCGGCGCGCACTCCCCTTCGGCGATGGCCCGCCGGATCGCACCGGCCACCTGCTCGTGCAGGGGGCGGTGATCGGCGACGTTCAGTCTCAGCAGCATGGTGCTAATGACGATAGCACCATAGGTGTGGGCGGGGATGGACGAGGTGGCAGTCTGCCTGCATGCCATGGATTGTGCGGGAGCATGCCGGTCGCCACTACGCCGTCGTCTTCCACTACGCCCTGCACGACGACGCCTGGTCCGTGGAGTTGAGCGAGGCGGTGCCTGCACCGGCAGCCGGCGACGACGACGCCGCGGTGACTCACCTACCGGGCGCGGCTTTCCTGACGACACTCGTCCCGGACGAGGACCCGGCCGCGGAGCCGACGGTCCGGGTGTACAGCCCGGAGGAACACGTCGTGCCGTACGAGATCACGCGCTGGTACATGGAGCAGGTCGCGGATCAGGTCGAGCGCTGCCGCGAGGCGTTCGAGCGGTGAACCGCCCACGCTGATCAGCCAGGTGCGGGGTCCCGGCCTCGCCCCCCTCTGGAACTCGCGGGCGTCCGGGGCACGTTGCGTGAAAGGGTGCCGTTCTGCCTGGCCGAGGGGGGAACATGGGGCTGACCTACGCCTACGACATCCATCTGCGTCCCGAGAACGTGGCGCGTGCGCTGACCGAGGTGGCGAAGCTGGCGCCGCCCGAGCGGAGGGTGCCGCCACTGACGGTCACGTTGCCGGGTGGTGAGCGGGTCGTGCTGCCGTTCACCAGCGACTTCAAGAGCGACCCCGTCGACTGCGCAGGGAAGGACAGGGTCACGCTCGACACGTCGCTCATGCTCCCGGCGGACGAGGCGGTGCGGGCGTACGCGGAGGAGGGGGACCTTCCCGTCGAGGACGGGCGCGTGCAGATCGGTTACGTGTACCTGGACATGTACTTCCCGCCCTTCCTGAACCTGCGCCACGTGTGCCTGGACTTCTGGGCGGCGACGTCGAGGATGAGCAGGCTGTTCGAGGACTCGGTCGCGATCAGAGAGGTGTTCACGAACCTCGCGGAGACGGCGGGGGCGGTGTGCTGTCTTTTCGACACGGGGGACGGAGCTCCCGAGCGGGTGCTTTGGGGCACGGCCCCCAACTGAACTCTGCAACGGGGACGCCGCCCACCCTCCACCTGCTCAGGCGGGCGGGCCTGCTGGTTCCTGCAGCGCGCTGATGAACTCGGCGAAGGCCAACTCTGAGAGGGTGAGTTTGGCCTGACCGGGCGCCTTCGAGTCGCGGACGGCTACGCGGGCGGGGGAGGTCGCAACCTCCACACACTCGTTGCCGTCGCCGGGGCCCGAGTAGGACGACTTGCGCCAGCGACCGTGGGTCGCGTCAGTGCGGCTCATTCCTGATCGTCGCCTCCTTGAGGCCTTCGACAAAGGTGGCGAACGTCGCCGAACGGAAGGTCAGCATTCCCCGATGCGGGGACTTCGAGTCACGCACGGAAGTGCGGGTGGGGGTCTCGGCGATCTCGACGCAGTTGTTGCCGTCGCCTTCGCCGGAGTAGGACGACCTATGCCAGTTGTCCATCGTGTGCCTCACCCCAGGCCGCGATCTCCGGATCACCGCCCCGGTTGACACCGGCCCGCGCCCCTTGGCCGCGGGCGAGACGGTGCAGGTCGGCGCTCACCTCGGAAGGCACCCGGTCCATCAGCTGCACGCCGGCCAGGCTCACCCTCGGCCCGACCTCCGCGTGGACCGCCACCCCGGCCAGCAGCATCCCCGGGGCGTACAGCGCGGTCAGGCCCACGTCGTCGTACGACTCCCAGAACGCGCCGTCACGGGCTACCCGGGACCCACTGCGGGACACACCGCCGAGCGCGGCCCACGCCTCGTCGCGGTCCATGCCGAACCGCAGCGGGCCCACCCCCACCAGCGGGTCCAGCAGCCACTGCCGCCGGTCCTCCGGCTTCCTGTCTTCCTGCTTCTCGCCCCACACCGTCACGGCGCCCCGCCCTCAGCTTCGGCCCGGCCTCTCACCGGGGATCTTGAGGGGCACCCTAGGCAGCACCACTGACATCCTCTTCCCGGTCACGATTCGGTTGCGGCGCCCTCCACCCCCTTGCCCCCGCCCGATGTAATCGTTTCCAATCCTCCGTGTAATCGATTCCACGAGGAGGTGGGTCGGGCATGGCGGGTATCAAGGACGTCGCCGCCGAGGCGGGGCTGTCCGTGGCCACGGTGTCTCGGGTGCTCAACGGGCATCCCTCGGTCAGCGAGGACGCGCGGCGTCGGGTGACCGACGCCGTCGAGCGGCTCGGGTACCGGCCGAACGCCGTCGCCCGGTCCCTGCGCACCGACCAGACCCGCACCCTCGGGCTGGTCATCAGCGACGTGATGAACCCCTACTTCACCGAGCTGGCCCGCTCCGTCGAGGAGGAGGCCCGCGCGCTCGGGTACAGCGTGATCATCGGCAACGCCGACGAGCGGCCCGACCTCCAGGACCACCACGTCACCACGCTGCTGGACCGCCGTATCGACGGGCTGCTGGTCTCCCCCACCGACGGCGGGTCGCCGGGCATGCTCGGGGCCGCGCGGGCCGGGACGCCGATGGTGTTCGTCGACCGGTGGATCCCGGGCGTCGACGTGCCCGTGGTCCGGTCGGACGGGCGGGCCGCCGTACGGGACCTCGTCGCGCATCTGCACGCGCTCGGGCACCGGCGGCTCGCGATCATCGCCGGGCCCGCCGCCACCACGACCGGCCGGGAGCGCGTGGACGCCTTCCGTGAGGCCCTCGCCGCCCACGGGCTGGAACTTCCCGACGTCTACATCGGTCAGGGCGACTTCCAGGCCGGCAGCGGACGCCGGGTCACCGAGGGCTTCCTCGACCTGGCGCAACCGCCCGAGGTCGTGTTCGCCGCCGACAACCTGATGGCGCTCGGCGCGCTGGACGCGATCCGGGCCCGCGGGCTGCGGGTGCCGGACGACATCGGGCTCGCCGCGTTCGACGACATCCCCTGGTTCGTGCACACCGACCCGCCGGTCACCGCCGTCGCCCAGCCGACCCGGGAGCTGGGGCGGGCCGCCGTGCGCGCCCTGGTCGACCGGATCGAGGGGCGGCCCGGCGCCTCCGTCGCCCTCCCCGCCCGGCTCGTCGTACGCCGCTCCTGCGGCGAGAGCGAACCCGGGATCGAGCCTTCCCCCTCCCCCGTACGAAGGAGTACGCCGTGAGCAGCCGCAGTCCTGACGAGTTGCTGCGCATCGAGGGCATCCGCAAGACCTTCCCCGGCGTGGTCGCGCTCGACGGCGTCGACTTCGACCTGCGCCGGGGCGAGGTGCACGTGCTGCTCGGCGAGAACGGCGCCGGCAAGAGCACGCTGATCAAGATGCTCTCCGGCGCCTACACGCCCGACGCCGGCCGGATCACCGTCGGCGGCGAGGAGGTGCGCATCAGCGGTGCGCAGGACTCCGAGCGGCTCGGGATCGCCACCATCTACCAGGAGTTCAACCTGGTCCCCGACCTGACGGTCGCGGAGAACATCTTCCTCGGGCGGCAGCCGCGCCGCCTCGGGATGATCGACCGGAAGCGGATGGACGCGGACGCCGAGATGCTGCTGAAGCGCGTCGGGGTCGACGTCTCCCCCCGGGCGCGGGTGCGTGAACTGGGCATCGCCCGGCTCCAGATGGTCGAGATCGCCAAGGCGCTCAGCCTGGACGCGCGCGTCCTGATCATGGACGAGCCGACCGCCGTGCTGACCTCCGAGGAGGTCGAGAAGCTGTTCTCGATCGTGCGGCGGCTGCGCGAGGACGGGGTCGGGATCGTCTTCATCACCCACCATCTGGAGGAGATCGCCGCCCTCGGGGACCGGGTCACGGTCATCCGGGACGGCCGCAGCGTCGGCCAGGTGCCCGCCTCCACGCCGGAGGACGAGCTCGTACGGCTCATGGTGGGGCGGTCCATCGACCAGCAGTACCCGCGCGAGCGCGCCGACGCCGGCGACGCCCTGCTCAAGGTCGAAGGGCTGACGCGCGACGGCGTCTTCCACGACGTCAGCTTCGAGGTGCGGGCCGGTGAGGTCGTCGGCATCGCGGGGCTGGTCGGCGCCGGGCGGACCGAGGTGGCCCGCGCGGTGTTCGGGGCCGACCCGTACGACGCAGGGACCGTGCACGTCGGCGGGGTGCGGCTGCGCGGCCACGACGTGAACGCCGCCATGGAGGCCGGGGTCGGGCTCGTGCCCGAGGACCGCAAGGGGCAGGGGCTCGTCCTCGACGCCTCCGTCGAGGAGAACCTCGGCCTGGTCACCCTCCGGTCGTCCTCCCGCGCCGGGCTCGTCGACCTCAAGGGGCAGCGCGAGGCCGCGGCCCGCATCGCCGGACAGCTCGGCGTGCGGATGGCCGGCCTCGGCCAGCACGTGCGCACCCTGTCCGGCGGCAACCAGCAGAAGGTCGTCATCGGCAAGTGGCTGCTGGCGCACACCAAGGTGCTCATCCTCGACGAGCCGACGCGCGGCATCGACGTCGGCGCGAAGGTCGAGATCTACCAGCTGGTCAACGAGCTGACGGCGGCCGGCGCCGCGGTCCTCATGATCTCCAGCGACCTGCCCGAGGTGCTCGGCATGAGCGACCGGGTCCTGGTCATGGCGCAGGGCCGGCTGGCGGGCGAACTCGACGCCGCCGACGCCACCCAGGACGCCGTGATGGCCCTCGCCGTCGGCACCACTTCCCCCAGCAACGGAACGGAGGCCCCCGGTGGCCACTGACACGCTCAAGAGCAAGCCGGGCGCGCAGGGCGGCGCCACCGGCGGCCTGCGCAGGCTGCTCCTCGACAACGGCGCGCTGACCGCGCTGATCGTCCTCGTCATCGCCATGTCGGCGCTGTCCGGGGACTTCCTGACCGCCGACAACCTGCTCAACGTCGGCGTCCAGGCCGCCGTGACCGCGATCCTCGCCTTCGGCGTCACCTTCGTGATCGTCTCGGCGGGCATCGACCTGTCGGTCGGCTCGGTCGCCGCGCTGTCCGCGACCGTCCTGGCGTGGAGCGCGACGGAGGCCGGGATCCCGGTGGCCCTCGCGGTCGTCCTCGCGGTGCTGACCGGCATCGCCTGCGGCCTGGTCAACGGCTTCCTCGTCTCGTACGGCAAACTCCCGCCGTTCATCGCGACCTTGGCGATGCTGTCGGTGGCGCGCGGTCTGTCCCTGGTGATCTCGCAGGGCTCGCCCATCGCCTTCCCCGACTCCGTCTCCCACCTGGGTGACACGCTCGGCGGCTGGCTGCCGGTGCCGGTGCTCGTCATGGTCGTCATGGGTCTGCTGACCGCGTTCGTCCTGGGCCGCACGTACATCGGCCGGTCCATGTACGCCATCGGCGGCAACGAGGAGGCCGCGCGCCTGTCCGGCCTGCGGGTGAAGAAGCAGAAGCTCGCCATCTACGCCTTCTCCGGCCTGTTCGCGGCCGCCGCGGGCATCGTGCTCGCCTCCCGGCTGGCGTCCGCGCAGCCGCAGGCCGCGCAGGGCTACGAGCTGGACGCGATCGCCGCCGTCGTCATCGGCGGCGCCTCCCTCGCGGGCGGCACCGGCAAGGCGTCCGGCACCCTGATCGGCGCGCTGATCCTCGCGGTGCTGCGCAACGGCCTCAACCTGCTGTCCGTGTCCGCGTTCTGGCAGCAGGTCGTCATCGGTGTGGTCATCGCGCTGGCGGTGCTGTTCGACACGCTGCGCCGCAAGGCGGGCGCGACCACCCCGGCGGCCGGCGCGTCCGGCGGCGGCAACAGGGGCAAGCAGGCACTGACGTACGTGATCGCGGCCGTCGTCGCCGTCGCGGTCGTCGGCGCCACCTCGCTGCTGCACGGCGGGTCCTCCCAGGCCGCCAAGCCGAAGGTCG
This sequence comes from Streptomyces sp. NPDC085937, assembly GCF_044540535.1. Lineage (NCBI taxonomy): Bacteria > Bacillati > Actinomycetota > Actinomycetes > Kitasatosporales > Streptomycetaceae > Streptomyces > Streptomyces sp. NPDC085937. The sequence goes on along the minus strand of NZ_JBITSH010000002.1, from coordinate 271,479 downwards.
GTCTGTCCCTGTCGACGCTCAACAACCCGTTCTTCGTGCAGATTCGGGACGGCGCCGAGGAGGAGGCGAAGAAGCTGGGCGTCGACCTCACCGTCACCGACGCGCAGAACGACGCCTCCCAGCAGGCCAACCAGCTGCAGAACTTCACCAGCGGCTCGCTCGACGCGGTCGTCGTCAACCCGGTGGACTCCGACGCGGCCGGCCCCTCGGTGCGCGGCGCGAACAAGGCGGACATCCCGGTGGTCGCCGTGGACCGTGGCGTCAACAAGGCGGACACCTCCGCGCTGGTCGCCTCCGACAACGTCGAGGGCGGCGCGCTCGGCGCCAAGGCTCTCGCCGAGAAGCTGGGCGGCAAGGGCACCATCGTGATCCTCCAGGGCCAGGCCGGCACCTCCGCGAGCCGTGAGCGCGGGGCGGGCTTCGCCGCGGGCCTGAAGGACTACCCGGGCATCAAGGTCGTCGCCAAGCAGCCCGCGGACTTCGACCGCACCAAGGGCCTGGACGTGATGACGAACCTGCTCCAGGCGCACCCCGACATCAACGGCGTCTTCGCCGAGAACGACGAGATGGCGCTCGGCGCGATCAAGGCACTCGGCTCCAAGGCGGGCAAGTCGGTGCAGGTCGTCGGGTTCGACGGCACGCCGGACGGGCTGAAGGCGGTCGAGGCGGGCACGCTGTACGCCTCCGTCGCCCAGCAGCCGAGCGAACTCGGCCGGATCGCCGTACGGAACGCGTTGCGGGCCGCCGAGGACCAGAAGGTGGAGAAGATGGTGAAGGTGCCGGTGAAGGTGGTCACGAAGGACAACGTGGCCGGCTTCGAGGGCTGACACCGGCACAGGGGCACGGGAGCCACACCGGCACCGGCGCCCCAGGGGCACACGGGCGGGCGGCCACCACGGCCGCCCGCCCTCCTCAGCGGATCGGGGAGCGATTCATGAACGACTACGACCTCCTGGTCGTCGGCTCGGCCAACGCCGACCTGGTGATCGGGGTGGAGCGCCGGCCGGGCGCCGGGGAGACGGTGCTCGGCTCCGACCTGGCGGTGCACCCGGGCGGCAAGGGCGCGAACCAGGCGGTCGCGGCCGCCCGGCTCGGCGCGCGCACCGCCCTGCTGGCGCGGGTCGGTGACGACGGGCACGGCCGGCTGCTGCTGGACTCGCTGCGCGCGGCCGGGGTGGACACGGTGGGCGTGCTGGTGGGCGGGGCGCCGACCGGTGTCGCGCTGATCACGGTGGACCCGTCGGGCGACAACAGCATCGTCGTCTCACCGGGCGCGAACGGCCGGCTGACCCCGTCGGACGTACGGGCCGCGGCGAGCCTCTTCCACGCCTCCCGGGTGGTGTCGACGCAGCTGGAGATCCCGCTGGAGTCGGTGGCGGAGGTGGTGCGGAGCCTGGCACCGGACAGCCGCTTCGTCCTCAACCCCTCGCCGCCGCAGCCGCTGCCGTCGGAGGTGCTGGCGGCCTGCGACCCGCTGATCGTCAACGAGCACGAGGCGAAGGTGATCCTGGGCGCCGGCGCCGGGGTGAGCGACGAACCCGAGGACTGGGCGCGGCTGCTGCTGGCGAAGGGCCCGCGTTCGGTCGTGGTGACGCTGGGCGGCGAGGGCGCGCTGGTGGCGTCCGCGGAGGGCGTCACGCGGGTGCCGTCGGTGAAGGTGGAAGCCGTGGACACCACCGGTGCCGGGGACGCGTTCACCGCCGCGCTGGCCTGGCGGCTGGGCACGGGCGAGCCGCTCGCCGAGGCCGCCGCCTACGCGGCCCGGGTGGGCGCGGCGGCGGTCACCAAGGAGGGGGCGCAGGTGTCCTTCCCGACGGCGGCGGAGGTCGCGGCGCTGTGAAGAAGCACGGGATCCTGAACCGGCACCTCTCCGGCGCCCTCGCCGAACTCGGCCACACCGACGGGGTGCTGGTGTGCGACGCGGGCATGCCGATACCGGCCGGGCCGCGCGTGGTGGACCTGGCCTTCCGGGCCGGGGTGCCGTCGTTCGCGGAGGTGCTGGAGGGGCTGCTCGAGGAGCTGGCCGTCGAGGGGGCGACGGCGGCGGAGGAGGTACGGGACGCGAATCCGGCGGCGGCGTCGCTGCTGGCCGGCCGCTTCCCCGACCTGGCGTACGTCCCGCACGAGCGGCTGAAGGAACTGACGTCCGGTGTGCGGCTGGTGGTCCGCACGGGCGAGGCGAGCCCGTACGCGAACGTGCTGCTGCGGTGCGGGGTCTTCTTCTGACCCGCCCCGCCCTGCGGGACGCGCCCGCACGAACTTCGAGGGGCCCGGTCCGTCGACCGGGCCCCTCGTTTCCCTCCCCCGCCAGGACCTCCCTGAAGTCCCCCCCGGGTCCCCACCCGGAAGTCCTGACGCTACGTAGACAGGCGGGGTGGGGGGAGGGTTGTACGGCCGGCGGAATTTTTTTCCGGACGGTCGGAGGACGTCCCGGCGACCGCTCCGGCGCCGGTCACCGCTCCACGTTCTCCGCCCACCGCCGGGCCGTCTCCGCCAGGAGTTCACGGCCGTCCCTCGCCCAGAGGTCCTCGTTGAAGAGCTCCACCTCGATGGAGCCCGTGTAGCCCGCCGCCTCCACGTACCCCTGCCACTCCCGCATGTCGACCGCCCCGTCGCCGATCTGGCCGCGGCCGTTGAGGACGCCCTCGGGGAGCGGGGTGATCCAGTCGGCGAGCTGGAAGGTGTGGATGCGGTTCTGCGCGCCCGCGCGGGCGATCGCCTCGGGAGCCGTGTCGTCCCACCAGACGTGGTACGTGTCGACCGTGACGCCGACCTGGTGGGCCGGGAAGCGTTCGGCGAGGTCGAGGGCCTGGGTGAGCGTGGAGACCACGCAGCGGTCCGAGGCGAACATGGGGTGCAGGGGCTCGATGGCCAGCTTCACGCCGTGGTCCTCGGCGTAGGGGGCCAGTTCCGTCAGCGCGTCCGCGATGCGTTCCCGGGCGCCGTGCAGGTCCTTCGAGCCGGGCGGGAGGCCGCCGGAGACCAGGACCAGGGTGTCCGTGCCGAGCGTGGCCGCCTCGTCGACCGCCCGGCGGTTGTCGGCGAGGGCCGCCGCCCGCTCGTCCGCGTCGGTCGCGGTGAGGAAGCCGCCCCGGCAGAGCGTCGTCACTGCCAGGCCCGCGTCCCGTACGAGCTTGGCGGCCGCGTCCACGCCGTACTCCTGGACCGGTGCGCGCCACAGGCCGACGGCCGGGACGCCCAGGTCGCGGCAGGCGGCGACCAGCTCGGGGAGCGTGAGCTGCTTGACGGTCATCTGGTTGATGCTGAAGCGGGTCAGGTCGCTCACGGGGTCACTCCGTGCAGGTGCAGCAGGGTCCTCATGCGGTCCTCGGCCAGCTTGGGGTCGGGGAACAGGCCGAGGCGGTCCGCGAGTTCGTAGGCGCGGGCCAGGTGCGGCAGGGAGCGGGCGGACTGGAGGCCGCCGGCCATCGTGAAGTGCGACTGGTGGCCCGCGAGCCACGCCAGGAACACCACGCCGGTCTTGTAGAAGCGGGTGGGCGCCTGGAAGAGGTGGCGGGAGAGCTCCACGGTCGGGTCGAGGAGGGCGCGGAAGCCGTCCGTGTCGCCCGTGTCGAGGACCCGGACCGCCTCGGCGGCCAGCGGGCCCAGCGGGTCGAAGATGCCGAGCAGGGCGTGGCTGAAGCCCTGCTCGTCGCCGGCGATCAGCTCGGGGTAGTGGAAGTCGTCGCCGGTGTAGCAGCGGACGCCCTTCGGGAGGCGGCGGCGCAGGTCGATCTCGCGCCGGGCGTCGAGGAGGGAGACCTTGATGCCGTCGACCTTGTCGGGGTGGGCGGCGATGACGTCGAGGAAGGTGTCCGTGGCCGCGTCCAGGTCGGGTGAGCCCCAGTAGCCCTCCAGCGCGGGGTCGAACATGGGGCCCAGCCAGTGCAGGATCACCGGCTCCGCGGACTGGCGGAGGAGGTGGCCGTAGATCTCCAGGTAGTCCTCGGGGCCCTTGGCCGTGGCGGCGAGGGCGCGGGAGGCCATGAGGATGGCCTGCGCGCCCGACTCCTCGACGACCGCGAGCTGTTCCTCGTAGGCCGCGCGGACCTCGACTAGGGTCACCGGGCCGCCGGTCAGCTGGTCGGTGCCGACGCCGCAGGCGATGCGGCCGCCGGCCGCCTTCGCCTCGGCGGCGGACCGGCGGATCAGCTCGGCCGCCCCCGCCCAGTCCAGGCCCATGCCGCGCTGCGCGGTGTCCATCGCCTCGGCGACCCCGAGCCCGTGCGCCCACAGATGGCGGCGGAAGGCGAGCGTGGCGTCCCAGTCGACGGCCGCCGGTGAGTCGGGGGTGGTGTCGGCGTACGGGTCGGCGACGACGTGCGCGGCGGAGAAGACCGTGCGGGAGGTGAGGGGGGCGCCGGGGGCGAGGGCGAGGGGCTCGGTGCGGGGTTCGTAGGCGCGCAGGGCGCCGTGCGCGTCGGGCAGGTGCAGGGTCACAGGGCGATCTCCGGTACGTCGAGACGGCGGCCCTCGGCGGAGGACCTGAGGCCGAGTTCGGCGAGCTGGACGCCTCGGGCGCCGGCCAGCAGGTCCCAGTGGTAGGGGGCGTCGGCGTGGACGTGCTTGAGGAACAGCTCCCACTGGGCCTTGAAGCCGTTGTCGAAGTCGCCGTTGTCCGGCACCTCCTGCCACTGGTCGCGGAAGGCCTCGGTGGCGGGGATGTCCGGGTTCCAGACCGGCTTCGGGGTGGCGGAGCGGTGCTGGACGCGGCAGGTGCGCAGGCCCGCGACGGCGGAGCCCTCGGTGCCGTCGACCTGGAACTCGACCAGTTCGTCGCGGTGGACGCGGACCGCCCAGGAGGAGTTGATCTGGGCGATCGCGCCGCCCTCCAGCTCGAAGACGCCGTAGGCGGCGTCGTCGGCGGTGGCGTCGTAGGGCTTGCCGTTCTCGTCCCAGCGCTGCGGGACGTGGGTGGCGGTGAGCGCCTGCACGGACCGGACGCGGCCGAACAGCTCGTGCAGCACGTACTCCCAGTGCGGGAACATGTCGACGACGATGCCGCCGCCGTCCTCCGCGCGGTAGTTCCAGGACGGGCGCTGCGCCTCCTGCCAGTCGCCCTCGAAGACCCAGTAGCCGAACTCGCCGCGCACGGACAGGACGCGGCCGAAGAAGCCGCCGTCGATGAGGCGCTTCAGCTTGAGCAGACCGGGGAGGAAGAGCTTGTCCTGGACGACGCCGTGCTTGATGCCCTTCTCCGCGGCGAGCCGGGCCAGTTCCAGGGCGCCGTCGAGGCCGGTGGCGGTGGGCTTCTCGGTGTAGACGTGCTTGCCGGCGGCGATCGCCTTGCGGATCGCCTCCTCGCGGGCGGAGGTCACCTGGGCGTCGAAGTAGATGTCGACGCTGTCGTCGGCGAGGACCGCGTCCAGGTCGGTGGAGAGGTGTTCTAGGCCGTGGCGCTCGGCCAGCGCCCTCAGCGCGTGCTCGCGGCGGCCGACGAGGACCGGCTCCGGCCACAGCACGGTGCCGTCGCCGAGGTCGAGTCCGCCCTGCTCGCGCAGGGCCAGGATGGAGCGGACGAGGTGCTGCCGGTAACCCATGCGCCCGGTCACACCGTTCATGGCGATACGCACCGTCTTGCGTGTCACGTCGTTCCCTTCGTACGCGGTCCGCGCGCCGCGTTCGCCGCACCCGCCTCACCTGCCCCTCGCGGGGCGGCGTGACCGGTGGACGTGACAGCAAGCGCTTTCTATACAGGCAGAAGCTAGCCTCTGCACCGCGGTGCGGACAAGACCACCGCCCACCCCGACTCGTTCGAGGGGGCGAACAACCGGGCGGATGGCCGTAGGGTCTGCTCGGAACCACCGGTGCGGGCGTGGTGGTTGCGACGGCGTACGGCACGGGCGGACGGCACGGCGGCGAGGCGGAGGACGAGACATGACGGTGACCCTGGCGGACGTGGCGGCACGCGCGCAGGTCTCACCCGCGACGGTGTCACGCGTGCTCAACGGGAACTATCCCGTGGCCGCGTCCACACGGGAACGGGTGCTGAAGGCCGTGGACGAACTGGACTACGTCCTCAACGGCCCCGCCAGTTCCCTCGCCGCCGCCACCTCCGACCTGGTCGGCATCCTGGTCAACGACATCGCCGACCCGTTCTTCGGGATCATGGCGAGCGCCATCCAGTCGGAGATCGGCGGTCCCGGCGGGCGCGCGGGCGGGGAGCGACTCGCCGTGGTGTGCAACACGGGGGGCTCGCCCGAGCGTGAACTGACCTATCTCACGCTGCTCCAGCGGCAGCGGGCGGCTGCCGTGGTGCTGACCGGCGGGGCGATCGAGGACGCGCAGCACAGGGCGGCGATGGACGCGAAGCTGCGGAAGCTGGCGGACGCCGGGACGCGGGTGGTGCTGTGCGGGCGGCCGCCGGCGCCGGCGACCGGGGCGATCGCGCTGGCCTTCGACAACCGGGGTGGCGGGCAGGACCTCACCGAGCACCTGATCGGGCTCGGGCACCGGCGGATGGGGTACATCGCGGGCCCCGAGGAGCGCACCACGACGCGGCACCGTCTGGAGGGCCACCGGGCCGCGCTGGCCGCGCACGGCGTCGAGGAGGACCCTCGCTGGACCGTGCACGGACGGTACGACCGGCGGTCGGGGTACGAGGCGACCGTGGAACTCCTCCGGCGGGACCCGTCGTTGACGGCGGTGGTCGCGGCGAACGACTCCGTCGCGCTGGGCGCCTGCGCGGCGCTGCGGGAGTCGGGACTGCGGATCCCGGACGACGTGTCGGTGGCCGGCTTCGACGACCTGCCGTTCAGCATCGACGTGGTGCCGTCACTGACCACGGTCAGACTCCCGCTTGCGGAGGCGGGCGCCCGGGCGGGCCGGATCGCGATGGGCCGCGAGGACGCCCCGCCCGGGGGGATCGCCTCGGTCCGGGGCGAGTTGATGGTCCGGGGCTCGACGACGGGGCCACGGGCCTGAAGCGGCAGTGTGTCTCCAAGGGGCGCGGGGAACCGCGCGACCGGCTCCCCTGCGCCCGCCCCCCGACGCGGCAGCCCGGCCGACACGGGGACGCCTCGCCACGCCCTGAAGGGGCGCGGGGAACCGTGCGACCGGCCCCCACCTGGCGGTGACACGGAACTCGACCGCCACCACCCCCTCCGCACCCCCTTCCGAAGCCCTACGACACACTTCTGTCATGCACCTCTACGAGGATCCGTCGACCTGGACGCCCGAACCACCCCGCTCCCGCGCCCAGTTGATCCTCCGCTTCGCGGCCACCCTCCTCTGCGCCCCCCTGCTGGGCGCACTGTGGCTGGCAGCCGCGGCCGTCCTCTTCGTCGTCGGGCTGTTCGCCGAGGTGATCACAGCCGTGAGCGACCGTTTCGAACGCGGCTACCTGCGGTTCATGGGCGCCACTCTGCGCCGCATCACCCGTCTGGGTTCCTGGTTCGTGACCTGGCCGGAGCTGCGCCACGAGGGAGACACCGAGTACTACCGGGCCCGGGTCGACCGCCGTGTCTCCCACTGGACCACGGCGGCCTCCGTCCCGCGTGAGCCCAAGAAGGCGCGGCCGCCCGTGGAGTGCGCGATCCCCCTGCGCGACTACCGCGGCGTGGGTGCCGGATACGTGGCCGAGGTCGCCGTGGGCCAGGGATGGGAACTGCGGCCGTCGAACGTCCACGAGGAGGTGCGCCTGTGGTGGGCGGCCGCCTCGCACACCGGCTGATCCCGAGGGGGACGGATCACAGGGGGCGCCGCCGTTGCGGCACCGGAGTGAGGGAGGAATCGCCCGCGCCGGTCGCGGGTAGTCCCGTATCCATGAAACTGGCGTTCTCCACTCTCGGCGTCCCCGGCCTCCCCCTCCCCGAGGTGACGGCCCTGGCGACCGCGCACGGCTACCACGGTGTCGAGCTGCGCGCCCATCCCGAGGAGCCCGTGCACACGGGCCTCACCGCCGAGCAGCGGGCGGACGTGGCCGCCGAGTTCAAGGCGGCCGGGATCGACATCCTGGGGGTGGCCGGGTACGCCCGGCTGGCCGCCCCCGGTGACGACGAACCGGTGCTCACCGAGGTGCGGGCGCTGCTCGACCTTGCCCGGGACATCGGCGCCCCGTTCGTCCGGGTCTTCCCCGGCGGCGGCGACGAGCAGAGCGCCGAGGAGGCGGACGCGACGGCCGCCCGGCGGCTGGGCACGGCCGCGGAGTACGCGGCCGACCGGGGCGTACGGATCCTGCTGGAGACCCACGACTCGCACCGCACCGGCGCGGACGCCATGCGGGTGCTGGGGCTGGTGGGGCACCGGCAGGTGGGCGCGCTGTGGGACGTGATGCACACCTGGCTGGGCGGCGAGCAGCCGGTGGACACCTTCGCCGCGCTGTCGCCGCACCTGGGGTACGTCCAGGTGAAGGACATCGCTTCGACGCAGGACACGACGCCGCTGGCGCTGGGCGCCGGGGTGCTGCCGTTGACCGACGTCGTCGAGGTGCTCTCCCGCAACGGCTGGGACGGGTGGCTGTGCTGGGAGTACGAGAAGCGGTGGTACGCCGACGCGGCGCCGCTGCCCGGCCTTCTCACCCCTGGCCGCGAGCACCTGGCGCGCCTGCTGAACGACTCGGCCTGACGGCCACGGCCGGCCCGGCGGCGGCGTGCCGGCCGGGTGGCGGGGAAAACGACTGGCCCGGGCCACGGGCGGGCGGATAACGTCCCCGCCGTGCCTCAGCCTGCCCTCCGTCGCCCTGTCATGCCCTCGTGAGCGTGTCCCGCGCGTTCCTCGACGTGCGTCCGCTGCGTACCTCACGCGTCTTCCGACGGCTGCTGATCGGACGGACCGTGTCCGTGCTCGGCAGCTTCATGACCATGGTCACCGTCATGTACCAGGTCTGGGAGATGACCCACAGCGCGGCCTGGAGCGGTGCGGTGGGCCTCGCGCAGGCCCTGCCGCTGGTGTGCTTCGGCCTGTTCGCCGGGGCCTGGGTGGACCGGGGCGACCGGCGCCGCATCTACCTGGCCGCGACGGTCGGCCAGGCGGTGTGCTCGCTGCTGCTGGCGGTGCAGGGGTTCACCGGACACGTGCCGGTGGCCGGTGTGCTGGCTCTGGTCGCCGCCCAGTCCGCCTGCGCGGCGGTGGGCGGTCCGGCGGCCGGCGTGTTCGTGCCCCGGGTGCTGCCCAAGGAGCAGGTGGCTTCCGGTCTGGCCCTCTACCAGGTCACCGCCCAGTCGATGATGCTGATCGGCCCCGCGCTCGGCGGGCTGATGCTCGGCTGGTTCGGCCTGGGCGTCTGCTACCTGGTGGACGCGCTGAGCTTCCTCATCGCCTTCTACGGCGCGTTCGGGCTGCCCGCGCTGCCGCCCGAGGGTGAGCCGTCACGGACCGGTCTGCACGGCGTGCTGGACGGGCTGCGCTTCCTGGCCGGCCACCGGGTGGTGCGGGGCGCGCTGGTCACCGACCTGGCCGCCACCGTGCTGTCCATGCCGGCCAGCCTGTTCCCGCTGATCAACGAGGAGCGGTTCGGCGGTGACCCGCGCACGCTGGGTCTGTTCATGTCGGCCATCGCGATCGGCGGGGTGACGGCGTCGGCGCTGTCCGGGACGGTGACCCACCTGAACCGCCCGGGCCTGGTGATGCTGTGCGGCGCCGGCGTCTGGGGGGCCGCGCTGGCCGCGTTCGGTGTGATGAGCAGCCCCTGGGCGGGGCTCGGCCTGCTGGTCCTGGCCGGGGCGGCCGACGCCCTCTCGGTGCTGTCACGCACCACGATCGTGCAGACCCGTACGCCCGACGCCCTGCTGGGCCGGGTCACCGCCGCCGAGCAGATCGTCGGGCAGGCCGGCCCGCACCTCGGCAACATGCGGGCGGGACTGGTGGCGGGGGCGACCTCCGGTGCGACGGCCCTGGTGACGGGCGGGCTGCTGTGCCTGCTCGCGGTGGCCTGGGTCGCCACGAGCACACGCGAACTACGCGGCGGCGTCCCCGCCCTGGAGTCACCCTGACCGCTCCCCCGGCCGGGACGCGCCGGTGCACGGACCCGCAGGGGTCCGCGCCGGGCGGGGCGGGGCGGGCCGGAACGCGCCGTCGGCTCCAGCGCCCCCGCCGCACACACCGCCACCGCGCCCGGTGCCCCCGCGCCCCCGCACCCTCGCGCCTCCGCCCCCGCCCCCGCGCACAGGAACCGTCCGCCCGCGCCGCGAGGCACGCATCACGCGCGGAGCGAAGCTCCCGGCCCCTGCGCCGACTCCGGCGACTCCCCCGACAACGCCCCCTCGGAAGGGGCCCCACCGGGCCGTGCGGGGTCCGTGACCGGCTCCGTGGCGGCGTCCGCCGGGGTGCCCTTCGCCGGAGTGGCCCCCGCCGTCCCGCTGCGGCTCAGGGACGTCAGCGCCACCCCGCCCACCAGCAGCGCCGCCGCGCACCACCGCAGCGGGGTGACGGACTCGCCCAGGAACAGGGCCGCCGACGTCATGCCGAAGACGGGGACCAGGAGGGAGAACGGGGCGACCGTGGACGCGGGGTGACGGTGCAGGAGCCAGCCCCAGGCGCCGAAGCCGAACACCGTGGCGCCCCAGGCGACGTACAGGACCGTGGCCCCGCCGGCCCGGTCCAGGGAGCGCAGCGCGGCCAGGTCCGCCGACGGGCCCTCGAGGAGCAGGGAGAGGGCGAGCAGCGGCAGCACCGGGACCGTGCTGACCCAGATCATGAAGTTCAGGGCGTCGGGGGGCGACGCCCGGCGGGTGAGGATGTTGGAGACGCCCCAGCAGGCCGCCGCCGCGACGACGAGGACGAATCCGGTCAGCGGGCCCGAGGCGCCCTCGTCGACCGCCGCCACGCCGATGCCGGCCAGCGCCACCGCCATCCCCAGCAGCCGTACGCGGCTGGGGCGTTCGCCGAGGAGGACGAAGGCGAACAGGGCCGTGAACACCGCCTGGACCTGGAGCACCAGGGAGGACAGCCCGCCCGGCATCCCGGTGTCCATGCCGATGAACAGCAGCCCGAACTTGGCGACGCCGAGGGCCAGTCCGACCCCCACGATCCATTTCCACGCCACCTTGGGCGGCCCGACGAGGAACACCGCGGGCAGGGCCGCGACCAGGAAGCGCAGCGCGGAGAAGAGCAGGGGCGGGAAGTGGTCGAGTCCGACCTCGATGACGGTGAAGTTCACTCCCCACACCGCGGCGACGAGGACGGCGAGGAGGACGTGTGACGGTCGCATACGTCGAGGATCACCGGTGACGACACTTCAGCACCAGCGACGATTCCTGCATGGTTGGATGAAGCACCGCTAACCGATCGGGGAGCCGCCGTCATGCTCGACCTCCAGCGTCTGCGCGCCCTGCACGCCGTGTCGGTGCACGGCACCGTCGGCGCCGCCGCCACCGCGCTCGGCTACACCTCGTCGGCCGTGTCGCAGCAGATCGCCAAGCTGGAGCGGGAGACGCGGACCGTGCTGCTGGAGCGGGAGGGCCGGGGCGTCCGGCTGACCGACGAGGCGCACCAACTGGTCCGGGCCGCCCGCGAACTGATCGCCATCGTGGAGCGGGCGGAGACGGAGCTGGAGGAGCGGCGCGGGGTGCCGTCCGGGCGGCTGACCGTCGCGGCGTTCGCGTCCGCCGCGCGCGGGCTGATGCCGCCCGTGCTGGCCGACCTGGCCCGCCGGCACCCCGCGCTCGACACCCGGCTCACCGAGGTGGACCCGCACCTGTCCGTGGACCTGGTCGCCAAGGGCGCGGTCGACCTGGTGATCGCGCACGACTGGGACATCGCGCCGCTGCCCGCCCCGGCGGGCGTGGAGCAGACGGTGATCGGGGACGACCTGTGCGATCTGCTGGTGCCGCGGGGGCACCGGTTCGCGGGGCGGGCGGCGGTGCGGCGCGAGGAGCTGGGCGGGGAGCGGTGGATCTGCCAGCCGCCGGGGCGGGTCTGCCACGAGTGGCTGGTGCGGACGCTGCGGGCGGCCGGGCACGAGCCGGACCTCGTGCACCAGGCCGACGAGAACCCCACCCTGGTCGCCCTGGTCGCGGCCGGCCTGGGCATCGCGCTGATCCCCCGGCTGGGCCGCGGTCCGCTGCCCGAGGGGGTGGTGGAGGTGCCGCTCGACCCGCTGCCCGTGCGGCGGCTGTACGCGCTGTGGCGTACGGGCGCGGCCCGCCGCCCCGCGATCGCGGAGACGGTCCGCACGCTGGTCGCGCACTGGCCCGCCGTGTCGGCCCACGGGCCGCGCTGACCTCGCACGCACCGAGTACGGCGGAGTCCGCTCCCGGCGGGGAACCCGCGGCCGCCCTCGTACGTCCCAGGGGCAGGCTGCCGGACGAGTCCCCCCGGGGTGGTCGCGCCGCCGCGACCGCTGACCCCCCTCAGCGCCGCACCCCGGCCCGGTGGCCCGCCGTCGTCGGCGCCGCCCCCCTCCCGCCGCGCCGGCGACGGCCCTTCCGTTTGCTGCACATGCCCTTGACTGGCAGAAACTTCCCGGATATTGGTGACCTCCTGGCAGTTTCCTTCAGCGGATCCCCGGCCCCCCCGCGGATCACCTCCCAAAGGAGCGCACGTGCCCGACAGCAGCCCCGGCACCGGCAGCACGGCAAGCACCGCCCGTCCGTCCAGACGTACCGTCCTCGCCGCGACGGCGGGCGTCACCTCCGTCCTGGCGGCCGGCGGCACCGTCCACGCGGCCACCGGCACGCACCGCCCCGACGACCGAAAGCTGCGCGCCCTCATCTCCCGTATGACGCTGGAGGAGAAGGTCGGCCAGCTGTTCGTCATGCGGGTCTACGGCCACTCCGCCACCGACCCGGACCAGGCCGACATCGACGCCAACCTCGACGAGATCGGGGTGCGTACGGCCGCCGAGCTGGTCGCCAAGTACCGGGTCGGCGGCATCATCTACTTCGCCTGGGCGCACAACACCCGCGACCCGCACCAGATCGCCGACCTGTCCAACGGCATCCAGAAGGCCTCCCTGGGCCTGCCGCGCGGTCTGCCCGTGCTGATCTCCACCGACCAGGAGCACGGCATCGTGGCCCGCGTGGGCGAGCCCGCGACGCTGCTGCCGGGCGCGATGAACGTCGGCGCGGGCGGCTCCCGCTCCGACGCGCGCAACCTGGGCCGGATCGCCGGACGGGAGCTGCACGCCCTGGGCATCCGGCAGAACTACTCCCCCGTGGCCGACGTGAACGTCAACCCGGCCAACCCCGTCATCGGCGTCCGCTCCTTCGGCTCCGACCCCGCGTCCGTCGCCGGGCTCGTCGCGGCCGAGGTGAAGGGCTACGAGTCGGCCGGAGTGGCGGCCACGGCCAAGCACTTCCCCGGGCACGGCGACACGGTCACCGACAGCCACGAGGCGCTGCCGTGGATCCACCACACCCGCGAGGAGTGGGAGGAGCTGGACGCGCCGCCGTTCCGTGCGGCGGTCGCCGCGGGCATCGACTCCATCATGACCGCGCACATCGTGGTGCCCGCGCTCGACCCGTCGGAGGACCCGGCCACCCTCTCCCGCCCGATCCTCACCGGGATCCTGCGCGAGGAACTGGGCTACGACGGCGTCGTGGTGACCGACTCCCTCGGCATGGAGGGCGTGCGCACCAAGTACGGCGACGACCGGGTGCCGGTGCTGGCGCTCCAGGCCGGCGTGGACCAACTGCTCAACCCGCCCTCGCTGGACATCGCCTGGAACGCGGTCCTGCGGGCCGTGCGGGACGGCGAGCTGACGGAGTCCCGGCTCGACGAATCGATCCTGCGTGTGCTGCGGCTGAAGGCCCGCCTGGGCCTGTTCGACGACCCCTACGTCAGCCACGCGGGCGTCGACCGCACCGTCGGCACCCGGTCGCACCTGGCCGCCGCCGACCGGATCGCCGAGCACGGAACCACCCTGCTGGTCAACGAGGGCGGGCTGCTTCCGCTGTCCCGCCGCCGGACCCCCAAGGTGCTGGTGGTCGGCGCCGACCCGGCCTCGCCTTCCGGCACCACGGGCCCGCCCACCGGCGTGCTCGCGCAGGCCCTGACCGAACTGGGCTTCACCGCGACCGCCCTGTCCACCGGTACGGCGCCCTCCGCGGCGACGATCGCCAAGGCCGTGGCAGCCGCCGGGGACGCGGACGCGGTGGTCGTGGGGACGTACAACGTCACGGCCTCCAGCAGCCAGAAGACGCTCGTCGAGCAGCTGCTGGCGACCGGGAAACCGGTCGTCGCGGTGGCGATCCGCAACCCGTACGACGTGGCCCATCTGCCGGGCGTGCGCGCCTACCTGGCGGCGTACTCCTGGACCGACGTCGAACTGCGCGCGGCGGCCCGCGCGATCGCCGGCAAGATCCGCCCGCGCGGCAAGCTGCCGGTGCCGGTGCAGCGGGCCGACGACCCGGCGACGGTGCTGTACCCGGTGGGGCACGGGCTGAGGTACTGAGAACGGGTGAGACCCTCTCCGGCCGGGGCGGCGAAGCACGCGTCGCCGCCCCGGCCGGCTCGGGTCCTCAGGGAGTCGCGGTCACGGGGTGCCCGGGATGGGGCCGAAGTGGGAGGGGTCCCGGAATCCGCCTTGGTCCTCGTGCCACTGCAGAGGGCCGCCGACGACGAATCCCTGCATACGGTCGGCGCCCACGACGTGCACATGGGGCGCTCCGTCGACGTCGATCCCGAACTCCGTCCGCACGCGGTCCCGCTCCTCCGCGGTGGCCGGTCTCATGGTGAGCCCTCGGTACATCCACCTCAGCATGAATCCGCGCACGTCGCCGATGTGCAGATCGATGCGCGGTTCGTTCGCCTTCTCCGCCGGCGATCTCAGCAGCAAGCGGTCGCCGTGAGCCGCCGTGTAGTGCCACAGGGAGAAATGACGCTCGGATTCATAAATGTGGGTCATGTCGTCCAGAAGTCGCGCCGAGTGCGGGCGACCGCCGTCCACGTCGAGTCGGCGGTCACCCACGCCCGGCTAAGGGGTCGGTGGCATACGGAGGAATCCGGAGGGCTGGGAGTCATCGGCGTGCTTCTCATGGACCTGCAGCGGCCCACCCACCACGAATCCAGCCATCACGTCCTTCCCGATGACGTGCAGCCGCCGGTCGGACTCCAGAATCGCGGTGCCGAGCATGTCCGTCACCCTTTCCCGCTCCGCTTCCGTCCCCTCGCGCACGGTGATCCCCTGGTAGACGGGACGAACGAACAGCGCCTCGACACTCGCGAAATGAAGATCGACGCGTCTGTCTGACACACCCCGACGGGAACTACGCAGCAGGACACCACCGTGGTGGAACACGCTGTACTGCCATACCACGAATGTCCGGTCGGAAGAATACTCCGCCTTCACGACCTACCCTCCGGACTTTGTCGGAGGCGGCGGCGGCTGGATGGCGCCCTGCGGGATTTCCTTGCCGGCTTCGTCGTAGAACGTCACATTGTTCCAATCCAGGTCACCCGTCCGATGGTAGAACTCGATCTGAGCCATCTCCCACTGCGTGGCTGCGCCGTCAGGCGTCCTGCCGGCCTGTGTCGCAGCATTCACCTTCTGCTGATGGGTACCGTTCACAGGTTCCCACCCCTTGAGGCTGACCGCGACTTTCTGATTGGAACTCAACGCGCTGTTCACCGCCTGCATCCAGTTGGTGTAGGGCCTTCCGTTCGGCAGCTGACCGATGACCTTGTCCAGATCGCCGCCGCCCATGACGTGGTACCCGTTGGGCAGTTGATCGGTCAGTTCCTCGGCGTGCGCGCGTATGCCGAGAACAAGTACCTTGCACTCACTGTTGTGGACCAGTACCGGCGTGTCCCCGGCCACCACGTGGAATGCGTGGAGGTCCTCGATCGTGAGGCCGTAAGTGGTGGTCCGCCGGACGAAGTCGCGTGTGGCGACGACCGTTGCCGTGGAGCCGTCGGCCGTCCGCAGCGTGTCTCCGGGACGCAGATCCGTCGCGGCGGCCCAGACGCGGAGGTTGGTGCTCCAGAACGGGTGATCGTGAGTGGCGGTGATGTCACCGCGTTCGCCGGTCGGACCGCGGATGGTGATGGCGGTGAGGTGCTTGTCCCCGGAGGTCACGATCGGGTCGGACGCCCTCCGGGCGCCGCTCTCACCGGTCAACGGGTCCGTGGCCCGGACCAGGTCCCCCGCCTTCACCTGCTCGATCGGCTTGTGACTGCCGTCGGCCATGAGCACCGGTGTGCCGGCCACGAAGCACTGGGTGCAGCCGGTGGCGGCCTGCTTGAGAGCCCGGTAGGCGAGGGTCAGTCCGCGGAGCTTGGACGTGAGGATGACGTCCTTCTGCAGCTCCCAGCAGGCCCAGAGGTCGCCCTTCTGCGCGCAGTTCTCCAGCTCGCTGAGTCCCAGAATGGTCTTCTCGAACTCCCACAGGCCCTTGCCGAACGCCTCGACGGAGGGCCCCAGGGCGAGGATGTCGCAGTACGCATCGTGGTGCTGGCACCAGCGCCCGGGGTTTTCGGCCGCTTCGCATCCTAGAATTCCGCACCGGTACAGTTCGGCGGGAGTGGCGCCCTCCTTCTCCGCGGCCTCCTTCTTGGCCACGGCCTCACGGCGTCGCTGTTCCTCCTCCTCGCGGTACTTCTTCACCGTGACCAGGAACGCCTCGCCGGCAGCGCTCAGAGCTTCTGCCGCGCTCTTGCCGGCCCGTTTCGCGGACTCCTTCGCAGCGTTCGCGGAGGCCCAGGCGACACCGGCCGAGGTCTGTGCCAGCTCGGCCGACACCGTGGCGTCGCTGGCGGACAGTGCTGCCTGACGGGCCGATGTGTCGGCCCGCTGAGCCGCGGCACGAGCCGTCCTCGCGGACTCGGCAGCGTCTTCCGCGGATGCCTCGGCGTTCTTCGCATGCTGATCCGCCTGCGACGCGTACCGGCTGGCGTCGGCAGCGGACTTCTGTGCCTTGTCGGCCCACCCCGCAGCCTCCTCGGCGGCCTGCCGCGCGGTGGCGGCCGTGACCTGTGCCCGGGCCGCGTCGGTCTGTGCCTCAGCGGCGACCTTGGCCGCGTCGGCGACGAGCTTGAGCACCTGTTGCTGGTGCGTCAACGCCAGCAGGTCCTTGCGCTCCGCCGTGTAGCGACCGGTCTCGACGAACCGGTGCAGCAGATAGGCGGGGCCCTCCAGGGCGACGCGTGCTGCCGCCTTGACCTCGGGACCTCCGCTCTCGACGAGTTGAGCTGCCAGAACCCTCTCGTCCTGCTCCCTTGCTTCATCCAACGTGGATGTGAGGAAGGTGCGGTAGGCGTCGGTGGTGCCGGCGTTCAGCGCCTCCCGCGCCTTCTCCTTCACCACGGGCCCGCCCGCGTCCGCCGCCTTGGCCACTTCCACGCGGAAGGCCTCACTGCCGGCCTCGTACTGGCCGCGCAGGAGGAACTCGCTCACCGTGGCGGCATCGCCGTCCAGTGCCGTCTCGGCGGCGTCCCGGACTTCCTTGACCGCGCTCTCTTCCGCCAGTCGCTCGACGGCGGCACGATCGTCGGCCGCCTGGGCGTCCGCGCGGGCGGTGAGTACGTAGGCGACGACACCCTCGGTGTCCTCACCCAGAGCGTGCTGGGCCGCCGCGCGCAGCCAGGGCCCGCCGTTGTCCAGGTCGAGCAGTGCGAGCTGTCGGCCCAGGCGCGCGATCTCCTCGTCGTCCGCGCCCTGCCGAGCCTCACGTGCCAGTTCCTCCGCGGTGGCACGCGCTTCCTCCACCGCATCGGCCTGATCCTTGCGCTCCTTCTCCCGGGCTTCGTCCTCGGCCTTGAGGTCGCGCGCCTTGGCTATTCCGGCGTTCGTGCGGGCCAGCAGTTCCTCCGCCTCGACCTCGCGGGCGAGCGCGTAGACGTCAGCGGCCTGCTCGGCGGCTTGTGACGCGACGTCCGCCGCCTCTGTCGCCGCGTTCGCGTGGGCTGTGGATCTCGTGGCCGCCTGGGCGGCTTCCCCTGCGTGGTCAGCTGCGTCATCGGCAGCGTCCGCCGCCTTGCGGGCGTGCTCCGCGGCGGACCGGGCCGCGTCGCGGGCTTCCTCGGCCGCCGTCGCCGCTTTCCCTGCGAGCTTCTCAGCTGCTCGAGCGGCACGGTCGGCTTCCGCCGCCTGCCGGTGAGCCGAAGCGGCCGCCGCCCGCGCGTTGGCCGCTGCGGTGCTGCTCTCCCCCGCATACTGTCCGGCCAGCACGGCAGCGTCGGCTGCGGCTGCGGCGTTGCTCCCGGCGCCGGCCGCGGAAAGGGCTGCCTTGCCCGCTGCAGTGGCCGCCTTCACGGCCTGGTCAGCGGCGTCGGCCGCCTTGGTCGCCCCCTGAGCCGCGTTGCGCGCCTGTACGGCGGCCTTCCGAGCCGCGTCCGCCTGCTGGGCGTCCGTGGCCGCTGCCGCGGCGGCGCCTCGCGCCTTTGAGGCGGCGTCGGCTGCGCCTGCGGCTGCCGCTGCTGCTTGCGCAGCCGCCGCCGACGCGACCCGGGCGGACTTGCTTGCGGCGTTGGCCGCCGAAATCGCCTTCTGGGCAGCCTTGGCGGCACCCGAGGCGGCGTTGGCCGCTCGGTTGGCCGCGCGAGCGGCGTCCGCCGAGTCCTCCTTGGTGGCCTCGGCTTCCGCGGCCGCCTTGAGGGCGGCCTCCTTGGCTTGCTTTGACGCTTCGACCGCTTCCGCCGACGCGTCTTCGGCGGCCTTGGTCTCCGTGGCGGCCAGCTTGCCCGCCTGCTCCGCCTGCTTGGCCAGTTCCGCGACAGTGGCGTGCTCCTGGTCCCGGTTGCGGGCGACGAACTGCCCCACCTCCAGGAACTCACGGACGTCGTCCATGGTGCCGCTGAGCGCCAGCCGCCCGGCGGCCCTCACCTGTGGGCCCCCGGCGGATATCAACTGTGCGACCAGGACGCGGTCGTCCGCGTCCTGTGCTTCGCTCAACCCGCTCCGCAGGAACTCGGCGACGTCCTCGACGCCGCCTTCGAGTGCGGCTCGGCCTCGCGCCTGCACCTCGGGGCCGCCTGCCGAGATCTCCCGCGCGACCAACACTCTCTGGTCCTGCTGGAAGGGCTCTTGCCAGCCCTCCTTCAGGAAGTAGGTCAGGTCTCCAGGATCCCCGGCCAATACTTCCCGGACAGCCGCCAGGGTGTTCTCGCCACCGAGACTGGCAAGCTGTGCCGCCTCGACGCGGTAGTCCTGCTCCACCAGGTCGTCATAGGTGGTCAGAAAGGTGACGACGTCCTGGTCGGACCCGGCGAGAGCCGCTCGAGCGGCAGCCCTGACCTCCGTGCCCCCGGTCGCCCAGATGTCAATGGCCTGCTGACGGATGGTCAGGTGGATGGGCTCAACAGTGGCATCCGGCACCTCCTCGGCAGGGGCCGGATTCGCTCCGAGCAGGCCACAAAGAAGGGCCGCAGCGGTAACGAAAGACACGCGATTGGCGGCACGTCTCCGTCTTCCGGAGAAACGATGCCGTTTCCATTTCATAAGACTCCTTGATTCCCATCACCGATCACAGGTGGGTCGATACACGCAAACGTCGCAGGGCTCGCATCGGCGACGCCGACCACCCGAACAAAGGCGTCGGCGGACCCCAACCCCGTTTCACTTCGGAGCAGGACCCGCCGATCTGACCCATTCGAAACTTCTCAAGCACTCCCGTGGACGAATGCCGGTACGGCACGGCCACGAGATGAATCAGCCCGTGACGCGTATCTCGACCAGGACGGACTGGGCGCCGCCCACGGTCCCTTCGCCGACCGGCTCGAACCCGCCCTCGGGCACATCCACCGTCTGGGTCTGTCCGTTGGCCGTCAGATCTGCGCTGATCGGCTGCTCGCCCGCTTCCAAAGCGAAGACGCGGGGAAGTTCGAGCGTGAGGAACCCGGAGGTCGAAGTCGCCTCGAAGCAGTAGGTGCCCCGCCTGCCGGCGCTGGAGTCAGCCACCGTGAGCACGCGGATCTGGTCCGCCTTCGGGTCACATTCGGCCACCAGAACGTGGCCGTCCCCGCGCTTCACCGTGATACCCATCGAGGACTTGATACGGTCTGCGCCTGGGTAGTTGAAGTCCTCCACCGCGTAGGGCATCTCGTCCGCAGCAGCCTGGGACTCGGTGGAGCCCCCGGCGACAGCCAGACCGGAGAATCCCCCCGCCACGGCGACGACGGCGATCGAGGTCACCGCGATGACATGTGTGCGCTTTATGGCTAATTTCCTTCTCTGAAGGCGAAGCATCCTGACTGCCAAAAAGGCAGAGTTCACCACCGCCGAACCAATGGGAAAACGAGGAGGCTTACCGCGGCGTCGATGTCACGTTTCATGACGCGTGCGGGACACCACGCGACCGCACGCCCCCCCAGATGACGCACGGCAAGAATACAAGACCCTTCGCACACCAGTACAGACTCCATCACGTCACCCAATTCACGGCTTATGTTTGCTATTTCCCTTTTACTTCAGACAAGACATGCTCGGTGTCGGTGGTACGCGCGAGGGTCGAGCAGAGTCGCGGATCGGCTCCTCACTTGTTGCGCGTACCGCCCCTACGCCAGCGCGTCCGAGCCGATGCCCCCCATATGCGCAAACGGTTCCACTTGTCTGGCCTGTCCGGGCGGCGGGCGGTCAGGCTGGGGGCGGGGATCTTCCGAGAGGGACGGCGATGCGGGTGCGCGGATGGGGGCCGGGGGCCATGGGGGCCCTGGCGGGGGTCGTACTGCTCGTCGGGTGCCGGGAGGCGCCGACGGACGCGGCCGGCGGGACGGCGGCCGTGGCGTCGCCCGTGCGGCCGACCGGGTACGGGGCGGTGTTCCTCGACGTCGGCGAGTGCAGCTCCTTCGGCCGCACCAGCTTCACCGAGGTGTCCTGCGCGAGCGAGCGCGCGGCGGCCCGGGTGGCCGCCCGGCACGACGGGACCGTGCGCGACGGGCCGCTCTGCCCGCCGGCCACCGATTTCGTGCTGCACATCAGCGAGCAGTGGCCGGCCGCCGACGAGGACGGCCACGGCATGGTGCCGCTCGGCTACGCCTGCATGCGCCACCTCCAGCCGCCGCACCCGGGCGACCCGGGCGGCGGGGGCGGCCCGCGCACCGTCGTCGGCGACTGCGTGTACGCCCTCGCCGGCGGCAAGGTCCGCGAGACCGCCTGCGACGGAAGCGGCCCGCGGGGGCCGGAGTTCAAGGTGACGAAGGCCGTGGACGCCCGGGCCGACTGCCCGGCGTCCACGGCCCTCTACGTCCGGCTGCGCGGGACCGCACCGGTCGGCTGCGCCGTCCCGGTGTGATCCCGCGCGGGTGTCACGGACGCAGCGCGTGCCGCGGCTCGACGTCCCGCTTGTCGAGCTTGGCGTCGAACTTCGCCAGCGGCCTGGCCGCCGTCGGGTTCGCCTGGACCGCGCTCGGGGCGACGCCCGCCCAGTCCAGGATGCGGGCCGTGGCCAGCGCCTTCTGCCGGTCGACCAGACCGGCCACGTTCGCACCGTGGTTCATGCCGGGCGCGGTGAAGACGTACGAGTCACGCGCGCCCTTGCCGAGGCGGAACGGCTCGGCGCCCCACGGGTCGTTCTCGCCGTACACGAACAGCATCTGCCGGGCGTGGTGGCGGACCCAGGTGTCGACGTCCCGCATGACGTGCGGCTGGAACTTCATGCCGATGGAGCGGGGCACGAAGTTGCGCGGCGGCTGGTAGCCGTAGCGGACGTACTTCTTCTCGATGTGCGGGAAGTGGATGGTCGGCGCGCCCAGCTGGGTGCCGGCCTGGTAGTAGTACGGCGTGTACGGCTCCAGGCCCTGGTCCGTGTAGAACGAGAAGCCGGAGATCGTGTCGACGGAGGTCCAGATCTCCTCGTCGGTGGCGTTCCTGGCGTCCGCCGGGATGTCCTGGCAGTCGGCGACGGTGCTGTACTGCCAGAAGCCCCACACGTAGTCAAGGACGACCGCTTCGTAGGCGCGGTCCAGGCTGCCGATGGTGTCGAAGGTGTAGCCGTTCTCGGCGGCGTAGGCGGCGTACTTCTTCTCCAGCGGGGCGCGGCGCACCAGCGCCTCGCGCTGCACGCCGTTCAGCCGGTCGCGGCACTCCTTGGTGCCGACGGTGCGGAAGAAGCGGTCGTAGGCCGAGTCCTCGTCGTTCACCACGTCGTTGGGCGCGACGTAGGCGACGACGCCGTCCATGTCCTTGGGGTAGAAGCGCTCGTAGTAGGTGGCGGTCATGCCGCCCTTGGACCCGCCGGTGGAGAGCCAGTTCTTGCTGTAGACCTTCTTCAGGGCCTTGAAGATGCGGTGCTGGTCGCTGGCGGCCTGCCAGATGTCCAGCTTCGACCAGTCGGCCGGCGCGGGCCGGGACGGGGTGAAGAAGCGGTACTCCATGGAGACCTGGTTGCCGTCCACGATCTGGGTCGGCTCGGCGCGGCGGGGCGTCGTGGAGACGCTGTAGCCGCCGGTGTAGAAGACGGTGGGCCGCGCGGTGTCCTTGTGCAGCACCGTGATCCGCTGCTGGAACGTCCCCTTGCCCGGTCGGCGGTGGTCCACCGGCTGGGTGTAGTTGAGGACGAAGAAGCGGTACCCGGTGTAGGGCTTCTCCTCGATCAGGCTCATGCCCGGGATCGAGAGCAGCCTTTCCTTGATGTCAGTGGTGCCGGTGGCCTCCGGCTCGGCGGCGGTGGCCGCCCCGGCCGTACTCAGTGTGCCTATGAGCACCGTGAGCGCCAGCAGCCATCTGAGCGCCTTGCGCATGCGCACTCCCCTGTGAGACAGATGTGCGCCGGAAGCTACTCGACCAACTCCTCACCGCACCAGGGGACGTAGGGAAAACCCTGTACAACTCCCGTTCCGGGGAGGGGTCAGCACAGGATCCAGCCGGAGCTGACCGAGTCCGCCCCGACCCGGCCCTTGACCCACACGCAGCGGCGTCCGACGTGCACGGTGACCGGCCCCGCGTGATAGGCGAAACGCCCCTCGTCGACCACCGGGCGGCCGCCGCGCGCCTGCACGCTCACCGACATCTGCCGCTTCACGCCGCCCTTCTTGGCGACGGTGACGGCGCAGACGTAGTCGCCGCGCTTGTAGACGTGCACCGACCCGGTGGAGAACGGCAGGGTCCGCGCCTTGCGCCCCGGGCACAGCGCGGACGCCTCCGCCGCCTGGGCCGGCGCGACGGCGAGCAGCCCCGAGGTGGTCAGCACCGCAAGGACCAGCGCGAGCCGCCGGTGTATCGCTCCACTGCGCACAGTCGTCCTCCCGTACCGCACCCGCCGCGACCGACGGCGTACGCGTGTACGGACGCGGGGCGTACGTCGCACGGTTGCGCGAGCCGGGGCGCGGGGGTGGTGAACGGCCGGATCAGGCCGGTGCCGGTACGTCCTCGCCGACGAACGTCCGCCACAGCGCGGCGTACCGGCCGCCCTTGCGCAGCAGTTCCTCGTGGGTGCCGTCCTCGGCGACCCGGCCGCGGTCCATGACGACGACCCGGTCGGCGCGGGCGGCGGTGGTGAGGCGGTGGGCGACGACCAGCGTGGTGCGGCGGCCTGCGATGCGGTCGGTGGCCGCGTTGACCTGTGCCTCGGTGGCGAGGTCGAGGGCGGCGGTGGCCTCGTCGAGCAACAGCACATCGGGGTCGACGAGTTCGGCGCGAGCGAGGGCGATCAGCTGGCGCTGGCCGGCCGAGAGGTTGCGGCCCCGCTCGGCGACCTGGTGGAGGTAGCCGCCGTCCAGCGTGGCGATCATCTCGTGCGCGCCGACCGCGCGGGCCGCGGCCTCCACCTCGGCGTCCGTGGCGTCGGGGCGGCCGTAGGCGATGGCGTCGCGCACGGTGCCGGGGAAGAGGTACGCCTCCTGCGGGACGACGCCCAGCCGGTGCCGGTACGCGGTGAGGTCCAGGTCGCGCAGGTCGGTGCCGTCGACGGTGACCCGCCCGGAGGTGGGGTCGTAGAACCGGGCGACCAGCTTGACCAGGGTGGACTTGCCGGCGCCGGTCTCCCCGACGAACGCGACGGTCTGCCCGGCGGGGACGGTGAGGTCGATGCCGGTGAGCGCGTCGTCGCCGTCGCCGTACGCGAAGTGCACGTCCTCGAAGGCGATCTCGCCGCGCAGGGACGTCACCGGGAGCGGCTTCGCCGGGGGCTTGGTGGAGGTCGGTTCGCGCAGCAGTTCCTGGATCCGGCCGAGGGAGACGGACGCCTGCTGGTAGCCGTCGAAGACCTGGGAGAGCTGCTGCACGGGCGCGAAGAACAGGTCGATGTAGAGCAGGTACGCCACCAGCGAGCCGATGGCCAGCGTGCCCTCGTCGACGCGGCCGCCGCCCACCACCAGCACCGCCGCCGCGGCGACCGAGGACAGCAGCTGCACGAACGGGAAGTACACCGAGATCAGCCACTGGCCGCGTACACGGGCGCTGCGGTAGTCGGCGCTGCGCTCGGCGAACCGACGCGCGCCGTCCCGCTCGCGCCGGAAGGCCTGCACGATCCGCAGCCCGGCCACCGACTCCTGGAGGTCGGCGTTGACCACCGACACCCTCTCCCGCGCCAGCTCGTACGCCTTCACGCTGGCCCGCCGGAAGAAGTACGTGGCGAGGATCAGCGGGGGCAGGGTGGCGAAGACGACCAGGGCCAGGCCGACGTCCAGCACGAGCAGGGCGACCATGATGCCGAAGAAGGTGACCACCGAGACGAACGCGGTGACCAGACCGGTCTGCAGGAACGTGGACAGCGCGTCGATGTCCGTGGTCATCCGGGTCATGATCCGGCCGGTCAGCTCGCGCTCGTAGTAGTCGAGGCCGAGCCGCTGGAGCTGGGCGAAGATCTTCAGCCGCAGCGAGTACAGCACGCGTTCGCCGGTGCGGCCGGTCATGCGGATCTCGCCGGTCTGCGCGGCCCACTGGGCCAGCACGGCGAGCAGTCCCAGCAGGGCGGCCGCCCACACCGCGGTCTGGGCGGCGCGGGTGACGCCCTCGTCGATGCCGTGCCGGATGAGGATCGGCAGCAGCAGGCCCATGCCGGCGTCCACGGCGACCAGGCCGAGGCTGATCAGCAGGGGGGTGCGGAAGCCCCGCAGCAGGCGGCGCAGGCCGTAGGAGTCCTCGGCGCGGACGGCGCGGGCCTCGTCGACGTCGGGGACGTCGTCGGCCGGGGGCAGGGCCGCGACCTGGGCGAGGAGTTCCGGGGTGGCCGGGGCGCCGTCCAGGGCGGTGTCCTTCGGCTCGCGGTCGCCGGTCCACAGCCGCGGGGTGACGCCCCGCTCGGCGTCGAACTCGGCGTCCAGCTCCTCACGGACGGAGGTGTCCTCCTCGCGCGGCCCGGCGGGCGGGGTGTGGCCCGGGGAGACGGCACCCAGCTCGTCGGGGTCGGTGAGCAGCCGGCGGTAGAGCGGGGAGCGGCGCTGGAGCTCGTCGTGGGTGCCGATGTCGGCGAGCCGGCCGCCGTCCAGGACGGCGATGCGGTCGGCGAGGTTCAGGGTGGAGCGGCGGTGGGCGATCAGCAGCGTCGTACGACCCCGCATGACGCTCTTGAGCACCTCGTGGATCTCGTGCTCGACGCGGGCGTCCACGGCGGAGGTGGCGTCGTCGAGGACCAGCAGGCGCGGGTCGGTGAGGATGGCGCGGGCCAGGGCGACGCGCTGGCGCTGGCCGCCGGAGAGGGTCAGGCCGTGCTCGCCGACGGTGGTGTCGTAGCCGTCGGGCAGCTCGTCGATGAACCGGTCGGCCTGGGCGGCGCGGGCGGCGGCGGCGATCTGCTCGTCGGTGGCGTCGGGGCGGCCGTAGGCGATGTTGGCGCGCACGGTGTCGGAGAACAGGAAGGAGTCCTCCGGGACCAGGCCGATGGCGGCGCGCAGCGACTCGGTGGTCAGCTCGCGCACGTCGTGCCCGCCGACCAGGACGGCGCCGCGGGTGACGTCGTAGAAGCGGGGCAGCAGCAGGGAGACGGTGGACTTGCCGGAGCCCGAGGAGCCGACCACGGCGAGGGTCTCGCCGGGGCGGATCTCGAAGGACAGGCCGTCGAGGACCGGCCGCTCGGGGTCGTAGCCGAAGGCGACGTCGTCGAACTCGACGGTCGCGGGGGCGTCGGCGGGCAGTTCCTTGGTGCCGTCGGTGAGGGACGGCTCGGTGTCGATCAGTTCGAGGACGCGCTCGGTGCCGGCGCGGGCCTGCTGGGCGACGGTGAGGACGACGGCGAGCATCCGCACCGGGCCGACAAGCTGGGCGAGGTAGGTGGAGAAGGCGACGAAGGTGCCCAGCGTGATGTGCCCGTGCACCGCGAGCCAGCCGCCGAGGGCGAGCATCGCCACCTGGCCCAGCGCGGGCACGGACTGGAGGGCGGGGGTGAAGCGGGCGTTCAGCTTGATGGTGCGCAGGCGTCCCGCGTACAGGCGGCGGCCGACCTCGCGCAGCTTGCCGGTCTCCTGCTCCTCCTGCCCGAAGCCCTTGACCACGCGGACGCCGCTGACCGCGCCGTCGACCACCCCGGCGACGGCGCCCGCCTGCGCCTGGGCGTACCAGGTGGAGGGGTGCAGCCGGGTGCGGCTGCGCTTGGCGATCCACCACAGGGCGGGGGCGACGGCGAGCGCGATCGCGGTGAGCGGCAGGGACAGCGACGCCATGATCACCAGGGAGATCACGAACAGCAGCAGGTTGCCGATGGTCATCGGCAGCATGAAGAGCAGGCCCTGGATGAGCTGGAGGTCGCTGGTGGCGCGGCCGACGACCTGCCCGGTGGACAGCTCGTCCTGGCGTCTGCCGTCGAGCCGGGCGATCGAGCCGTACATCTCGGTGCGCAGGTCGTGCTGGACGTCGAGGGCGAGCTTTCCGCCGTAGTAGCGGCGGACGTACGTCATGACGTAGACGGCGAGGGCGGCGCCGACCAGCAGGCCGGCCCAGGTGCCCATGTCCCGGGTCTTGTCGCCGATCACGTCGTCGATGATCACCTTGGTGATCAGCGGGACCAGGGCCATGACGGCCATGCCGGCGAGGGAGGAGCCGAGGGCCAGGACGACGTTCCTGGGGTGCCGCCACGCGTAGGCGGCCAGTCGTCGTGCCCATCCCCGTTGCGCTGTCACGCGGTGCCCTCCGATCGTCCTGATCTTCCGCAAGGCACCAACGCCGACCGAAGCGGATTTCATCCCTCCGCAACATTCCGCAGGCGCGCCTCCCCTACGCGGAGGCGGATTCTCGTCACGCAATCGGCACGCTCCCTCCACGCGCTTGACTGCATGTGCATGCCAGTCTCTCGGGTATCTCCCTTGTGCAACCCGCGTAGATCGGACACCCCACATGCCTGCTGTACGCATACGGCGCCGGAAGGCGGTGGCGCTGGCGAGCGCCGCCGTCCTGGCCGGACTCGCCGTCCCCGCCCTGACCCCCGCCACGGCCGGCGCCTCGGCTCCCGCCCCGGAGGCCCCCGCCGCCCAGACCGCCGCCGCGGTGGCCGACTACTACGAGGACGCCGAGGGCAAGACCGGCGACGACCTCAGGGCCGCCCTCAACTCGATCATCAGCGACCAGACGAAGCTGTCGTACTCGGCCGTCTGGGACGCCCTGAAGGACACCGACGAGGACCCGTCGAACAGCGGGAACGTGATCCTTCTGTACTCGGGCGTCTCCCGCAGCAAGAGCCTCAACGGCGGCGACACCGGCGACTGGAACCGCGAGCACGTCTGGGCCAAGTCCCACGGCGACTTCGGCACCTCCACCGGCCCCGGCACCGACATCCACCACCTGCGCCCGTCGGACGTCCAGGTGAACGGCGTCCGCGGCAACAAGGACTTCGACAACGGCGGCAGCGCCGTCGCGAACGGCGGGGGCAGCCTCACCGACTCCGACTCGTTCGAGCCGCGTGACGCGGTCAAGGGCGACGTGGCCCGCATGATCTTCTACATGGCGGTCCGCTACGAGGGCACCGACGGCTGGCCCGACCTGGAGCCCAACGGCAGCGTGAACAACGGCAGCGCGCCGTACATCGGCAAGCTCGACGTGCTGAAGGCCTGGAACGAGCAGGACCCGCCGGACGCCTTCGAGCAGCGCCGCAACGACGTCATCCACGAGTCGTACCAGCACAACCGCAACCCGTTCATCGACCACCCGGAGTGGGTCGAGTCGATCTGGTAGGCGTCACCTCGGCCGGCCTCCCTCAGACGAAAACGGCGGCCGGCCCGCCCCAGCGGTGGGTCAGTTGCCCGGACCCCCTCCCGGGACGGCGTCAAGGTCTACCTCGTCACCGCGGGGCACGGAGAGACGCGCTCCCCTGCTGCGGGCGATGCGGTGCATGCTCTGCCACTCAAGGAGTCACTGGCCCTGCTGAAGGCGACAGCAAAGGATCACGGACGTCATGACTGAACCGATCATCTCGAACGCTGCCGCGCTGACCGGCTGGCGGAAGTCCTCCTACAGCAACGACCAGGGCGGCAGCTGCCTGGAAGTCCTGGACGGTCACCCCATAGGCGTCCCTGTCCGCGACTCCAAGGTCCCTGAGGGCCCCGCGCTGCTCTTCCGGCCGGCCGGCTGGACGCCGTTCGTCACCGCGGTCAAGGACGGAAGCCTCTCCGTCTCCGCCTGACCGCTCCCCACCGCGGTCCCTCTCCGTGCTCAGAATCGTGGCCGCACACGTCAGCGGCCTGGCCGGGGAGCCCGAGGCCTTGAGAACCGCCCCGCTTCCACGGCCTGTGGACCCGGGCTCCTTCGGCGGCCGGATCGACGGGGTGGGCCCGGGCGCCTGCTGCCCCGGACCGGACACCACCGCCCTCCGCGTGGCTGCGGGCGATCTCGTAGGAGCCCGCGCCTCAGTTCCCCAGGTGCGTAGGTGCGAACATCCTCAGCACCGCCGGGAGGACCACCACCGACGGGCCCGAGGTGGAGAGGGACTTGGCGAGGTCCTCCTCCAGGGTTTCCGGGCTCGTGCGCAGCCCCGGGACGCCGAAGGACTCCGCCAGGGCCACGTAGTCCGGGCGGGTCAGCTCGGTCGCCGTGGGCTCGCCGAAGGCGTCCGTCATGTACTCGCGCAGGATGCCGTAGCCGCCGTCGTCGACGATCAGCCAGGTGACGTCGAGGCCGTACTGCCGGGCCGTGGCCAGCTCGGCGATGGAGTACAGCGCCCCGCCGTCGCCGGAGACCGCCAGCACCGGGCGGGTGGGGTCGGCGGCCGCCGCGCCGAGGGCGGCGGGGAAGCCGTAGCCGAGGCCGCCGGCGCCCTGCGCGGAGTGCAGGTGGTTGGGGCCCATCGCGTCGAACGCGGACCACGCCCAGTAGGCGAGGATCGTCATGTCCCAGAAGGACGGCGAGCCGGTCGGCAGGGCGCGCCGCACGGCCGTCAGCACCTGCTGCTCCAGCGCGAGGTCCTGGGCGTCGATGCGCTCCCGCACCCGGTCCAGCAGCTCGCGCACCCGCGCCGGGGCGGTCTCGTCCTCGCGGGGGTCCACCGTCTCCAGGAGCGCCTGGAGGGCGAGGCGGGCGTCCGCGTGGATGCCGATGCCGGGGTGGTTGGACTCCAGCTTGCCGAGGTCGGCCTCGATCTGGATCACCCGGCCGCAGGGCTTGAACGTGTGGTAGTTCGAGGAGAGTTCACCGAGGCCCGAGCCGACGACGAGCAGGACGTCCGCGTCCTCAAGGAAGTCGGTGGTGTGGCGGTCCTCCAGCCACGACTGGAGCGACAGCGGGTGGGTCCAGGGGAAGGCGCCCTTGCCGCCCGGGGTGGTCACCACCGGCGCCTGGATCCGCTCGGCGAGCTGCCGCAGCTTCTTGGAGGCGTCGGAGCGGATCACCCCGCCGCCCGCGATGATCGCGGGGCGTTCGGCGCGGGACAGCAGGTGCGCGGCGAGCGCGGTCAGTTCGGGGCGCGGGGGCAGCTCGTCCGGGGTGGCGTCCATGGCCGTCACCACCGGCAGCATCGTCTCCGCGAGGAGCACGTCCTGCGGGATCTCCACCCACACCGGCCCGTGCGGGACGGTGAGCGCGGACTTCCAGGCCGCCGCGATCGCGGAGGGGATCTGGGAGGCCGCACGCACCGTGTGGACGGACTTCACCACGCCCCGGAACGAGGCCGACTGGTCGGGGAGTTCGTGCAGATAGCCGTGGCGTCCGCCGCCGAGGCCTGCCGTCGGCACCTGGCTGCTGATCGCCAGCACGGGGGCGGACGCGGCCGCCGCCTCCTGGAGCGCGGCCAGCGAGGTCAGCGCGCCGGGGCCGGTCGACAGCAGCAGGGGCGCCGCCTCGCCGGTGATCCGCCCGTACGCGTCCGCCGCGAAGCCGGCGTTGTTCTCCACGCGCAGGCCGATGTAGCGCAGGTCGGAGCGGCGCAGGGCGTCGAACATGCCGAGCGCGTGCTGGCCGGGCAGGCCGAAGACGGTGGTCGCGCCCAGCCCGGCCAGGGTCTCCACGACCAGGTCTCCGCCGGTACGGCCGGGGGGCGGGTTCAGCGCGGCCTCCGTCTGGGCCGGCGTGGGGCGGAGCTCCAGGTCGTGGTCGTGTGTCACTTGGCGCGGGCCTCCGCGATCTGGCGGGACATGATCGTGGTCAGTTCGTACGCCGTGTGGGACGCGGCGACCGAGGTGATCTCGGCGTGGTCGTAGGCGGGGGCCACCTCGACGACGTCGGCGGAGACCAGGTTGCAGGAGGCGAGGCCGCGCAGGATCTCCAGCAGCTCGCGGGAGGTCATGCCGCCCGCCTCGGGCGTGCCGGTGCCGGGGGCGTGGGCGGGGTCGAGGCAGTCGATGTCGATGGAGATGTACAGCGGGCGGTCGCCGATGCGCTGCCGGAGCTGGTCGGCGACCTCGTCGGCGCCGCGGCGGTAGACGTCCGCGGAGGTGACGATGCCGAAGCCCATCTTCTCGTCGTCGGTGAGGTCCTGCTTGCCGTAGAGCGGGCCGCGGGTGCCGACGTGGGAGAGCGCCTCGGTGTCGAGGATGCCCTCCTCGACGGCCCGGCGGAACGGCGTGCCGTGGGTGTACTCGGCGCCGAAGTAGGTGTCCCAGGTGTCGAGGTGCGCGTCGAAGTGGAGCAGTGCGACCGGGCCGTGCTTCTTGGCGACGGAGCGCAGCAGCGGCAGGGCGATGGTGTGGTCGCCGCCGAGGGTCATCAGGCGGGCGCCGGTGCCGAGGAGGTCGTCGGCGGCGGCCTCCACCGTCTCGACGGCCTCGTTGATGTTGAACGGGTTGACGGCGATGTCGCCGCCGTCCGCGACCTGGGCGAGGGCGAAGGGCGAGGCGTCCTGCGCGGGGTTGTAGGGGCGCAGCAGCCGGGACGCCTCCCGGATGGCGTTGCCGCCGAAGCGGGCGCCCGGCCGGTAGGAGACGCCCGAGTCGAACGGCACGCCGACGACGGCGACGTCGGCGCGGCCGACCTCGTCGAGGCGGGGCAGCCGGGCGAAGGTCGCCGGTCCCGCGTAGCGCGGTACCCGGGAGGAGTCGACGGGGCCGCGGGGCGTTCCGTTGCTGCTCATGGAGGACTGCTCTCTTTCCTACGCTTCGTCGCGTATGTGCTGACTGCCCACGATGCTACTGGGCGGCCGGGATCTGTTCGGACACGGATTCGGACGTGCTGTCCGGCGCGGGGGCGCGTCCGGCGAGGCGTTCGCGCCAGGCGGCGAGGACGGCCGCGTCGGTGGGCCGGGTGGCGAGGGAGACGACGACGTACGCCGCGAGGGAGGCGAGCAGGCCGTAGTAGACGGGCTCGTTGGCGAGGATGCCGTAGGCGGCCATCAGGCCGATCACGGCGAGCCCGCCGACCGCGACGGAGGCGAGGGCGCCCTGCGCGGTGCCGCGCCTCCACAGCAGCCCGCCGAGGATGGGCACGAGCAGCCCGCCGACGAGCAGGTTGTACGCGACGGTCAGCGCCTGGACGACGTCGTTGAGGGCGATGGCGGTGCCGATCACGGCGAGGCCCATCAGCAGTATGAAGGCGCGGTTGCCCTTGACCTCGTCGTGCTGCTCGCCCTCGGGGCGCACGATGCCGCGCAGCCGCGCCCATATGTCGTTGTTGGCGACGGTGGCGCAGGCGATCAGCGCGCCGGAGGACGTCGACATCACGGCGGCGAGGGCGGCGGCCAGCACGAGGCCGCGCACGCCCAGGGGCAGCTCGTCCTTGACGATGGTGGCGAAGGCGTCGTCGGGGCCGGCGAGCTTCGGGTAGAGCACCTTGGCGGCCGTGCCGATCACGGCGCCGGCGACGGCGTAGGCGAGGCAGTAGGTGCCGGCGATCATGCCGCCCCAGCGGGCCGTGCGGTCGCCGCGGGCGGTGAAGACGCGCTGCCAGATGTCCTGCCCGATGAGCATGCCGAAGGTGTAGATCAGCACGTAGGTGAAGATCGTCTCGCCGCCGATGCCCAGCGGGTCGAAGTACTCGGTCGGCAGCTGCGCCTTCATCCCGCTGAAGCCGCCCGCCTTGACCACGGCGATGGGCAGCAGCAGGAGCAGCACGCCGATCGTCTTCACGACGAACTGCACCATGTCGGTGAGCGTGATCGACCACATGCCGCCGAGCGTCGAGTACGCGACGACGATGGAGCCGCCGAGGACGATCGCGAGGGTGCGGTTCATGTCGAAGAGGACGTCGAAGATCGTGGCGTAGGCGATGGTCGAGGTGACCGCGAGCATCAGGGTGTACGCCCACATGACGACGCCGGAGATGACGCCCGCCCGGCCGCCGTAGCGCAGGTCGAGCATCTCGGAGACGGTGTAGACCTTCAGCCGGGCGATGCGGGCGGAGAAGAAGACGCTCAGCGCGAGCAGTCCTAGGCCGATGGTGAACACCATCCAGGCGCCGGACAGGCCGTACTGGTAGCCGAGGCCCACGCCGCCGATGGTGGAGGCGCCGCCGAGGACGATGGCGGCCATGGTGCCCGAGTACAGGGCGGGACCGAGCCGCCGGCCGGCCACCAGGAACTCGCTCTTGGACTTGGCGCGGCGCATGCCCCACCAGCCCATGGCCAGCATGCCGGCCAGATAGACGACGATGACCAGGTAGTCCACGGCCATGCGGGGGCCTCCTTCGCGCACTGTCGGTGGCGTGTCGTGCAGACGGATCGCGCTCACCGGCGGCCACGCGGGGACATCCGCCCGTACCCGCGGGTGTGCCGGTGACCCGACCTTAGGTGGCCGAAAAGCGGCTGCGAAGTGTACGTTTCATCCAGATCGACATCCTGGGATGGAGGAAACGTCCACCATGCCGGACCCCACTGTTCCGCCCACCCCACCCGTCCCCCTGGATGCGCTGCTCGCCCGCTCGGACCTGGGCCTGCGCCGGATCGCGGGGCCCGAGGGGCCGGACATCGCCGTGCACTGGGCGCACACCTCCGAGATGGCGGACCCCTACCCCTACCTGCTGGGGGGCGAGCTGCTGCTGTCGGCGGGCGTGCACATCCCGGAGGGGGCGGGCCCGGGCTACTTCGACGCGTACGTCTCGCGGATCGTCGCGGCGGGCGGGACGGCGCTCGGCTTCGGGGTGGCGCCCGTGCACGACATGGTGCCCGGTGCGCTGGTGGAGGCGTGCGAGATGCACGGGCTGCCGCTCGTCGAGGTGCCGCCCAGGACCACGTTCTCGGCGGTGGCGCGGGCGGTGTGGCAGCTGATGGCGCAGGCCCGCACCGCCGAGCTGCGGCGGGTCACGGAGGCGCAGCAGAGCCTGGCCACCGCCGCCGCCCGCCCGGACCCGGTGCCCTCCGTCCTGCACCAGCTCGCCCGCCGACTGGCCGGCCGGGCGGTGCTGTACGGCCCCGAGGGCACGGAGATCGCGGGCGCGGGGGCGGACCAGGGCGAGGAGGCGCGGACGGCGCTGATGAAACTCGCGGAGGTGGTGCGCCCGCCGACGCCCGGACACCCCCGCACGCCGTCGCCCGAAGACCCGCGCGCGCCCTCGCCCGGACACCCGCGCGCGTCTTCGCCCGGACACCGGCCCGGATCCGGACCGGACGCCCCGGCCGGCGGCTCGGGCGACCTCCACGCCGACCCCGCGGCCCGGCCGTCCTCCGCCAGCGACACGGTCGCCGGGGTGCGGCTGGTCGCCCACGCGCTCGGCAACGGCGAGGGGTTCGTGCTGGGGGTCGCCGCCCCGCAGCGGGACGGGGGCGACCACACCATCGCCTCGGTGGCCGCGGTGCTGCTCTCCCTGCTCACCGGGGAACGGCACAGCGGCGCCGGCGCCGGCCGGTCCTCCGCGCTGGTGCGGCTGCTGCTGGGCGCGGCGCCCGGGGAGGTGGCGCCGCTGCTCGGCGGGGACCGGTGGCGGGTGGTGCACGGCAGACCGGACGGGCGGGCCGTACCCGACCCGGTGGCCGCCTCCGCACTGGGCGCCGCCCTCGGCTCGTCCCTGGTGGACGTGGCGGGCGAGGTGGTACGGGTGCTGGTGCCAGACGGGCGGGCGGTGGAACGGGTGCCGGGCTGGACGCTCGGCGTCAGCGCGGTCGCGGCCCCGCCCGACTGGCCGGCCGCCGACACCCAGGCCGCCCGCGCCCTGGCCCGCGCCCGCGCCACCCGCGCCCCGCTGCTGCGGCACGGCGACCGCCCGGCCCTGACCGACCTGGTCCCGGAGTCCGACGCGGACGCCCACGCCCGCGCGCTGCTCGCGCCGATAAGGCGGGCGCCGGCCCTGGTCGACACCCTGCGCACCTGGCTGTCCCTGCACGGCAGCTGGGACCGTACGGCGGTGGCGCTGGACGTGCACCGCAACACCGTGCGGCAGCGGATCGCGCGGTGCGCGGCGCTGCTGGAGGCGGACCTGGACGACCCGGACGTACGGATGGAGCTGTGGTTCGCGCTGCGCCGGACCTAGTCTTCTGAGTCAGGAATTCAGGACGTCGTTCCACCGCGGATCTTGATCTCGGTGAGGATGTGCATCCAGCGCTTGGCGCCCTCTCCGGCCCACAGCCCGAGAATGTCCCGCCGCCCGGCGGACGAGTGCGAAGGGGAACTTTCATGAACCTTTCGTCACCCGGCGTGCACGTCGACGCCCAGGAGGCGTCTCACGATGGTGCGGCCCATCTCGATGCGGCTCGCGTCCTGATACAGCAGGTACATGTCGTTCGCCTGGCCGAGGATAGCGAGTATCTGGAATGTGAGTTCCTGCGGTGACTGCTTGCCAGACAGCCTGCCGGCTTCCTGCGATTCCACGACGGCGGCGCTGACCAATTCGGTCCAGCGGCTGTGGAGGAGCACGAGCTGATTGCGGACGGCTCCTGGGCGGGTGTCGTACTCCGCGTTCACAGCGGCGAAGAAGCAGCCGCCCGGGAAGATGTCCCGTTCGACGAAGGAGAGCCAGTTCTCGCACAGAGCGAGGAGCTTTTTGAGGGGATCGGATTCCTGGAGAGCGGGCTGGACGATCTGTTTGTCGTAGACCAGGTGAGCCTGTTCGATGATGGCCAGTTCCAGCTCTTCTTTGGATCCGAAGAGTGCGTGCAGTGACGACTTGCTCATGCCTACCTTGTCGGCCAGCATTCCGATGGTAAGGCCTTGGAGGCCGTGCACGGTCGCTTCCGCGGGTGCTGCGGCCAGCACGGCGCGTCGGCTCCGCTCCCCATTGCTCCGCGTACGGCGGGTGGGAGTCCGTGTCGCCTCAACAGACATGATCAGCTCCTCTTGGACGATCGACCGTTCATTCTAGCCTCGATCGTTCATGAGTCCTCGTCGGTTCACTGACGGGGGCTATGTGCTTGCGAGGTACGGAAGCACGTGGGCTGGTCTTGCCCGGGGAGCCGGCGAGCGCGATCGCGTCCCGCTTGAACTCCTCGGTGTACCGCTTCGCATACTTGCTTCCCACCTGGTGCTACTTCCACTGGAACCTCAAGATCCCAGTCTCCAGGTGTCCACGATCAAGGGAAGCTTCAAGGAAGAGAGGTCAGGCATGTCGGTGATCTCTGCGACCCGGGCGCCGGGCCGCTCGGTGCCGCCGGCGCCGTAGGCCGGTGCCCATGCCTTCTTCGGGATCTTCAGGACGGCCTCGTGGATGGTGTCGGCGATGGCCCTTTTGACGGAATACGACAGCCATCGGCCCCGGCGGGAGGGTCAGTCGAGGAAGGCATGGGTCCCGCCGGTGAAGTCGGTGCGGATCAGCGTCTTCCGCCCCCGCCGCAGGTGCTTGGGGCGTTGAGCCCTGGCGAGTTGGGCTGCTTCGGTGTGATCGCTCGCGGTGTTGGAGCCCGCGTTGCCGGGCCGCAGCAGCGCGGCGACCAGCTCGCCGGAACCGGCCACTCTCCGCTCATTTGATCAAGCATCCAGACAACCCACCTCGTGAAAGCCCGAGGCTGGAGCACGTGCCACTCGATCGCCGCTCCGGCGTCTACGGGGGCGCCGTCCAGAGCACCAGGTGGCTTCCTGGACGGATGTTCGTCTAAGGTTCGCCTTGGACGAACGCCCATCCAATTACTTCGTAGGGACGAACATGCGCAAGTCGGATCTGCCCACGCTGCTCCTTGTACACGGCGCCTGGCACCGCAAAGAGATGTGGGGGAAGTTGATCAATGAGCTGCCCGGCATCGATGTCAGGACGGTGCAGCTGCCCTCCAGCGCCCCTGTTCCGCCCGACCAGCTCGGCGGCCTCTACGACGACGCAGAGGTAGTTCGCGCCGCGGTGGACGCCATCGGCCGACCGTGTGTCGTGGCCCCGCACTCGTATGGTGCGGTTCCCGTGACGCAGGGACTGCCGGGCGCGGCCAATCTCCGCCGGGTGGTCTCCATCTGCGGATGGCTCCTCGATGTGGGCGAGTCCCTCCTGTCCGTCATCGGCGGCAAGCCCACGGAGTGGATGCCGGAGATGGAAGGCGGTTGGTACGACATGACCTCCCCCCGGGAGATCTTCTACGCCGACATGTCCGAGGAGGATGCCGCAGCTGCAGCCGCGACGCTGGGTCCGACCTCCGTGGCGTCCTGTACCGAGACTGTGACGCAGGCGGTCTGGCGCACCGAGGTCCCCATCACCGCCATCTACGCGGAAGACGAGGTCATGGCGCCCTTCTTCAAGAACCTCGCCGAACGAGCCGCGGACACAGTGCTCTCCCTGCCCGGTAGTCACTCGCCCTTCCTGGCACGCCCGGCAGAGCTCGCAGCGATCCTCCGCGACGAACTGGAACAAGCCGCCAGGGAAGCCTGACTCACAGAGCGCGTGCTTGCGGCGCAGGGCGCCGTCATCATGCTGCTGATCCTCGCCGATGGTGCTTGCCCTGCCAGGTGTAGACGTCGCAATCCACACCGAACCGGAAGGCCCTCACCAGTTCAAGATCCCTCGGCCGGGACCGGGCTCACCCGTCCACGACCTCCCGGGACAGAACACCTGGAGATCGTCTTCACAGATGATCAGGCGATGAGAGATCATTCTGGTCATGGTGCGTAGTCATGAGCTGTCGGATGCCGAGTGCGCTGTGTTGTCGCGGTTGCTGCCGAGTTCGGCGACAGCGGGGCGGCCCCGTTCGGACAACCGGCGGGTACGGAACGGCATCGTGTGAAAGCTGCGGACCGGATCAGCCTGGCGTGATGTGCCGGAGCGTTATGGCTCCTGGCAGACCTTGTACACGCGCTTTCGCAGGTGGGCGTTGGACGGGACGTTTTCGCGCATGCTGCGGGCCGTCCAGGCGGAAGAGGACGCGGCCGGGGACATCGACTGGCTGGTGTCCGTCGACTCCACCGTCGTTCGGGCCCACCAGCATGCCGCCGGCGGAAAAATGGGGGCGGTCGACAGGGACGATCGGTGATCACACCCTTGGTCGATCCCGTGGTGGACTGAGCACGGAAGTTCACCTGCCCTGCGACGGGCGCGGCCGCCCTCTCGGCTTCGTCTTATCGGGCGGCAACGCCAACGACTGCACCCGCCTCGAGCCGGTGATGGAATCGATCAGCGTGCCCGGGGCCCGGGCCCGGGCGTTCACGCACCCGGCCCGACCGAGTGGTCGCCGACAAGGGCTACAGCTCTCGAAGGATCCGCGCCTGCCTGCGACGACGCGGCATCCCGCACACAATCTCTGAACGCGCCGACCAGATCCTGGGCCTGCTGAACCGCAGCACACGCGGCGGACGCCCGCCCGGCTTCGACCGGTGCATCTACCGCCGTCGCAACGTCGTTGAGCGCTGCTTCAACCGTCTCAAGCAGTGGCGCGGGCCACCCGCTATGACAAGACCCGCCAGTCCTACCAAGCGGCCGTCGGCATCGCCTCGACCCTGCTCTGGATCTGACCTTTGAAGACGATCTCCAGGAGCAGGAGGTTCGCGCTGCGCCGGACCTCAATGCTGTCCCGTAGCTGCCAGTTCGGCTCCGCGTTGGTGACGGCACACGTGGGGTGATCTCGGCGATCGATCCCGTGTGGATCGAGCCGTTCTCACGTCGGAACGAGTCGCGGTTCCGCAGACTGGTCGCGTTGGTGCGCCGTCGTGGCGGTGACGTCCGGCGCGGCCGGCCGTGGCGGCTCCGCCTGGAGGACCGCCTGCGTCGCACTCAGCGGATGAGCTGGCCCGACCACACTGTGGAGTCGTCGCGTCCTTCCGGCGTGCTGACACCGTGTGGTGAGGTGGGGACGGTGACGACCTCGTTGTCGTGCACCGTCGCTGCCTGCGGGGCGATGTGTCACGCGCCGCTTGCCTAGGAAGGAGCAGTGATCACCGTCAGGTTCTCTTCGGTGTGAAAGCCGGCCGACTGATACACAGGCTCACCCATCGGGCTCGCGTAAAGGTATGCAGTGGGGGCGCCGGCGGCAAAGCCTGCACGAACCATCTCCATGGTGACGACCTTGCCGTAGCCGCGCCTCCGGTAGGGCGGAAGCGTGGTGATGTTGAAAATGCCGTTCAGATCACCGGAGATGGCCGTCATACCCGTCCCTACCGGTACGCCGTCCAGTTCCGCCAGGTAGAGTTTCAACCCGTCGATCTTGTCCAGAGACGGTTCGGTGAGGACTCGAAACGCCTCGTGCGGCGCCTCAAAGCCCTCCGCGACAGTCCTGGCGTACAGATCGAACTCGTCGACCGATACAGCTCGTACGCGCAGGCCGTCGATTGCCGGCTCCGGCGGCAGGCCCTGGTCGGGGCGCCTTACCATGAGGGGCTGCGGATGGAATTCGGTCAGTCCGTAGCTTGCTGCCACCTCGGTGATGCGTGGTCCTGGAACCCCGCGGACGTGGATACTCCAGGGTAGTTCCCACGGGCTTTCAGAGGCAGCCAACGACGCTATCTCATCCGGGTTCGGCACGAGGCTGGGACTGACGACGGCGTTCAGCGAGGCGATAGGCGCCCCGGATATCGCCAGCACAGACCCCTCCGGGCCTCGCCGGGAATGTCCCGTGGTGACAGCGCCCAGCTTCTCGAGCAGGGTGGCGTATGCGGATGCGAATGGCCACAATGGGTCGTTTGTTTGATTCATGGGCCGACTATAGACGCGCATGCCTTCGAGTCGATCAGCGGCCGGGGCACCGGCCTGGTCATTCCGCACCGCCACGCACCCGGTCAGACCGAGTTCCCTGGACTGGAAAGAGGACCACAACCGCTCGCACCGCGGGGACCGCGGTCTTCTCCTCCCTTGAGGAGACGGCGGCGGCCCACCGGGCGCTGGAGGCGGGCGGTGTCCGGGCAAGTACGTGGTCAGGGTTAGGGCCGCGGGCGCCGGCCACCGTCGGCGGGCGCGGTGTGAGGAGCCGTACGGAGTCGGCTGAGTACGTGACGCACGTCCCAGCGCGCGATACGCCAGGGACGCCCCCTGTTCGCTGCCTCACAATGGGGGCATGCCGATATCCGGGACCCCCAGCCGCGCAGAACTCGTCGAACACCTGGTCGCCACCCGCATCGCGGGCGAGGTCGCCACCCCGCGCGAGAACAACCTCTCCCACTACCGGAAGCTGGCGAACGGCGACCGTCACTACTGGCTCGGCCTGGAGCTCGGCGAGCGCTGGACCGACGAGCAGGACGTGCTCGCGGTGATGGCCGAGCGGGTCGGCGTCAACGACGACCCGGAGTACCGGTACGGGCAGGACACCATCGACCCGGAGCTGACCGTCGACGGGCTGGAGCGGCTGGCCGGGCGGCTGCGCAAGGCGGCGGAGGGCCGGCAGCGGGTGCTGCTGGCCACCGGCCATCCGGGCGGCCTGCTGGACGTGCACCGGGCGACGGCCGCCGCGCTGCGGGCGGCGGGCTGCGAGATCGTGGTGATCCCGGACGGGCTGACCACCGAAGAGGGCTACGTGATGCAGTTCGCGGACATCGCGGTGCTGGAACACGGCGCGACGCTGTGGCACACCCACTCGGGCTCGCCCATGAAGACGATCCTGACCGCGCTGGAGCGGGAGGGCCGCCCGCTCCCGGACCTCGTCGTCGCCGACCACGGCTGGGCGGGCGCCGCCGGCCAGTACGGCGTGGACTCCGTCGGGTACGCCGACTGCAACGACCCGGCGCTGTTCCTCGCCGAGGCCGAGGGCACCGTGCAGGTGACGGTCCCGCTCGACGACCACGTGACCAGCCCCCGCCACTACGACCCGATGACGGCCTACCTGCTGGCGGAGGCGGGGCTGGCCTGAGCCCCGGCCGCCGGACGGTCGTCCACCACCCGGTCGAAGTACGGCCGGCCGTCCACCTCGACGTCCCGGACGGCCGGCTGCCGGGCCAGGGCGGGCGCCGCCGCGTCCAGCAGGCGCCGGGCCAGGGCGGGCGCCGCCGCGTCCAGCAGGCGCCGGGCCGTGCCGGGCTCGTGCAGGTTGAGCCACTCGCGGTCGGGGAGCCGTACCACCGTTCCGGCCTCGAAGTACGTCGTGTCGGACACGATCCGCAGCGGTCCCGTGGCGAACATCAGAGTCAGCCTGCGTCCGGTCCCGGCGCAGTACCCCTCGGTGAAGAAGGACAGCGACATCCGGCAGTCCTCGTAGGCGGGCAGCACCCGCTGACGGAGGGTCCAGTGCCAGGCCGTGCCGTCCACGACGAGTGTGCGCAGTATGCGGTGCTGTTGTTTGCCCACCGGGGCAGCGTAGGCCGCCGCTCCGGTGAGGTCACCGGGATTTCCGCCGTCGGGCCGGTCAGTCCTCGCGCGGGACGCGGACCACGCCCTCCTGGATGACGGACACCGCGAGGCGGCCGTCCTGCGTGTAGATGCGGCCCTGGCCGAGTCCCCGGCCGCCGTGGGCCGACGGGGACTGCTGGTCGTACAGCAGCCACTCGTCCGCGCGGAACGGACGGTGGAACCACATCGCGTGGTCCAGGGACGCGCCGACCACGTCGCCGACGGCCCAGCCGCCGCGCCCGTGGGCGAGCAGGATCGAGTCCAGCAGCGTCATGTCGGAGACGTACGTGGCCAGGACGACGTGCAGCAGGGGGTCGTCGCCCTCGACCTTGCCGTTGGTGCGGAACCAGACCTGCGAGTGCGGGTCGCGCGGCTCGCCGAAGCGGCCGTAGGGCGGGTCGTCGACGTAGCGCATGTCGACGGCCGCCCGGGCCCCGAGGTAGCGGTGCACGACCTCCGACGAAAGGTGCGGGTAGCTCCGCAGCCGCTCCTCGGATGTGGGCAGCGTCTCCGGGTCCGGGGACGGCGGCATCGGCTCCTGGTGGTCCAGCCCCTCCTCGTGCGTCTGGAAGGACGCGGAGAGGTGGAAGACCGGCTTGCCGTGCTGGACGGCCACCACCCGCCGGGTGGTGAAGGAGCGGCCGTCGCGGATCCGGTCGACGGTGTAGACGATCGGGGCACCCGGGTCGCCGATGCGCAGGAAGTACGCGTGCAGCGAGTGCGGGG
This sequence comes from Streptomyces sp. NPDC085937, assembly GCF_044540535.1. Classification (NCBI taxonomy): domain Bacteria; kingdom Bacillati; phylum Actinomycetota; class Actinomycetes; order Kitasatosporales; family Streptomycetaceae; genus Streptomyces; species Streptomyces sp. NPDC085937. The sequence continues at coordinate 229,997 of NZ_JBITSH010000002.1, read as the reverse complement.
GCCGGTCGGCCGGGACGGTGCGCCCCGCGGCGACCAGCGCCTGCGCCGCCACCTGGCCGCCGAAGACGCGGGGGACGGCGGAGGCACGGGACCGGCCGCGGAAGATGTTCTCCTCGATCTGCTCGAGGTCGAGCAGATCGAGGAGCTCCTGAAGTGCCTGACTCATGGAATCAGTTGTATACGGCAGGGATTTCCGGGTCCTTACAGACCCATGTCCTTGGCGATGATCGACTTCATGATCTCGCTGGTGCCGCCGTAGATGCGGTTGACCCGGTTGTCCGCGTACAGGCGGGCGATCGGGTACTCGTTCATGTAGCCGTAGCCGCCGTGCAGCTGGAGGCAGCGGTCGATGACGCGGTGCGCGACCTCGGTGCAGAACAGCTTGGCGCTGGCGGCCTCGGCGGGGGTGAGTTCGCCGGCGTCCAGGGCCTCGGTGGCGCGGTCGGCGACGGCCTCGGCGGCGTCCACCTCGGCCTGGCAGGCGGCCAGCTCGAACTTGGTGTTCTGGAAGTGGGCGACCGGCTTGCCGAAGACGGTGCGCTCCTGCACGTACTGCTTGGCGAACCGGACGGCGGCCTTGGCCTGCGCGTAGGCGCCGAAGGCGATGCCCCAGCGCTCGGAGGCCAGGTTGTGGCCGAGGTAGTAGAAGCCCTTGTTCTCCTCGCCGAGGAGGTCCTCGACGGGGACCTTGACGTCGACGAACGCCAGCTCGGCGGTGTCGGAGGTCTTCAGGCCGAGCTTGTCGAGCTTGCGGCCGACCGAGTAGCCCTCGGACTTGGTGTCGACGGCGAACAGGGAGATGCCGTGGCGGCGGTCCTCGGCCGTCGGGGCCGCGGTGCGGGCGCAGACGATCACCTTGTCGGCGTGCACACCGCCGGTGATGAAGGTCTTGGCGCCGTTGAGGACGTAGTGGGTGCCGTCCTCGCTCAGCTTGGCGGTGGTCTTCATGCCCGCGAGGTCGGAGCCGGTGCCCGGCTCGGTCATCGCGATGGCCCACATCTCCTCGCCGGTGACGAACTTCGGCAGGAAGCGCTTCTTCTGCTCGTCCGTCGCCAGCATCTTGAGGTAGGGCAGGGCGAGCAGCACGTGCACGCCGGAGCCGCCGAACTGGACGCCCGCGCGGGCGGTCTCCTCGTAGAGGACGGCCTCGAACTTGTGGGTGTCCATGCCCGCGCCGCCGAACTCCTCCGGCACGCTGATGCCGAAGATGCCCAGCTCACCGAGCTTGTAGTAGAAGTCGCGGGGCGCCTGGCCCGCCGCGAACCACTCGTCGTAGACGGGGACGACCTCGGCCTCGATGAAGGCGCGGATGGTCTCCCGGAACGCCTCGTGATCCTCGTTGAAAACCGTACGGCGCACTGTCCGCCACCCCAATCCGTGCGCCTGAACCGGCGCCGCTCTCGCGTCCCTGGTTGCTCGCCGGCGGGGTTCCTCAGCCGATGACTGCGGCCCGCATGGCTAAGCGCTTGCTCAGAACAAGGTACCGGCGAGTATCCACAGGCGTCCAGACCGGGCGGCCCGTAACGCTCGTCACTCCGCGAGCCCTTGGAGGCGGCCCCGTCGTGGCTCAGGCGCCCGCCGCCGCCGCGAACGCCCCCCGCGCCATCCGGTGCAGCAGCTCCGCCGTGCCGGCGCGGTCCGGCAGGGAGCCCGGGCGGGTGAGGTGCGGGGTGGAGTTGAGGAGGCCGAAGACCGAGTGGACCGCCGAGCGGGCGGCGGGCTCGGCGAGGTCCGGGTAGAGACGGCGCACCACGCCCACCCACAGCTCGACGTACTGCCGCTGGAGCTGGCGCACCAGCTTGCGGTCGGCGTCCCGGAGGCGGTCCAGCTCACGGTCGTGCAGGGTGATGAGCGGGCGGTCGTCGAGCGCGAAGTCGATGTGCCCCTCGATCAGCGAGTCGAGGACCGCCTCGGGGGCCGCCCCGTCCGCCTCGTCGAGTCGCCGCTTCGCGCCGGTCAGCAGCGACTCGCTGATCCCGACCAGCAGCTCCGCGAGCATCGCGTCCTTGCCCGCGAAGTGCCGGTAGAGACCGGGGCCGCTGATGCCGACCGCGGCGCCTATCTCGTCGACCCCGACGCCGTGGAAGCCGCGCTCGGCGAAGAGCCGGGCGGCCTCCTTGAGGATCTGCTCACGGCGGGTGGGGGCGTCGGTTCTGGTGGCCATGAGAACGATTCTAGACAGGGAGGTTAGCGGTCGTTAACCTGAAGGAAATGCGTTAACGCTCATTAACACGTGAGGGGACCCGCAGGATGCATGAGGCACCGGAGCTTCACAGCGCGGTTGATCCCGCGTCGGAGGCCTTTCGGGCCAACGAGGAGGCGCACCGCGCCCTCGTCGAGGAGCTGCGCGGCAAGCTGGCCGCGGCGGCGCTCGGCGGCGGCGAGCGGGCGCGCGCCCGCCACACGGCGCGCGGGAAGCTGCTCCCGCGCGACCGGGTGGACACCCTCCTCGACCCCGGCTCACCCTTCCTGGAGCTGGCCCCGCTGGCCGCCGACGGGCTGTACGACGGGCAGGCGCCGGCGGCCGGCGTGATCGCCGGGATCGGCCGGGTCGCGGGCCGCGAGTGCGTGGTCGTCGCCAACGACGCCACCGTCAAGGGCGGCACGTACTACCCGATGACCGTGAAGAAGCACCTGCGCGCGCAGGAGGTGGCCCTGGACAACCGGCTGCCCTGCGTCTACCTGGTGGACTCCGGCGGGGCCTTCCTGCCGATGCAGGACGAGGTCTTCCCGGACCGGGACCACTTCGGCCGCATCTTCTACAACCAGGCCCGCATGTCCGGCGCCGGCATCCCGCAGATCGCGGCGGTGCTCGGCTCCTGCACGGCCGGCGGCGCGTACGTCCCGGCGATGAGCGACGAGGCGGTGATCGTGCGGGGCCAGGGCACGATCTTCCTCGGCGGTCCGCCGCTGGTGAAGGCGGCCACCGGTGAGGTGGTCACGGCGGAGGAGCTGGGCGGCGGCGAGGTGCACTCGCGGGTGTCCGGGGTGACCGACCACCTCGCCGAGGACGACGCGCACGCGCTGAGGATCGTGCGTCAGATCGTCTCCACGCTCCCCGGACGCGGCGAGCTGCCCTGGCGGGTGGAGCCGGTCGCCGAGCCCAAGGTGGACCCGGCCGGGCTGTACGGCGCGGTGCCGGTGGACTCCCGCACGCCCTACGACGTCCGCGAGATCATCGCCCGGATCACCGACGGCTCCCGGTTCGCCGAGTTCAAGGCGGAGTTCGGGCAGACCCTGGTCACCGGCTTCGCGCACATCCACGGCCACCCGGTGGGGATCGTCGCCAACAACGGCATCCTGTTCTCCGAGTCTGCCCAGAAGGGCGCCCACTTCATCGAGCTGTGCGACCAGCGCGGCATCCCGCTGCTGTTCCTGCAGAACATTTCGGGCTTCATGGTCGGCAAGGACTACGAGGCGGGCGGCATCGCCAAGCACGGCGCCAAGATGGTCACGGCCGTCGCCTGCACCCGCGTGCCGAAGCTGACCGTCGTGGTCGGCGGCTCCTACGGCGCGGGCAACTACTCGATGTGCGGGCGGGCGTACTCGCCCCGCTTCCTGTGGATGTGGCCGAACGCCAAGATCTCGGTGATGGGCGGCGAGCAGGCCGCCTCGGTGCTCGCGACCGTCAAGCGGGACCAGCTCGAGGCGCGCGGCGAGGAGTGGCCCGCGGCGGACGAGGACGCCTTCAAGGCCCCGATCCGCGACCGGTACGAGCAGCAGGGGAACGCCTACTACGCCACGGCCCGGCTGTGGGACGACGGCGTGATCGACCCGATGGAGACCCGGCAGGTGCTGGGACTGGCCCTGACCGCGTGCGCCAACGCGCCCCTGGGTGACCCCCAGTTCGGCGTCTTCCGGATGTGAGGGGACCCCTGACGATGACTGACCAGATGTTCGACACGGTAGTGGTGGCGAACCGGGGCGAGATCGCCGTCCGTGTCGTGCGCACCCTGCGGTCGATGGGCGTGCGCTCGGTGGCGGTGTACTCCGACGCGGACGCGGGCGCCCGGCACGTCCGGGAGGCCGACACGGCGGTGCGGATCGGGCCGGCGCCGGCCGCGGAGAGCTACCTGTCGGTGGAGCGGCTGCTGGAGGCGGCCGCCCGCACCGGCGCGCGGGCGGTGCACCCGGGGTACGGCTTCCTCGCCGAGAACGCGGAGTTCGCGCGTGCCTGCGAGGCGGCGGGACTCGCGTTCATCGGACCCCCGGCGGACGCGATCGCGCTGATGGGCGACAAGATCCGCGCGAAGGAGACGGTTCAGGCGGCCGGGGTGCCGGTGGTGCCCGGCTCCAGCGGCAGCGGGCTGACGGACGCGCAGCTCGTCGACGCGGCCCGGGAGATCGGCATGCCGGTGCTGCTGAAGCCGTCGGCGGGCGGCGGCGGCAAGGGCATGCGCCTGGTGCGGGACGAGACGCGGCTGGCGGACGAGATCGCCGCCGCCCGGCGTGAGGCCCGCGCCTCCTTCGGCGACGACACGCTGCTGGTGGAGCGGTGGATCGACCGGCCCCGGCACATCGAGATCCAGGTGCTGGCCGACGGCCACGGCAACGTGGTGCACCTGGGTGAGCGCGAGTGCTCCCTCCAGCGTCGGCACCAGAAGATCATCGAGGAGGCGCCCAGTGTGCTCCTCGACGAGAAGACGCGGGCCGCGATGGGCGAGGCGGCCGTGCAGGCGGCCCGCTCCTGCGGCTACCGGGGCGCGGGCACGGTGGAGTTCATCGTGCCGGGCGGCGACCCGTCCCAGTACTACTTCATGGAGATGAACACCCGGCTCCAGGTGGAGCACCCGGTGACCGAACTCGTCACGGGGCTCGACCTGGTGGAGTGGCAGCTGCGGGTCGCGGCGGGCGAACCGCTGGCGTTCGGGCAGGACGACGTCCGCCTCACCGGGCACGCGGTCGAGGCGCGGCTGTGCGCCGAGGACCCCGCGCGGGGCTTCCTGCCCTCCGGCGGCACGGTGCTGCGGCTGCGTGAGCCGCAGGGCGACGGCGTGCGCACCGACTCCGGACTGAGCGAGGGCACGGAGGTCGGCAGCCTCTACGACCCGATGCTCTCCAAGGTCATCGCGTACGGCCCCGACCGGGCGACCGCCCTGCGCAAGCTGCGGGCCGCGCTCGCGGGGACGGTGACGCTGGGCGTGCAGACCAACGCGGGCTTCCTGCGGCGGCTGCTGGCGCATCCGGCGGTGGTGTCCGGCGAGCTGGACACCGGGCTGGTCGAGCGCGAGGTGGACGCGCTGGTCACGGACGGGGTGCCGGCCGAGGTGTACGCGGCGGCGGCCCTGCTCCGCCAGGCCGGCCTGGCGCCCGCCGCGGGCCCCGGCTGGAGCGACCCGTTCGACGCCGCCGACGGCTGGCGGATGGGCGGTGGCCGGGTGTGGACCGCGCACCACCTGCGGGTGGCGGGCCACGACCCGGTGACCGTGCGGGTGCGCCCCACCGCCGACGGCGGCACGGAGCTGCTGCTGCCCGGCGCGGACACCCCGGTGCGGGCGTCCGCAGGGCCGCTCGACGGGCACCGGTTCACCTGCGCCCTGGACGGTGTCGCGCACACCTTCGCCGCCCTGCCGGACGGCACCTGGCTGGGCCGGGACGGCGACGCCTGGCAGGTCCGCGACCACGACCCGGTGGCCGCGTCCCTCACCCGGGCGGGCCAGGCGGGCGCCGACTCGCTGACCGCGCCGATGCCGGGCACGGTGACGGTGGTGAAGGTCGCCGTCGGCGACGAGGTGGACGCGGGCCAGAGCCTGCTGGTGGTGGAGGCGATGAAGATGGAGCACGTCATCTCCGCCCCGCACGCCGGCACGGTCACGGAGCTGGACGTGTCCCCGGGCACGACGGTCGCCATGGACCAGGTCCTCGCGGTGATCGCGCCCGCGGACGCCGGTGAGTCCACGGAAGGGGAGACGGCATGAACGCGAGCGAGTTGGCCCTGCCGATGGCCGTACCGGCCGAGGGGCTGCCCGCGCGGGTGCGGATCCACGAGGTCGGCGCCCGTGACGGCCTGCAGAACGAGAAGGCGACCGTCCCGACGGCCGTGAAGGCGGAGTTCGTCTGCCGGCTGGCGGGCACCGGTCTGAGCACGATCGAGGCGACGAGCTTCGTGCACCCCAAGTGGGTGCCGCAGCTCGCGGACGCCGAGGACCTGTACCCGGCGGTGTCCGACCTGCCGGTCGAGCTGCCGGTGCTGGTGCCCAACGAGCGCGGCCTGGACCGCGCGCTGGCGCTGGGCGCCCGCCGGGTGGCGGTGTTCGCCAGCGCCACGGAGTCCTTCGCCAAGGCCAACCTCAACCGCACGGTGGACGAGGCACTGGCCATGTTCGAGCCGGTGGTGGCCCGCGCGAAGGAGCAGGGCGTCCACGTCCGCGGCTACCTCTCCATGTGCTTCGGCGACCCCTGGGAGGGCGCGGTCCCGGTCCCCCAGGTGGTGCGGGTGTGCCGGGCTCTGCTCGACATGGGCTGCGACGAGCTGAGCCTCGGCGACACGATCGGGGTGGCGACCCCGGGTCATGTGACCGCCCTGATCGGCGCGCTCAGGGAGGCGGGCGTGCCCGTCCCCGCGCTGGGCGTGCACTTCCACGACACCTACGGGCAGGCCCTGTCCAACACGCTGGCCGCCCTCCAGCAGGGCGTCACCACGGTGGACGCCTCCGCCGGCGGACTGGGCGGCTGCCCCTACGCGAAGTCCGCCACCGGCAATCTCGCCACCGAGGACCTGGTGTGGATGCTGCGGGGCCTCGGCATCGACACCGGCGTCGACCTCGGCCGTCTGGTCGCCACAAGCGTCTGGATGGCCGCCCACCTGGGCCGACCCAGCCCGTCCCGCACCGTACGAGCCCTCTCCCACCAGGAGCAGTGACGACATGGACCACAAGCTCTCCCCCGAGCTCGAAGAACTCCGCCGCACGGTCGAGGAGTTCGCGCACGACGTGGTGGCGCCGAAGATCGGCGACTTCTACGAGCGGCACGAGTTCCCGTACGAGATCGTGCGGGAGATGGGCCGCATGGGCCTGTTCGGCCTGCCGTTCCCGGAGGAGTACGGCGGCATGGGCGGCGACTACTTCGCGCTCGGCGTGGCCCTGGAGGAACTCGCCCGGGTGGACTCCTCGGTGGCCATCACCCTGGAGGCGGGCGTCTCGCTGGGCGCCATGCCACTGCACCTGTTCGGCACCGAGGAGCAGAAGCGTGAGTGGCTGCCCCGGCTGTGCTCGGGCGAGATCCTCGGCGCGTTCGGCCTGACCGAGCCGGACGGCGGCAGCGACGCGGGCGCGACCCGGACGACGGCCCGGCTGGACGAGTCGACGGACGAATGGGTCATCAACGGCTCCAAGTGCTTCATCACCAACTCCGGCACGGACATCACCGGCCTGGTCACGGTCACCGCGGTCACCGGCCGCAAGCCCGACGGCAAGCCCCTGATCTCGGCCATCATCGTGCCGTCCGGCACTCCCGGCTTCACGGTGGCCGCCCCGTACTCGAAGGTCGGCTGGAACGCCTCGGACACCCGCGAGCTGTCGTTCCAGGACGTCCGCGTCCCGGCGGCGAACCTGCTGGGCGAAGCGGGCCGTGGCTACGCGCAGTTCCTGCGCATCCTCGACGAGGGCCGCATCGCCATCGCCGCGCTCGGCACGGGACTCGCGCAGGGCTGTGTGGACGAGTCGGTGAAGTACGCGAAGGAACGGCACGCGTTCGGGCGTCCGATCGGCTCCAACCAGGCGATCCAGTTCAAGATCGCGGACATGGAGATGAAGGCGCACACGGCGCGCCTGGCGTGGCGGGACGCGGCGAGCCGGCTGGTCGCGGGCGAGCCCTTCAAGAAGGAGGCGGCGCTGGCGAAGCTGTACTCCTCCACGGTGGCCGTGGACAACGCCCGTGACGCCACGCAGATCCACGGCGGTTACGGCTTCATGAACGAGTACCCGGTGGCCCGCATGTGGCGCGACTCGAAGATCCTGGAGATCGGCGAGGGCACCAGCGAGGTCCAGCGGATGCTGATCGCGCGGGAGTTGGGCCTGACGGGCTGACCTCGGGACCGGCAGAGGGGGCCCGCGTCCACAACGACGCGGGCCGTCGCCGTGCTGCCGGGTGACCCGAATCACGGTGCTCGGCCGGCGTTTCCCGGGGAAGAACACCGGACGCCCTCTGGACAGATCGTTTGGTTAGGCTAACCTAACGCTGTTTGTACATCGGTCCCGTACGCACGAAAGCAGACCCTTCCATGTCGAACGCCACAACCGCCCGCTTCTCCCGTCGCGGACTGCTCGCCGCCGGTGGTGCCCTCGGGCTCGGCGCCGTCCTCACCGCCTGCGGGGACGACAAGAAGGACGGCGGCGCGGACACGAAGGGCTCCGGCGACACCAAGTCCGGCCCGTGGTCCTTCAAGGACGACCGCGGCACCACCGTGAAGCTCGACAAGACGCCCGCGAACATCGTCGCGTTCACCGGCGTGGCCGCCGCGCTGTACGACTACGGCATCGAGGTCAAGGGCGTCTTCGGCCCGACCACGACCAAGGACGGCAAGGCGGACGTCCAGGCCGGCGACATGGACGTCAGCAAGGTGACGGTCCTGGGCAACGTCTGGGACCAGTTCAACGTCGAGAAGTACGCGGCCCTCGCGCCCGACGTGCTCATCTCCACGATGTTCGACGACGCCGGCACCCTCTGGTACGTCCCCGAGGCGTCCAAGGACAAGATCGCCAAGCTCGCGCCCAGCGTCGGCATCTCCGTCTTCGACCGTCAGCTGACCGGCCCGCTGCAGCGGATGTGGGAGCTGGCCGAGTCGCTCGGCGCCGACATGAAGGACGCCAGGATCACGGAGGCCAAGAAGCGTTTCGAGGCCGCCTCCGAGCGGCTGCGCAAGGCCGCCAAGGCCAAGCCCGAGATCAAGGTGCTGGTCGGCTCGGCGAGCCCGGAGCTGTTCTACGTCTCGGGCACCAACCTCTCCATCGACCTGGAGTACTTCAAGGCCCTCGGCGTGAACTTCGTGGAGCCCACCGAAGAGGCCAAGAAGCCCACCGGCGGCTGGTTCGAGAGCCTCAGCTGGGAGAACGTCGACAAGCACAAGGCCGACGTGATCCTGATGGACGACCGCAGCTCGGCCATCCAGCCCGCCGACATCACCGAGGCGACCTGGAAGCAGCTGCCCGCCGTCAAGGCCGGCCAGGTCATCGCCCGGTCCACCGAGCCGATCCTGTCCTACGACAAGTGCGTGGCGCCGGTGGAGGCGCTCGCCGAGGCCATCGAGAAGGCCAAGAAGGTCAGCTGACGCCCTCCCCGTAAGGTCCCAGCCGCCCCCGACTCGCAGGAGCTCCTCGTGACGACTGCCGTGGCCGCCCCGTTCCGTTTCTTCGCCCTCCAGGTCGCCGGGACGCGGCGGCTCGGCCCGTCGCTCGTCCGGGTCACCTTCACCGGGCCGGAGCTGCGCGACTTCCGCTCCGACGGACGTGACCAGTCCCTGTCGCTGTTCCTGCCCCACCCGGGGCAGGACGAGCCGGTCGTGCCGCTGGAGCTGGGGGACAACTGGTGGCAGGGCTGGCGCGAACTGCCCGACGACGTGCGGGCGGTGATGCGCTCGTACACGCTGCGGGCGCTGCGCGCGGACGCCCTGGGGCACACCGTCGAGATCGACGTCGACTTCGTGCTGCACGGCGTCACCGCGGACGCGGGCGCGTCCGCGGCGGCCGGTCCCGCGTCCCGCTGGGCCGCCCGCGCCTCCGTGGGCGACCGGGTGCTGCTGCTCGGCCCCGCGCTCGCCGACAACCGGGCGATCCGCTTCCGTCCGCCCGAGGACGCCTCGACGGTGCTGCTGTGGGCGGACGAGACGGCCCTGCCCGCGGCCGCCGCGATCCTGGACGCCCTCCCCGCCGGCACCCCCGCCCGGGTCTGGCTGGAGGTGCCGCACGCCGGGGACGTCCAGGAGCTGCCGACCGCGGCGGACGCGGAGGTCACCTGGTTCGTCCGGGAGGGCGCGACGGCCCCCGAGGCCCCGCTGGCCCTGGACGCCGTCCGGGAGACCGCCCTCCCCTCCCCCGAGCGCGCCTACGCGTGGATCGCCGGGGAGTCCGGCCAGGTCAAGCAGCTGCGCCGGCACTTCGTCCGTGAGCGTGGTGTCGACCGCCGGCGGGTGACGTTCGTGGGCTACTGGCGGCGTGGTCTGACGGAGGAACAGCTCCGCGAACAGGCGTGAGCGACAACGGAGTTGAGGTTCCGTCGCATCCCGTCGCGACGTGACGACGGTCACGGCGGAAGCGGGATTACCCCCGGAAAAGTTTGGTTAGGCTAACCTAAGTTGAACCGCACCGGACCTCTCCCCGCACCGGACCGTCCCCACCGGAGGACCCCCACATGCGCTCTCACCTGCTCAACGACACCACCACGGAGCACTACCGACGCTCCGTGACCGAAGGAGTCGAGCGGGTGGCCGCCAAACTCGCCACCACCGACCGGCCGTTCACCGGCGTCACGGTCGACGACCTCGCCCCGCGCATCGACGCGATCGACCTCGACCAACCGCTCGGCGACAGCACCGCGGTGCTGGACGAACTGGAGGACGTTTACCTCCGGGACGCGGTCTACTTCCACCACCCCCGCTACCTCGCCCACCTCAACTGCCCGGTCGTCATCCCGGCCGTGCTCGGCGAGGCCGTGCTCTCCGCCGTCAACTCCTCCCTGGACACCTGGGACCAGTCGGCCGGCGGCACCCTGATCGAGCGGAAACTCGTCGACTGGACGGCCGCCCGCATCGGTCTCGGCCCCGCCGCCGACGGCGTGTTCACCTCCGGCGGCACCCAGTCCAACCTCCAGGCGTTGCTGCTGGCCCGGGAGGAGGCCAAGGCCCAGGACCTGGCGAAGCTGCGCGTCTTCGCCTCCGAGGTCAGCCACTTCAGCGTGCAGAAGTCGGCGAAGCTGCTCGGCCTCGGCCCCGACGCCGTGGTGGTGGTCCCCGTCGACCACGACAAGCGGATGCGGACCGTCGCCCTCGCCCGCGAGCTGGAGCGCTGCGCGGAGGCCGGGCTGACCCCGATGGCGGTCGTCGCCACCGCCGGCACCACCGATTTCGGCTCCATCGACCCGCTGCCGGAGATCGCCGGACTGTGCGAGCAGTACGGCGCCTGGATGCACGTGGACGCCGCCTACGGCTGCGGACTGCTCGCCTCCCGCAAGTACCGGCACCGCATCGACGGCATCGAACGCGCGGACTCCGTCACCGTCGACTACCACAAGTCCTTCTTCCAGCCGGTCAGTTCGTCTGCCGTGCTGGTGCGGGACGGGGCCACGCTGCGGCACGCCACCTACCACGCGGAGTACCTCAACCCGCGCCGCATGGTGACCGAGCGCATCCCCAACCAGGTCGACAAGTCCCTCCAGACCACCCGCCGCTTCGACGCGCTCAAGCTGTGGATGACGCTGCGCGTGATGGGCGCCGACGGCATCGGCGAGCTCTTCGACGAGGTGTGCGACCTCGCCGCCGAGGGCTGGAAGCTGCTGGCCGCCGACCCCCGCTTCGACGTGGTCGTCGAGCCCAGCCTGTCCACCCTGGTCTTCCGCTACGTCCCGGCCGCCGTCACCGACCCCGCCGAGATCGACCGGGCCAACCTCCGCGCCCGCAAGGCGCTGTTCGCGTCCGGTGACGCGGTGGTCGCGGGCACCAAGGTGGCCGGGCGCCACTACCTGAAGTTCACCCTGCTCAATCCCGAGACCACGACGGCCGACATCGCGGCCGTCCTCGACCTGATCGCCGGCCACGCCGAGCAGTACCTGGGAGAGTCCCTTGACCGCGCTTGCTGACACCACGGAACCGGCCTACGACTTCGTGGGCATCGGGCTGGGCCCGTTCAACCTGGGGCTGGCCTGCCTCACCGAGCCCATCGCCGAACTCGCCGGTGTCTTCCTGGAGTCCAAGCCCGACTTCGAGTGGCACGCCGGGATGTTCCTCGACGGCGCCCATCTGCAGACGCCGTTCATGTCGGACCTGGTCACCCTCGCCGACCCGACGTCCCCCTACTCCTTCCTCAACTACCTGAAGGAGAAGGGCCGGCTGTACTCGTTCTACATCCGGGAGAACTTTTACCCGCTGCGCGTCGAGTACGACGACTACTGCCGCTGGGCCGCCGGGCAGCTCAGCTCCATCCGCTTCGGCACCACGGTCACCGAGGTGACGTGGGACGAGGCGGCCGAGGTGTACGTCGTGGCCACGGACACCGGTACGACGTACCGCGCCCGGCACCTGGTGCTCGGCACCGGCACCGTGCCGTTCGTGCCCGAGGCGTGCCGGGGCCTGGAGGGCGACCTCTTCCACAACGCGCAGTACATGCACCGCAAGGCGGAGCTGCTGGAGAAGCAGTCGGTCACGATCGTGGGCAGCGGGCAGAGCGCCGCCGAGATCTACTACGAGCTGCTCTCCGAGATCGACGCCCACGGCTACCAGCTCAACTGGGTCACCCGCTCCCCGCGGTTCTTCCCGCTGGAGTACACCAAGCTGACCCTGGAGATGACGTCCCCGGACTACATCGACTACTTCCGCGCGCTGCCCGAGGACACCCGCTACCGCCTGGAGAAGCAGCAGAAGGGCCTGTTCAAGGGCATCAACTCGGAGCTGATCGACGCGATCTTCGACCTGCTGTACCAGAAGAACGTGGAGAGCGGCGGGCGCGGCGTGCCCACCCGGCTGCTCACCAACTCCTCGCTCACCTCCGCCCGGTACCAGGACGGCACGTACACGCTCGGCTTCCGCCAGGACGAGCAGGGCAAGGACTTCGAGATCGCCACCGAGGGCCTGGTGCTCGCCACCGGCTACCACTACCAGCAGCCCGCCTTCCTGGAGCCCGTCCGCGACCGGCTGCGCCTCGACGGCCACGGACGCTTCGACGTCGCCCGCAACTACGCGATCGACGTCACCGGGCGCGGCGTGTTCCTGCAGAACGCGGGCGTGCACACGCACAGCATCACCAGCCCCGACCTGGGCATGGGCGCCTACCGCAACGCGTCCATCATCCGCGAGCTGCTGGGCACCGAGTACTACCCGGTCGAGAAGACCATCGCCTTCCAGGAGTTCGCCGTATGAGCACCATCGGTACGTTCACGATCCGCCCGCTCGACCCGCTAAAGGACGCGGAGCTGCTGCACCGCTGGGTGACCCACCCCAAGGCGGCGTTCTGGATGATGCAGGACGCGCGGCTCCAGGACGTCGAACGCGAGTACATGCGGATCGCCGCCCACGAGCACCACCACGCATACCTGGGCCTGCACGACGGCGAACCCGCCTTCCTGATGGAGAAGTACGACCCCCGGTACGTCGAACTGGTCGGGCTCTACGAGCCGGAGCCCGGCGACGTCGGCATGCACTTCCTGGTCGCCCCCACCGACCGCCCCGTCCACGGCTTCACCCGCGCCGTCATCACCGCCGTGATGGCGGAGCTGTTCGCCGACCCGGCCACCCGCCGGGTCGTGGTGGAGCCCGACGTCGGCAACAAGGCCGTGCACGCCCTGAACGCGGCCGTGGGCTTCGTGCCCGAGCGTGAGATCGACAAGCCGGAGAAGCGCGCGCTGCTGAGCTTCTGCACGCGCGAGCAGTTCGAGGCCGCCCGAGGAGTGTCCGTATGACCCTGTCCGACGCCGTGGCGCACCTGTCCCCCCACCGCTGGGCGCGGGCCAACCGCCTGCTGATCCGCAAGGCGCTCGCCGAGTTCGCGCACGAGCGGCTCGTCACGCCGGAGCCGGCCGGTGACGGCCGGTACATCGTCCGCAGCGACGACGGCCACGCCCGCTACACGTTCACGGCCCGGCTACGGGGCCTGGACCACTGGCAGGTCGACGCCGACTCGATCACCCGGCACCGCGACGGCGCCGAGCTGGAGCTCGCGGCGCTGGACTTCTTCGTCGAGCTGCAGAAGTCCCTGGGGCTGAGCGACGAGATCCTGCCGGTGTACCTGGAGGAGATCTCCTCCACCCTCTCCGGCACCTGCTACAAGCTGACCAAGCCGGAGGTCACCTCGGCCGAGCTGGTCGACGCCGGCTTCCAGGCCATCGAGACCGGCATGACCGAGGGCCACCCCTGCTTCGTCGCGAACAACGGGCGGCTCGGTTTCGGCGTCCACGAGTACCGACGGTACGCCCCGGAGACCGGCAACCCGGTGCGGCTGGTGTGGCTGGCCGCCCATCGCTCGCGGGCCGCGTTCACGGCGGGCGTGGGCATCGAGTACGAGTCGTTCGTCCGCCAGGAACTGGGCGAGGAGACCGTCGAGGGCTTCCACGACGTCCTGCGCGCACAGGACCTGGACCCCGCCGACTACCTGCTGATCCCCGTCCACCCCTGGCAGTGGTGGAACAAGCTGTCCGTCACCTTCGCCGCCGAGGTCGCCCGCCGGCACCTGGTCCTGCTGGGCGAGGGCGACGACGAGTACCTGGCGCAGCAGTCCATCCGCACCTTCTTCAACCGGTCGCACCCGGAGAAGCACTACGTGAAGACGGCCCTGTCCGTCCTCAACATGGGCTTCATGCGGGGCCTGTCCGCCGCCTACATGGAGGCCACCCCGGCCATCAACGACTGGCTGGCCCGCCTGATCGACAACGACCCGGTGCTGCGTGACACCGGACTGTCGATCATCCGGGAGCGGGCCGCCGTGGGCTACCGGCACCTGGAGTACGAGCAGGCCACCGACCGCTACTCGCCGTACCGCAAGATGCTGGCGGCGCTGTGGCGGGAGAGCCCGGTGCCGTCCCTCCAGGACGGCGAGTCGCTCGCCACCATGGCGTCCCTGGTCCACGTCGACCACGAGGGCCGGTCCTTCGCCGCCGCCCTGATCGAGCGCTCAGGACTCACCCCGCAGGAGTGGATGCGGCGCTACCTGCGGGCCTACTACGTCCCGCTGCTGCACAGTTTCTACGCCTACGACCTGGTGTACATGCCGCACGGCGAGAACGTCATCCTGGTGCTGGAGGACGGCGCCGTGAAGCGTGCCATCTACAAGGACATCGCCGAGGAGATCGCGGTGATGGACCCGGACGCGGTGCTGCCGCCCGAGGTCGCCCGGATCCGCGTCGAGGTCCCGGACGACACCAAGCTGCTGTCGATCTTCACCGACGTCTTCGACTGCTTCTTCCGCTTCCTCGCGGCGAACCTCGCCGAGGAGGGCGTCCTCGACGAGGACGGCTTCTGGCGGACGGTCGCGGAGGTCACCCGGGAGTACCAGGCGTCGGTGCCGGCCCTCGCCGACCGCTTCGAGCGGTACGACATGTTCGCCCCGGAGTTCGCCCTGTCCTGCCTGAACCGCCTCCAGCTGCGCAACAACAAGCAGATGGTCGACCTGGCGGACCCCTCGGGCGCCCTCCAGCTCATAGGCACCCTGAAGAACCCCCTGGCAGCCTTCTGACCCGTCGAGCGGACGAGCCTCCCGGAGTACGGTCCTCCGGGGGGCTCCCGCCCTCCCCGGCCACCCCTCCTGCAACTCCCGCCCCTGCCAGGGAAGAAGCCGATGGAACAATCCCCCCATGGCGGAAATCATCCAGAAGGACGGCACGTGGACGTTCGACGGCGAGACCCTGCGCCTGACCCCCGGCCGCGACAAGAACATCGGGCTGCTGCGCCGCACGCTGGGTGAACTGGCGGTACCGCTGGAGGCGTTGGCGGGCATCTCCCTGGAGCAGGGCAAGAAGTCGGGCCGGCTCAGGCTGCGGCTGCGCGACGGCGCCGACCCGCTCCTGCACGCGACCGGCGGGCGCCTCACCGAGCCCCAGGACCCCTACCAGCTGGTCGTCGAGTCCGACCGCTACGGCGTCGCCGAGTACTTCACGGAGGAGGTCCGCACCGCCCTGCTGCTGGAGCAGATACCGTCCGGCCCGGTGACCGCCTACCTGCTGCCCGGCCCGCCCCTGCCCCTGTCCGTCTCCGCCGGGGACGGCACCGTCAGCTTCGACGGGGAGCGCGTACGGCTGGAGTGGAACTGGAAGACCGAGGACGCCAAGTCCGCCGCGGGCCCCCGCATTCTCGCGGTGCCGGACCTGGAGGGCGTGGAGTGGCAGCCGGCGGCCGGCCTGGAGAACGGCCACCTCCGCTTCCTCGTGCGCCACGCCCCCACCAAGGTCCCGGCCAAGTACGACCCGAACGCCGTGGAGTTGTGGGGCTTCAAGAAGGACCCGCTGATGGCCCTGGTGGCCGCCGCCGTGCAGGCCCGACTGCCGCACCCCTCCACCCCCGCAGCCCCGGCCCTGGACGGCCCGCGCACCCCCGAGGGCGACCGGCCCGCACCGGCCGACCGCGCCGAGGACGACCACGACGCACTCCTGCGCCGGCTGCGGGAACTGGGCGAGCTGCACCGCTCCGGCGTGCTCACGGCCGACGAGTTCGCCCTCGCCAAGCAGGCCGTCCTGAAGCGCATGTAGCGGCCATCCGCCTGAGCCTGCCCGAAATCGGGCACGTTTCTTGCGAAACCGTCGCCGGTACCTCAGGATCATCGAGTGCACGACGAACTTGTCGATCATCTGACGCGGTCCACGCCCCTCAGCCGGGGCGAGGCGCTGCGGGTGATCCAGGACGTGCTCGCCTACTTCGACGAGACGACCGAGGAGTACGTCCGTCGCCGCCACCGCGAGCTCCAGGCCCAGGGCCTGGTGAACGCGACGATCTTCCAACGGATCGAGGCGGACCTGAGATACCGCGCGGTGGCGCCGCCCGAGCTCTCGCTCCGGCAGCTGCGCCGCATCGTCTACGGCTAGGAACATACCTGTATGTGCGGAATCGTCGGTTACATCGGCAGGCGTGAGGTCGCCCCCCTGCTGCTCGAGGGGCTGCAGCGTCTGGAGTACCGCGGCTACGACTCGGCGGGCATCGCCGTCACCGCCCCGAAGACCGGGACCCTCAAGACGGTCAAGGCCAAGGGCCGGGTGCGCGACCTGGAGGCCAAGGTCCCGGCGCGCTTCAAGGGCACCACCGGTATCGCCCACACCCGCTGGGCCACCCACGGCGCCCCGTCCGACGTGAACGCCCACCCCCACCTGGACGCCGAGGGCAAGGTCGCCGTCGTCCACAACGGCATCATCGACAACGCCGCCGACCTGCGCCGCAAGCTGGAGGCGGACGGCGTCGAGTTCCTCTCCGAGACCGACACCGAGGTCCTCGTCCACCTCATCGCCCGCTCGACGGCGGAGTCGCTCGAGGACAAGGTCCGCGAGACCGTCCGCCTCATCGAGGGCACCTACGGCATCGCCGTGCTGCACGCCGACTTCCCCGACCGCATCGTCGTCGCCCGCAACGGCTCCCCGGTCGTCCTCGGCATCGGCGAGAAGGAGATGTTCGTCGCCTCGGACATCGCCGCGCTGGTCGCCCACACCCGCCAGATAGTCACCCTCGACGACGGCGAGATGGCCACCCTCACGGCCGACGACTTCCGTACCTACACCACGGAGGGCACGCGCACCACCGCCGAGCCCACCACCGTGGAGTGGGAGGCCGCCTCCTACGACATGGGCGGCCACGACACCTACATGCACAAGGAGATCCACGAGCAGGCCGAGGCCGTGGACCGCGTGCTGCGCGGACGGATCGACGACCGCTTCTCCACCGTGCACCTCGGCGGCCTCAACCTGGACGCCCGCGAGGCCCGCCGCATCCGCCGCGTGAAGATCCTCGGCTGCGGCACCTCGTACCACGCCGGCATGATCGGCGCGCAGATGATCGAGGAGCTCGCCCGCATCCCCGCCGACGCCGAGCCGGCCTCCGAGTTCCGCTACCGCAACGCGGTCGTCGACCCCGACACCCTGTACGTCGCCGTCTCCCAGTCCGGTGAGACGTACGACGTGCTGGCCGCCGTGCAGGAGCTGAAGCGCAAGGGCGCCCGCGTCCTCGGCGTGGTCAACGTGGTCGGCTCCGCGATCGCCCGCGAGGCCGACGGCGGCGTCTACGTGCACGCCGGCCCGGAGGTC
Source organism: Streptomyces sp. NPDC085937 (assembly GCF_044540535.1). Taxonomy (NCBI): domain Bacteria; kingdom Bacillati; phylum Actinomycetota; class Actinomycetes; order Kitasatosporales; family Streptomycetaceae; genus Streptomyces; species Streptomyces sp. NPDC085937. Next base: position 212,075 of record NZ_JBITSH010000002.1, on the reverse strand, counting down.
TGCGTCGTCTCCACCAAGTGCTTCACCAACACCACGGTCGCCTTCGCGCTGCTCGCCCTGCACCTGGGCCGCACCCGCGACCTCTCCGTGCGCGACGGCAAGCGGATCATCGAGGGCCTGCGCCGCCTCCCCGCCCAGATCGCCGAGATCCTGGAGCAGGAGGAGCAGATCAAGAAGCTGGCCCTGGAGTACGCCGAGGCCCGCTCGATGCTCTTCATCGGCCGTGTCCGGGGCTACCCGGTGGCCCGCGAGGCCTCCCTGAAGCTCAAGGAGGTCTCGTACATCCACGCCGAGGCCTACCCGGCCTCCGAGCTGAAGCACGGCCCGCTGGCCCTGATCGAGCCGGCCCTGCCCACCGTGGCGATCGTCCCGGACGACGACCTGCTGGAGAAGAACCGCGCGGCGATGGAGGAGATCAAGGCCCGCAGCGGCCGGATCGTCGCCGTCGCGCACCAGGAGCAGGAGAAGGCGGACCACACGATCCTGGTCCCCAAGAACGAGGACGAGCTGGACCCGATCCTCATGGGCATCCCGCTCCAGCTCCTCGCGTACCACACGGCCCTGGCCCTCGGCCGCGACATCGACAAGCCCCGCAACCTCGCCAAGTCGGTCACCGTCGAATAACCACTACCTGAGCGGCAGCGCCCCGTAAGGGGCGCGGGGAACTGCGCGACAAGCCCCCACCCACCCGCACAGGCCGTGCAAACAGAACGGGCCCCTACGTGTTGCCGATCAACACGTAGGGGCCCGCCTGTGCAAGCTCACGTCATGGAATGACGACAACAGGCCGCTGCGCCCGCTTCGCCAGCCTCCCCGCGACCGACCCGAAAAGCCGTCCCACGAGCCCGTGGGTGGAACCCACGACAATCGCATCGGCCTCGTACTCCCGCCCCACCTCTTCGAGTTCGTGGCAGATGTCCCCACCCCGCTCGACGAGGATCCACGGCACCTCGGCCAGATAGTCCGCACAGGCGAGCTCGAGCCCCAGCACCTCCGTACGGTGGTCCGGGACGTCCACGAAGACCGGCGGCTCGCACCCCGCCCACACCGTGGTGGGCAGCCGGTTCGCCACATGGACGATGATCAGTCCGGACCCGGAGCGCCGCGCCATGCCGATGGCGTACGCGAGGGCCCGTTCACTGGACGTGGACCCGTCGAAGCCGACCACCACCCCGTGCCGGAAGGCGGGATCGCACGCATGGCGTGATTCCTCCGCCGCCAGGGGTTCGGCCGCCGTCGGATCGGCGACCGGCCGCTTGCGGTCCGCGGGTTCGAAGAATTCGTGACCGGCCATGGCTGTCTCGGGGTTGTGATCCTTTGTGGGGACGACAGTGTGCGGCGGAGCTGTGTCCGGGAAGTATCTTCCCAACCCCATACCCCCAAGGGTACGGCGGCACGCCTCCCGGGCCCAGATCCCGCGCGAGCCGGAAGGCGGGTTCCCCGGAGCATGCACGAGGGTCCGCCCGCGACGCAACGGTTGCTGGCCTGTACAGGCGGTTTGCGCGGTATTCGCTTGACGGCCACAGTGGGTCCCCGCAGAAGGCAAGAGCCGTCCGGCCCCGAGACCGGTGACCGACGGCCCGCCCCGCCGTTGGACTCCGCCCGGACCGCACCGCGCGACGCCCCCGCGGGACCCCGCGGACGACCTGCTCCGCTGGGCGGTCTTCAGCTGTCTGCTGGTCCCCGTGGTCCTGCTGTGGTGCGGCTCCTCGCTCGCCGGGGCGGCCGGCGTGGCGTGCGGCCTGGCGGCCGTCACGGCCGCCTGCCGGCTGCTGCTGCGCCGCTCCCGACGGGCGGCCGCGCGCACGCCGTCGGCCCCGTCACGCACTCGGCACGGACGGCGCCGGGGAGCGGGGGCGAGGGCGCGGGCGTACGCCCCGCGCGACGGAGGACGCACACCGGCCGGTTGACCGGTTTCCGCACCCACGCCCGTCTCTTTTCAGCCAACTTCGGGTCCTGGCGCATCCCTTGCCGTCACCACCCCCCAACCCCCGTTCCACCTGCACGAAGAGGGACTCACGAGCCCCGCGCACCCTATGCGGTTTGGCCACCGCGACAAGGCGCACTTCCCTGCACGGCGCGCGAGTGCAACGCTTCGTGATCGAATGCTTCACGCCAAGTTGCCAAGTCGACAATGCACCGAGTGCCGAACTGGCCAGCGGTGCACGACGGGACACAGTAGATTCGATCTTGACTGTCTTACGGCGGGGGACTCGTGCAGGACCGAGGGGAAACGTGTTGGAGCGACAGACCCGAAGGGAACAGGGCGCCGCGACCACCGAGGGGGGCTTAGCAGGATGAGCCACGACTCCACTGCCGCGCCGGAAACCGCTGCCAGGAAACTCTCCGGGCGCCGCCGCAAGGAGATCGTCGCGGTGCTGCTGTTCAGCGGCGGACCCATTTTCGAGAGTTCCATACCGCTGTCGGTGTTCGGGGTTGACCGCCAGGACGCCGGCGTGCCGCGCTACCGCTTGCTGGTATGCGGCGGCGAGGACGGCCCGCTGCGGACCACAGGGGGCCTGGAACTCACCGCGCCACACGGCCTGGAGGCGATATCCCGGGCGGGCACCGTCGTGGTGCCGGCCTGGCGATCGATCACCTCTCCGCCACCGGAGGAGGCACTGGACGCACTGCGCCGTGCCCATGAGGAGGGAGCCCGCATCGTCGGGCTGTGCACCGGCGCCTTCGTCCTCGCGGCGGCGGGCCTGCTGGACGGCCGTCCCGCGACCACCCACTGGATGTACGCGCCGACGCTGGCCAAGCGCTATCCGTCGGTGCACGTCGATCCACGCGAGCTGTTCGTGGACGACGGGGACGTGCTGACGTCGGCGGGCACGGCGGCCGGCATCGACCTGTGTCTGCACATCGTGCGCACGGACCACGGCAACGAGGCGGCCGGCGCGCTCGCCCGGCGCCTGGTGGTCCCGCCGCGCCGCAGCGGCGGCCAGGAGCGCTACCTCGACAGGTCTTTACCGGAGGAGATCGGCGCCGACCCGCTCGCCGAGGTCGTCGCCTGGGCGCTGGAGCACCTCCACGAGCAGTTCGACGTGGAGACGCTCGCCGCCCGCGCGTACATGAGCCGCCGCACCTTCGACCGCCGGTTCCGCTCGCTGACCGGCAGCGCGCCGCTGCAGTGGCTGATCACGCAGCGGGTGCTCCAGGCGCAGCGCCTGCTGGAGACGTCGGACTACTCGGTGGACGAGGTGGCCGGCCGCTGCGGCTTCCGCTCGCCGGTCGCGCTGCGCGGACACTTCCGGCGCCAGCTCGGTTCGTCCCCGGCCGCCTACCGGGCCGCGTACCGCGCACGGCGCCCGCAGGCGGACCGCGGCCAGGACCCCGACAACACGCCCGGCTCCCCGGGGCCCGTCCCGTCCGGCCAGCCGGCCCACACGGGACACCCGGTGCCGCCGTCGCTGCACCCGGACAGCCCGGTCCCGCACCAGTCCCGCCGTACGGCGGCGGCCGGTGCCCTGGGCGCTTCCCTGACCGCCTCGGCCCCGGGCGTACCGGGGCAGCGCAGCGCGCCCTGAGGTGACCGCCGTGAGGGCCGGAGGCCGTGTGCCTCCGGCCCTCACGGCGGTGCGGGGACATCCGGGGAATCCCCGCTTCACCACCCGGTCCGGCACGGCGCCGCGCCCCGTATGGTTAGACACATGAACGATCGCATGGTGTGGATCGACTGCGAGATGACCGGCCTCTCGCTGTCGGACGACGCGCTCATCGAGGTGGCCGCCCTCGTGACCGACTCCGAGCTGAACGTGCTCGGCGAGGGCGTCGACATCGTCATCCGCCCGCCGGAGCGGGCCCTGGAGACGATGCCGGAGGTGGTGCGCGCGATGCACACCGCGTCGGGGCTGCTCGAGGAGCTGCCGGACGGCACGACGCTGGAGGACGCCGAGCAGCGTGTCCTCGCCTACATCAAGGAGCACGTCAAGGAGCCCGGCAAGGCGCCCCTGTGCGGGAACTCCGTCGGCACCGACCGCGGCTTCCTGCTGCGCGACATGCCGACCCTGGAGGACTACCTCCACTACCGGATCGTCGACGTGTCCAGCATCAAGGAGCTGGCCCGCCGCTGGTACCCGAGGGCGTACTTCAACAGCCCCGAGAAGAACGGCAACCACCGCGCGCTCGCCGACATCCGCGAGTCCATCGCGGAGCTGCGGTACTACCGCGAGGCCGTCTTCGTGCCCCAGCCGGGACCCGACTCCGACACCGCGAAGAAGATCGCCGCGAAGCACGTCCTGCCTGCTCAGTAGGTGTACGGAGGGGGTTCAGGGGGGCCGCGCGGAAAGGTGGGCGCGAGCACCCCTTCGGACCCTGTACACTTTTTCTCGGCCGGTCAGGGAAGTCACTGACCTCCTCGGAACCGGTCCATGGTGGGTGTAGCTCAGATGGTAGAGCACCTGGTTGTGGTCCAGGATGTCGCGGGTTCAAGTCCCGTCACTCACCCTCACCGCAGCAGCCGGTGACCTCGCAGGAGGTCACCGGCTGTTGACGTTTCCGGGCGCCTACGGACGTCCGCCGGGGCATCCCCGTACGTCCCGGACGTACGTTCCGGACGACAGAGGGGCGGACGGCGGACAGCCGCCCCGCCCCCTTCGCCGCTCAGGACGACGCGCGCTCCACCAGTTCCGTCGCCAGCACCATCTGACGGCGCTCCAGCTCCCGCGTCGCGGTCGGGCGGCGGTCGGCGACCTCGGCGAGCAGCAGGTCGGTCATCGCCCGGCCCATCTCCTCGATCGGCTGGCGCACGCTGGTCAGCGGCGGGTCCATGTGGCGGGCGATCGCGGAGTCGTCGTACCCGACCAGCGCCACGTCGTCCGGGATGCGGCGGCCCGCCTCGCGCAGCGCCTGACGGGCACCGGCCGCCGTGACGTCCGAGGCGGCGAAGACGGCGTCCAGGTCGGGCCGGCGCTCCAGCAGGGCCGCCATCGCGCGCCGGCCGCCGCCCTCGGAGAAGTCGCCCGGCTCGATCAGCAGCTCGTCCACCGGGTGGCCCGCGTCGCGCAGCGCGTCCCGGTAGCCGTCGACGCGGCGCTGGGCGCCGTAGACGTCGAAGCGGCCGGTGATGTGGGCGACGGTGCGCCGGCCCCGGCCGACGAGGTGCTCGACGGCCTGCCGCGCACCGCCGTAATTGTCGGAGTCCACCGAGGTGAGCGTCTCCTCCGCCGAGCGGGGGCCGCTGATCACCGCCGGGATCTCCAGCTGGGACAGCATGTCGGGCAGCGGGTCGTCGGCGTGCACCGAGACCAGCAGCACCCCGTCCACCCGGTGCGCGGCCAGGTACTGGGCGAGCCGCTGCCGCTCCCGGTCGCTGCCCGCGAAGATCAGCAGCAGCTGCATCTCGGTGTCGGACAGGGCGGCGCCGACCCCGCGGAGCATGTCGGAGAAGTAGGGCTCGGTGAAGAAACGGGTCTCGGGCTCGGGCACCACGAGGGCTATGGCGTCGGTGCGGTTGGCCGCCAGGGCGCGAGCCGCGGTGTTGGGGACGTAACCGAGTTCGGCGACGGCCGCCTCCACCGCGGCGCGTGTGGCGTCGCTCACCCGGGGCGAGCCGTTGATCACTCGTGAAACCGTGCCACGGCCCACTCCGGCGCGTGCTGCCACCTCTTCGAGGGTGGGGCGGCCACCACTTCGGCCCCGCACTCCGTGGCTTGCCATCCGCCCCGCCTTCCTTCGTGTGTCACGCTGGCCTGGAATGTAACAGCCCCGGCAGTGACGGTGACCACCCCGCGAGGGCGTCCGTGCGGACTCCGGCGTTCCGAAGGACGGTCCCCCCGGCCAAGTTAACGGGCAGATAACTGAACGCACTTTGCGGTGTCTGTTCCCTTGACACCCCCGCCCGGACCCGCGACTCTTCAACACATCACTTGTGGGAGCGCTCCCACGGTACCTGACACATACACAACCCGCACGTTCCCCGCCCGAGCCGCAACGCGCAGAATACGGGTCAACAACGCCGTTGGCCGGGGGGTCGGCACGTCAGGGCAACAGGAGGACGCAATGCGAGCACGTACCCTGCCCCTCACCAGGCAGCGGTCGGGCGGGGGGAAGCCCTTCGCCCGCCGGGCGCTGGCCGTAGCGGCCGTGGTGTCGCTGGGCACCGGGCTGCTGGCCGGCTGCGCCGACGACGGCGGCGACGACAGCTCCGGTGGTTCCTCGTCCGGCGAGGGCAAGACCAAGATCACCCTGGGTCTGTTCGGAACCATGGGCTTCAAGGAGGCGGGTCTCTACGCCGAGTACGAGAAGCTCAACCCGGACATCAAGATCGAGGAAAACGTCGTCGAGCGGAACGAGAACTACTACCCCGCTCTCGTCAACCACCTGACCACCAACAGTGGGCTGATGGACGTGCAGGCGATCGAGGTCGCCAACATCGCCGAGGTCGTCGGCACCCAGGCGGACAAGTTCACGGACATGTCCAAGGTCGAGGGTGTGAAGAAGGACGGCTGGCTGCCCTGGAAGTGGGAGCAGGCCACCGCCAAGGGCGGCGAGACCATCGCCCTCGGCACCGACGTCGGCCCGATGGCCATCTGTTACCGCAAGGACCTCTTCGAGAAGGCCGGCCTGCCGAGCGACCGCGAGGAGGTCGGCAAGCTGTGGGCGGGCGACTGGAACAAGTTCCTGGCGACCGGTGAGAAGTACAAGAAGGCGGCCGGCAAGGACACCTTCTTCATGGACTCCCCCGGCGGTCTGCTGAACGCCGTCCTCAGCAGCGAGAAGGAGAAGTTCTACGACGCGTCCGGCGAGGTCATCTACAAGACCAACCCGGCCGTGAAGGCCGCCTTCGACCTGACCGCGGACGCGGCCGAGAAGGGCCTGGTCCAGTCGCAGACGCAGTTCCAGCCGGCCTGGGACACCACCATCGCCAACAGCAAGTTCGCCACCGTCGCCTGCCCGCCGTGGATGCTCGGCTACATCAAGGGCAAGTCGAAGCCGGACGCGGCCGGCAAGTGGGACGTCGCCGTGGCCCCGAAGTCCGGCAACTGGGGCGGCTCCTTCCTCGGCGTGCCGAAGAGCGGCAAGAACGTCGAGGAGGCGCAGAAGCTGGTGGCCTGGCTGACCGCGCCCGAGCAGCAGGCGAAGCTGTTCAAGGTGCAGGGCTCCTTCCCGAGCGCCACGGCCGCGTTCGACAGCCCGGAGGTGACCGGCGCGAAGAACGAGATGACCGGTGACGCCCCGATCGGCACGATCTTCTCCGAGGCCGCCAAGCAGATCCCCGTCCAGGTGATCGGCCCGAAGGACCAGATCATCCAGCAGGGTCTGACCGACAACGGCGTCATCCTCGTGACGAAGGGCAAGTCGGCCGAGGAGGCCTGGGAGACGGCCACCAAGACCATCGACAACAACCTGGACAAGTGACCCGCATGGCCACCCGTTCCGACACCGCCGCGTCCCCCGTCAAGGGGGGCGCGGCCCCGGGCCGTGCGCCCGGCAGCCCCTCCGTGGACAAGGAAGGAAGGCGCCGGGCCAAACTGTCCCGCCGCTGGCAGCGCGACGCCCGCTTCAGCCCCTACGCGTTCGTCGCTCCGTTCTTCCTGCTGTTCGCGGCCTTCGGGCTGTTCCCGCTGATCTACACCGGCTGGGCCTCGCTGCACCAGGTCGAGCTGACCGCGCCGACCGACATGGACTGGGTCGGGCTGAGGAACTACACCCGGATCTTCGACGACGACTTCTTCTGGAACGCGGCGCAGAACACCCTGACCATCGGCATCATCTCCACCGTTCCGCAGCTGATGATCGCCATGGGCATCGCCCACATCCTGAACTACAAGCTGCGCGCCTCGACCTTCTGGCGGGTCGCGATGCTCGCGCCGTACGCCACCTCGATCGCCGCCGCCACCCTGGTGTTCGTGCTGCTCTTCGGCCGTGACTACGGCATGATCAACTGGGTGCTCGACGCCGTCGGCATCGATCCGATCGGCTGGCAGGACGACAAGTGGCCCGGCCAGATAGCCGTGTCCACGATCATCATCTGGCGCTGGACCGGCTACAACGCGCTGATCTACCTCGCCGCGATGCAGGCCATCCCGCAGGACCTGTACGAGTCGGCGGCGCTGGACGGCGCCAGCCGCTGGCGGCAGTTCCTGCACGTGACGCTGCCCTCGCTGCGCCCGACGATCCTGTTCACCGTGGTGGTCTCGACGATCGGCGCCAGCCAGGTCTTCGGCGAGCCGCTGCTGTTCGACCCCAACAAGGGCGCGTCGGGCGGCGCGGAGCACCAGTTCCAGACGCTCGGCCTGTACCTGTACGAACAGGGCTGGGTCAACCAGCACCTGGGCCGTGCCTCGGCGATCGCCTGGACCATGTTCGCGATCCTGATCGTCATCGGCCTCATCAACCAGCTCATCTCGCGCCGGCTGCGCGCCAGCAGTTAAGGAGTGTGGCCGTGACGACGACTGTGACGCCCCCCGAGACACCGATCGTCAAGGAAGAGAAGCGCTCGCGCCTGCCGAAGTCGGCGCGGGCGGGCGGCACCCTGCACGGCGGTCCGATCGCCTACGCGGTCCTGATCGTGTTCACGCTCGTGTCGCTGTTCCCCCTGGTGTGGACCGCGATCGCCGCGTCCCGTGACAACCAGCGCCTGGCGGAGAACCCCCCGCCGCTCTGGTTCGGCTCGAACCTGTTCAAGAACCTGGAGATCGCCTGGAAGGACGCCAACCTCGGCGAGGCCTTCCTCAACACCACCATCGTGGCGGGCATCTCCGCGGTGACCATCGTGGTGCTGTCGACGGTCGCCGGGTTCGCCTTCGCCAAGCTGCGGTTCAAGGGTCGCAACGCCCTGATGCTGCTGGTCATCGGCACGATGATGGTTCCGCCGCAGCTCAGCATCATCCCGCTGTACATGATGGTGGCCAAGCTCGACTGGACCGACCAGCTGCAGGCGGTCATCTTCCCGTCGCTGGTCAGCGCGTTCGGTGTGTTCTTCATGCGGCAGTACCTGCTGCAGGCGCTGCCCGACGAGGTCATCGAGGCCGCCCGGGTGGACGGCGCGAGCAGCTGGCGCGTGGTGTGGCACGTGGTCTTCCCGGCCGCGCGGCCGGCCATGGCCGTGCTCGGCATGCTGATGTTCGTGCAGGCGTGGAACGACTTCCTGTGGCCGTTCCTGGTGCTGACGCAGACCGGCAACCCGACGGTGCAGGTCGCTGTCGCGGGCCTCGGCCGCGGCTACACCCCCGACCAGTCCCTGATCATGGCGGGCGCGCTGCTGGGCACGCTGCCCCTGCTTCTGGTCTTCGCGATCTTCGGCAAGCAGATCGTGGGCGGCATCATGCAGGGCGCCGTGAAGGGCTGACGCCCGCACTCCGACACCCGTGGGGCCGGGTCGCCGCCGTCCCGGCCCCCTTCCTTCTCCTTACGTATTCGTCGGTCTTCAACGACCTCTATGCGACCTCTATGGGAGCGCTTCCATGTCTGACTCCGCCACGCCGGCGACCCCGGTGACCTTTCCTCCGGCCTTCCTCTGGGGCGCCGCGACCTCCGCGTACCAGATCGAGGGGGCGGTGCGGGAGGACGGACGTACCCCTTCCATCTGGGACACCTTCAGTCACACGCCCGGCAAGACCGCCGGCGGCGAGACCGGTGACGTCGCTGTCGACCACTACCACCGCTACCGCGACGACGTGGCGCTGATGGCGGACCTCAACCTGCAGGCCTACCGCTTCTCCGTGTCCTGGTCGCGGGTGCAGCCCACCGGCCGGGGCCCGGCCGTGCAGCGCGGTCTGGACTTCTACCGCCGACTGGTCGACGAGCTGCTCGCGAAGGGCATCAAGCCGGCCGTCACGCTCTACCACTGGGACCTGCCGCAGGAGCTGGAGGACGCCGGCGGCTGGCCGGAGCGCGACACCGCCTACCGCTTCGCCGAGTACGCGCAGATCGTGGGCGAGGCGCTCGGCGACCGCGTGGACACCTGGATGACCCTCAACGAGCCGTGGTGCAGCGCCTTCCTCGGGTACGCCTCCGGTGTGCACGCGCCCGGCCGCACCGACCCGGCCGCCGCGCTGAAGGCCGCCCACCACCTGAACCTGGCCCACGGCCTGGGCACCAAGGCGCTGCGCACGGTGCTGCCGGCCCGCAGCCAGATCTCCCTCAGCCTGAACACCTCCGTGGTGCGCCCGCTGAACCCGCGGTCCCCGGCGGACGTGGTGGCGGCCCGCAAGATCGACGACCTGTCGGGCGGCATCTTCCACGGCCCGATCCTGCACGGCGCCTACCCCGAAACGCTGCTGGAGGCGACCTCGTCGGTGACCGACTGGTCGTGCATCCAGGACGGCGACCTGGACACGATCCACCAGCCGATCGACGCGCTCGGCCTCAACTACTACACGCCGACCCTGGTGTCGGCCGCCGACCCCGACGACAAGGGCCCGCGCGCCGACGGCCACGGGGCCAGCGAGCACTCGCCGTGGCCCGCCTCGGACGACGTCGCCTTCCACCAGTCGCCGGGCGAGCAGACCGAGATGGGCTGGTCGGTCGACCCGACCGGTCTGCACGAGCTGATCATGCGCTACCACCGCGAGGCTCCCGGCCTGCCGCTCTACATCACCGAGAACGGCGCCGCCTACGACGACAAGCCGGACGCCGACGGCAAGGTCCACGACCCCGAGCGCGTCGCCTACCTGCACGGCCACCTCTCCGCGGTGCGCCGGGCCATCGCCGACGGCGCGGACGTGCGCGGCTACTTCCTGTGGTCGCTGCTGGACAACTTCGAGTGGGCCTACGGCTACGAGAAGCGTTTCGGTGCGGTCTACGTCGACTACGTCAGCCAGAAGCGGACGCCGAAGTCCAGCGCCCTCTGGTACGCGCGGGCGGCCAAGTCGGGTGAGCTTCCGGAGCCCGAGGGCATCTGACCGGCCCTCGGGGTTCCGGGAGGAACGGGGCGCGGGTTCGGGGGGCGGGGCGCGGTGTCCCTGGGGAGTGCCGCGCCCCGCTCGCGTGCGTCCGGGCCTGCCACCGGACGCACGGGTGCCCCGGCCGGGTGGGGGGAGGTCCGGCCGGGGCACGCGCGTCCCCGTTGTCCGCGGTGGCTCGTGGACGCCCTTCGTGGGGGCGCCGGGCGGCTCAGTTGTAGGCCGCGAACGCCTTCGAGAAGGCGAACTTTTCCTGGAGGACCGAGCTGCAGGTGGCGTCGGCGGACGGCTTCTGACCGCCGGGGCACTGCTGGTCACGGGTACCGGACCACATCGACAGCCGGCCCAGGCCCTTGGCCTTGGCGAAGTCCACCAGCTGGGTGGCGTCCTCCACCGTGAAGATCTCGGTGACGACGTCGTTGACGCCGATCATCGGGGTGACCGCGACCGTCTTCCACGCCTCGGCCTCACCGAGCCCGAGAATTCCCTTGACCTGGGCCTGGGTGGCGGTGGCGGCCTGCTCGGCGTAGGTGCCCATGTCGTCGCTGTAGGCGGGCCCGTAGTCCATCGCCATGATGTTGACGGCGTCGATCCGCACGCCGTTCCGCTCGGCGTCGGCGAGCAGGTTCACCCCGTCCTGGGTGAGCCCCTCCGGCATGACCGGCAGGGTGTAGGAGACATCGAGGTCCGGGTGGGACTTCTGCAGCGCGGCGATCGCCTGGGCCCGGCGGGTGTTGGCAGCCGCGTTCGGCAGGGCGCCGCCCTCGACGTCGAAGTCGACCTTGGTCAGCCCGTAGGTGTCGACGACCTCGGTGTAGGCGGCGGTGAGCGCGTCCACCGAGGCGCAGGTGGTGCCGAGTTCGGAGCCGGCCGCGCCGCCGAAGGAGACACGGACGTCGCCGCCCGCCGCGCGCAGCGCGCCGATCTGCCCGGCGACAGCGTTGTCGCCGAGGCTGCCGGTACCGCCCCACCTGGGGGTGCAGCCGCCGCCGTCGGTGACGAACGCCAGGGTGTACTCCTTCACACCGGTCGCCTCGGCGCTCCCGAGCAGGTCGTACGCGGGGAAGAGGGAGGTGTCGACGTACGGCGCGAAGCCGGCGCCGTCCGCGGAGCCGCCACCGGTGGTCCGCGTGGGCCCGGGGGCCGGCTCGGTGGTGGGGTCACCGGGGCGGGTGGGTTCCTCGGTGGGCGTGGGCTGCTGGGTGGGGGTCCCGGTGGGGCGGCCGCCGGGCTCCGGCGCGGGCCCGCCCTCGCCGCAGGCGGCGCCGTCGACGAGGCAGCCGGTGGGGTCGGCGGTTCCCTTGACGACGAAACCGACGGTGACGGACTCACCGGCGGCCAGGCCGTCGGTGTCCCACTTCGGGGGCGTCACGGTGACGTGCCGGCCGCTCACCCGTGACTCGGCGTTCCACAGCGAGCCGAGTTCGGTGCCGGCCGGCAGCTCGAACTCCAGCGTCCAGTCGCCGCTCCCGCCGCTGTTGTTGGTCACCACGTACTGGGCGGTGTAGCCGGTCGGCCACTCGCTGGTCCGGGTGTACGCGGCCGCCACGCCCGCGGCCTGCGCGGTGCTGGTGAACAGGAACGCCCCGCCGCCGGCCACGGCCGCGGCGGCCACCGCGCCGATCGCCTTGTTCCTGCCGCTGATCCTGCGCCGGTGCGTACTCATCGCGTGCCTGCCTTCGTCGCCGTTCGTGGGGGGTGTGCGGCAGCACGCTAGCGATCCGGAATCGGACAACTCGCCTGATCCGGAAGGCGGTCGGGGATCTTAGGGTCCGCTTAAGGAAGGGATCGGGAGCGGTTAAAGGACCGGCCCACGCGGCCCGGTCCGCGCCGCCGGACACCGCCGCGGTGACCGCGCCGGCGCGGGGACCGTTCGCGGCCGTCGAGCTGGATCCACAGGCGCACCTCGGTCCCGCCGAGCACCGACGAACCGATCCGTACGTCGCCGCCGGTCGACTCGGCGAGGCGGCGCACGATGTCCAGGCCGAGCCCGGTGGAGCCGTCGCTTCCGGAACCCCGGCCGCGGGCCATCGCCGCCTGCGGGTCGGCTATCCCGGGGCCCGCGTCGGACACGAGGACGATCACCGCGTCCTCGCCGTTGTGCACGTCGACGGCGAAGGCGGTGCCTTCGGCGGTGTGCCGGAAGACGTTGCCGAGGAGGGCGTCGAGGGCCGCGGCCAGGTCGGTGCGGGCCACGGGGATGCGCACCGGCCGGTCCGCCCCCGCCACCCGCCACTTGCGGCCCTCGTCCTCGGCGAGCGCCGACCAGAACGCCATCCGCTCCCGCACCACCTCGGCCGCGTCGCAGCCCGCTCCCGGCCCGGCGGCGGCCGTCTGCGGCTTGGCGTCCCGGGCGGTGCGGATGATGGTGTCCACCTCCCGCTCCAGTTGCTCGACCGCCGCCCGGGTCTGCTCGGCGGCCGGGCCGTCGCCCAGCGAGGCGGCGTTGAGCCGCAGCACGGTCAGCGGGGTCCGCAGCCGGTGCGACAGGTCGGCGGCCAGCTCCCGCTCGTTGGCGAGGAGCTGGACGACCTGGTCGGCCATGGAGTTGAACGCCACGGCCGCGAGGCGCAGTTCGGTCGGCCCCTCCTCGGGCACCCGGGCGCCCAGCTTGCCCTCACCCAGTTCGTGGGCCCCCTCGACGAGCCGCTGCGCGGGGCGCACCATCCGCACGCCCAGCCGGTCGGCCACCGCGACCGAGCCGACGATCAGGGCGACGCCGACGGCGGCGAGAACCGCCCAGGCCGTGCCGACGCCGTTGGTGACCTCGGACTCCGGCACGAACACCTCGACGACGGCGATCTCGCCGGAGCTGAGCGCGACCGGCTGGAGCAGCGCCGAACCGCCGGGCACGGAGGAGGTGGAGGCACGGCCCAGCTCCCGCACGGCGGCGATGTCCTCGTCGGAGGCGCGCCGCTCCCCTATGTCGAGGGCCTGTCCGCCGCCGCTCGCCGGGATGTGCACGGCCATGGCGGCGTCGGATCCTGCCGAGGCGACGACCCTTTCCAGCTGGGCGCGGTCGGTGGTGATGGACAGCGCGGGCGCGACGGCCGCCGCCTCGCGCTCGGCACCGGCGAAGGCACGGTCGCGGGCCATCTCGCGGATGACCAGACCGAGCGGGACCGCGAAGGCCACCACGACCATCGCGGTCACGGCCAGCGACACCTTCACCAGGGCCCATCTCATCGGGGTGGCTCCGCTCCGGGCGTGTGCGCGCCCCCGGCGGCGGTCGCCGGCGGCTCCAGCTTCACACCGACGCCCCGCAGGGTGTGCAGGTAGCGGGGCCGCGCGGCGGTCTCCCCCAGTTTCCGGCGCAGCCACGACAGGTGGACGTCGATGGTCTGGTCGTCGCCGTAGGACTGCTGCCACACCTCGGCGAGCAGCTCCCGGCGAGGCACGACCACGCCGGGCCGCCCGGCCAGGAAGGCGAGCAGGTCGAACTCGCGCCGGGTCAGGTCGAGCCGTACGCCGTCCAGTTCGGCCTGGCGGCGCAGCGGGTCGACGGTGAGCCCGCCCACCCGGATCACCGGTGAGGGCGCCGCCTCACCGCCGCCGGCGCGGGCACGGCGCAGCACGGCCGCCATCCGGGCGGAGAGGTGCTCCACCGAGAAGGGCTTGGTCAGGTAGTCGTCCGCACCGGCGTTGAGCAGCCGCACGATCTCCGTCTCGTCGTCCCGTGCCGTGGCGACGATGACCGGTACGTCGGTGATGCCGCGGAGCATCTTCAGGGCCTCGGAGCCGTCGAGATCCGGCAGTCCGAGGTCCAGGACGACCACGTCGAAGCGGAAATGGGCGACCTCGCGCAGCGCCTCGAGCGCGGTGCCGACGCTGCGCACGGTGTGCGAGGCGTCGGTCAGCTGCCGTATGAGCGCCGAACGTACGAACTGGTCGTCCTCGACCACGAGAACACTTGCCATGGGCGGCACCGTACGCCATGCCGGGCGGGGTCGGCCCGGGCCTGTGGACAACTCCGGACGAGCTGCCCGAAGGCCTGTGGACGGGCCTTCCACGCCTTCCCGGGGCGCGACACGGGTGGGGCGGGTGGGGCAGTATGGCCCGACGATGCGCAGAGGACTCCTTCACGTACTGGCCTGGCTGCTCGCCACGGGCGCGGCGGTCACGCTGTCGTGGTGGGGTGTCAGCACGGTGATGGAGGGCACGGCCTACGACCCGCCGCGCGCCCTGCCGATCCCGGCGGGCGAGGAGCAGGCGCGGGCGGTGTCCTCGTCGACCCGGCGCCCGTCCGTCGAGCCGTCGAAGGAGAAGAAGGAGACCGCGAAGTCCCCTTCCCCGTCGGACAGGCCGGCCACGCCCTCCCGTACGCCGGACCCGACGCCCTCGCGCACCCCTCCCCCCGCCGGCACGCCCACGGCGCCGCCGACGACCGCGGCGGGCGAGGTCAAGAGCTACGACACCCGGGGTGGCCGGGCGGTGTTCGACATCGGCGAGGCCTCCGCGTCCCTGGTGTCGGCGACTCCGGGCGCCGGCTGGTCGATGCAGGTGTGGAAGACGGAGACGTGGATCCGGGTGGAGTTCGCCTCCGGCGCGGACCGGGTCTCGGTGTTCTGCACCTGGCACGACGGCCCGCCACGGGTGGAGATCAACACGTACTGAGGCCGCGCCTGCGAGAGTTCGGCGGGGGTTCGGCGCGGGCCGGAGGCCGGCCAGGTGAACGCCGGCCCGGCGTCGGGCGGTTCGCGACGCTCAGCGGAAGACGGACGCCGGCGGGGCCGGTGACGCGACCGCCGCCGCGTCGGTCACCGGGGCCGCGCCACCGGTGAAGTCGAGCAGCTCACGGCCGTGCAGGACCCGGCCGGAGTGCGCGTCGGATGCGGCCCGCCGGGTCAGCTCGGCGAGCGGCAGCGGTGCGTCGGAGGCGACCAGGACCGCGTTGCCGAACCGCTTGCCGCGCAGTACGGCCGGGTCGGCGATCAGCGCGAGTTCGGCGAACCGGGCGGCGGCGGTGGCGATCTGGCCACGCAGGTGTGCGAGTGGGGGGCCGTCGGCGAGGTTGGCGGTGTAGACGCCGCCCGGGGCGAGGGCCCGGCGGACGTCGTCGAGGAACTCGGTGGAGGTGAGGTGGGCCGGGGTGCGGGCCCCGCCGAAGACGTCGGCGACGACGAGGCAGGCCCAGCCGTCGGGTACCTTGGCGAGCCATTCGCGGGCGTCCGCCGCCCGCACCCGGATCCTCGCCCGGGTGTCCAACGGCAGTTCGCGCCGCACCAGGCGCACCAGGGCCGCGTCGCGCTCGACGACCTGCTGGGTGGAGCGGGGCCGGGTGGCCGCGACGTACCGGGCGAGGGTGAAGGCGCCGCCGCCGAGGTGCACGGCCTGGAGCGGCTTGCCGGCCGGGGCGACGAGGTCGACGACGTGCCCGAAGCGGCGCTGGTACTCGAAGGAGAGGTACGCGGGGTCGTCCAGGTCGACGTGCGACTGCGGCGCACCGTCGATCAGCAGCGTCCAGGCGCGCGCCCGGTCGCGGTCCGGGACGAGCTGGGCGAGCCCTCCGTCGACCTGTTCGGTGACGGCCTCGGCGGCCGGCTGCCCACGTCCACTGCTCCTGGCCCTACCCATGCGGCCATTGTCCCAGGCGGGAGGCGCGGCCCGCCGACCGGCAGCGAAGGCGCGGCTACCCACATGGGTGCGGCCCTCCGCACAGGTGCAGCCCTGCGCACAGGTGCATCCCTGGGCACCGGCATGGCCGCCTCTCGGATGCGGCCGTCCCTCAGCTGCAGCTGTCCGCCGCCGCGATCATCCGCTGGGCCTCGCCCAGTGCCTCCCGCAGTACCGCCGGGTCCGTCGCCAGGTCCGCCTCGCCGGGCGGCACCAGCCAGTCCGAGCCCCCCTCGCGCGTGTCCGGGGCCAGCCGCAGGCCGCGGCCGTCGGTCTCCGTACAGACGCTGCCGGGGACGTCCCAGGCGGCCGCGGTCCCCGGCGGCACAAGGAACGCGAGGGTGTCACCACCGCCGTCGTGCAGCACGGGGCCCACCGCGTCACCGGCTCCGCGCCGCAGGATGTCCACCGCCTCCAGTCCCTGCCGGGCCGGGACCGTGACCACGTCGCAGTCCGGACCGGCGGGTTCCAAAGGGTCGTTCTTCCGACTGGTCGTCATCATCCCGGCCTCCACCACACATCCCGCTCGGACTAGGGGTCGGGAGTCGGGGGGCTCCCGGTCCACTGAACTCAACGAGCCGCGTCGTCAAGGGCTACGGCAGAAGTCCGCCGCAAAGGATGGCACTTCATGGCAGAACGCGGACGACATATCCGGTATGTAGCCAAACTCAGCGTACCCAGCCCGTCACAGCAGGTACGTTCATGCCCGCCGGAAACAGGGTGGCACTCGGACAAGCCGCCCCGATCCCGGCATGGTTCGACGGTTCGCAGAGAGGACCCGGCCATGGCGTCGTCATCGGTGCCCTCGTCCCAGCCAGCCCGGCCACCGCGGCCGAACCTCGTCTTCCGGCACCTGCGCGGATCGCGCTCGCCGGCCGAGTTCGCCGCGGCGGTACGGCGGGCCGCCCGTGAGATCGGCGAGCGGGTCAGCTGTGACGCGCGGTACGTGCACCGGGTCGAGGCGGGCGAGATCCGCTGCCCCAACTACGCCTACGAGCGGGTGTTCCTGCACATGTTCCCCGGCCGCACGCTGACCGACCTGGGCTTCGCGCCCCGCTCGTCGGTCCGCGGGCGCCGGAACCGGGCCGCCGGGGACGTCCCCGCGGCCCGCACGGAGGACCCGCCGAACGCCACGAGTGAGAACAGCGGGGCGTGCGAACCGTATGAGACGCACAACCGGTACGACACGTACGACGAGTACGGCCCGCACGACTACGAGGAGAGCGACGTGCTGCGTCGCGCATTCATGACCGGCGGGGGCGCCACGGTGGCCGCCGCCACGCTGAGCCCCTACGGGCTCGCCCCCGACGCCTCGGCGGCGCAGCGCCCCGTGCGCCGCGTAGGGACCGGCGAGGCGTGCGCCCTGGAAGAGGCCGTGCGCCGGATCCGGCTGCTCGACGACCGGCACGGCGCGGACGGGCTCTACCGCCGCGCGGCGGCCCCGCTGCGGGCCGCGTACGCCTTGCTCGACGCCGGGGCGACCCGGCAGCGCACGGCGGACCGGCTGTACTCGGGCGCCGGGGAGCTGGCCATCTCGGTGGGCTGGCTGGCGCACGACTCGGGCCGCTTCGACGACGCGCGCTCCCACTACGCGGAGGCGCTCGCCACCGCGCGCGTGACGGGCGACGCCGGGTTGGAGGCGCACGCCTTCTGCAACACGGCGTTCCTCGCCCGCGACGCGGGCCGGCCCCGGGAGGCGGTGCGGGCGGCGCAGGCGGCCCAGCGGGCGGCACGGCCGCTCGGTTCGCCCCGGCTGATGTCGCTGCTGGCGCTGCGGGAGGCGGGCGGCTGGGCGGGGCTCGCCGACCGCGCGGGGTGCGAGCAGGCACTGGCCCGGGCGCACGCCTACTTCCAGCGGGGCACCTCGGAGGCGGATCCGGAGTGGATGAGCTTCTACGGGGAGGCCGAGCTGGAGGGCCTGGAGGCCCAGTGCTGGTCCACGCTGGGCGACTGGCCGCGCGCGGCTCGCCACGCGCGCCGCGCGGCGGAGCTCCAGGACCCGCACTTCACCCGCAACATCGCGTTGTACACGGCGGAGCTGGCCGACGACCTGGCGCGCGGCGGCCTGCCCGACGAGGCGGCGCAGGCGGGCATGCGCGCCCTCGACCTGCTGACCGAGGTCCAGTCGTCCCGCGTCCGCACGATGCTGTCCGGCACCTCCCGGGTGCTGCTGCCGCACCGCCGCGCGTCCGGCGTCTCGGAGTTCCTGGACCGCCACGCCTCGCTGCCGCGCATGATCTGACCCCGCGGCGGACGATCTGCCCCCGCGGCGGACGGACCGGCACGGAATCGCCCCGGCCGAGGTCCGTCGCGCTCACCGGGGCCCTGCGCCGACGGGAAGCCGCGGGCCCCGCCGGCGCCGGGGGAGACGCCGATGGGGCCCGCGGGGCTCGGGGCGGGTCATGCGCGCCGGGTGGCGCGACCCAGGCGGAGGGCGGAGACGAGGAAGAACACTCCCCCGAGGAAGGCGTAGCCGGCGAGCGTCTTGAGGGAGGCGTCGGCGCCGCCGGCCTGGGCGGCGAACGACACACCGGCGAGGGTCGAGATGCCGCCGCTGGCGATCATCGCCCACTGTCCGCCCATACGGCGCCGGGCGACGCCGACCACGAGCTGGACCAGACCCGCGGTGACGGCCCAGGCGCCCCAGACCCGCAGCACCGCCGGGATGCCGGAGGTGGCGGCGACGGCAAGGCCGACGGCCGTGAGGGTGCTGAGCACGATGTTCAGGTACAGGTGGCGCACCGGACCGCCGTCCGCCGCCGCGGACCGCACGTCGACGACCGCGCACGCAACGTCGAACAGCGGATAGAGCACGAGGAGCGTCGCACTGAGCGGGCCCAGCGTGTCCGCGGTGGCGAACAGCAGGGCGGCCCAGACGGCGGCGAAGGCGAAGCGCACGAAGTACAGCCTGCGCAGGGCCGCGGGAGCGGAGGCGGGTGCGGGGGCCGGGGCGGTGACGAGGGTGTCCACGAGGGTGCCTTTCGGTGGCGGGCGGACCTGCGGAGCAGGAGGGAGAACGTTCGGTCTTCCTCTATTGAAGTGGCTCACCCCACACCCGTCAAGACCGAACGTTCTCCATCTCCGTTTTGGTACGCTCGGCCCCATGAGTCGGGGCACACGAAACAGCAAGCCGTCCGAGGCGCGGACCAGGCTGCTCGGGACGGCGACGCGGATCTTCTACGCCGAGGGGATCCACTCCGTGGGCGTCGACCGGATCATCGAGGAGGCCCAGGTCACCCGGGCCACGCTGTACCGCCACTTCAGCGGCAAGGAGGAGCTGGTCCTCGCCTATCTCGGCCAGGCGGACCAGGGCATACGGGCACAGGTCGCCGGCGCGCGGGAGCCGGACGCCACTCCGGCGGACGACGTGCGGGCGGTCGCGCGGGCCATCGCCGACGGCATCCGTTCCCCCGGCTTCCGCGGCTGCGCGTTCCTCAACGCGGTGGCGGAGTTCCCCGACCCGGACCACCCGGTGCACCGGGCCGTGCTGGACCACCGGCAGTGGTTCCTGGAGACCGTCACCGAGCTGCTCGGGCGGGCGGGCATCGAGCCCGCCGACGCGGCGGGGCGGCACTTCGTGATGCTGAGGGACGGCGCCATGGCGGCCGGCTGCCTGTTCGACCCGGAGCTGGTCTGCGAGACCCTCCTGCACGGCGTCGAGGGCATCCTCACGGCGGGCACCGCCGCGTCACGCGCCTGAACGCGCGCGACGTGACGGACGCGTGGAGTGACGCACGCGTGAAGTGACACGCGCGTGAAGTGACACGCGCGTCAGGGGACAAGGTGCCCCACGTCGTTCCAGCTCTCCAGGGCCGGCTCGCCGTAGGCCCAGCCCAGGACCGACAGGGACGTCGGGTTGAGGCGGATGCGGGCCGCGAAGTCGAGCGGCAGGCCCAGCCAGCGGGCGCCGATGGACCGCAGGATGTGGCCGTGGGCGAAGACCAGCACGTCCCGGTCGGCGGAGCGTGCCCAGGCGACCACCTCGTCCGCGCGGGCCGTGACCCCGGCGAGCGTCTCGCCCTCGGGGACGCCGTCGCGCCAGATCAGCCAGCCCGGACGCACCGCCTGTATCTCCGCGGGCGTCATGCCCTCGTACGCCCCGTAGTCCCACTCCAGGAGCGCGTCCCAGTGCCGGGCGCGGTCGCCGAAGCCGGCCAGCTCACAGGTCTCCCGCGCGCGGGACAGCGGACTGGTGCGCACCTCGACGTCCGGCAGTCCGTCGTACGGCGCCCGGTGCAGGCGCTCGCCCAGCAGCTTGGCCCCCTGCCGGCCCTCCTCCAGCAGCGGCACGTCCGTCCGGCCGGTGTGCTTGCCGGACAGCGACCACGCGGTCTGTCCGTGCCGGGCCAGCAGGATGCGCGGTGCCATGGGAACCTTCCGAAAATCGCAGGCGGGACCCGTCCATCATCGCGCACCCTGGACGCGGGCAACCCGGGGGGCGATCTCCGCGTCTATCCGGTTCCGAGGGCGTGCACGCGGGAAGACGCGCGCACAACGTAGAGTGGCTCGCCGCCGACCAGGACAGCGCGAGGACGAAGGGGGAGCGATCGGATGCCGCACACCGAGACACCGGGCACCGAGGCGGTCCCGGCGACCCGGCTGCGCTGGTGGACCGAGCTGCCGCTCATCCTCCTCGTGTACGCCTGCTACTCCGCGGGACGGCTGGTCGTCCGGGGTGACGTCGCCGACGCCGTGGACCACGGCCTGGCGCTGCTGCGCATCGAGAAGGCGCTGTACCTGAACGCCGAGCACCCGCTGAACCGCCTGTTCACCCGCGAACCGTGGATCGGCATACCCGCCGACTTCTGGTACGCCTCCCTGCACTACCTGGTGACCCCGGCGGTGCTCATCTGGCTGTTCCGCTCCCACGCGGTGCGCTACCGCGCGGCCCGGACCTGGCTGATGACGTCGACGTTCATCGGTCTGATCGGCTTCACCCTGCTGCCCACCTGCCCGCCCCGGCTGCTCGACGCGAGCCACGGGTTCGTGGACACGATGGCGTACTACAGCTCCTGGGGCTGGTGGGGCGGCGAGGCGAGCGCCCCGCGCGGTCTCGGCGGCATGACCAACCAGTACGCGGCGATGCCCAGCCTGCACGTGGGATGGGCGCTGTGGTGCGGGGTGATCCTCTGGAAGTACGGGCGCGGGCGCTGGACGAGGACCGCCGCGGTGGTCTACCCGCTGGTGACCACGATCGTGGTGATGGGCACCGCCAACCACTACTTCCTCGACGCGCTGGCGGGTGCCGCCGTGATGGGCGCCGGCCTGCTGCTCGCCCCGTACGTGAGCCGGGTCGCCGGCCTGGTGAAGGCGCGGTACCTGCCCGCTTCCGTGTCCGTCCCGGCGGCCTCGTCCGACACGGATGCCACGATTGTCAGTGCCGGATGCCAGACTTCCGCGGGTGAGCGAATTCCACGGCAGCGGCATCCCGAGTCGCGGTACGGAGCAGGAGCCGAACCGGGTGCCTCCCCCACGGACGCGGGGGACGGGGCTCCGGCAGCGGCTCGCTGAGCTGCGGGGTCCCGAGGTACCGGCCAAGGCGCTGGACGCGCGCGCCCTGGCGGCCCTCGCCGCCAACCCGGGCTGCAGACGGCGCGCCATCCTCGACGGCGCCGGGGTGAACAAGGCGAAGCTGGCGAGCGCCCTGGGCTCCCCCTCGGTCTTCGGCCAGTCGCAGTTCGCGTTCGTCCGGGGCAACGCCTTCGAGGCGAAGGTCAAGGCCGACGGCGGTACGGAGCTGCTGCGCCTCGCCCACGAGAAGCTGGACCGTTCCGCCGAACCGCCCGCCGGGGCGCGCGTGCCGGACCTGACCGCGCAGGGCCCCGAGGGCCGCACCGCGCGCACGGAGCTCGCGCTGCGCGAGGCCGCCGAGGCGCCCGGCGCGTGGACGCTGCTGGACCACCCGATGCTCGCCCTGGACGTGGCGGGCTCCCTGGCCTTCCTGGAGCCGGACGCGGTGGTGGTGCACCCCGACGGCAGCTGGACGGTCGTCGAGATCAAGTCGTTCCCGATGCTGGACGGGGCGGCGGACCCGGCGAAGGTCGGCGCGGCCGCCCGCCAGGCCGCGGTGTACGTGCTGGCCCTGGAGCGGGTCGCCGCCCGGTTCGATACGCCCCCGCGTGTGCGTCACCGGGTCCTGCTGGTGTGCCCCAAGGACTTCTCCAACCTGCCGGCCGCCTCCGCCGTGGACGTGCGCAAGCAGCGCGCGGTGACCGCCCGCCAGCTGGCCCGTCTCACCCGTATCGAGGAGATCGCCGACACGCTCCCGGAGGGCACCTGCTTCTCCCCCGAGCTGCCCGCCGAGCAGCTGGAGCAGGCCGTGGAGTCCGTCCCCGCGACCTACGCGCCCGAGTGCCTGTCCGCCTGCGAGCTGGCCTTCCACTGCCGCGACCGCTCCCGCGCGTCCGGCGCGGTGACCTCCCTGGGCCGTCCGGTGCGGGCCGAACTGGGCGGTCTGACGACCGTCGGGGACGTGCTGGCGGCGGCCCGCGGCGAGGCCGGCGACCCCGACGACCCGGCGGTGGCGGCGTTGCGCCGGGCCGCCGCCCTGCGCGCGGAGGCGCTGGCGTCCGCCGCCGGGGAGGCCCGTGAAGCCGCCGGGGGCGCGCGGGAGGTGGCCCCGTGTCGCTGATCGCCACCCTGGCCCGGCTCGAGGCCGTCGACACCGGCCGCGCCCAGCCGGCCGCGACCGTCCGGCACCGGCACCTGGCCGAGCGGCCCCTGGTGTTCGTGCCGCTGGTCACCGCCGGTGAGGCGGGCGCCCCGCTGGGCGCGCTGGTGGGCACCGACCGGGACGCGCCGCGTCTGCTGGTGGTGGCGCAGCCCCGTGACCGCGACCTGCGGTTCGCGTTCCTGGCCGAACTGGCCGACGTGGTCCTGCCGTACGTCGACTCGTTCGCGGACGCCGTGGAGGCCGCCGAGCGCTCGGAGACCGACCCGGAGACCGGCAAGCGGGTCAAGGTCGAGGTGGAGCTGTGCGCGGACGCCCCCCAGCTGGTCGTGCCCAGCCGGGCGGGCATCGACCTGGTGCGGCTGCTCGGGCGCTCGATGCGGTTCCGGCGTACGGCGGAGCAGGACCCTGAGGCCCCGTTCCCGGCGCCGCCCCGGGTGCCGCTGCTCGGGCGCTGGCTGACGCACTTCGGGGAGCGGGCCCGGGTGCCCGGCTCCTGCCTGCTGCTGGCCGTGACCGACGTGCTGGGCCGGCACTGGGCGACCGGGCAGTCCACGCTGGAGGACCAGCACCTGGGGGCGCTGCTCGCCTGGATCGACCCGCCCGAGGGCCGCTCCGGCGCTGAGGCCGCCGAGGAGGCGGAGCTGAAGCGGGACGACGACGGTCAGCTGATCTGCCCGCCCGCGGGCCCGGCCACCGACCCGGCGTTCGACAACAAGCTGCTCGCCCCGGCCATCGAGCGCTACGACCGCGCCCGGACGGCTCTGGCAGCCGCCGAGGACGGCCTGGAGGCGGACGACCGGCTGGGCACGCTGACGGCCGCCGAGCGGGAGATCCGCGCGCTGGTGGAGAGCCGGACCCGGCCCACCTGGGACGCGGTGTGGCGGGGCCTGGACCTGCTGCGGGAGCTGCCGGAGGGCGCCCGGGTCGAGGAGCGCTGGACGCGCGACCGCTGGTCGTACACCGGCCACCGGGACCGGGTGGCGTCCGGCGAGCCGCCGCAGCCCCGCCGGGACGACGCGGTGACTGCGGCGAACAAGCTGGCGGCCCGCGAGCGGGAGCAGGCCCGTCTGGAGGCGCAGGAGGCGCTCGACGACCCGCTGGTGATGGCGGCGCGGCGGTTGTCCGGTGAGGCGTTCGCCGGGGAGGTCGTCGACGTGGTGATGGCCTACAGCGAGAGCAAGCGGCCGAGCCCGCGCCCGCTGGTCACGGTCCGCACCGACGACCGGCCGCATCTGGGGGAGCGTACGAAGGTGTACCGCTCGCTGGGCGGGAAGCCGCAGACGGCCGAGTTCGCCGGGTACGAGGCGGGCCCCGAGGACGGCCTGCTGGTGCTGCGGATCATGGACAAGATGGGGCGGGGGAAGGAGCCGGAGCCCGGTTCGGTGCCGGAGAAGGGCGACCGCCTGTGCTTCACGCTGTTCGAGCACGAACCGCGCGGTGGCGCGAAGCTGCCCGACCCGGAGGAGACGCCGTGGACCCACGGCGGGCCGCCCGGTGAGGAGCCCGCCCCCGAGCCCGCCGACCCGGTGACCGAGGAGGACGTGCTGTGACCGCCCCCGTCGAGGAGACGGTGTTCGACCCCGGCTCCGCGGCCGCCCGCGCCACGGACGCGATCCTCCACGACACGCTCCACGGCGCCGCGCGCGGTGTCGTCGTCGACTCCCCGCCCGGCGCCGGCAAGTCCACGCTGGTGGTGCGCGCGGCGCTGGAGCTGGCCGAGGCGGGCCGCCCGCTGATGGTGGTCGCGCAGACGAACGCGCAGGTGGACGACCTCGTGCTGCGCCTCGCCGAGAAGAACCCCGACCTGCCGGTGGGCCGCCTGCACAGCAGCGACACCGACCCGTACGACAAGGCGCTGGACGCCCTGGACCAGGTGCGCACGTCCGCGAAGGCGGCGGACCTCGCCGGGCTGCCGGTGGTGCTGTCGACGGCGGCGAAGTGGGCGCACGTGAAGAACGTGGAGCCGTGGCAGCACGCGATCGTCGACGAGGCGTACCAGATGCGCTCGGACGCGCTGCTCGCGGTGGCCGGGCTGTTCGAGCGGGCGCTGTTCGTGGGCGACCCGGGGCAGCTGGACCCGTTCTCGATCGTGGGCGCCGAGCAGTGGGCGGGGCTGTCGTACGACCCGTCGGGCTCGGCCGTCACCACGCTGCTCGCGCACAACCCCGACCTGCCGCAGCACCGCCTGCCGGTGTCCTGGCGGCTGCCCGCCTCGGCGGCGCCGCTGGTGTCGGACGCGTTCTACCCGTTCACGCCCTTCCGCAGCGGCACGGACCACGGCGACCGCGCCCTGACCCTGGCCGTCCCGTCGGACGGCTCGGGCCCGGACCGGGTGATCGACGAGGCGGCCGAGTCCGGCTGGGGCCTGCTGGAGCTGCCCGCCCGGCACACCCCGCGCACCGACCCGGAGGCGGTGGGGGCGATCGCCCTGGTGGTCCGCCGCTTGCTGGACCGGGGCGGCGCGTCGGTCTCCGAACGCTCCCCCGATCCGACCCCGCTCACGGCGGACCGCGTCGCCGTCGGCACGGCCCACCGCGACCAGGCGGCTGCGGTCCGCGCGGCGCTGGCGGACCTGGGCGTGAGCGACGTGACCGTCGACACGGCGAACCGGCTCCAGGGCCGTGAGTACGACGTGACGGTCGTACTCCACCCGCTGTCCGGCCGCCCCGACGCGACGGCGTTCCACCTGGAGACGGGCCGCCTCTGCGTCCTCGCCTCCCGTCACCGCCACGCGTGCATCGTCGTCTGCCGCGAGGGCGTGACGGACCTCCTGGACGACTACCCGTCCACGGAACCGGTCCAGCTCGGGACGCTGGTGAAGTTTCCGGACGGCTGGGAGGCCAACCACGCGGTGCTGTCGCATCTGGCGGAGCACAGGGTGCGCTGGAGTCCGTAAGAAGCGGCTGACGGCGATCAAAGTCGTAGTCCATCATCGACCACGGGATGACGCTCTCGCAGGTGTCGGCGCGTCGCTCATAGTTGCGGACCAGGCGTCGGCTGCGCAGGATCCAGGCGAAGGATCCTTCGACGACGCAGCGGCGAGGCAGGACCTGTGATCCCGCCGCGGCCACGCACCTGGTCCGCAGTGCGGGGCCGCGCTCGCCGCCGCTTATCGGTGGCCGCCCGGCCTGCTAGAAGTCCGGCGAACCCCTCCGACTGATTACCGACCCTGCCCGGACGCCCTGCCGGATGGACGCAGGAGCTCCTCCTTGAAGGACTACCGCGATCTGATCCGAACCGCCCACCAACAGCTCGGCGGCCCGATCCTGCTGGTCTGGGACATTTGAACAGACAGCATGCGCCGTTACACCGCCGACCGCGACTGGCTCACCGTCTTCCAGCTGCGGCCCTACGCACCCGACCTCAATGCAGTCGAAGCATCTGGTCCGTCCTACGACGCACCATCACGGCCAATCGTGCCTTCGCCGACCCCGACGACCTGATCACCGCGGTCCGGCGCGGCCTACGCCAGCCCAGTACCGCCCCGACGTCCTTTACGGCTGCTCACCGACAAAGGCCTCCGAAGCCAGCCACCAAACGACATCAAGCATTCAAGGTCAGTATGCGTGTGCACTGAGCGTTGAATCTCCGAACTGGCTGCAATCAAGCCTGAGAGATCTAGTCTACGATCTTGAATCGCACGGTTGCCCCATCCGGGCGATCTCGGAGTTGCACCGCCAAGTCGCCTCGAAGGCACATTGCCTTCACAGAATCGAGCACATACATGTTTCCGGTGGAAAATTCTCCACCCAACACGAATGGACACTTCGGGATAAGGCGAGATCCATACTCAATCACACCTTTGGTGGTCAGTTCGCAATCAAGGAAGAGGCGATTTATTCGTTCGATCCGGAAATCAGCTTGTCCAATCGACTACCCATCAATCACACACCACTATTCGCACCTTTGGAAGGTTGGGCAGCGGAAATTCTCAGTGCCTACGAGTTTCTGACTGGGTATAGCGATGAGTGGCAGGCTTTGAACACCCTGTGGACTCGGCGGGCCCCAGCACTGACTTGGAGGAATGGAACGCCCCACAGCTCTGGCGGCCCTCGATGTGCTGAGCAGACTCACGATACTTACTGCGACTCACGTTGATCTCGCAAGCTGCCGACGTGTGGTGCACCAGGATCGGCGTGCCACCCGCCGGCACATAGTACGTGTGCAGACCAGGCCGCTCCTACCTGCAAGTTTGCTGGTCAGCGGACCATTTGACAGTCGCCGGATGTTCGTGCTCGTACGCTGGAGCCTGCTGCTGTTGCCGTCATTACTGCCGTCAGTGGCCTACACCGGCTGGGGAATTCCTGAGATTCCGAATGCGTGTCAAGCGGCTTTGTCGTGATGGGTGAGGCTGATGGTCAAGTCGGCGCCGAGAGCCTGAGCCAGGCGGCGCAGGAGGGGGAGCGTGGGCACGGTCCCGCCGCCTTCGAAGCGGGAGATCTGCGGCTGTTTCATCCCGCACCGCTCGGCCAGCTCGGCCTGGGACAGCCCGAGCTCGATGCGCCGGTCGTGGACGAGTTGCCCGAGCTCACGGGCGAGCGCGGAAGGCGGGTCCTGCATGGTTCCTCCCCGCCTCAGGCCGCTGGGGCGACGATGGTGACGGTGGGCTCGTCTCCGCCGGCGAGGTGCACGTCCACCGTGAGGTCCAGTGCGCGGGCCAGGCGCATGATGACCGCGATGGGCGGCAGCTCGGTGGCCGTCTCGATGCCTTCGATGTCATCGACGTCGACGTGCATGCGCTCGGCGAGGTCAGCCTCGCTCAGGCCCAGCTGCTTACGCCGGTCGTAGACGGCCTTGCCCAACGTCATGGCGAGACCGGCCTCTTCGTAGACCCGGTCGTACTCGGGGTCAGCGTCCAGGTGTTCGCCCAGCAGCCGGCGGTGGCGACGGGTCCTCCATTCGCTGTGGTTCACCGGTTCTCCTTGAGGTTGCGGCTGTAGAGGTCGTGCTCAGCGGCGGCTTCATGCTCTGCCTCGCACAATCGCTGTGCGGCGTGGGCGCGGTCCACTTCGACCTGCTCGCGCATCTTGGTCTTGCGGAACACGGTGAGCAGCACGACACGTCGGCCGGGCGCCAACCAGTAGGTGATCCGCTGATGGGTATCGCCCAGACGGAAGCGCAGCTCGCGGAGCTTGCCGCCCAGATGGCGGGAGTGCGGTTCGTCGAGCGTGGCGGCCTGCTCGGCGAGCAGGTCGGCGACGCGTTCGGCCTGCTTGTAGTGATGGGCCGG
The DNA here is from genome assembly GCF_044540535.1 of Streptomyces sp. NPDC085937. Classification (NCBI taxonomy): domain Bacteria; kingdom Bacillati; phylum Actinomycetota; class Actinomycetes; order Kitasatosporales; family Streptomycetaceae; genus Streptomyces; species Streptomyces sp. NPDC085937. The sequence continues at coordinate 183,709 of NZ_JBITSH010000002.1, read as the reverse complement.
AATGTTCTCCAGCCACAGCCGCACCTCCGGCTCGATCTCGATCGAGTACCGCCCGCTGCCCATAGCGCCGATGATATATGGGCAGGGCTGGCGCGTCGCCCAGTTTGGCGGCGCGGGGCCGGGGCGGGAGGGGCCCACCGCGAGGGTTAGCCGCCGGGGCATCGCTGCCGACTGGAGGTGGTGCCGGCCACCGCCCTCGGTGAGCCTCGCGACGCATGTGAGGGGTCGGCCCCCTGGTCGGCCCTTGCCTGCGATCCGGCCGTAGGACGGTCGTAGGCGATAGCTCGCTGTGCCAGGAGCCCGGCTCCGGTCATCCCGGTGATCCGGCCGGTTGCCGTTTTCGCAGCCCGGCTACTGTTTCGGCTCGGTCCTCCGGTAGCGGGTCTGTGTCGAACCTGCCGCTGCTCACCCGCCTGACCAAGGCACTGGACGCGTCGCTGACCATAGACCTGGACGGTGACCGTTCGGCCTTCGCCTTCCCGCGCTCAACGGTCACCGGCCGGAGGAGCCGGTGTCGGGCGGAACCTCCTCGGTGGCATGAGCCAGGGGTGGCGCTCGGCGTACGTGAAGGCAAGGAACATCCCGGTTCCTGGTCCGACTCGGACGTGATGGCCGCGAGACCGTCCGGGGAGCGGACTGGCCGGGTGCCAGCCGCCGGGTGCTCCTCGACCGGGAAACGCGGTGTCGGCCTCGGGTGGCTGAGGTCCGCAAGGGCAGGGCTGCACATCAAGCCCTCCAGCAGTACGGAAATCTTCGTCCCGGTCGGCGTACGGGCGCCCTCATCGGCCGACCTCGGGTCTCACCGCAGCGCGTGAGGGGGCGAGCACGTATACGACACGCACCCCCGGCCGGGGGAATAAGCGGGGAGCACCCCCTGTTCTTCCACCGCACAGCACTGTGTGAGTGGACGTACGACAGGAGGCACCCCCACGTGACCGCAGACGACGAGATCAGGGGTACCGCCCTCGGCTCCGCCCCCGTTCCCCTTTCCGTGCTCGACCTGGTCACGGTCGGGGCCGGGCGGACCGCGTCCGACGCGCTGCGGACCAGCGTGGAGCTGGCGAAGCTCGGCGAAGCGCGCGGGTACCACCGGTACTGGGTGGCCGAGCACCACTCCATGCCGGGTGTGGCCTCCTCCTCGCCCGCCGTGATCCTCGCGCACCTGGCCGCGCACACGGAGCGGATCCGGCTCGGTTCGGGCGGCGTGATGCTGCCCAACCACGCGCCCCTCGTCATCGCCGAACAGTTCGGCACGCTGGAGGCCATGGCCCCCGGACGGGTCGACCTGGGTCTCGGGCGGGCGCCCGGCACCGACGGGGCGACCGCCGCCGCCCTGCGCCGCACCGACCGGCTGAACGAGGGCGCCGACGACTTCCCGCAGCAGCTCGCCGAGCTGACCCGCTTCCTGGACGACGACTTCCCCGACGGGCACCCCTACCGGCGGATCCACGCCGTGCCCGGCCCGGTGCAGGCCACCTCGCCCGGCGGGGTGCAGTCCCCGCACCGGCCGCCCCTCTGGCTGCTCGGCTCCTCCGGGTTCAGCGCCCAGCTGGCCGGCATGCTCGGGCTGCCGTTCGCCTTCGCCCACCACTTCTCCGCGCAGAACACCGTCCCGGCGCTGGACCTGTACCGGGAGAGCTTCCGGCCGAGCGCGGTGCTGGACGCGCCGTACGCGCTGATCGGCGTCGCGGCGCTCGCCACGGACGACGAGAAGGAGGCCCGCCGCCAGGTGCTGGCCGCCGCGCTGAACATGGTGCGGCTGCGCACCGGCCGCCCGGGGCTCGTGCCCACGCCGGAGGAGGCGGAGGCGTACGACTTCAGCCCGATGGAGCGGGAGTTCGTGGAGTCCTGGAACGCCAACGTCATCCACGGCACCGCGGACGAGGTCCGGGCCGGCCTGGACGACCTCCAGAAGCGCACCGGCGCCGACGAGTTGATGCTCACCGCCAACGCGCACGGCGGTGACGTCCGGGTGCGGTCGTACGAACTGATCGCCGACGCCTACGGGTTGCCGACGCCCGCCTGAACGTCCGGCGTGCCGAGCAGCTCGGAGATGCGGTCGGCCGGGACCGGGCGTGAGTACAGCCAGCCCTGACCGGTGTCGCAGCCGATCCGGCGCAGCCGGGTGGCCTGCGCGGAGGTCTCCACGCACTCCGCGGTGACGGTCAGCCCCAGGCGGTGGGCGAGTTGCACCATCGCCTCGACGATCACCTCGTCGGCGGGGCTGGCCTTCGCCGTGCGGTCCTCGATCTGGAAGCCCCGCACGAAGGAGCCGTCGAGCTTGAGGACCGACACCGGCAGCCTGCTGAGGTAGGCGAGGTTGGAGTAGCCGGTGCCGAAGTCGTCGATGGCGATGCGGACGCCCATGTCGCTGAGCGCCTTCAGGGTCTGCAGCGGCCGGCCGGAGGAGCCCATCACCGCCGACTCGGTCAGCTCCAGCTGGAGCAGGTGCGCGGGCAGTCCCGTCTCCTCCAGCGTGTCGGCGACGTCCGCCACCAGGTCGGAGTCCCACACCTGACGGACCGCCACGTTCACGCTGACGAAGATGGGCGGCCCGTCCGGGTGCTCCGTCTGCCATGCGCGCGCCTGCCGGCAGGCGGTGCGCAGTACCCAGCGGCCGAGCGGCACGATCGAACCGTCCTCCTCCGCCAGGGAGATGAACCGATTCGGCGTCAGCGTGCCGAAGCGGGGGTGGTTCCAGCGGATCAGGGCCTCGACGCCGTGCACCCGGTCGTCCTCCATGCCCACCAGCGGCTGGTACTCCAGCGCGAACTCGCCCCGGTCGATGGCCGGCCGGAGGGTGGAGGCGAGGGCCTGGCGGGTCACCCGGGTGGCGTTGCGCTCCGGGTCGAACAGCGTCCAGCGGCTCTTGCCGTCGGCCTTCGCCCAGTACAGCGTGGTGTCCGCGGCCTGCATCAGCGCGGTCGGGGTGGTGCCGGCGGCGTGCCGCTCGACGACGCCGATCGAGGCGGAGACCGACAGGCGCCGGCCGGCCAGGTCGAACGGGGCCTGGATGGCGTCGAGCAGCGACTCGGCGAGGTCGGCGAGCTGTTCGGTGCCGGTGGAGTCCTCGACGAGCAGGGCGAACTCGTCGCCGCCGAGCCGGGCGACCAGCGGGATGCCGGCCCGGGTGCGGCCCGTCTCCTGCGCGCACCGGGTGAGCCGTTCGGCGACGGCGGCCAGCAACTGGTCGCCCACGCGGTGGCCGAGGGTGTCGTTGACGGCCTTGAAGCCGTCCAGGTCGAGGTAGCACAGCCCGATCCGGCCGGTGCCGCTCTCCGCGTACGACTCCGCCTCCAGGGCGGTGGTGAGGCGTTCGAAGAACAGGGTGCGGTTGGGCAGCCGGGTCACCGGGTCGTGCTCGCGCAGGTGCCGCAGCCGGGACTGCAGTGCGCGGTGGTCGCTGATGTCGGCGACGGACAGCAGCACGCCCCCGTCGTCGGGGGGCAGCGGGGCGGCGGTGACCCGCACCCACAGCGCGTGCCCCTCGGGGTGTTTGAGCCGGCGGGTGCAGCGCAGGCGGCCGCGGCGGCCGCGCAGCAGTTCGCGGTAGGCGTGCCAGGTGCGGGCGTCGGAGCCGAGGTCCACCAGGTCGGCGGCGACAGCGCCGGTGAGGGTGGCCTGGTCGCGGCCCAGCAGTTCGGCGAGGGCGGCGTTGGCGCCGGTGACCGTGCCCTCGCGGTCGACGACGGCCATGGCGAGCGGGGCGGCGGTGAAGACGGAGCGGTAGGACGGCGGCGGGGGTGTGCGCGGGTCGGAGTCCTCGGCGCCGGGGGCCTCCGCACCGAGGGCCTCTGCAGCTACGGCCTCCGCACCGAGGGCCTCTGCACCGAGCCCCTCCGCACCGAACGCCTCTGCACCGGGGGACGTGAGGATCTCACTCTCTGTGACGACCGGCCGGTTGAGCTCAGTCGCGGGCGTCGGCCCTTCGGACGTTCCGCTCACCACTCGCTCCCGCAGTGCACTCGCTCGCTGTCGTGCTGGGAAAGGTCTCTCCGTACCCGGAAAGTGTGCCGATCATAGAGGCCCGGGTGGGGCCGCTCCAGCCACTGTCCGGCCTCGGAGCCGGTTCCGCATCTCTGCCCGATCGTTTCTGCGCGCGGTCCGACGGCTTAGGGCAGGGCTCCGACCAGTTGTGACGTTCCGTGAGTGCGTACGGAGCGGACCGCGTGCGGTACTGCCCGGATCGCCTCCGTTCTCACCCGACCGGTGCAGTTGAACAGGGCGTAGTACGACAAATCATCCCAGTCTGGGGGCGGTGTCCCGCGAACCGTCTCCCGGAGGTCCCCGTGCCGCGTCAGCTCACCCCGAGAGGACTCGGACGTGAGGCACTGCGGCGGATCGGCCGTTCGGGTGTACGGCCCCGGCTGCGCACCACGGCGGCGATGTGCACCACCATGTCGGCACTGGCGGCGACGTCCCTGGTGACCGTGGTGTCCGGCCCCGGGCCCTTCTCGGCGGAGCCCTGTGTGCTGACCCGCACCGACGCCCACCACTCGGAGGGCCTGGACACCTGGAACGCCTCCTACCCGCGTCCGACGCGGCAGCTCGACGCGGTGATGGTGTTCCTGTCGTTCCCCGACTCGCATCCGCTGACCACGCCGCGGGACCTGGCCGCCGACCACTTCCCGGCGACCGGCCGCTTCTTCGAGCAGGCCTCCTACGGCAAGTTCAGCCTGCGGTCGCACCCGGTGAACCGGTGGATCCGCATGCCGCGTCCGTCGACGGCGTACGCCATACAGCGCGACTGGACCGTGGCGCACCGGGCGGCCTATCTGCGGGACGCGCTCGCCGCGTCCGATCCGCACGTCGACTACTCGCGCTACGACATCGTGTACTTCGTCGCCGATCCGGACGCGCCGGGCGTGGACTCCGACGCCACGAAGGTGGTCAATCTGGACCGGCCGATGCGGGCCGACGGCACGGACATCCGACGGGTCGTCACCGTGTTCGAGAACAGTCCGCCGGACCGGCTGGTGCTGGCGCACGAGACCGGGCACGTCTTCGACCTGCCCGACCTGTACCACCGGCCGGTGGACGGCAAGGGCGACTGGGACACCCACGTCGGGGACTGGGACCTGATGGGCAGCCAGTTCGCGCTGGCGCCGGATCTCTTCGGCTGGCACAAGTGGAAGCTGGGCTGGCTGGAGCCCCGGCAGGTGCGGTGCGTACAGGAGGGCGGTCCGGTGCGGCTCACGCTGGAGCCGCTGGGGGCGGGCCCGACGACACCGGTGACGGGGGCGGCGGGGGCGCCGTCCTTCGGACTGGGACGCGGCACCAAGCTGGCGGTGGTGCGTACGGGGACGGACACGGCGCTGGCGTTCGAGGTGCGCGGACCGGTCGGCAACGACCGGGCGGCCTGCCGGCCGGGGGTGCTGGTCTACCGGGTGAGCGCCGGCACCCGCTCGGGGCGCGGGCCCATCGAGGTGATCGACGCCCACCCGCACACCGAGGCCTGCTGGGAGGACTCCGTCTATCCCCCACTGGCGGACGCCCCGGTCGCCCTCGGCGAGAGCTTCACGGTCCCCGGTGAGTCCGTCCGGGTGGAGGTCGAGGGCCGTACCGCCTCGGGCGCCTGGACGGTGAAGATCACCACCGGCGACCGGACGGCCCAGGCGTCCTGAACCGCGACGAAGAAAGCCCCCCGCTTGCGCGAGGGGCCTTCTTCGTGTCGTGCGCCGCCAGGGACTCGAACCCCGGACCCGCTGATTAAGAGTCAGCTGCTCTAACCAACTGAGCTAGCGGCGCCTGCTGACGTCGTAGACATTAGCACCACGATCGGCGGGAGGAAAAATCGATATCCGCACGGCCGCCCGGGCCGCCCGCACCGCCGCCCAGAGCAGCACCTCCGGGCCCGGCAGCCAGGGGCGACGGGTGTCGGGGGCGACCAGCCAGCGGGCGAGGGGCGCCGCGTCGGCGCGGGCGGGTGCAGCCGGGGCGGGGACCGTCACCTCGTCGCCGGCGCCGTGACACAGCAGGGGCGGCACACCGTCCGTACGGGAGCCGTGCGCGCCCCACTCCTCCCAGGTCAGCAGGGCGGGCAGCCGCTGGGCGGTGCCGACCGCGGCGAACAGCAGCATCCGTCCCCGGTACTCCGCCACGGGACCCGAGCCCGGCCCCTCCTCCCACAGGCGGTCCAGCATCCGGCGCCCGAAGATCCCGGGCACGCTCACCACGTCGAAGACCACGCCGCAGGGCAGGACCACCGGGGCGTCCTGCCGCTCCCCCCAGAGCGTCCGCGTGCCGCACCGGGCGGTGCCCGCCGAGGCGAGCCAGGCGGCGCCGTCCGGGGTGACACCGCTGACGTCGAAGACATTCGGTGTGCTGCTCATACAGATATTTCTACGCGCCGTGAGAGCGCGGTTCCGCAGAGTTGCCGGAACTCCTGACGAGAGGGAGGCCGAGCGCGTACCCTGCCACCCGGCATATGCCCCGCCCGTTCGGCCCAGGCAGGGGAAGGACCGCGGGGCGGCGGGCTCACACGGGGTCGACGTGCCCCGGGCCCTCTCCGCCGCGCATCAGGTCGCGGCCGAACTCGACCATCTTCTTCGCGTAGTCCTCGGTCCACTCGGCGCGCTCGGCGATGTCCGCCGTCGTCAGCCGGTCGAAGCGCCGGGGGTCGGCGAGCTGGGCCGCCGCCATCGCCTGGAACTCCGTCGCCCGGTCCGCGGCGGCACGGAACGCGAGCGTCAGCTCCGTGGCCCGCTCCAGCAGGGCGCGCGGATCCTCGATCGACTCCAGGTCGAAGAAGTGCTCGGGGTCCGAGGCCGCCTGCGCGGGCTCGAACAGCAGGGGCGCGGGGCGCAGCCGCGGCTGGTCCGGGCGCGGCGCGTACTCCGCCATGACTTCTCCTTCGTACGTCTCGGTGGCCCCCGGGGTGCCGGAGGGCCACCGTCCATTGTCCCGCGCCCCCGCAAGAGGGCGTCCGGTCCGGTGCGGCCGGCCACCCCCGCGTCCGCGGGCGCGCCGACCGGTGACTACCCAGCTCGCGGGGCGCACAAAGACGGCGGCGGGAACGCGCCGCGGGCGCGCGGGACGACGTACGCCGTGAAGGTGGCGTTCCTCACGTCCGTACGGAACGGCTCCGGACGTCCGTACGGACGGCTCCCGGCGTCCGAACGGAACCGGTCGGGCCCGGGCTCACACCTGGACGACCGGTTCGCGGGTGAAGAGGGCGCCCAGTTCCGGGGCGTTCACCCGGCGGTCGGCCAGGCGCAGGCCCTCCCAGACGGTGACCTGGTTGGCGGTGAGGACGGGCTTGCCCAGCTCCTTCTCCAGGGCCGGGATGTGGGCGACGGTGTGCAGCGCGGTGTCCGGCAGCAGCACCGCGTCCGCGTCCGGGGAGTCGGCCGCGCGGGCCAGCGCGAACAGCTCCGGCTCACCCCAGGTGCCGACCTCGGCCGCCGTGACGATCCCGGAGCTGCGCACCCCGGTGACCTCCGCTCCCCCGTCCCGCAGGAACGCGGCGAAGAGCTGGGCGACGTCGTCCGGGTAGGTCGCGCCGACGGCGACCCGCCGGGCCTCGATCTCCCGCAGCGCGTGCACGAAGCCGAAGGAGGTGGAGGAGGCGGGCATGCCGGCGGCCCGGGCGAGGTCGCGCACCTGCTCGTGGGCGCCCTGCCAGCCGTGCACGAAGCTGCCGCTGGTGCAGGCCCACACCACGGCCTCGGCGCCGGACAGCCGCAGCTCCTGGAGTCCGGCCGCCAGCCGTTCGGGCGAGCCCATCTCGCGCAGCGCGTCCACCCGGTGCGCGTCCTCGCCGATGTCGGTGTGCACCAGGTCCAGACGGACGTCGCTGCCCAGCAACTGCTCGACGCGCGGATAGTCGTCCTCCGCGGAGTGGCCGGGGTAGAGGAATCCCAGTGCGGTCATGTCCAGCCTTCCTGCTGCTTCTCTCCTGGCGCGTCCGGCAGCACCGGACCCGGTGTCTGTCCGGGCAGCACGGTCGGCGCCCGGCCCGGCGGCACGGTCCCGGAGCGCGCCGACGCGTCGATCAGCGCCTGATACGGTCCCACCGCTCGGGTACCCAATCGGCGCAGCGCCGCCCACATGGTCACCTGGTTGGCCGAGATGACCGGTATGCGCAGTTCCGCCTCCAGCTGCGGGATCACGTCGTAGGTCGGCAGGTTGGTGCAGGAGAGGAACAGCGCGTGACAGGCGCCGGTCCGGCCGTGGACCGCCTGCCGTGCCATGTCCACCACCTCGCGGTAGGTGACCTTCCAGATGTGCCGGGTCAGCCCCATGTAGGCGCAGCCGGTGACGGTGACGCCCGCCCGCGCCACGTAGTGCTCCAGCGCCCGGGTGACCGACACGGTGTACGGGGTGACCAGGGCGACCCGGCGCACGTCCAGCTCCACCAGCGCTTCGAGCAGCGCGCCGGAGGTGGTGATCGCGGGGACCGCGCCGGCCCGGCTCATCGCCTCGCACATGGCCCGCTCGCCGACGATCCCGCCGACGAAGCTGCCCGAGGTGCAGGCGTAGGCGACGACCTCGGGGCCGACGGCGGTGAGGGTGCGCACCGCCTCGCCCAGCGTCTCGTGCTCGCTGACCAGCCGGGCGAGATCGAGGCTCACCTCGACCGGCACGTACGGGGTACGGGTCAGGTGCAGGGAGACGCCGTCCGGGATCCAGCGCCACAGCTCCCGGTCCAGCGCGAAGTCGAAGGGTGCCACCACCCCGACCCCGCGCTGCGGGCTCGGGCCGCCGAGAGGGGAGACGTCCATGACAGGCACCGGCCTCACACTGGGAGACGAGCACACGAAGGAACGCGGAAGAACCCGTGCCGACGACGGTAGGTTCGGGTGCCGGTGCGGTCAATCCGCCCGGGTCACCCTCCGGTCAGCACCCTGTTGAGTCGTCGTCACCGCCCGCCGGAAGGCCGCCGGGAGGCACCCGAGGAACCTGGAGACGAGGCCCATGACGACCCCCACCCTGCTCGTGCTGGACGCCGAACCGCTCCCCCGGCTCGGCAGGCTCACCGGCCGGGCGCGGATCGAGCACGCCGACGGGTCGACGCTCGCCGAGCGGCTGCCGCACGCGGACGTGCTGCTGGTGTGGGACTTCACCTCGCACGCGGTGCGCCGGGCCTGGCCGGGCGAGGGTCCCCGGCCGCGCTGGGTGCACACCGCGAGCGCCGGGGTGGACCACCTGCTCTGCCCCGAACTCGCCGCGTCCGACACCGTGGTCACCAACGCCCGCGGGGTCTTCGACGGGCCGATCGCCGAGTACGTCGCCGGCCTCGTCCTCGCCTTCGCCAAGGACCTGCCCAGGACGCTGGCGCTGCAGCGGGAGCGGACCTGGCGGCACCGGGAGACGCGCCGGGTGGCCGGGACGCGGGCGTGCGTGGTGGGGTCCGGGCCGATCGGCCGGGCGGTGGCGGGCACGCTGCGGGCGCTCGGGATCACCACGGCACTGGTGGGGCGTACGGCACGGCCCGGGACGCACGGCCCCGAGGACCTGGACCGGCTGCTGACGCGCGCGGACTGGGTCGTCGCCGCGGCTCCGCTGACCGAGGGGACGCGGGGCATGTTCGACGCCCGCCGGTTCGGCGTGATGCAGCCGTCCGCGTACTTCGTCAACGTCGGCCGGGGCGAACTGGTGGTGGAGGAGGCGCTGGTCAGGGCGGTGCGCGAGCGGTGGATCGCGGGCGCGGCGCTGGACGTGTTCGCGGCCGAGCCGCTCGCGCCGGACAGTCCGCTGTGGGAGCTGCCGGGGGTGGTCGTCTCCCCGCACATGAGCGGGGACACCGTCGGCTGGAGGGACGAACTCGGGGCACAGTTCGTGGAGTTGTTCGAGCTGTGGACGTCGGGGAGGCCACTGGTGAACGTGGTCGACAAGCAGCGGGGGTATGTACCGGGTCACTGACGTCTCCGAGGAGGCCGGATGTCCGAGCTCACCGATCTGACCGCGACGCAGCTTCTCGACGGCTACCGCAAGGGCGAGTTCGGTCCCGTGGAGGTGACCCGCGCCACGCTGCGCCGGGCCGAGGAGATCCAGCCCGAGGTGAACGCGTTCGTGCGGCTGCTCACCGACGACGCCCTGGAGCGGGCCGCCGCCTCCGAGGAGCGGTGGCGGCGGGGCGAGCAGCGGGGGCCGCTGGACGGGGTGCCGGTCACGGTGAAGGACCTCCTGCTGCTGCGCGGCGCCCCGACCCTGAAGGGCTCGCGGACGATCGACCCGGCCGGGCGCTGGGACGAGGACGCGCCGTCGGTGGCGCGGCTGCGGGAGCGGGGCGCGGTGTTCCTGGGGAAGACCACGACGCCCGAGTTCGGCTGGAAGGGCGTGACGGACTCCCCGCTCGGCGGGGTCACCCGCAACCCCCGCGACCCGGCCCGGACGGCGGGCGGGTCCAGCGGGGGCGCGGCGGCGGCCGTGGCCCTCGGCGCGGGGCCGCTGGCGCTGGGCACGGACGGCGGGGGCAGTGTCCGCATCCCGGCCGCGTTCTGCGGGATCTTCGCGCTGAAGCCGACGTACGGGAGGGTGCCGCTGTATCCGGCGAGCGCGTTCGGCACGCTGGCGCACGTCGGTCCGATGACCCGGGACGCGGCGGACGCGGCGCTGCTGATGGACGCGATCGCCGCGCCGGACTCCCGTGACTGGTCCGGTCTCGCCCCGGCGCCCGGGTCCTTCACGGACGGGCTGGCCGGCGGGGTGCGGGGGCTGCGGGTGGCGTACTCGCCGACGCTGGGCGGGCAGGTGCGGGTGGACCGCGAGGTCGCGGCGGTGGTGCGGCGGGCGGTGGAGCGGCTGGCGGAGCTCGGCGCGTACGTCGAGGAGACCGACCCCGACCTGGCCGATCCGGTGGAGGCCTTCCACACCCTGTGGTTCGCCGGCGCGGCCCGGGTCACCCAGCACCTGGGCCGGGAACAGCGGGAGCGGCTCGATCCGGGGCTGCGGGAGATCTGCCGGGCCGGTGCCCGGCTGTCGGCGCTGGACTATCTGGCCGCGGTGGACGTGCGCATGGACCTGGGCCGGCGGATGGGCCGCTTCCACGACACCTACGACCTGCTGGTCACCCCGACGCTGCCGATCACCGCGTTCGAGGCGGGCGCGGAGGTGCCGCCGGGGTCGGGGCACCGGCGCTGGACCGGGTGGACGCCGTTCACCTACCCCTTCAACATGACGCAGCAGCCCGCCGCGACGGTGCCGGTCGGTCTGGTGGGCGGGCTGCCCGTGGGGCTTCAGCTGGTCGCCGCCCGGCACCGGGACGCGCTGGTCCTGCGGGCGGCGCACACGCTGTACGAGGCGGGCGTCACAGCCGCCGGAAACTGAGCGTCTCCCCGGCGGCACCGGTGCGCCACAGGTCGTTGCAGGCGTCGGCGAGGGCGTCCAGACCCTCCACCATCTGCCCCCAGACGATGCCGGGCACCCAGCCGACGTCGCCGTTGAGCAGCAGGTTGTTCCGTTCGTAGAACAGGGCGAGGTCCACCACGGTGCTGCCGGGGCGGACCTCGCGGTCGTAGCCGTAGGAGGTGGTGCCCAACTCGGCGCCGGAGAAGGTGAAATAACACAGGTCGCCCGGAATGGGCGTGACGGTGGGGTTTTCCAGGGGTACCTCCCGGTCCGCGAAGGGCGGGAAGAGGGCGTAGACCTCGTTGCGCGCGTATTTGGCGTGGTAGACGTCGCCGGACAGCGGGAGAGATTTCCAGACGGCTTCGCAGGTGATCGGCGCACGGTCGTCGAGCAGCCGCGCGACACCGGTCACCTCGCGCTTGACCAGGGAGATCTCGAGGAATCGGTCGGCCATGCACCCCATGGTCCCGCGCCGGTCAAGACCGCCCGACCGCCGAACGGGGCCGAAATTGGCCGGAATAACTCGCATCGCTTCGGGTAGCCGCGCCGCCATGGCTCCACCACTTCAACCACTGAGACGAATACAAGGGACCTCCGGACCCTCGCGTCGGTCGCTGCTCGCGGGGGTCGCGGCGCTCGGCGCACTGGGTGCCGCGGGCTGCTCACGGGTACCGACCGCCTCGACGACCGACGGCGGCGACCTGCTCGACCGGCTCAAGGCGGCGGGCGTGGTCCGGCTGGGCATCGCGGGTGAGATCCCCTTCGGGTACATCGACACGGACGGTGAACTGACCGGCGAGGCACCGGAGCTGGCCAAGGTCATCTTCAAGAGGCTGGGGGTGGAGCGGGTGCAGCCCGTGCCCACCGAGTTCGGCTCCCTGATACCCGGGCTGAACTCGCAGCAGTTCGACGTCGTGGCCGCAGGGATGTACGTCAACGCCGAGCGCTGTGAGCAGGTCATCTTCTCCGACCCCGACTACCAGATGCTCGACTCGTTCATCGTCCGCAAGGGCAACCCGCTGGGGCTGCGCAACTACCAGGACGTGGTCGAGAAGAAGGCGAAGTTCGCCACCGGCACCGGCTACGCGGAGATCGCGTACGCCGTGGAGGCCGGGTACAAGGAGAGCGACATCCTGATCGTCCCCGATCAGGTCGCCGGCCTGAACGCCGTCGAGGCCGGACGTGTCGACGTCTTCGCCGGAACCGCCCTCACCACCCGCGAGGTGGTCAAGAAGTCCAGCAAGGCGGAGGTCACCGAGGCCTTCAAGCCCATCGTCGACGGCGAACCGCACGTCGACGGCGGCGCGTTCGCCTTCCGGCCCACCGAGACCAAGCTGCGCGACGCGTTCAACGCCGAGCTGGCGAAGCTCAAGGAGAGCGGCGAACTGCTGCGGATCCTGCGGCCGTTCGGGTTCACCGAGGACGAGATGACCGATCTGACCGCGAAGGAGCTGTGCGGCGGATGACCTCAGGACTCTGGGAACGCGTACTCGACGGCGTCTGGGTCACGATCCAGCTGCTCGTGCTCAGCGCGCTGCTCGCCACCGCGGTGTCGTTCGTGGTCGGCATCGCCCGCACCCACCGGCTGTGGATCGTCCGCTTCCTCGCGGGCTTCTACGCCGAGGTGTTCCGAGGCACCTCGGCGCTGGTGATGATCTTCTGGGTGTTCTTCGTGCTGCCCCCGGCCTTCGGCTGGCAGCTCGTGCCGCTGTGGGCGGGCACCCTGGCGCTCGGCCTGACCTACGGGGCGTACGGATCGGAGATCGTGCGCGGCGCGCTCGCCGCGGTCGACCCGGCCCAGCGTGAGGGCGGCATCGCCCTCAGCTTCACACCCTGGCAGCGGATGAAGCTCATCCTGCTGCCGCAGGCGGTGCCGGAGATGGTCCCGCCGTTCTCCAACCTGCTGATCGAGCTGCTCAAGGGCACCGCCCTGGTGTCGGTCATGGGCATGGGCGACCTGGCGTTCAGCGCCAACCTGGTCCGCCTGGCGCTGCAGGAGAGCGCGGAGATCTACACGTACATCCTGCTCATCTACTTCGTGATCGCCTTCCTGCTCACCCGGTCCATGCGCGGGCTGGAGAAGAAGCTGAAGGCGGGCGTCGGCAAGGCGCCGAAGAAGAAGGCCGCCGCCGTGCGCGTGCCCGAGGGAAGTGGTGTCTCGTGACGTGGGACTGGGGCGCGGTCGCCGACTTCATGCCGTACTTCTGGGACGGTCTGTGGGTCACCCTGCAGATCCTGGTGTTCGGCTCGCTGATCTCCTTCGTGCTCGGCCTGGTGTGGGCGCTGCTGATGCGGACGCCGACGCGCTGGGTGACCTGGCCGGTCGGCGGCGTCACGGAGTTCATCCGCAACACCCCGCTGCTGGTGCAGCTGTTCTTCCTCTTCTACGTGCTGCCCGAGTGGGGGATCACCTTCTCGGCGATGACCACGGGTGTCTTCGCCATCGGGCTGCACTACTCGACGTACACGATGCAGGTCTACCGCGCCGGTATCGAGGCCGTGCCGGTGGGCCAGTGGGAGGCGGCGACGGCGCTGAACCTGCCGCTGCGCCGGACGTGGACCGTGGTGATCCTGCCGCAGGCCGTGCGCCGGGTGGTGCCCGCGCTCGGCAACTACGTCATCTCGATGCTGAAGGACACCCCTCTGCTGATGGCCATCACCGTGCTGGAGATGCTCGGCCAGGCGCGGCTGTTCGCCCAGCAGAACTTCCAGTTCACCGAGCCCCTGACGGTGATCGGCGTGGCCTTCATCGTCATCTCCTACCTGGCCTCCCTTGCCCTGCGAGCCCTGGAGCGACGCCTTGTCCACTGACACCCACGCCCCGTTCGAAGAGAAGCCCGAGACCCCGCGCGCGACCGGTGAGCTGATCCGGCTGGAGCGGGTCACCAAGCGGTTCGGGGACCACACGGTCCTGGACAACCTGGACTTCTCGGTGGACGCCGGGAAGCACGTGACGCTGATCGGTCCGTCGGGGTCCGGCAAGACCACGATCCTGCGGCTGCTGATGACCCTGCTGAAGCCGGACGAGGGTGTCATCACCGTCGACGGGCAGCAGCTGTTCCCCGCGCCGGAGAAGCAGGTCCGCGAGGTCCGCAAGAAGATCGGCATGGTCTTCCAGCAGTTCAACCTGTTCCCGAACATGACCGTGCTGCGGAACATCACCGAGGCCCCGGTCACCGTGCTCGGCATGTCCAAGGACGCGGCCGAGGAGCGGGCGCGGGAGCTGCTGGAGATGGTCGGGCTGACCGACCACCTCGACAAGCACCCGGGCCAGCTGTCCGGCGGCCAGCAGCAGCGCGTGGCGATCGCCCGTGCGCTGGCGATGCGTCCGCAGGTGCTGCTGCTGGACGAGGTCACCTCGGCCCTGGACCCGGAGCTGGTGGCCGGCGTGCTGGACGTGCTGCGGGACATCGCCCGCTCGACCGACATCACCATGCTCTGCGTGACCCACGAGATGAACTTCGCGCGGGACATCTCGGACCAGGTGCTGATGTTCGACTCGGGCCGGGTCATCGAGGCGGGGTCGCCGGAGAAGATCTTCAACGAGCCCGAGCACGACCGGACGCGGGAATTCCTGAGCGCGGTCCTGTAGTCACCTGGCGTGCCCGCCGCATCACCCGAGGTCCACGACATGGGTCATTCCTCTGGCATATGCCAGAGGGTCGGCGCCGCAGTTGAAAGGGCCGCAATCTTGTCAACCCCCGCTTTGGTCAGGCCCTTTGACGGCTATCGTGGAGGGGATTCGTTGACCGGATTGCGGCCCCAGGCCCCTGGACACCGCCCTCCGTCCGCCCGGCGGACGGGACGGTTCCGTCGGGCCGACGAGCGAGCGCAGGGGGAAACCGTGGCGCTGAGGCACGAGCCGACCGCGTCGTACCACTCGGTCCAGGACGCGCTGCGCGTCCTGGAGACGGTGGCGCGGCGCAGCACAGGAATCAACGACAGCGAACTCGCCCGCGAGACCGGCATCGGCACGGAGCGGCTGACCACCCTCCTGCGGATGCTGCGCCGCGAGGCCTACGTCGAGCAGATCACCGACGGCGCGTACGTCACCGGAGCGGCCTTCGCCCGCCTCGGCTCCGCCGACGGGCACCAGGAGGCGTTGCGCGAGACCCTCCAGCACACCCTGGACCGGCTCCGCGACTCCGTGGGCGCCGCCGTCTACCTCAGCCGGTACGTCGACGGCGAGGTCAAGGTCACCCAGTACGCCGACAGCCCGGACACCCCGAAGGTGAACGAGTGGGTGGACTTCCGCTACTCGGCGCACGCGACGGCGGTCGGCAAAAGCCTGCTCACCCAGCTCGACCACGAGGGCCGGCGCGACCACCTGGCCCGGCACCGGCCGGCCCGGCTCACCTCGCGCACCATCACCAGCGACCGCCTGCTGCTGAACCGGCTGGCCTCGCAGCCGCCGACGGTCCCGGTGCTCGACCTCCAGGAGTACGCGGTCGGCACGGTCTGCGCCGCCGTCCCGATCACCGCCGGTTCCTCGGTGGGCTGCCTGGCGCTGTCCCTGCCGCTGGAGCACGCTTACCGGCTGCGCCGGGCCGCCGACACCCTCAACCGCAACGCCGCCCCCGTCCTGCTGTCTCTGGCGATCTGAGGCCTTCCGTTCGGACCACCCCAGCCGTCGGCCGAGGTGGTCGGGAGCACCTCTCAGGACCGGGTATGATTTTCTCCGTCGCCGACCGCGGAAGCGGACGGCGGGAGTCATGCGCCGCTAGCTCAGTTGGTTAGAGCAGCTGACTCTTAATCAGCGGGTCCGGGGTTCGAGTCCCTGGCGGCGCACCGAGAAGGGCCTCTCGTGGGAGCGAGAGGCCCTTTGACGCGTCCGGGGCCGCGCGGGCCATCTGTCCCGGTCTAGAAGGTGACGTCCGAGCAGGCGTAGAAGGCGTTGCCCGTGTCGTGGACCGTCCACACCGCGAGGATCACGTGGTGGCCGCTCAGCCCGGAGGGCAGCCGGCCGCTGTGCGAGAGCGTCTGCGGCGGGCGCTGACCGTTGTAGGGCACGGTCAGGAACGGCGTGAGGTTGAGGTCGGACCGGGTCAGGTTGTGGTTCTCGTTCCAGCCCGGCTTGGTGACGTAGTACTTGAAGTCGGTCGTGGCGTGCATGGCCGTGAACTGCCACCGGAAGGTGTAGTTCTGGCCGCCGGTGACCCGGGTGGTGGGCCAGGCTCCGCCCGACGGGGTGCGGGGGCTGTCGAGCGGGGCGAAGGACGTGTTGCCCGCCGAGCAGAGCCTGCCGTCGGCGGGGCCCGCCGCCGGGAAGCCCTTCGGGCCCTCGACGCTCTGCGGCTCCCACTGGATGGCGCCGCAGTTGGAGACCGAGCCGTTCTGGCAGAGCTTCTGCCGGCTGACCGGCAGGTCGGTGTAGCCGTGGCCGCTGGCCCCGCCGGAGGAGAACACGAGCGCTCCGGTCGTGGCCAGTCCCACGGCGGCTGCGTACATCTTGGTCCGTGTGCGCATGCTGCCGCTCCTGGGGTGTGGGGGAGGTTCAGTGAGCCGTGCAGGTAGGTCTAGACCAAGTCTCAGAGTAGAGACGCGGCTTGAACATGTCCATACCAATCGCAGGGCCTGTCCCCCGGCCGTTCACGCCCCGTTCTCGCCCCGCCCCGCGCAGAACGCCACCGTCAGGTCCTTCACCAGCACCTTGCGTTCGTAGTCGTCCAGGTCCACCAGGCCGCGCATGGTCAGCCGGGTCACGGTGTCCTCCACCGAGTCCACGACGGAACTCAGCACGCTCGCCCGGTGCTGGGCGTCCAGCGCGGCGATCCTGCGCCGGTGCATCGCGGCGGCCACCTCGGGCGCGTACTCCACCCGCAGCGGCCGCACGGCGAACACCTCCACCCCGACCGGCCCGGCGTCCGCCGCGACCAGCCGGGTCAGCGCGTCCTGGGTCGCCTGCACCGCGCCCCGCCCGGCGCCCGGCGCTGCCACCGGCACCCGCAGCAGCGCCGCCTCCACGCACGCCCGCAGGTACCCCTCGTGGTCCTCCAGGCCCAGGGTCGCCCGCGCGGTGTCGCGCACCCGCCACACCACCAGCATCGCCACCCGCAGCGCCACCCCGCTGTGGTCGGCCGCCGGCATGGGCTCCCCGCGCCAGTGGCGCAGCCGTACGTCGACCCGGCGGCGCAGCAGCAGCGGGTTGACCCACAGCAGTCCGGTGCGCCGCACGGTTCCCCGGTAACGCCCGAACAGCCCCAGCACCCAGGCCCGTCCGGTCCGCCCGCGGGCCAGCCCGCCGAAGCCGAACAGCCCGAGCGCCCCGGCCCCGGCGAACGACGCCCACTGGGCCGGCCCGAGCGCCCCGGCCCCGGCGGGCGGGCCGAGCGCCTGCACCGCGAGCGGCGGCAGCACCCCCGCCCACCAGGCCGTGGCCGCGCAGCCCGCCGTCCCGCACACCCCCGCGAGCACGCCCGCGATCCCCGGCAGCACCCGGGCGGGCCGCTCCACGAGCGCGGGGTCCACGCCGGGGCCGGCCGGGCGGGTCCGCGCCCCCGCGGGCCGGCCGTCCGGGCCGCCGTCGGGACGGCGGGCGACGACCGCGGGGCGCAGCTTCACCGCCGCGGGGGCCGGGCCGGGATCGTCACGGAACAGCAGGTGGACGGGGATCTCGGTGGTGGACTCCGTGTGGATCAGCCGGGCCGGACGGACCGCCGTGGCACCGTCCGCGGGCCCCTCGGACTCGGGGACCTGCTCGGGGACGGGGGATGTCGTGGTGGTCATGCGTGCCTCCAGCCTCCGCGCCAGATGCGTCACGTCGGGGGTCACGGGCGGGGCGGCTGCCCGGCGCCCGGGGTGGGTCAGGCGAAGAGCCGCCGCCAGGTCTCCGGGCCCGGGACGCCGTTCGCGGCCTTGCCGCGCCAGCCCTGCGCCCGCTGGAAGTCCGCCACGTTGCGGCGGTCCTCCTCGCCCCAGCGCGGGCCGGGCCCCGTGGTGTAGTGCCGGCCGAACCCCCTCTCCACCAACTGCCGGCCCAGCCGGGTGACGTGGGCGTTCTCCTCCCCCGGGCGGAACGGCGCCCGGCCCGGGTAGCCCGGCACCCCGTGCGAGGAGGGTGCCCGCTCCGGGTCCGCCACGGCAGAAGCGGAACCTCCACTTAGTGCCGTCCGGTTCCCGTCGGCCGCCGCCCGAGCGGCCGGCGCCCCCGGCTGCGGGGCCGCGGCGGCGCCCCGCCGCCCCGGCGTCCCACCGCCCGCCCCGGCCCCGGCGTCCGCCCCCGTCGGAGCGCCCGGCACGGCGACGACCGCCCCGGCGCTTCCGGGGACGGCCGGGGTGCCGCTCGCGGTGGTGTCCGAGCCGTCGACGGCGGGACCGGAATCCGCCACCCCGGACTCGGGAGTACGTGGCGGCCGGGCGGGTGCGGCGCTCTCCGGAACCGCCCCCGCCGCCCCGTCGGTCACGCCTTTGTAGCGGTACGGCACATAGCGCGCGGAGTTGCTCCAGTAGGCGTACGGAGTGGTCATCCGGCGGGTGTGCGGCGGGGTCTGTTCATAGGCCACGTATTGGGTGCGGGTGGAGTCCGTCCAGCCGCCGAAAATGACGACATGCGAACCGTTGTACGGGTCGGACGCATTGTGGAAGAGCAGGATGTCACCCGGCTGGAGTTCCGCCTTGGTGATTTTGTCGCCGTATTGGGCGAGGCTGCCCGTCCATTCGTTGCCGGGCAGTTTCCACGCCATGGACACGTATCCCGAGCAGTCCTGCCGGTAGCCGTCCGACCAGAACGCGGACACGCTGTACGGCACCTTCTGGCTGACCCAGGAGGCGGCCCGCTTGACGATGTCCGTACGGCTGATCGCGGGGACCGTCACGGGACCCGCCGGCGGCACCGCCGTGCCCGTGCGTCCCTCCGGCCCGTACAGCGGGGCCGGCGCGCCCTGCCCGCCGGCGGGTCCCTCATCTGCGGGGACGCCCTGCCCGGCGGAGAGCCGGGTGTCCTGGACGGCGGCCGCGGGGACCGGGTGCGCGCCCAGCGCGGCGGACGTCACGGCGGCCACGACCAGCGCGGTGCGGCGCGCCGCGGAACGCCGCAGCCACCGCCCGGCGAGGGGAAGCGGCCGCGCCCGCCGTTCCTGCGCGCAGCCGGGGCACGCGCAGTCTCCGGCCGGATCGAATTCCTCGAACACCGGAGACTCCATGCGATTCCCCTCACATTCCCGGAACGTTTCTCCGCAGCTGTGCACGACGGTCAGTGTCGCAACGGTCTTCCCGGCGCGCACTTTGACGGTCCGAATGATGTAAAGCCTTCCTCGCCCGGACCGTCCGGACCGGGCGGCCGGGCCGGCGCGGTCACGAGCACCCTCCGGAGTCCTGTAGAGTTCTGCCGTCAGCAGGCGCCGCTAGCTCAGTTGGTTAGAGCAGCTGACTCTTAATCAGCGGGTCCGGGGTTCGAGTCCCTGGCGGCGCACCGACACGACGGGCTCCTCGTCCCACGAGGGGCCCGTCGTTTTTTGGCCGGAAACTCTCTCGCCTCCGTTGAGCGTGACGCTCTCGTTCCCCGTAGGGAACTGTGACATCACGAGGCGCGCTCAGCCGTCACAATGGTCCCTTATGGCCGGTGTGCACCGTGTTTCGCATCTTGCGATCATGATGAACGAACCGGGAACCTGGACCCTTCAAAAGACCGCCGCACCGCGGCCGTTGGGGGACGGCGAGAACCGGCTGCCGGTCCGGACGGGGTGAGGGACCCCGTTCCCGGTCCCGGTGACCGAGGGGGATCATGCAACCGGAAGGACACGAGGACGTGTCTATAAGGTGTGCGTGACGTGGTGACAGCGGTCCGCCACTGGCACGTCCGGAGGTCGAGGGGGACCGACGACGGACGCAGGAAAGCGACGAAACACGCGCTCGTGACGCGTGTGGGGGGATGACTCATGACGTCGACGCCGACGGGCGCCCACCGGGACGACGACCCGTCCCAGACCACCCAGCTCAGGGTGCCCGGCCATCGGAACTGGAACACGGGCACGTTCCGCAGGATCAAGAAGGCGCTGCCGAGATACGACTACGAGCACTACAGCCGGCTCGCGGGTCCCCTCACCCAGCCCGATCCGAGCAGACCGTACCGGGTCCAGTACCGCTCACTGATCTCGCAGGAGCCGCACCGCATCCGCATCGCGCTGATGCTGCTGGCGGCCCCCGTGCTGTCCCTGGTGCTGCTGGTGTGGCTGCTCCAGCCCTCGCACTGGACGGAGCGCGACTACCCGGCGTTCGAGTGGCTGCCCGCCCTCGACGTCGTGATGCTCGTCTCGATCGGCCTGATCGAGCTCTTCCGCTGCCTGAACGTGCTGTCGAACGCGCACGCGACCCTGGTCGCCCGCGACCCGGTCCCGGTGGTGCCCGAGACCGGCACCCGGGTGGCCTTCCTCACCTCCTTCGTGCCCGGCAAGGAGCCGCTGGAGATGGTGACGAAGACCCTGGAGGCGGCCGTGCGGATCCGCCACCGCGGTCTGATGCACGTCTGGCTGCTCGACGAGGGCGACGACCCCGAGGTGAAGGCGGTCTGCGAGCGCCTCGGCGTGCACCACTTCTCCCGCAAGGGCGTCGCGAGGTGGAACCAGGCGAAGGGCCCGCACCGGGCCAAGACCAAGCACGGCAACTACAACGCCTGGCTCGACGCGCACGGCGACCACTACGACTTCTTCGCCTCGGTCGACACCGACCACGTGCCGCTGCCGAACTACCTGGAGCGGATGCTCGGCTTCTTCCGCGACCCGGACGTCGGCTTCGTCATCGGCCCGCAGGTCTACGGCAACTACGACAACTTCGTCACCAAGGCCGCCGAGTCCCAGCAGTTCCTCTTCCACGCGCTCATCCAGCGGGCCGGCAACCGCTACGGCTCCCCGATGTTCGTGGGCACCTCCAACGCCGTGCGCATCAAGGCGCTGAAGCAGATCGGCGGCCTGTACGACTCGATCACCGAGGACATGGCGACCGGCTTCGAGATGCACCGCGCCAAGAACCCGGAGACCGGCCGCAAGTGGCGCTCGGTCTACACCCCGGACGTGCTGGCGGTCGGTGAGGGCCCCAACGCCTGGACGGACTTCTTCACCCAGCAGATGCGCTGGTCGCGCGGCACCTACGAGACGATCCTCAAGCAGTACTGGAAGGGCTGGTACTCGCTCCCGCCGAGCAAGCTCTTCAACTACACCATGATGATCATCTTCTATCCGATGTCCGCCCTGAACTGGATCCTCGCGGCGCTGAGCTGCGCGCTGTTCCTGGGCCTGGGCGCCTCCGGTGTGAACATCGACCCCGCCGTCTGGCTGATGCTCTACGGCAACGCCTCCGCGCTGCAGATCGGCCTGTACGTCTGGAACCGCCGCCACAACGTCTCCCCGCACGAGCCGGAGGGCTCCGGCGGCGTGGCCGGCATGGTGATGTCCGCGCTGTCGGCGCCGCTGTACGCGAAGGCGCTGATCGACTCGGTGCTGCGCCGCAAGAGCAAGTTCGTGGTCACCCCGAAGGGCGACTCGGCCAGCCCGGACACCTGGTTCGGCACCTTCCGCTACCACTGGTACTTCATCCTGATCTTCGGTGGCTCCATCGCCGCGGGCTTCGTCCTCGGGCACTCCCACCCGGCGATGGTCATCTGGGCCACCTTCGCCCTGCTCATCACCGCGGCCCCGATGTTCGCCTGGCGCCACGGCATGCGGCAGGACCGCAAGAAGCCCGGCGCCCACGCGGCGGGTCAGCACCGCGAGGACGCGACCCCGGCCGACGGCGTGCGGCTGCCGCAGCAGCACGCCCCGCACCAGCCGCAGTCCCGGCCCCACTGGGCCGGCTCGCACGGCGCTCCGGGCGGATCCGGGGGCCCCGAAGGGCCGGGAGGGCCCGGGGGCCACAACCCCGGCGACGACCAGACCATGCAGATCGCCCTTGGTGGACTTGGGGGACGTAAGGAATGACTGACCGTGCAGGCCGCCGTCGCGCCCGTCGGATCGCGATAGGCACGGCGGTGGTACTCGCGCTGGCCGGAATGAACGGGCCGTGGCTGTACCGCTTCGGGACCGAGAAATACCACCAGTACAAGATCGATCAGCCGGAGTACAAGGCCGCGAACGGCAAGTGGGAGATCGTCGAGTTTCCCGAGGAGTACCGGCAGAACACCATCCACGCGGCGCTGCTGCGCACCGGCAAGGTGCTGCTCGTCGCGGGGTCGGGCAACGACCAGGACAACTTCGACGCGAAGAAGTACGACACCCGGATCTGGGACCCGGTCAAGGGCACCGTCAAGAAGATCCCCACGCCGTCGGACCTGTTCTGCACCGGGCACACCCAGCTCGCCAACGGCAACCTGCTGATCGCGGGCGGCACCAAGCGGTACGAGAAGCTCAAGGGTGACGTGAAGAAGGCCGGCGGCCTGATGCTCGTCCAGAACGAGAACCCGGACAAGCCGATCACCCTCCCGGCGGGCACGAAGTTCACCGGCAAGGAGAACGGCAAGACCTTCGTCTCGAAGGACCCGGTGCTCGTGCCGCGCGCCGAGAAGAACTTCGACCCGCAGACCGGCGAGTTCCTGGGCAACACCCCAGGCGTGGGCCGCATCTACGTCGAGGCGCAGAAGGAGGGCGCCAAGTACGAGACCGGCACGCAGGACAACTACCGGGTGCACGGGCTCACCGGCGCCGACGCCCGCAACACCTACGGCATCGCCGAGAAGCTCGCCCTGGACAAGAAGGACTTCCAGGGCATCAGGGACGCCTTCGAGTTCGACCCGGTCGCCGAGAAGTACATCAAGGTCGACCCGATGAAGGAGGCCCGCTGGTACCCGACGCTCACCACCCTGAGCGACGGCAAGATCCTCAGCGTCTCCGGTCTCGACGACATCGGCCAGCTGGTCCCGGGCAAGAACGAGGTGTACGACCCGAAGACCAAGGAGTGGACCTACACCGACGAGGAGCGCCAGTTCCCGACGTACCCGGCGCTGTTCCTGATGCAGAACGGCAAGGTCTTCTACTCGGGCTCGAACGCGGGCTACGGACCGGACGACGTGGGCCGTGACCCGGGCGTCTGGGACGTGGAGTCCAACAAGTTCAAGAAGATCCCCGGGCTCAGCGACCCGAAGCTGATGGAGACGTCCAACACGGTGCTGCTGCCGCCCGCCCAGGACGAGAAGTACATGGTGATCGGCGGCGGCGGGGTCGGCGAGTCCCCGCGGTCCAGTGAGAAGACACGGATCGTCGACCTGAAGGCCGACGACCCGGAGTTCGTCGACGGGCCGTCGCTGGACAAGGGCACCCGCTACCCGCAGGCGTCGATCCTGCCGAACGACGAGGTGCTGATCTCCGGCGGCTCGGAGGACTACCGCGGCCGCGGCGACTCCAACATCTTGGAGGCGCGCATCTACGACACCGGGCGCGACGAGCTGAGGCGGGTCGCCGACCCGCTGGTGGGCCGCAACTACCACTCGGGGTCGATCCTGCTGCCCGACGGCCGGGTGATGTTCTTCGGCTCGGACTCGCTGTACGCCGACAGGGCCAACACCAAGCCGGGCGAGTTCGAGCAGCGCATCGAGATCTACACCCCGCCGTACCTGTACGGCGACCAGGAGCAGCCCGACCTGTCCGGCGGGCCGCAGACGATCGAGCGGGGCGAGTCCGGCACGTTCACCTCGCGGGACGCGGCGTCGGTCAAGAAGGTCCGGCTGATCCGGCCGAGCGCCACCACCCACGTCACGGACGTGGACCAGCGCTCGATCGCCCTGGACTTCACCACCGACGGCGACAAGGTCACGGTGACGATGCCGAAGAACAGGAATCTGGTCCAGTCCGGCTGGTACATGCTGTTCGTCACCGACGGCGACGGCACGCCCAGCAAGGCCCAGTGGGTGCAGGTGCCGTAGCGCACCGGTGGGGACGCGCCGAGGGGCGCCGTGCGACACGCACGGCGCCCCTCTCGCGTCCCGTTCCCGCCGGGCGGCCGGTCAGCCGGCCGATCCGCGGGCCAGGGCCAGCGCGTAGTCGGCCCACCACTGGCCGGCCTTCGGCCCGCCCTTGCACTCGCCGTCCGACTCCCCCGGGCGCTTGATCCACAGGTAGGCGTCGACGAGCGGGTCGGCCGTCCGGGTCGTCGGGGTCTCGCCGAGCGCCCGGCCGGGCGGGTTGCACCAGCGTTCGTCCGCGTCGCCCTCGGTGTAGGGGCCGTTGCCGTTGCGGCTGGTGTCGACGACGAAGGGCTTGCCGCCGACCTTGGCGGACAGCTCCTTGCCGTAGGCGATGGAGTCCTCGGTGGTGTAGAAGTTCGACACGTTCACCGCGAAACCGTCGGCCTGCTCGATGCCCGCCTGCTTCAGCGGCTCGAAGATCTGGTCGGGGTTGCCCCAGCCGGCGTTGCCGGCGTCCAGGTACACCGTGGTGTTCTTCAGGGCCTTGAGCTGGGCGACGGCCCCCTTGAGGAGGTCGTACCGCTCCTCGTGGAACTCCTCCGGGGTGCAGCCGTCCACCAGGTGCAGCACCGCGTCCGGTTCGAGCACCACCGTCGCCGGCCGGTCCCCGATGCCCTTGGCCACCGCGCCGACGAACTCCCGGTAGGCGTCGCCGTCCTCGGCGCCGCCCTGCGAGTACTGGCCGCAGTCGCGGTGCGGGATGTTGTAGAGGACCAGGACCGCCCGCCGGCCGACCTTGTCGGCGTTCTCGGTGAGCTCGCGGGTCTGCTCCTCGGGCTTCTCCGGGCTGATCCACTCCGCCACGGGCTGCTCGGCTATCTTGCGGAGCTGCTCGGCCTCCGCGTTCCTGCCGTCGTGCCGCAGTTCGGCCACCTTGCGCGCCGCGAGACCGTCCGGGTTGACCCAGAAGGGAGCCGCCTCCTTGGGCTGCTGCGTGACGGCCCGCGGCGCCTCCGCCTCGCCCTCCTTGCCGTCACCCCCGGAGGAACATCCCGCGAGCAGCAGTGCCGCCCCCAGCACCGCTGCCGACGCCCGCCCTCCGGCGAACGCCCCGACCCCCCTGCTGCCGTACATCCAACCCCCCTTGGGTGCACTCGTTCCACGTCTTCCGGGCCCCAATCCTGGCACACGTCCCCAGACGTCAGGACGGCCGAGTCCGCCTTGTCCACGGCCTGTTACAGCGGGCCCCGGCCGGGCGGGCCGCCGCGGTGCCGGGGGCGTGCGGATCCTCGGCCACCTGCGTCGATCACGGAAAGCGACCGGTCCGGGACTTGACGTGGAGCGACCCCTGGGCCGGGCCGGGCTTTCCCTCTAGAGTCGGGGGCACCGGCCGGCCGGTGTCCCCGGCCGGTGCTCCCGTGCGCCTTGTCCGGCCTCCCGCGCGTCCCGCCGGGTCACTCCCGCGGCCCGTGCTCCGCGCGGTGGAGGACCGGCCCGGTCGGCGGCCCCCGGGGAGCGGGTCGTCGACCGGGCCGTGCGCCCGCGCCGCCGCGGGCGCTCAGGCGTGGGGCGCGTCCCCCTGGGCGTTCACGCGTCGGTGAGGTACGCCGAGACGACCACGTTCGCCGAGTAGGCGCCGGTCGTGCGGTCGTAGGTGCCGCCGCAGGTGATCAGCCGCAGCTCGGCGCGCCCCTCGTGGCGCGGACCGTACGCCTGGCTCGCGTCGAAGCCGTCCCGGTCGAGCACGCGGACGTCCTCGACGGTGAACTCGGCGACCGTGCCGTCCGCGCGGGCCACCCGGATCTCCTGCCCGGGCTCCAGCGTGTCCAGGCGGTGGAAGACGGCGGGCCGGGTGTCGGTGTCGACGTGCCCCACCATCAGCGCGGTGCCCACCGCGCCCGGGGCCACCCCGTCCGCGTACCAGCCGACCTCGCCCGCCCGCTCCGGCGGGGGCGGCTCCGGGGCGCCGCGCTCGTCCAGGCCCCGGGCGACGACCGGGGCGCGCAGCTGAAGGCCGGGGATGTCGAGGGTGAGGGGCTCGGCGGCCTTCAGCGGCCGGTGCACGGTGGGCAGGTCGAACAGCGGCGGGCGTCCGGCCGCCGCCATGTCGCCGGTGGCCGGTCCGGCCGTCCCGGCGGGCACCTCGGTCAGTCCGCGGCCCCACAGCCACAGCCCGAGCAGCAGCACCACCCAGACCACGCCGGCGGGCAGCCGCCGCCGTACGCGCCCCAGGCCCGTCGCGGTCGTCTCCACGTCGTCCCCGTCCGTCACGCCGCGCATGGTCCCGGTCAACCCGTCCCCCTGCCGCGCCGGGCCTGCCGGCGGGCCCGGCGGTGGACGGTGAGGGCGGCGGTCCCGGCCAGCGCCAGCGCGACCACCGTCTGCGCGGTGCCGGGCCCGTGCCGCTCGCGGTCGGCGGCGACGGCGCGCGCGGTCCCGCCGCCCCCGGCGTTCACGGGGGCCACGGGCGAAGGGTGGGTCTGCGGGGTCCGGGTCTGCGGGGCGCGGGTCTGCGAGGTCTGCGGGCCTTGGGCGGCCGGAAGTGCCGGTTCACCGGCGGCAGCCGGGGGCGGGGTGACCTTGAGGGCCGCCTTGCGTTCGGTGCCGTCGCAGGCGTACGTCACCGCGTACGTCCCGGCGGTGAGGGTGGACCGTACGCGGCTGTCGCCGGCGAGTCCGTCGCCGGTGCGGGTGAGGCGGGCCTCGGACACCAGCGCGGGGGACCGCGCGACCGCCTCGCGTGCGTCGCACCCGGTCACCCTGAGAGCGATGTCACTGCCGGGGGCGGGAGCCGCGGGGGTCACCGAGAGACCCCCGCCGTCCGCCGCCCAGGCCGTCGGACCGAGCGCGGTGACGGCCAGGACACTCGCGCACAGAGCGAGTCGCCGCTTACCCATCGTGAACCTCCAGACACTTCGGAGGTTCCCCCGCGCGCTGCGGCCCCGCACCCCCTGACGCCCCGCACTGCGCCGTGCGGGTGAACGGGGAGGTGCGGAGGCGGGCGTACGGGGTCGCGGCGCGGACGCCCTGCGGAGGCCGGGGGTCAGACGAGGTCGACGATGTCCGCGATGGAGTCGACGACCTTCGACGGCCGGTACGGGAAGTTCTCCACCTGCTCCGGCCGGGTCAGCCCGGTGAGCACGAGGAACGTCTTCATGCCGGCCTCGATGCCCGCGAGCACGTCGGTGTCCATGCGGTCACCGATCATCGCGCTGCTCTCCGAGTGCGCCCCGATGGTGTTCAGCCCGGTGCGCATCATCAGCGGGTTGGGCTTGCCCGCGAAGTACGGCTGCCTGCCGGTCGCCTTGGTGATGAGCGCGGCCACCGCGCCGGTCGCCGGGAGCGGGCCCTCGGTGGAGGGGCCGGTCTCGTCGGGGTTGGTGCAGATGAAGCGGGCGCCGGCGTTGATCAGCCGCACGGCCTTGGTCATCGCCTCGAACGAGTACGTCCGGGTCTCGCCGAGGACCACGTAGTCGGGGTCGTGGTCGGTGAGGATGTAACCGATGTCGTGCAGCGCGGTGGTCAGCCCGGCCTCGCCGATGACGTACGCCGACCCGCCCGGCCGCTGGTCGTCGAGGAACTTGGCGGTGGCCAGGGCGGACGTCCAGATGTTCTCGATCGGCACCTCCAGGCCCAGCCGGCGCAGCCGGGCGTGCAGGTCGCGCGGGGTGTAGATCGAGTTGTTGGTGAGCACCAGGAAGGGCCGCCCGGACTCGCGCAGCTTCTTGATGAAGGAGTCGGCGCCGGGGATCGGCACACCCTCGTGGATCAGCACCCCGTCCATGTCGGTGAGCCAGGACTCGATGGGCTTGCGGTCTGCCATGTGCGGGATCTCCTGCCGTACGCGGTCCTGCCGTGCGTCCCAGCCTAAACAGACCCGGATCATGAGGGAACGGGCGCTCCGGGGGCGGGGTGCTCAGCCGCGGCGCCGCCGGGCGAACAGCACCGCCAGGGCACCGGTGAGGACGGCCCCGGCGGCGAGGGCGAGGACCTGGGGGCCGGTGCCGGTCCCGGCCAGTTCCTCGGCGAGGGAGAAGCCGTCGGGTCCGGGGGCGCCGTCGATGCGGAAGCGGTAGTCGTCGGACTGCCCGACCCAGTCGCCGTCGCCGTCCCTGCGCTGGACGACGGCGGCGGTGGCGGTGACGTGGTTCGGCACGGCGTCGGAGGTGACGGCGAGGCGCACCTTGACGGTGAGGGTGGCGCGGGGGCCGACGGTGAAGCCGGGGAACCGCTCCGCGTCGTCGGCGAAGGCCCCGACGAGTTCGTCCGCGTCGGTCGCCTCGAACCGCACGGGGTGCGGCCGGCCGGCGGGGTCGTAGAACTCCAGCCGGGGCTGGGAGGGCTTGAGCTTCCGCTCCTCGTCGACGAGCACGACGACGGGGTGCACGCCGGTGCAGGTACGCCCGGTGGTGTTGCTCAGCTCCAGCTCCCACCCCCCGAACCCGCCCCCGGCGTCGTACGCCTCGGGTCCGCCTCGGATGTGTGCGGTGAGCGGGAAGCCGCGGTCCCCCGCGCCCGCACACCCGGGAAGCCCCACCTGCTCCACACCGGCGCCCCCGACCCCCCACACCACAACTCCCGCCACCACACCCAGCACCACGAATCCCATAACGCCCCAATCTCCCCCGAACCCCCGGGCGGTGCCACCGCTATTCGGGGCCCTGGGCGAGCCGCAGGCACCCGCGCCACTGGGGCGGCAGCGCTCCGCGCAAGTCGCGGGCAGTCGTGCCGCTGGGGCGATGGGGGCACCTCCCGCTCGAGCGAAGCCGAGAGTAGGGGAGGGTGGGCGCGACGGCACCCCGCACGCGCCGGGCCGCGCAACCACCCCCCGGCACACACCCGCGCCGGGCACCTACCAAGTCGCCGGGACTGAACACCCCCCGTCCACACAAGCCCGTGCAGCAACTACCCCTCCTGCCCGAACACCGGCGCCAACACCAACTCCGCCGCCCCCACGGCGACAAGCCCTTCTCCGGGCACCCCCCGCACGGCCACACTCTCCTCCCCCGTCCGAGCAGCCCGCGCCTCCAGCACCCCCCGCACACCGGACACGAACACGTCCGGCGCCCCCTCCACCGTCCGCCCGCCCAACAGCACCCTGTCGATGTCCAGCAGCCCCACCAGATTCGCCGCCCCGGTCCCCAGCACCCGCGCCGCCTCCGCCGTCTCCCCCCGCGCCACGGCCGCCAGGCACAACGCCTCCACGCACCCCCGCTCCCCGCACCCGCACGGCGGCCCGTCCAGCTGCACCACCTGGTGCCCGAACTCCCCCGCCCCGGTCCGCGGCCCCCGGTGCACGCTCCCGCCGATCACCAGCCCGGCCCCCAGCCCCGTACCGAGGTGCAGGTAGGCGAACGAGCCGCCCTCGCCCCCGACCGCCAGCCCGAGCGCCACCGCGTTGGTGTCCTTGTCGACCACGACGGACACACCCCCCAGCCGCTCGGACAGCGCGTCCCGCAGCGGAAACCCGTCCCACTCCGGGAACCCGGTCACCCGGTGCAGCACCCCCCGCCGATGATCGAGCGGCCCGGGCAACGCGACCCCGACCCCCAGGAGCGCGCCGCTCCGCGCGACCTCCGCCGCCAGCTCCTCCACCACCGACGCGACCCGCCCCAGCACGGCCTCCGCCCCGGCCCCCAGGTCCAGCGGCACGCGCCGCCGCGCGACCACCGTCCCGTCGAGGTCGGCCAGCACGGCCCGCAGTTCGTCGCGGTCCAGGTGCACGCCCACCGCGTGCCCGGCCTCCGGGACCAGCCGCAGCACCATGCGCGGCTTGCCGCCCGTGGACGCGCGGCGCCCGGCCTCCGCGGCGAGGCCCTCCTCCCGCAGCCGGGCGGTTATCTTGCTGACCGCCTGCGGGGTGAGCCCGGTGCGCTCGGCGAGCTCCAGCCGGCTGATGCCCTCCGCCCCCGCCGTGCGCAGCAGGTCGAGCACGAGCGCGGTGTTGTGGCTGCGCAGCGCGAGCAGGTTCGCCCCGCCGTTCGCCCCGCGCATCCCTGAGCCGTTCGCGCCCCGCAGGCCGGCGCCGTACGTCCTGTTCACCTGCCCATTGTGGCGCGCCCTTGCACTTTGGCAACAGCGTTGCGAAAGTAGGACCATGACTGGCACTCCCCTCCGCGTCGGCCTCGTGGGCTACGGCCTCGCGGGTTCCGTGTTCCACGCCCCGCTGATCACCGCGACCCAGGGCCTCGCGCTCGACACGGTCGTCACCTCGAACCCGGAGCGTCAGGCGCAGGCCCGCGCCGCGTTCCCGGAAGTGACGGTCGCCGCCTCGGCGGACGAGCTGTGGGCGCGCGCGGACGAACTGGACCTGGTCGTCGTCGCGTCGCCGAACAAGACGCACGTCCCGCTCGCCACCGCCGCGCTGGAGGCCGGTCTGCCGGTCGTCGTGGACAAGCCCGTCGCGGGCGCGGCGGCGGAGGCCCGCACGCTCGCCGCCCTCGCCGAGAAGCGCGGCCTGCTCCTGTCCGTGTTCCAGAACCGCCGCTGGGACAACGACTTCCTCACCCTGCGCCGGCTGATCGCCGACGGCGAGCTGGGCGAGGTGTACCGCTTCGAGTCGCGTTTCGAGCGCTGGCGCCCGCAGCTCAAGGGCGGCTGGCGGGAGTCCGGCGACCCGGCGGAGGTCGGCGGTCTGCTGTACGACCTCGGCAGCCATGTCGTCGACCAGGCCCTGGTCCTCTTCGGCCCGGTGACCTCCGTGTACGCCGAGACGGACGTCCGCCGTGAGGGCGCGCGGACCGACGACGACACGTTCCTGGCGCTGACCCACGAGAGCGGGGTCCGCTCGCACCTGTACGTCTCCGCGACCACCGCCCAGCTCGGCCCGCGCTTCCGCGTCCTCGGCTCGAGGGCCGGTTACGTCAAGCACGGCCTGGACCCGCAGGAGGCGGCCCTGCGCGACGGCCTGCGCCCGGGCACCGACGACACCGAGTGGGGCGCGGAACCGGAGGAGCTGTGGGGCCGTGTCGGCTCCGGCGAGTCCCCGGTGACCGGCGGCGGCAGCCCCGTACGGACGCTGCCGGGCGACTATCCCGCCTACTACGCGGCCGTGGCGCGGGCGTTGCTCGCCGACGGCCCCAACCCGGTGACCGCGCTGGAGGCGGCGGCGGCCCTCGACGTCCTTGAGGCGGCGCGCCGTTCGGCCGCCGAGAAGGTGACGGTGACCCTGTGACCACCCCGAAGCAGTCCCCCGAGCTCACGCCGACGGTGGAGGAGCTGGAGGCGCAGGAACGGCGCCTGGTGTTCCGGCAGTTCACCCACGAGGACGCCTGGGCGCTCGGCTCCCTGCTGGTGGAGCTGGCGCGCGAGCGGCAGGCGCCGGTCGCGGTCGACATCCACCGCGCCGGGCAGCAGCTCTTCCACGCCGCGCTGCCGGGCTCCACGCCCGACAACGACGCGTGGATCGCCCGCAAGCGCCGGGTGGTGGAGCGTTACGGCTCCGCGTCGTACCTGGTGGGGGCGCGGTTCCGGGCGAAGGGCACGACGTTCGAGGAGTCGTCCCGCCTCGATCCGGACACCTACGCGGCCCATGGCGGCTCCTTCCCGGTCACCGTCGAGGGTGTCGGCGTCGTCGGCGCGGTGACGGTCTCGGGTCTGCCCCAACTCCAGGACCACCGCATGGTGGTGGAGGCACTGGAACTCTTCCTGTCACGGGCGTAGCCCGGGTCACCTCACCCGGCCAGGAGGAGCAGGAGGACGACGAGGGCCGCGACCGCCGCCGGTGCGCGGCGACGTGACGCGGCCCTCGTCCGTCACCGGCGCCTCACGCCCGCGCCAGCACCTGCCGTTGCCGGCCCAGCCCCGTGACCTCCAGTTCGACCACGTCGCCCGGCCTCAGGTACGGCTTCGGCTCGGGCCGGCCCATCGCCACCCCGGCCGGGGTGCCGGTGTTGACGACGTCGCCCGGGTACAGGGTCATGAACTGGCTGACGTACCGCACGACCTCCCCGACGGGGAAGATCTGCTCCGCCGTCGTGCCGTCCTGCTTCAGCTCGCCGTTGACCCACAGCCGCAGGGAGAGGGCCTGCGGGTCGGGCACCTCGTCGGCGGTGACCAGCCACGGCCCGAGCGGGTTGAACGTCTCGCAGTTCTTGCCCTTGTCCCAGGTGCCGCCCCGCTCGATCTGGAACTCCCGCTCGGAGACGTCGTGGGCGACGGCGTACCCGGCGACGTGCGCGAGTCCCGCCTCAGCCGACTCCAGGTAGCGCGCGGTGCGTCCGATCACGACCGCCAGCTCGACCTCCCAGTCGGTCTTCGCGGACCCGCGCGGGATCAGCACCGTGTCGTCCGGGCCGACGACGGTGTCCGGTGCCTTGAAGAAGATCACCGGCTCGGCGGGCGGCTCGGCGCCGGTCTCGCGGGCGTGGTCGTGGTAGTTCAGCCCGATGCACACGATCTTGCCGATCCGCGCGAGCGGCGGCCCGATCCGCGGTGCCGCCCCGGCGAGCACGGGCAGCGCGCCGGCGTCGGCGGCGGCTTTGATCCGGCCGAGGGCCTCCGCGTCGGCCAGCAGCGTCCCGTCGATGTCGGCGACGAGTCCCGTCAGGTCCCGCAGGGTGCCGTCTGCGTCGAGCAGCGCGGGCCGCTCCTGTCCCGGCGTACCGACTCGCAGCAGCTTCATGGTCACGTCTCCCTCACTCGCGGGCGCCCGCCCGACGGGGAACGACCGGTGCGGCGGGCGCGGCCGTCGGAGGACCGGCCGATCCTCCAGGCCGGGCGCTCCACCGCGCAAGACCCGGTTCACGTACTGGACCGCGCCCGTGCCGTCGCCGTCGCGCGGCTCACCGGTACAGCACGGACCGTTCGACCACGCTCCACGTGGTGGAGGTGACCACGTACAGGGCGGCGGCCAGCGGGACGACGGCGACGGTGACCAGGGTGAAGAACGACATGAACGGCATCACCCTCATGACCCCGCCCATGGCGGCGGCGCCCGGCACCCGCGGGTCCGCGCCGCCCGTCCCCGTGCCCGCCGTCGCCGCCGAGGCCTCCGTCATCCGGCGGGAGAGCCGGTAGCTGAAGTACGCGACGACCGCGACGACCGCGAAGAGGCCGAGGTACACGAGCCCGGCCCCGCCGACCATCCCGCCGTCGCCGAGCGCGTCCGCCCACCGGTGGCCGAGGGGGGCGTCGAGCAGCCGGTGGCCGAGGAGTTCGTTGGGCTCGCCGCCGATCGTGCCGTTGGAGAAGAGGTGGTAGAGCAGGAAGAACGCCGGGAGCTGGAGCAGGCTGGGCAGGCAGCCGGACAGCGGGGACACCTTCTCCTCGGCGTGCAGTTCCATCACGGCCTTCTGCAGCTTCTCGGGGTTCTTGCCGTGCTTGCGGCGCAGTTCGGCGAGGCGCGGCTGGAGCGCGGCCCGCGCCTTCTGGCCCCGCGCGGCGGCCCGGGACAGGGGGTGGACGAGGAGCCGTACCAGGGCGGTGAAGGCGATGATCGCGGCGGCCGCGGCGGACGGGCCGAACAGCGGCTGGAGCAGGTCGGCGATGTGCCCGACCAGGCTGGCGAAGACGGACATGGGTGAGCCCTCCGTGGGTCTCGTCGTGCCGGGGGTCCCGGCGCGGCGGACGGCCGGGACGGGATCGGGAAGGTCGGCATGACGACCCGCGCGCGGGCGTTGCGGAACGGAGGGATCGGTGGGAGAGATGCCCTGCGAGGTCCCCTACGGGGATGCCCTACGCGGCGGTCGCCGGGAGGGCGTGTCCGGGCGCTCGGGGGCGGGTGCGCCCCTTGGCGTCGGGATCCCGCTGAGGGAGGAAGGCGGTACGCCGGTCGCGGTCGCGCAGGGCGGTGCGTACCCGGGTGGGCGGCACGGCGGGCGCGGAGCGGGCGGCGATCACGGTGCACGCGGTGAGGGCGGCGCCGGCCGCGGCGGTCGCGGCGAGGGTGACGTGGACCAGGGAGAGTCCGCCGTCGGGGGCCGGGGTCAGCAGCAGGGCGACCTGGAGCAGCGGGAAGAGCAGGGCGAGGAGGGTGCGCGCGGAGCGCGTGGCCGGCCGTCCGGCGGTCGTGTGCCGCGTCATGTGCCGTGCCCCCCTCTCCGCCTCGTGATGCATGGTGCACCGCATTGTGCCAGCTCCCGCCGTAGGGCGGGGATCAGGCCGCCGGGTCGGTCTCCACGGGCTGCAGCAGCCGCTTGGGCTTGAGCAGTGCCCGGCTGACCGGGTCCGCCGGGTCGCGGCCGAGGTCCGGCCCCGGTACCACTTCGACGTCCGGCACGGCCACGACGGTTCCGCAGGCGGGGCAGTCGCTGTACGGCCCGAGCTCGGTGCCGCACGCGGCGTGCCGGAAGATCCGCAGCTGTTGCTTGGTGAGCTGCTCGCGCCCCCAGAGCCCGAGGGCGCGCAGGGTGGGCCACAGGGCGATGCCGCGGTCGGTGAGGACGTACTCGTCGCGGGGCGGGGACTCCTGGTAGCGGCGCTTCTCGAGGATGCCCTGGGCGGTCAGTGCCTGGAGGCGGGAGGCGAGGACCGCGCGCGGGATGCCGAGGTGGACGAGGAAGTCGTTGTAGCGCCGCACGCCGTAGAAGGCGTCGCGGATGACGAGCAGCGTCCAGCGTTCGCCGATGACTTCCAGGGCGCTCGCGATGGAGCACTCCTGCGTCGCGTAGTCCTTGCCCAGTGCCATGCCGTCCACTGTAACCACTTTTACGTTTGTTGGTTCATTGACTGAACTGACCGGTGCTACCGTGGGGGAACCTCAGTAGGTTCAATGAACGAACCTACCCGCCTCCATCACCCGCCAACCGTCACCGATCCCGCAGAGGACCCCGACGACATGACCGCCACCCCCGCCTCCGCCGCGCGGGCGCAGGACACCACCCCGCGCACCGCCGTCCCCGGGTCCGCGCCCGCCGCCGGATCGCCCCCGCGCCCGGGCGCCACGCTGGCCCTGACGAGCGCCGCCACCGCCGTGGCGCTGATGACGTACACCGCGCCGATCGTGACGCTCCCCGCCACCGCGGCCGCCCTGCACACCCCGCTGTCCGCGCAGGCCTGGCTGCTCAACGGCACCCCGCTGGGCCTCGCCGCCCTGCTGCTGGTGGCCGGCAGCCTCGCCGACGACTACGGCCGCCGCCGGATCTTCGTCTGGGGCACCCTGGCGCTCGGCGTCACCACCGCCCTCGGCGCCCTGGCCGGCTCGACCTGGCTGTTCACCCTGGCCCGCATCGCCCAGGGCGGGGCCAGCGCGGCCCTGCTGGCGAGCAGCCTCGGCCTGATCGTGCACGCCTTCCCGACGGCCGCCGGCCGGCTGCGGGCGACGGGCGTGTGGGGGGCGTTCGTCACCGGGGGCATCGCGGTCGGCCCGCTGCTCGCCGCGGCGATACCCGAGTGGCGCGCGGTCTACGGCGTCCTCGGCGCCGCCGCCGTGGTGATCGCCTTCCTCGGCAGCCGGACGCTCACCGAGTCACGCTCCGCGCGCGGCGGCCGGCCCGACTTCGCCGGAGCCGCGACCTTCGGCCCGGCGCTGGTCGCCCTGGTCGCGGCCCTCACCCTGGGCCGGGACGGCTGGCTGCGGGCGCCGGTGCTGCTGCTGTTCGGGGCGGCGGTCGTGCTGCTCGCCGCGTTCGCCCTGGTGGAGCGCCGTACGGCGACCCCGATGATCGACCTGTCGCTGCTGCGCCACCGCGGTTTCCTCGCCTCCTCCGTCGGCGGTCTGTTCACGGGACTGTCGGTGATCGGCCTGTTCAGCTTCCTGCCGGCGGTGCTCCAGCGGCAGCTCGGCATGTCCGCGATGCAGACGGCCCTGCTGTCCCTGCTGTGGGCGGGCCTCGCCTTCCTCGTCGCGCTCCAGGCCCGCCGCCTGGCCGGACGGATCCCGACCCGCGTCCAGCTGGCCATCGCCTTCGCCCTGCACGCCGTGGGTGTGATCACCATGCTCGGCGCGATCGACGCGGGCTCCACGGCCCGTTTCGTCCCGGGCATGATCATCGCCGGCGTCGGCAGCGGCCTGCTGAACGCGGCGCTGCCGCTGCTCGCCGTCGAGTCGGTCCCGGCCGCCCGGGCGGCGATGGGCTCCGGCGCCCAGCAGACCCTGCGCTACATCGGCTCGTGCGCCGGCGTCTCCCTCGTCATCGCGATCGCGACGTCGTCGGGCGGCGGCCCGGCCCGGGGCACGGACATCGCGATGGTGGTCTCCGCGGTGCTGGCGCTGGTCGCGGCGGTGGGCGTGCTGGCGCTGCGGGAACGGTCGTAGGACGGTCCCCGAGGGTCGTCGGGCCCTCACTTCTGTCACCGGTCGGCAGTACCGTGTCCCCCATGCGCCCCGACACGCCTGCCGAAAACGTCGACCACACCACCGAGGCCGCCCGCCTGGAGCGGTTCGCCGACCGCTACCCCGAGGACGCGGAGGCCCTGCTCCTGCGGGCCGCCGCCCACCGGGAGCTGTCCGGCGACCGCCCCGCCGCGACCGCCCTCTACGACCGCCTGCTGGCCTCGGGCGCCGGCCTGGACAACCCGTACCTGGTCCGCGCCCTGAAGGCCTCCAACCTGTGGGAGTACGGCCACGAGGCGGAGGCCCGCGCGATCATCGACGGCATCCGCACCGCCGCTCCGCGCGACGCCGCCCCCTGGGTGATCGTCGCGGAGGCGCTGGAGGCGCACGACGAACTGCAGCAGGCGCACGAGACGTTCACCGAGGCGGTCCGGCTGCTGCTGACCGACGTGCCGGAGCCCCCGCGCGCCACGCACCCGCTGCTCCTCGGACGGCACCGGGTGCGCAGGATGCTCGGCGCCCCGCACGACGAGTGGGACGCGGTGGCGGACTCCGTGCACACCCACGCCATCGGCCTGGACGAGCTGCACGACCCCAAGCGCGTGTGGTCCCTGGGCTCGGAGAACCCGGCGGAGCTGGAGGCGGAGATCCTGCGGCTGCGCGCCGAACTGGGCGCGTACCGGGAGGCGTTGTCCCGCCCGTTCCCGGTGGCGGTGCTGCACTGGCCGGCCGGTGAACTGGCCGAGCTGACGGAGGCGTACCCGGACCTCGCGGAGGAGTACCCGTCCCACGAGGCACACCTGGCGACGATAGAGGCGGCCCTGCGCGAACTGGCCGCCTCCGGCACACCGAACCTGGGCATCGTCAGGGGCACGGTCCCATCGTACGAGGCGTTCGCCGCCTCGGAGCTGGCCTCCCCCGCCGACCCGGCGCTGCTCCCCCAGTACGCGACCACGCTGGCGGCGCGGGGCCGCGCGGTGGCGTGGCCGCCGGAGCGCGTGGAGGCGTGCTGGTGCGGGTCGGGGCGGACGTACGGGGAGTGCCACGGACCGGCGCTCTGACGCACGGTGCTCTGACGCACGTCGCTCTGACGCACGCGTAACGGTGCGCCCGCCCGCCGGTTGGTCCGGCGGGCGGGCGCACCGCTGCGTTCGCCGGTCCGTCCGTCCCTGCTTGCGTCCCTCTTTGCGTCCCTACTTGCGTCCCTACTTGGCGAGGAAGCCGAGGAGGGCGTCGGTGACCTCCTGGGCGTGGGTCCACAGCAGGCCGTGCGGGGCGCCCTCGATGACGACGTACTCGGCGTCGGGCAGGGCCCGGTGGAAGGGCTCGCCGGTGGCCTCGATGGGGAGGATGCGGTCGGCGGTGCCGTGCAGGATCAGCGCGGGGACGTCGACCTTCTCGATGTCGGTGCGGAAGTCGGTCGTCCAGGTCGAGACGCTGGCGAGCGAGGCGTACCACGAGGCGCCGGCGGCGATGTTCCAGCTGTTGCGCAGGGCCTCCTCGCTGATGCGGGTGCCGAGGTTCTCGTCCAGGTTGTAGAAGTCCTGGTAGAAGGCCGTGAAGTAGGCGTACCGGTCGCCGGTGACGGCCTGCTTGATGCCTTCGAAGACGGCGCCGTCGACACCCGTGGGGTTGTCGTCGGTCTTGAGCAGGTACGGCTCGAGGGAGGCGAGGAACGCGGCCTTGGCGACCCGCTCCGAGCCGTAGGTGCCGAGGTAGCGGCCGACCTCGCCGGTGCCCATGGAGAACCCGACGAGGACCGCGTCGCGCAGGTCGAGGGTCTCCATGACGGTGTTCAGGTCGGCGGCGAAGGTGTCGTAGTCGTAGCCGGTGGCGGGCTGGCTGGACCGGCCGAACCCGCGGCGGTCGTAGGTGATGACCCGGTAGCCGGCGGCGAGCAGGGCGGCGGACTGCTTCTCCCAGGAGTGACCGTCGAGCGGGTACCCGTGGATCAGCACGACCGGCTGCCCGGTGCCGTGGTCCTCGTAGTAGAGGTCGATGGAGGCGGAGTTCTCCTGGCCGACGGTGATGAACGGCATGGCACTGCCCTTCCGTTGAGGTCCGGTGTGCGGTGAGCACTGATGTAGAAGATAGTGCGCCATTGAGTTGTGCGCAACTAGATGGTGCACAACTCAAACGGCGGGATTGTCCCGCCGCCGGGCGGTTGCCGAAGGTTGCAGCCGACGCGCCTCACGTAGATCGGTGGACGTATGGCTGGTCCGCGAGGGCGGGAAGGGAGGAGAAAGGGGGGCGCTGCGCTGCCTGTCTGCCGGTCAGCACACGGCGCCGGGCGCGGACGCCGTGGCCCGCAGCAGGTCCCGCACGAGGCCGAGGTCGACGTTCTCCGGCTTACGGAAGCGCAGGCAGCCCTTGCCCATGTCCCGGCCGGCCAGCCGCTCGGCGAAGACGTCACGGACATCGGGGCGCATGAGGTAGACGGAGAGGTACTGCTTCTGACTGGCGAAGGCGATCTCCGCGACTCCGCCGCGCTCGTACGCGGGCATGCCGCAGGCCATGACCTCGGTGAAGCCCGGAAGCTCGGCCCGGCACAGCTCACGCAGCCGCGTCAGGACGACGTTGCGGTCGTCGGGGACCTCGGCGAGGTACGTGTCCACGTCGGGGGCGCTGCTTCGCACCATGGGGGGAGCTTATGCCGGGCCGGGGCGGTTGGCCCTCGTTCATGACCACCCCACACCGTCACCCCTGCGCCGGCAGAATGCTGGTGTGTCCGGTGTCGTTCCGTCCTCCCCCAGCGTCTCCGCCCGCATGAGTCGGCAGAACCGCCGCGACACCGCGCCCGAGGTGGCGGTCCGGCGGCTCCTGCACGCGGGGGGCCTGCGATACCGGGTGAACGTGCCCGTGCCCGGAATGCCCCGGCGCACGATCGACATCGTCTTCCCCAAGGCCAAGGTCGCGGTGTTTCTCGACGGCTGCTTCTGGCACGGATGCCCGCAGCACGCGACCAGCCCTAAGGCCAATGCCGAGTGGTGGCGGACCAAGCTCGACAAGAACATGGCGCGTGACGCCGAGACGACCGAGCACCTGACCCATGAGGGGTGGACCGTCCTCCGCTTCTGGGAGCACGAGCCGCCCGACGAGGTGGCAGCGGTAGTGGGGGCCACGGTGACGCTCGAGAAGCGGGGCAGGGGAAGCCCGGACGAGCGTGCGGCATCGCCGAATCGTCTGTGACGCGGGGTGAAAGAGGGGGACCATGACCGAGCGACTGATGTTCGTGGACGTTTGCGCGGGTGCGGGCGGTCTGGCATCAGGGCTGGAGAGCGCCGGGTTCTCACCGGCGCTGTTGCTCGACAACAAGAGTCAGGCCTGCGAGACCTTGCTGGCCAATCGGCCGGAGTGGAATGTCGTCTGCGAAGACCTGATCGACTTTCTTCCGGAGGAGCACCCGGAGGTTCTGGACGTCGACCTGCTCTCCGCGGGTCTCCCCCGGGTGAAGGCTTCGGCAGCGGTGGGGCGTGGGGACAGCGAGCCGGAACTACGACTGCTCAAAGCCGCGGTCTACCTCGTCCACGCGGTCCAGCCACGTGCCGTGCTGCTGGAGAACCTGCCCGCCCTGGTGGACTCACCCGTGTACGCGGACGTCCGCTCTTTCGTCGAGGACGAGTTGACGCATCTCGGCTACGGCTGCCACTGGTTCGTGCTGAACGCGGCCGACTTCGGCGTCCCGCAGGAGCGGCTGCAGGGCGTCCTCGTGGCGCTCAAGGGACCGTGGTTCCGCGCCTTCAGTCCGCCGCAACGGACGGTGAGCGAAATCGTCTCGGTCGGCCAGGCGCTGCGCCACTCGATGGGCGCTCGAGGCTGGCCCGAGGTTGATGCCTGGGCAGACCAGGCACGCTCCGTGGCGCCGACCGTTGTGGGGGGCTCGGACAACCGAGGCGGCCCGGACCTCGGCCCGAGCGGGACCAAACGGGCCTGGGCGCGGATGGGGGTCAACGCCGGCGCGTTCGCCGACGAGGTGCCGGGGCCGGACTACGTGTGGCCGCGTTCAAACGACGTGACCGAGATGTTGAAGATCACGGTGGACCAGGCGGCAATACTCCAGGCGTTCCCGCCTGAATGGCGGATCACAGGACGGAAGACAGCTCGGTACCGACAGATCGGACACGCGACTCCTCCGCCTGTAGGCAGAGCGCTCGGCGGCGCCATCTCGGCCGCGCTCCGGTCGCCGGCAGACGGACCGGCAAAGGGTGGAATGGCACCCCCGATCGCCGGCTACACTTCAAGCCCATGAGTCACATCGAGAAGGCACCACCCCCACCTGCGGGTTTCCGCATCTTGGACCTGTTCGCGGGGCCGGGTGGACTGGATGTGGCAGCGGATGTCCTGGGACATCGGGTCACGGGCATCGAGTGGGACGACGACGCATGCGCGACCCGCGAGGCCGCAGGGATGGACACCTTCCACGGCGACGTGCGGAAGTACAGCGCATCACTCTTCCCTCACGCGCAGGTGCTGACGGGAGGACCGCCCTGCCAGACCTTCACAGTGGCCGGCCACGGGGCCGGTCGCAGGGCCTTGGACGATGTCTTGGGATACATCGAGCGGCTGCACGCCGTCGTACGGAAGGACGGAGCGGGGTGGGCAGAGATCTCCCGCACCTGGCGGGAGATCACCGAGGAGCTCGGGGAGAAGGCGGCCAAGGCTGAGCAGATCAAGGCTGAGAAGCGCGAGGTCGACGCTCTCCGTGCCGTTGAACGCAAGGTCATCAAGAAGAGCCTCCAGGAGGGTGGCCGCTCCCAGGAGAGGATCGATCGTGTCCTGAAGGCACTCAGGGCCTCAAGAGACCTTGCTCCCGAGGACGCGGACCTCCACGACTTGGTCGCGCAGTACAACTCCCTGGGGGTCGTGCTGGAGAGTCTGAAGGCCGAACTCGAAAAACTGGGCGATGAGCGGACGGGGCTTGTCCTCCAACCGCTCTGGTGGGTGATCGAGCGGTGTCGGTGCCCAGGACTGAAGCCCTTCGAGGCCGTGATTCTCGAGCAGGTTCCCGCTGTCATGCCGGTGTGGGAGAGATACACCACGGTGCTCGCCACCTTGGGCTATCGCACAAGGACGCAGCTGATGTACACAGAGGCGTTCGGGGTCCCGCAGACCCGCAAACGCGCGGTGCTCATGGCCCGGTTCGGCGAGACCGACATTCCCCCGGTGGCCGAAACCCATGAGCGCTACCGTCCTCGGACCCTTGCCACTCGGACGTCGACGGGGGAGGGCACCCAGCTCTGGGCCCCCGAGACCGTCGTCGACACGACGCCGAAGAAGGCCTGGGTGTCCATGGAGACGGCTCTCAAGAAGGCACGAAGTATCGCGCCCGATCTACCGGACCGGCCGGCTTTCACCGTGATCTCGAACTACGGAACCGGCGGCGACCCCGGTGCGCGCGGCGAACGCGACCACGATGCGCCGTCCGCGACGGTCACTGGCAAGGTGTCCCGGAACCGGCTGGTCCACAAGGACACGAAGGAGGAGCTCCCGGAAGAGTGCGCCCGGTTCACCTTCGCGGAAGCCGGAGTGCTCCAGACTTTCCCCGTCGCATACCCCTGGAGCGGCAAGGACCAGCCTCAGCAGATCGGCAACGCCGTACCGCCGCTGCTCGCCCTTCACGTGCTGCGCCACGTCCTCGAACCCGAACTGTCGGATGAACAGGCGCGCGCCAGGCTGGAGCAGGCCGTCGCGGATCTTGAAGCCTGGCAGCCCGGCGAGCGCGTGAAGGCACGCGAGTACGGGGAGTGGGAGGGCCACCCACTCACGGGCAAGTGACCCTCGTTCACCTCAGTCCTGCGGTACCCGTCCCCTGACCGGTGCCGTTTGGAAGAGGTTGACGAAGTGCTCGGTGAGCTTCTCCACCGATGTCTCCGGCACGGACTCCTCATCGGGTCCGATGGGCAAATCGTGGCGGGGCACGGGCGGTGCGGACTCGGCCTCCGCGATCCACTGGCGCAGTGCCCGCGGGTCGCGTGGCTCGTCCCCGGCGAACGCGTCGTAGATCAAGGTGGCGCCTGCGGTGTTGATCGCCGTGATCAACCCGTTGATCTCCCGACCGGTCCCGGCGATCCCTCGTTCCAGAATGCGCACCAACGCCTGAGCCGTTGGCCGATGGTCCACCAGGCTCAGACGCAGAGCGTTGTGAATGAGGTCCTGGTTGGAGCAGGCCTTCACCACCGGCATGTAGTCCGCGCCGTTGCGGAACATCTCCGCCGCCCACCACAACCGCGAGAAGCACTGACGGTCCGGAGCACCTTTGAACCGAGCCGGGTTGATGCGCGGAATCTTCCCCTCCGGCGCGGTCGCGGGGTGTCTCCAGGCCACGTAGTCAGGCGCGACGGCCAGGGCGAGATGGTTCCAGATCCTCTTGTCCGCGGCTTCCCTCCGGGTAAGGCGGAGTGTCGCGTGCAACCGGGGCGCCAGCCAGCCGTCGGCGTCCGTCCGGTTGCCCTTGAACTGGAACATCGCGTCGTCCACGAGGTCCCTCAAGGGCTCTACCTCCCACCGGGCGTCGCCCTCCGGCAGGGGCTCGACGACCTTGGCCAGGTCGACACCGCCGTGGCCCTGCACTCCCCTGAGGAGATCCTCGGTGAGGAACGGGTCGGCAGCGGCTCCGGACAGCAGGCCGAGTCGCTCGGGAACGTGATGCGGCCTCTCGATCACTTGCTGTCCTCTCGGTTCATCTGCTGCAGCGCGCGCAGGGCGTTGGCGACCGCCTTGCTCGCACCCGCGCGACGTACGGCCGCGTAGTGGACGCGGGTCTGAAGTTCCACCCAGCCCGCGTCATCGGTCCGCCGCCGATGGACTCGGCGCAGTGCCTCCTCGACGTGCAGCCCGGGCGCCACGTCGGGAAGCATCTCGCGGAGGACCTCGCCCCTCCAGTCGGTGGGGAAGACCGGCGAACCATCCGGTTCGACCTCCAGATCGCCCACGGCACTGTGGAACACCGCCGTCCAGACATCTGTGGCCATCTGGGACAACAGAAGCTCGTGAATCTTGTTCTCGATCCCCCCGCCGTTGCCGCCGAGGAGATCCGAGAAGCCTTCGACATCCGTATTGATCATTACCATTGGCAGTCGACCCGAGGCATCGATCACCCAAGGGACGTCGGCGTAGGGGCGCAGCCACTCTCTCGCGCTCTTGGAGAAACTGGCCTGCTTCACGTCCAGCCGCAGACCACCCAGCGGTTCCTCGGCGACCACGTCGACGGTCCAGTCCGCGTCGGTCTCGGTGATCGACCGCCCCTCCACGCCGTCGACGGTGGCGACGGCGTAGGCGGCGAGACTCGCACGTCCCACATGGTCGTCGCGAAGCACCTCGATCTGGCCGGACCACTCCTTGCTGTCCGGAGCGTCCTGCCGCAGCTCCACGGTGGTCCGGAGATTGGTGTCTCCGTCGGTGAGCACCGCCAGGACCCTCAGGCCGCTCCACGGGGCGTCGGTATCGGTGGCGCCGGGGGGCAGAGTGGCGGAGATGCCGATCCTGGCCGAAACCCAGTCCTCGTGCTGGGCCACGCCAAGAGCCACTGTCCGCTGCGGCACCGAGTATGCGGAGGTGTCCAGAGCGTCGAAGGTGCCGTCGGGCAGCTTGAGCGTCGCCGACGTCACCCGGAGGATGATCGGGCGATTGAGTCGCTTGTACGGGTAGAACTTCATGCCTCACTCCCCTGCGCACCGGCACGGAGTTCGAGAACGAGCCGTGTGAACTCACTGCGTACCGGGTGGCTGGTGACGTCGGTGAAGCCCCTGAAGACGGCTCGGCGGGCGTGCGGTGTGAAGCGGAGCGCACCGGCCTCGACCTCGCATCCGTCCACGGCGACCAACTCGGCCCAATCGAGCTTCGGCCGACTGCCGGACCGGACGTCGAGCAGGACCACCGGGCTCATCGCCGGCAGTTCCTCGGATCGCGGCAGTTTCACCTCCGCGGTGATCCTCCACTCCCCGGCGTCGCCGATCTCGGCGGACAGCGCGTCCAGCTCCGGCAGTGCCGGCCCGGATGGCCGCTTGGCAGCGGTGGCCTTGCGCTGCACCGTGAGTTTCTTACGCAGTTTGGCGTTCTCCTGCGACCCGGCGCTCCTCGGCCGGACCACCAAGTCCTTCACCGCAGCGTTGACCTCGGTGGTCAACCTGGAGATCCGATAGTGAGCGGTGTGCGACCAACGCAGGGTCAGCTCCTCGGTCT
This sequence comes from Streptomyces sp. NPDC085937, assembly GCF_044540535.1. NCBI lineage: Bacteria > Bacillati > Actinomycetota > Actinomycetes > Kitasatosporales > Streptomycetaceae > Streptomyces > Streptomyces sp. NPDC085937. Next base: position 139,193 of record NZ_JBITSH010000002.1, on the reverse strand, counting down.
GACCCCAGCGGTCGTGCTCGGGCGGTTCCGCCGCGCGCAGGAACTCCTCCGCCTCCGCCGCGAAGGGCGCCGACTCCCCGGCGGCGTGTCCTACCAGGAGCACCGCTTGGAAGTTGTTGACGCCCAGGGGCAACCCACTGACGCCGCTCTTCTTGACGGTCATGCGGTTGCCGCGCAACGAGTGGACCTGGTTCGGTACTCCGTCCTTGTCCTCTGCCTCCGTGACCAGCAGAATCCCTTGGTGGACGCCGAGCGTGCCCCGGCGTCCTCCGGCGAGGGGCAGACGAAGCGGCACGTTGCGGAGCGCCACCTGGCCGGCCTGGGTGAGCCGGTCCACCGTCGTCCCCTCGTAGAAGGCCCGCAGCGCACGCGTGCGTGAGGGTTGCGTCTCGCCGGGATCGACCTTTTCCTCCGGGATGACGACTTCGCCGTTGCGCAGTGTCCGCACGGACGTTTCCAACAGTGGGAGCCTGCTGCCCCCTCCGGTCATGGCCGCCCAGAAGTCCCGGCCCAGCGCCTCGACCAGGCGACGGTGCATGACGGTGATGTCACGGGTCCCGTCGTCCTCGCTGCCGCCACTTTCCTCGTCGTCGACGGCCGCGTCATCCTTTTCCGACGCGAGGCTCGCCACGTCGTGGGCGCCGACGATGAGGAAGGACGTTCCCGGCTCGTCGCTGTCGCGGGTGAGGTGAAGTCGTTCGACCGTCTCCGTGTCGGCCCACCACGAGCGGACCACCTCCGCGCCGGGCGTCTCGGGATCGGGGCGCCCCAACCAGGCGGGACCCGCGCACTCGCGGCCGTCGACGGAGCGCCACGGAAGTTCCAGTCGTCCGATGACACGGCGTTCGGTGCGGCCCTCGTGGGGAACGGACAACGTGGAGTTGATCAGGACCAAGCCGAGCGCGCTGGTCGCCCAGAGCGTCGCCTTACCGAGGCCATACGAACCACCCGCGCTGCTACCGGACTTGAGACTCTCCAACTGCCGGCGCACGACAGCCGCGAACTTGCCGTCGTCGTAGTCGTCGCCGGTGAGACCGGAAGCGTTGTAGTCGTCCACGCGCAGAAGGATCAGGCGGCCCTTCTCGAACATGTCCCGCACACCGGCGTCCACGACCCGCCCGACCTTCTGATCGGCGGCGGACTCCGAGACCGCCAGGTAGTGAGGATGCAGTTCGTCCCAGAGGATCGCGGCGCGGAACGCTTCCAATGCCTCGCCGGTCAGCTCATGGATGGTGTAGCGCACGCGTACCGGACGCCCGTTCTCCACGAGCCGCTCGTCAAGACTGTTCTGACAGGTCTCCCGCGCGAGCACCTGGACATCCGCGTCGAACGCGAAGGCAGCGGCGTTGCCGCCGTCACGTCCGCCGTCCGGATAACCGGGTCGGTGGTACCAGGTGACGGGAAGACCCGCCTGTGTGTCGGTGGTCCGCATGTGCACTGTGCCCAGATCCGTGCCGAGCGCCTCGGCGATCTCGCCCATGACGGTCGGCCGCGGAACCGAGCGCTTGGTGATCCACGCCGAGACAGCGGCTCGGGTCAGCCCCAGTTCCTCCGCCAGCTCCGCCTGCGTCTTGCCCGCAATCTTGAGCTGACGGGCCAACCAGGGCCCGAACTCCTCACCGGCCTCCATGTGGCCTCCCGTTCTTCGCCGTTGTCGTTGTGCCCGTGGCCGTGGACAGGCTAATTTGACGCCACGCGGAACGTCAATCAACTCTTGACGCGCCCGCGGTCGACCTCGGCCCCCATCCGCTGTCCACTTTGACCACTTCGCTCCAGTCGGCACCTGAATGTCAACGAATGGTCGAGCGGTTGCTCAATTACCAACCGCAAACAAACGCCGTGAACCGGCCACCGGCCTTACAGCGGTGTCCAGAAATTGGGGGTGACACGTTCGGGTGACGACCCGTAAGATGATTTTGACGGGAGTGCCCACCCCACTGGGAAACTCTCCCTGGAGACAGGTGAGTTGTACCCTTTTTCACTTATGGCTCCCGAACGCGCTCGCGGCACGGGAACCTTGACGGAACCGGAGGCAACGGCTCCACATGGAAGGCACTTCCGAAGAAACGAACGTTCCGCACCCTTACTACTGCTCCCCGAGCTCGGGGCGTGAACTCGACTCTCTCTACCTGCAGGTCCGGATGGACGGCTCGGACACGGAAGGGAAGCGGATTCTCGACTCGTACGAGATGACGCCCGACGAATTCAACGAGCGCTTCGATGGCTATCCGGGGCTCCCCGAACTGTAACGGTCCATCCCACGGAGACCACATCTCCGAGACTCGGACCTCCCAGGTCAGACAGCATCCGACCGTGTATTGAGCAACCCTCTGCCCCCTGTCCACAAATCCATTCACCGCAGGAGCCGTGAAGCCGTGATGTCCGATTCTCCGCGCACGGTCATATCGACCATTCTCGAACAATCGTCCCGCGTCTTGCAGACCTACGAGGTCGACCCGGGCCTCATTCCTGAACACGCCAACGGAGAACGCCGCATCACTCAAGGGGGATACGGGGACCGTCAACTGTTCGAACTTGTGCAGAACGCAGCCGACGAAATTGCCGACCAGCCGGGCGGTACCGTCCAGGTCGTTCTCACCGATACGCATCTCTACTGCGCCAACGAGGGATCCCCGGTGACTCCGGAGGGCGCGGAGACCATTCTGCGCATGAGCATGTCCCGCAAGCGCGGCGGCCAGATCGGGCGATTCGGCGTGGGTGTGAAATCCGTTCTGGTCGTCACCGACACCCCCCAGTTCTTCAGCAGTACCGGCTCCTTCGGATTCGATCGCGAATGGGCCTTCGAGAGGATCCGGTCGGTGCCCGGGGTGCGGGATCGCCTCGGCGAGCGGTTCGAAGCACCGGTCCTGCGCATGGCCCGACCCCTCGACGATGCCACCGAGCGTGCCGCGGACCCCGTCCTGGACGAGTTGCTGAGCTGGGCCACGACCGTCGTCCGCCTGCCGCTGCTGAAGGGCACTGCAGGCAGGCTGGCGCTGGACATGTGCGGTGGACGGACGGACACCGGCGCGGCCCGCGAGGAGTTTCCGATCGGATTCCAGCTCCTCTCCCCGCATGTCGCCAAGGTCGTCCTCGAAGACCGGAGGCCCCGCTCGACCGTTCGACGCGTGCTGACGACCGAACAGTCCGATGACCTGCACACCGTGATCGAGGAGCGGACGGGGAAGCCGACGGCGACTGCCCGCTGGCGCGTCTTCGCCACCACCCACGAACCCGGCCCCGCTGCCCGGGCCGACGCCGGCGAGTTGCACGATCGCCTCACCCTCGACCTCGCCTGGGCGGTGCCGGCGCTGGAGAAGGACCCGAAGAGCGGACTTCTCGTGAGCCCGCGAGGGCGGGGCCGGTTCTGGTCCTTCTTCCCGACCAAGTACGAGATGTCCCTGAGCGGCATCCTCAACGGTGCCTGGAAAACCAACGAGGACCGACAGAACCTGCTGGACTCCTCGCCGTTCAACGAGGAGATGATCAGGGTTTCGGCCGCTCTGGTCGTCGACTCGCTCCCCCGCCTGGCGTCCGCCGAGGACCCCGCAGCCTACCTTCCCCTGCTTCCGGGACGTGTGAAGGAAGCGATCAGCTGGGCCGACGCGTTCCTGACCCAGGAGATATGGGAGAAGGCCGCGGTACGTCCGTCGCTGCCCGATCAGGAGGGCGTGCTGCGTGTCCCGACGGAGCTGCGCATTCCGCCGCGTCTCGACAAGGACCGGAGCCTCGGCTGGCTGCGGATGTGGCACCAGTCCCCCGGCCGCCCTTCGGGCTGGCTGCACCCCTACGCCGAGGCCGATGTCCTGCGCGCCGGCAAGGTCGAGCACATTCTCGGCGCTGCCGGGCACAAGCGGGCCGACGTGCGCGAGTGGCTGGAGGCACTGGTCGAGTGCGGCACCGCCGAGGCGTCGGCGTCGGCGATCCGCATTCTCGCCGCGGTGATCGAGGCCGGGTCGCCGCACGCCGAGGAGGCCCGCAAGGCGAAGATCGTCCTCACCGAGGAGCACGGCCTCGTCGCTCCCGTGCCCGGCCAGGTGTTCCGCCGCGCCGAGGAGGGCGGCCTGCGGGAGTCCTTGACCTATGTGGTGAACGAGATAGCGCGGGACCGGGGGCTCGCCTCCGCGCTCAACCTCCTCGGGATCCGCGAGGCAGACGCCGAAGGCCGATTCATCAGCGTGCTGGACCAGGGCTTCGACGAATACACCGACACCCAGTGGGAACGCTTCTGGGACCTGTTCCGCCAGGCCGGTGGGCGGCGCCTGACCAACGCGGTGCTCCGACACGTGCCGGACGCCCGCGAGAAGCTGCGCGTGCGCACGGCGGACCAGAAGTTCCGTCCGGTACGCGATTGCATGTTGCCGGGTGTCGTGGTGCATGCCGAACGCGAACCGAGCATCGCCGTCGACACGAGGTTCCACTCCGACGACCTCGCCTTCTTCCGTGACATCGGCCTGCGGGAACGACCGTCGTCCTCGACCCAACCGGAGGGCGAGGCCTGGTTCGAGGAGTACCGGGAGGCCGTCCACGCGTCCTACCTTCGCACCCTGGGCCCTGGCACTCCCCGCCCCGGCATCAGGCGCATGAAGCTGGAGGGCTCGCCCATCGGTGGTCCGTTGCACTTCTTCCGGTCGCTCTCGGAGGAGTCCCGTGCGGCTTTCCTCAAGGCACTTCCGGACGATGCCGTGGTGGACAACTGGACGCGGCAGATCGGCGGCCAGACGAGCACCCGTCGGGCCGTCTCATCGCCCATCCGCTGGATGCTGAGGAAGTACGGAACCGTCGCCACGTCCAAGGGGATCAAGCCGCTGACGGAGGCCGTAGGACCCCAGCTCGCCGCTCACCGGGACGTGCTGCCGGTCGCCGACATCTCCCCGGAGAAGGCACGCAAGCTGCGCCTGCCCACCTCGGTCGACGAGGTTCCGGCGGAGCACTGGGAGGCGCTTCTCTCACAGGTGCTGAGGAGCGAGGACGACGCCTTCGTCGGTAACACCTACGTGATGCTGACCCGTTTCGAGGCGGCATTCCCCGAGGACTCGCTGACCCGCTGCCGGATCGGAGACGCCTGGGGCACCCGCCCCGACGACGAGATCACCGTGGCGGTCGGCACCACCGAGTACCGGGCCCTGCGCGCGGAGCAGCTCCCCGCCCTGTTGGTGGCGAGCGCCGAGGACGCCGAGTTGATGGTCGAGAAGTGGCAGATGAAGCGCTACGCCGACGCCATCACCAAGGAGACCCGCGAGGTCCCGGACGGTGATCCGGTCGCTCTCACGGATCTGTTCCCCGCCCTACGTCAACGGTTGCGCATCGACCACCGGAACACAACGATGCAGCGTTGCACCGAGTTGGAGGAAGTGACCCGGACCGAGAACGGTACGAAGAGCCGCCCCCTGGACGCGGTACTCCAGGGGGGGACGATCAAGGTCCGTGTCCCCCTGGAACCCGAGCCCATGCTGCGGCTGATCGACCGCGAACTGGCCTTGGGGCTCGGCCCCGCAGGTTGCCGAGCAGTTCTGGAGCACCAGGAACGCATCGCGCGCGACAGCGAGACGAAGGCAGCCCGGAAGGCCGTTCGCGACGCCGAGGACGTCGTCACCAAGATAGAGCTGCTCATCGGCGCCGAGGCACTTCGGACCGGGCTGCCGGACGGGCTGATGGAGGCCGAACTGCAGGAGACCGGCGGCGCGGAACCTCCAGGGCACCGGATCGCGCAGATGGCCTTCAACGCGCACGGGAACGGTGTCCTTCAGCATCACACCCGCGACATCCAGTCCAGGTTTCCGAACGCCCCTGTCTCCTACGGCGGCTCGCCGGCTGCTGTCGCCTTCGTTTCGGACCTTGGCCTGCCTGTGGCCTTCGCCGGTTCCAGAACTCCGGCGCTCCCGGCCTTCGAGACGGTGGACGGTCCTCGGGACTTCCCTCGGCTCCACGACTACCAGGAAGACCTGGTCCGTAATATCACCACCCTCCTCGACCGGCTGGCACCGCAGCGCGCCATGCTGTCGTTGCCGACCGGAGCGGGGAAGACCCGGGTCACGGCCGAGGCCGTGATCCGCTGGGTCAAGCGGGTCGGCGATCTGGGGGGCCCGCTGCTGTGGATCGCGCAGACCGAGGAACTGTGCGAACAAGCTGTCCAGAGCTGGAAGTTCGTCTGGAGCAAGGTGGGTGCCGAACGTCCGCTCACCATCAGTCGGCTGTGGAGCAGCCGGGAAGTGGGGAACGTCGTCGAGAACCCGCATCTGGTGGTCGCCACGGACGCCAAGCTGGAGCGGTGCCTTGGCACCGACCAGTACGCCTGGCTGCGGCAGGCAATGCTGGTGATCGTGGACGAAGCCCACACCGCCCTTCCCAAGCGGTACACCGGGATTCTCAACCAGTTGGGGCTCACCCAGTACGAGACCGCTCGGCACCTGATCGGCCTCACCGCCACCCCGTTCCGCAACAGGAACGTGGACGAGACCAGCCGCCTGATCACCCGTTTCGGCAACCGGCGGCTCGACGAGGGTGTCTTCCCGTCCGGTGATCCGTACCGGGACCTGCAGGAGTGGGGGATGCTCGCCCAGGTCGAGCACCGCACTCTCACGGGTGGCGAGATCGAACTGACGCAGGACGAGAGGACGTACTCCGAGCGTATGGCCATGCTTTCCCGCTCCGCCGAGCAGCGGCTCGTCGACGACCACGCACGCAGTCGGCGCATCGTCGACGCGGTGGCGGGTCTTCCGGAGGACTGGCCGACCCTGCTGTTCGCCACCTCCGTGGACCACGCCAAGTACCTGGCGGCCATGCTCAACGACCGTGATGTCACCGCCGCGGCAGTGGACTCGACCACCAGCGACCAGGATCGCCGGCAGCGGATCGAGGACTTCCGTGCGGGCCGTATTCGTGTGCTCACCAATTACGGCGTTCTGACCCAGGGGTTCGACGCTCCCGCCACCCGGGTCGTGGTGGTGGCTCGTCCGGTGTACAGCACCAACGTGTACCAGCAGATGATCGGGCGGGGTCTGCGCGGACCCAGGAACGGCGGCAAGCCCACCTGTCTGATCCTCAACATCGACGACAACATCGCCAACTTCGACACCCAGCTCGCCTTCACCGAGTTCGAGCACCTCTGGAGCAGAAAGTGACCGACACCTATCTCGACAGCCCGCAGCTCAGCGAGGAGCAGCGGGCCGTGGTCGAGCAGCCTTGGGACGCGCGCGTCCTGGTCACCGCCGGAGCAGGCGCGGGCAAGACTCACACCCTGGTGCGCCGACTCGACGCGCTGTGTGGGCATGAGGACCCCGACGAAGCACTGGAGGCCGCGGAGATTCTGGTGCTCACGTTCTCCCGAGCCGCCGCCCGCGAGCTGCGTGAGCGGATCTCGCGGCACGGGGAGCGCGCCCAACGGGTACGGGCGCGGACTTTCGACGCGTGGGCGTACGAGGTGCTGCTCCAGGCGCACCCCGACGGCGATTGGGGCGTGGTCGGCTTCGACGAGAGGATTGCGGCCGCCGCCCGCGCGATAGAGAAGGGAGCGCTCGAGGTCGGAGACGCCGTTCCGCCCGCGCACGTCGTGATCGACGAGGTGCAGGACCTCCTGGGCGGACGCCGCGAGCTGGTCGAGACGCTCCTCGACCGGTACCAGGAGTCCTGTGGTTTCACCGTCGTCGGAGACGCGGCTCAGTCCGTCTACGGCTTCCAGATCGCGGACCCGGGTGAGCGCGCCGACGAGACCGGAAGGTTCTTCGACTGGCTGCGCTGCTCGTTTCCCGACGACCTCGTGGAACTGAACCTCACCCGCAACTTCCGGGCCGCCACGGAGGAGGCCCGGGTCGCGCTCGCGCACGGTCCACGTCTCCAGCAGCTCACCGACCCGGACGAGGCCGCGACGCTCTACGACGAACTGCGCGACCTCCTTATGGACCCGACGAACGCGGTGGGAGCCCTCGACGACGAGTTCACCCTGGACGGTCTGCGGGACCTCACCGACACCTGCGCCATACTCACGCGCGACAACCAGGAGGCACTTGTCGTCTCCGGTCTGCTGCACGCACACGGCGTGCAGCACCGGCTGCGACGTCCACTCGAAGAGCGTCCCGTACCGTACTGGGTGGCCGAGTTGCTGCGCGGTACGGAGGCAACCGGCCTGGCCGAGGACCGGTTCCGCTCCCTCCTCGCGAGGATTCCCCTGTCGTACGAGCCGAACGCCGACGCCCTGTGGACGGTTCTACGTCGGGTCGCACGCGGGCCCGGTCGCGGGGTGATCGACCTGGACCGGCTGCGACGCGCGGTCGCCGACGGCAGGTTCCCCGACGAGGCGGCCGACCCGGAGACCGCACGGATCGTCGTCTCGACCGTGCACCGCGCCAAAGGCCTTGAGTTCGACCGGGTGATCGTTCCGGCTCCACCGACCGTCGCGGAGCTGCACAAGCGGTACGGAGACGAACTCGATCTGCCAGCGGAGGCTCGGGCCCTGTACGTGGCGATGACGCGTGTCCGTCAGGATCTGTACCACGCCCCCCGTCCCGAGCTTCCTCTCTTCAGGCGGGCGGGACATCGACGCGACGGCCGCCGCTACATCGGATCGTGGCGGTCCTACGACAGGTACGGGATGGTCGTCGAGGCGGGCGACGTGTGTCGGGACAATCCGCCCGGTCACGAGGCGGACGCCGTCGCCACTCAGGCGTATCTCCTGGCACGGGTCCGCCCCGGCGAGAAGGTGGTGTTGCGCCGACGTCACGACCTGCCGATGGGAGAGACACAGAGCCCGCCGTACGCCCTGTTGCACGACGGGCGGGAGATCGGCGAGGCATCCCAAGGGTTCCGCGAGGCCCTCTTCCGGGTGCAGAAAGTCAACCGTACCTGGGACCCCTGGTGGCCCGACGAGATCCACGACCTGTGGATCGACACCCTGGAGACCGTGACGGGCAGCACCGCCGCCGGCGCCAACGCCGGGCTCGGTGAACGCGGTGTCTGGGCCGTCCCGCGGATCACCGGCGTCGGCCGGTTCCGCAGAACCGACGACAACGAGGAGCAGCGAGCATGACGCACGTGGCAGGCCGGCACTCCGAGCATTACCGGGTGCGGGACGACGAACTGCTCGTGGGGCTCCGCCGCGAACTCTTCGGCCCCACCGAGGACGCCGCGACGGAGGACCGGGACGAGATCCTCACTCAGGACGCGCCGATCGACCGCTACCTGACCGGGGTGCTGTATCCGCGGGCCTCCAAGGAGCGGGAGGTCGAGATCGCCGCCGAACAGGACGGCTTGGACGTCGCGCCGGTGCTCGTGCGTGAGGACGTCGAGGAGTTCGGACCGGCTCAGGACGTCGCCGGCTCCGGGGACAGGCGTCCGTCGACCATGGGTCTCACCTTCGCTGTCGACCCGACCATAAGCGACACGATCGTGGTCTCGGCCCGTGCGGCGGTCTACGAGCCCACCGACGCCGAGGGCAAGCTCGTCGAGGCCCGCCGGGCCGAAGCCCGTACCACCTCCGAACAGCGGGAACGGTGGCGTCGCAGGGTGCTCGAGATCCCGGACCGGTCCATCGCCGTGAGGGCGTCCGCTCCCGCCCGACCGGTCGACCTCGTCCCCGGCAAGGTCGCGCTGCACGTCATCGTCCGACGCCCCGACCCGACCACCGGCACGGTCACGATCACCGTGACGCTGATCAACACCCAGAAGGTCGGCGAGTGGGATCTCCAGGACGCCTTCTCCCTGTTCCAGTGCGGCCTGACGGTCCGGGCCGCCAACGGCTCCACCGCGTTCGTCGAGCGCCCCGCCCCGTCCGCCGCCCACGACCCGGAGATCGCCGCCAGTCGGCTGTTGCACCGGCACGCCCCGACCTTCGCCGTCGGGCACGGCTGCGCCGCAACGTGGGACTGGAAACCCTCACCGATCGGCGTGACCGACACGGAGAAGGCCGGCGTCCCCGAAGTGCGCAGCGACTTCGTGCCCAGCGTGGAAGTACTGCTCACCGACTCCAATCCGGAGATCGACGACTCGACGCTGTCCATGCTGGGGCTGGCCGAGAAGCCCGACGCGGAGGTGCTGGCCGCCCTGGAGGGGCTCGCCACGGGATACGAGCGCTGGATCGCACGAAAACAGGACGAGGCGGACGCGCTGACCGGTGACACCCATGGGGACCCCGCGCGGATCCAGGTTGAGGCGTGTCGCGAGGCTCTCGGTCGGATCCGCGAGGGCATCGAGCTGCTCCGCGAGAAGCCGGACCTGATGAGGGCTTTCCGGCTCGCCAACCGTGCCATGGCAGACCAGCGCGCCCGCAGCGCCTGGGTGAAGGGCGGACGCGTCGGCGCCCCCGATCCGGCAGCCGGCAGGTGGCGCCCCTTCCAGATCGCCTTCGTGCTGCTCTGCCTGGCAGGCATCGACAACCCCGAGCACGACGACCGGAAGATCTCCGACCTGCTCTGGTTCCCCACCGGTGGCGGCAAGACGGAGGCATACCTGGGACTGATCGCCCTCACGTCCTTCCTGCGCCGTATTCGCAAGGGCGCGGACGGCGGCGGGGTCACCGTGATCATGCGCTACACGCTGCGGCTGCTCACGCTTCAGCAGTTCGAACGCGCGGCGATCCTGCTCTGCGCCATGGAGAACATGCGGCGCCGGACGCCCGAGCTGGGGCCGGAGGAGTTCTCCGTCGGCATGTGGGTGGGCCGTTCGGCCACGCCCAACACGCTGGCCGAGGCGGATGCCAAGCTCGACGAGCTGCGCGCGAACCTGGACAAGCGGCTCGCCACCGAAAACCCCGTCCAGTTGCATGCCTGCCCCTGGTGCGGGACCCGTCTCGACGCCCGTAACTACACAGTCGACGAGGGCGCCAAGCGGATGTACGTCCGCTGCCCCGGCACGGACTGTGACTTCGCCGACGGCCTCCCCGTCCACCTGATCGACGAGGCGGTGTACGCCGCACGCCCGACGTTGGTGATCGCCACCGTCGACAAGTTCGCCTCCATGCCGTGGCGCCCTGCGACGTCCGCGCTCTTCAACCGCGACAATCCCGACGGCGGCACGCCTCCTCCGGAGCTCATCGTCCAGGACGAGCTCCATCTGATCTCGGGTCCGTTGGGGACCCTCACCGGCCTTTACGAGACCGCCGTGGACGCGCTGGCAGGCTGCCCCAAGGTGATCGCGTCGACGGCGACCATCCGTCGCGCCGCCGACCAGGGCCGTCACCTCTTCGCGCGCGAAGTCCGCCAGTTCCCGCCCGCAGGTCTGGACTCCCGCGACTCCTGGTTCGCCGTGGAGACACCGCGTGAGGAGAAGGCGAGCCGCCGCTACGTCGGCCTTCTGGCCCCCGGGACCAGCCAGTCCACCCTGCTCATCCGCACCTACGCCACCTTGCTGCATCGGGCCAGGCAGGCGGAGACCAAGGACGAGGTGCGCGACGCGTACTGGAGCCTCGTCGGCTACTTCAACAGCCTGCGCCTGCTCTCTGCGGCCGAACTCCAGGTCCACGACGACGTGGTGGCCTACCTGGAGCTGCTGGCGGAGCGGGATGGCGTCCCCGTGCGCTCGGTCGCCAACTACTCGGAGCTGACCAGTCGGATCGACGCGAGCGAGATCCCCACACGGCTAAAGGGCATCGAGAAGAGGCTCCCCGACGAGGACACCGTGGACGTCCTGCTCGCCACCAACATGATCGCGGTGGGCGTCGATGTGGACCGGTTGGGGCTGATGGCCGTGATGGGTCAGCCCCAGACGACCGCCGAGTACATCCAGGCCACCAGCCGGGTCGGCCGCGCGCACCCCGGTCTGGTCGCGGTCATGTTCAACTCCACGCGGGCCCGGGACCGATCCCACTACGAGAGCTTCCAGCACTTCCACTCCGCCCTCTACCGCGAGGTCGAGTCCACCTCCGTGACACCGTTCTCCGCCCGCGCCCGCGAGCGGGGCCTGCACGCGGTGATCGTCGCCCTCGCACGCATCCTGATCCCGGCCGCGCGGCCCAACGACGGCGCCGGCGAGGTCGAGTCCTACGTGAACGTCCTTCAGGACCGCGTCAAGCCGCTGCTGATGGAGCGTGTACTCGCGGTCACCGAGACCGAGGCCGACGCGGTCTCCGACTCTTTCGAAGAGTTCGTCGAGTGGTGGCGCGATGAAGCAAGCACCCACAATCGCCTGCTCTTCGAACCGAAGAGGGGTGATCGCGCCCCCTCGCTCTTGAAGGCGTTCGACGACGAGTCCGAGGGTGCCGAGGCGTGGCCCACGTTGTGGAGCCTGCGCGACGTCGACGCCGAGTCCGCCCTGTTCATGGAGGGAACACGATGACCCCGCCCCCTCGCCGCCGCCGGCACGGAGCGAACGGCGCTACGCCCGCCCACTCATTTCCGCGACGCGGTGAGATTCGCCGCGCCCAGGTGATCACCACGTACGGCGTCGGCTCGCTCATCGCCGTCGACCACGAGTCCTTCGTCGTCTCGGGCCTGGACGAGGCAGACCGGAGCTGGCGTGCCGACGAATCTCCGAAGATCTACGAGCGACGCCTGGCCAGGCTCCTCGATGTCGACCATTTCCGGCTGCCTCCCGCCTCCGACGACACCAGCAAGGACGGCCTCCGGGTGCGCCGTTTCCCCTTGATGCACTCGTGCCCCGAGTGCAACGAGCTGCAGCACCATCGCGACTTCAACCCGCCCGCCGGTCGCAGTGTCTGCGGCACCTGCGAGGTGGACCTCGTTCCCTCCCGCTTCGTCGTCGCCTGCGAAGCCGGGCACCTCGGTGAGTTCCCGTACCGGCAGTGGGTGCACCGCACGACCGACCGTGGTTCCACAACGGTCGGCAAGTGCGGGGGGAAACTGAAAATGCGCTCGTCCGGTCGCACGTCATCGCTCCGCTCCATCATCGTCTCCTGCACCTGCGGGAGGGCACCCGAGGTGTCGATGGAAGGCTCCTTCCGCAAGAACGCGCTCAAAGACCTGGGGTTGACGTGCCGGGGTCACCGCCCATGGCTCGGCACGTCCGCCCCGGACCAGGAGTGCGGACTGCCCTTGCGGACGCTCCAGCGCGGTTCTTCCTCGGTGTGGCAGCCGGTGTTGAAGTCGGCGCTCTCCATCCCGCCGTGGAGCAACAGTCGCGAGGATCCGTTGGCCGGCCACTGGGAGAAGCTCAGGAAGTACGAGACCCGCGAGGCCGTCGAAATCTATCTCGATGCCGTCTTCACCGAGGGATCGTGGCCTCTCTCCCTGGACGAGGTGATGACGCTGCTCGACGCGGAACGCGAGGAGGATCCCGAAGGCGGTGAACCCGCCACCTTCGACCATCGCTACCGCGCCCTGCGCAACAAGGAGTACGAACGTCTGCGCTCCGGCAACGACGAGAGCGAGCACTCCCGCGACGAGCAGTTCGTCTGCGAGACCCCCCTGGGCGACCGGAGCGTGCTCGACCCGCTCGGCGTCACCGGCCCGATGCTGGTCAAGAAACTCCGCGAGGTGCGTGCGCTGAAGGCGTTCACCAGGCTCGTCGACGCAGAGTCGACGACCGACGCGAAGGAGATGCCGCTCTCCGACAGCCCCTTGCGCTGGCTTCCGGCCATGGAGGTCCGCGGCGAGGGAGTCTTCCTCCGCCTGGACGAGAACCGGCTTGGCACCTGGGAGAAGGCGACAGCGGTGGCGGCCCGGGTCGAGCGGATGCGGACAGCCCACCAGCGGGTGCTGGATCAGCGGGCCGACGACCCGAGCCGTGCCGTCCCGTCCCCGGCCAGCCCTCGGATGGTCCTGCTGCACACCTTGGCCCACGTCCTCATCAACGAGTGGAGCCTGGAGGCCGGGTATCCGGCAGCCTCTCTGCGCGAGCGCCTCTACGCCGCGGACGACATGGCCGGGGTGCTCATCTACACGGCGACGAGCGACTCGGCGGGCAGCCTCGGTGGTCTCGTCGTCCAGGGCGAACCGGATCTTCTCGACCGCACGGTGCGCTCGGCCGTCCGCCGTGCCGAGTGGTGTTCCTCCGACCCGCTGTGCATGGAGACCGAGGTGTCCGCCACCGGCACAAACCTCGCCGCCTGCCACGCCTGCGTGATGTTGCCGGAGACGAGCTGCGAGCACAACAACATTCTGCTCGATCGGGCACTGCTGGTCGGTACTCCGGATGATCCGCCCGTGGGGTACTTCCAGCACATACTGGCGAGCTGAAGCCGGCCTCACCTCGGACCTTGGGACGAAGTGGCTTCATAGCGGCTCTGCGCGCGGTCGAGCACATCGTCCGCGTCGCAGCCATTGACGTTGAGCCAGCGGAGGAAGTCCGTGACGACGTCGATCACGGACTCCTCCGCCACTGTCCGACCCACCCTGCCGAGCCCGGGTTCGTAGCGACAGGTCGGCGGCCTCAACGTCGCGTACATGTCCAGCAGTGCCTCCGCGCGCGACACCGACGGGTCCACCGGCCTGCCGGCCGACGGTGCGAGTCCGGTGACCAGCTCGCACCACGTCACCTTGCGGTCCTCGTGAAGCTGGACGCCCCAGCGGTCGGTGAGGGCCTCGACGAGCGCCATGCCCCGTCCGCACTCGGCGTCGATGTCGGCACTCACGAGGGCGGGCAGGGCCCGTGTGTCGGGGTCGTGGACCTCGATGCGCAAATACGCGCCGTTCACGGACACCACAAGTGACCCCGGCGTGCCGGGCCCGACGTGGGTGACGACATTGGAAACGAGCTCACTGACGCAGAGCTGTGCCGCATCGACCAACCCGTTCAGATTCCACGCCGCAAGACAGAGACGGACGACTCGCCTCAGGGCTGCCACCTCTTCGGGCTGGGCAGTGAACTCGATGCTCCACGGAACTCGCTTCGGCCACGCTTCCTGACTCAAGGGCCTCTCCCATCGTTGTCCACACCAACCCGCCCGGCAGCGGAGCGTCATGAGATGTCACTCACTGTCGCCCTTGCCTGCCCAGGATGAGGCCAGCGCATCCCGCCGTGCAATGTGCACGGCGGGATTCCCACTTCCGTGTGATTGGCAGGCAGCCCCCTTGGCAGCAGACTTGACTCTCGCTACGCACCGCAGGGTTGAGGGGAACAAGATGGCCGGTTCACCGACGGCACGCCGTCGGCGTCTGTCGATCGAGCTGAAAAAGCTCCGGGAGAAGAGCGCACTGACCTGTGCGCAGGTCGGCCAGGCGTTGGACTGGAGCGGTTCCAAGGTCAACCGCATGGAGACGGGCAGCGGCAGGGTTCAGCCTTCGGACGTCGACGCGCTCTGCCGCTTCTACGACACGAGTGACGAGCTGCGCGAGTTCCTCAAGTCACTGGCGCGCGATGCGAAAACGCGCGGATGGTGGCAGGTGCACGGTGCGGGCGTCCCCGAGTGGTTCAACATCTACATCGGCCTGGAGCAGGACGCCTCCACGCTCCGCCAGTACCAGTGCGAGCTGCTGCCGGGCCTGATGCAGACCGAAGCGTACGCCCGCGAACTCCACACGACCGGCGCCCACATGTCGGCCGAGGACATCGACCGCGCCGTACGTGTACGACTGGAACGCCAGGAGATGCTGACGCGACCCGACGCACCCGAGGCCTGGTTCATCGTGAACGAGGGTGCCGTGCGCAACGTCATCGGGGACCGGGAGATCATGCGGGAGCAGCTGGCAGGAGTGCTGGAAGCCGCCGAGTTGCCGAGCGTGACGCTCCAGGTGCTCCCCTTCGACTCGGGCACGTACCCCGCGACGGGCTCATTCACCATGCTCGGTTTCCCGGCGCCGGAGGATCCCGACCTGGTGTACCGGGACGGCATCACGGACGCTGTCTACCTGGAAGGTGAGCACCATGTCCGTGAGTACACGCGGGCGTTCGACGGCCTGCGTGCGGCGGCCCTCAGCCCTCAGCGGTCCGTCCGGCTCATCCAGTCCGTCGTGAAGGAGTACTCGAAGTGAGCACCGCAGCGCCGACCGGCCGTGCACTCGTCTGGCACACGTCCTCGTACAGCAACGGCGCGGGCGGTGAGTGCGTGGCGTTCGCGGCGACGCCGGCGCGAGCACATGTGCGGGACACCAAGGAGGTCGACGGCCCGGTCGTCACAGTGACGGGACGGTCCTGGACCGTCTTCGTTCAGGCGCTCAGGGCCGGGTGAACCCATGTCGCCCTACGGCGACCGACGTCCGGCACCACCTCACCCGCCTACGCCACCCCACCCGCCTTCCACTCCCCCGCCAGCAACCCGAGCACCACCTCGTCCATGAACTCCCCCAGCACCCACGCCGAGTTGCGCAGCACCCCCTCCCGCACGAAGCCGTTGCGCTCGGCGGAGCGGATCATCGCCTCGTTGTCCGACAGCGTCTCGATCTGAAGGCGGTGCAGGCCGCGCACGACGAAGCCGTAGTAGCACAGGGTCGCCACGACATCCGTGCCGTAGCCCTTGCCGCGGGCGGCGGGCAGGAGGCCGAGGCCGATGTGGGCGTTGCGGTTGTGGCTGTCGATGCCCCACAGGTTCGCGGTGCCGACCAGCGTGCCGCTCTCCAGGTCCACCACGGAGAAGGGGACGACCCCGTCGGCCGCGTAGTCGACGGCGAGGCGGGGGTCCTTCGACGTGACCGGCTGCCACGGCGCGCCCTCGGCCCGCGCGGCGTTGACCACGTCGTTGTAGAGCTCGGCCCGCAGGATCGGGATGTCGTCCTCGTGCCGGTCCCTGAGCCCGACCCTGGTTCCCTTCAACATGCGGTCTTCTTATCGGACCGGAACGAGCGGCGGCAATCGATTAAGAGGACCGTCCGCGACGGGAGGCAGCGGTACGACAGGACGGCCGGACCGCGGTCGGTCAGCGCGCCATGTGCCGACCCAGCTCCCGTGTCCTCGCACGAAGCCCGGCGGCCCATGCCGCGCCGTCCGCGGGGGTGGACATCCCGGTGAGCGCGGAGATCTGTACGTCTTCGAACGGGCCCTGCGGTGCGCCCCCGAGTTCCTCCCAGTCCACCGTGATCGCGGCGCGTTCGGCCAGGACGAGCACCGTGGCGACGAAACCTTCGGCCAGCGCGAGCCAGACGCCGTGCGTCGTCCTTCGGTGCCGTGCCAGGAGGGCGTTGACGAAGGTCTCGAAGGTGTCCGGGGCGATCTGGCACTCGTCGTTCGCCATCGGTCCGACACCCGACGGCTGTCCCAGCTCCGCCTCGAAGACCGCCACCTGGCTCTGGAACATGCGGGAGACCCCGTTGGACGGGTTCCACAGCGTCTCGTCACCCACGTCGTAGTTCTGGCTCACCGTACGCCTCCCCCTCGTTCCGGCAGGACACCGTAACCGGCCGGATCACCACCCGTCGTGCGGATTACGGCGGCGCCGCGGCCGGCCGGCACCCGTTCCGCCCGTCGGCATTACGCTGGGAGGCATGGAGTGCTTCGCCGCCTTGCGTACGCGTCACTGAGGGCCCCGCTCGCCGCCACCCCGTCGGCCGGGAGCGGGCCGACCCAGCCCTTCTCCCCCTGGGTGTCCAGCCCTCAGCCCGAAAGGCGCACTCCCATGTTCATCCGCGCGTTCACCCCGCAGGACCTCACGGCCCTGACCGACCTGACGATCGAGACGTTCCGGCCGTTCTACGAGGACTCCTTCCGCCCTCTCGTCGGTGAGACCGTCTTCGCCAACCAGCACGGCGACTGGCGTGACGACTACCGTCGCGAGGTCCGCGGACTCCACGCCCCCGAGCGGCACCTGTACGTCGCGGTCGTCGAGGCCGGTGACGGCGATGGCCCCGCCGGTTACGTGGCCTGGAGCGTCGACTCCGACCGCCGGAACGGCAGCATCAGCCATCTCGCCGTCTCGGCACAGCACCGCCGCGGCCGCCTCGGCACCGCCCTGTGCGAACACGCCTTCGCGCACATGCGGAGCCTCGGCGCGGAGGTGGTCGAGATCGGCACCGGGGGCGACCCCTTCCACGCACCCGCCCGCGCCCTCTACGAGCGCCTCGGGTGCACGGCGCTGCCGACAGCGGTCTACTACCGGCAGCTCTGAGCCGGCTCCGGGGCGGGCGCGGCTCCAGCGCCTGCCCCGGGCGTTCCTCTCGCCGAAAGGGCGACCCCGTCCCCTGCCACCGCGCCTGGGCTGAACCGGCCACCCATGAATGCCTATCTCCTGGAGAGTGAGTCTGCCCACGTGGCCATATCCCTGCGCGAAGTCGAGGACAGTGACCTGCCGGTCTACTGGGGACGGTTGACCGATCCCGAGGTGCAGCGGATGGCCGCCGTGACAAGGAAGTACCACTACGACCGCGGCCACTTCGACCGGCACTGGGCGACCGTGCGCGCGGACCCGGCCGTGCTCGTGCGGACCGTCGACGTGGACGGTGAAGAGGCAGGTCACGCCGCCGCGTCCGGCCCGCCGTCCGAGCGCGAGGTCACCTACGTCGTCTGACGGTCGCACCGGGGCAAGGGCGTCGCCACCGCAACCCTGGCGCAGTTGACCGCGCTGGAGCCCGCCCGGCCACTGCACGCGCACGCCGCCGCCGACAACGCCGCTCCCTGCGCGTGCTGGAGAAGTGCGGCTTCGTCGTCACGGGGAAGAGCCGGTGCTTCGCGCGGGCCCGTGACGCGGAGATCGACCTGGTGCACATGACACTGAGCTGAGGCACTCGCCCGGAGCCCGCCGCCGCACGCGCCCTGCAGTGGCCGGATGTTCGACCGTCTGGAGATCAAGGTGCTGCCCCCGGGCCCCGCTGGGCGGCTACGGTGCGGTTCCTGGTCAGCGGCGAGGACCTGATCGAGGAAGGGGTCGACGAGGGAGGTCGCGGCCCGTACGCGGCCGACGTTCTGCCGGCAGGCCACCCCAGCCCGCTGCGGGCGACCGGGGAAGCGCGCCGGCTGGAGCTGGGCGTACCGGAGTGCACCGGCGGCTGCTGCGGGTTCCTGACCGTGGTCGTGCAGCGCTGTGGGGGCATCGTGCGGTGGTCGGACTGGGAGCTAGCTCCCCGCGGAAGCGCCGACCCGGTTGCTGGATCCGCCTTCCGCCGTAGGTCCGCCCCGGTCGGTACCGGAACTGAATGTGCCCGCACGGTAAAGCCGCGTGACCAGCTCTCGACATACCGGATGTCGGAAAGGACTCCCACGAAAGTGCTGAGGGAGAGCAGCGGGAACCCGCGGACGCGGAACCCCAGTCGTGAGTTCGGCAACCGAGTTGTGGTCTGGAGCCGTACCGGCACGCTGTCCTACCATGCGTTCATTCACCAGGCGCAGCGGAGACTTCGGGGGAACGCATGCTGGCCGAGGAGTACGGATATCAGGTATCACCCCGGCCCGCCGCCGAGACGCCCGGCGTCCGGGCGCAAGTGGGGCAGGACAGGAAAAACACGCTCAGCGGGATGTGGCAACTGACCGCGTTCTTCCTCGTCCTCAGTGCCGTCCTGAGCGCAGTGATGCAGGATCTCTGGCCCTTGCTCATGCCGGCGGTCTGGACCCTCCTGATCGTGCCGCCCAGCTACATCTGGCTCGTGCGGAAAGAGCCAGCCCAAATGATGCGCGTTCTCGAGACCAGCCGTTGGCAGGTGTGGCCCTGCCGGATCGAAAAGATCAAGGGGACGGCGATCGCACGCCGTCTACTGCTACTGGCACCGGACAAGAGCGTCGCCGCGATGTTCGAGGGAGCGGTCCCGCACGATGTGTGGCTGAGTATGACCGACGGACGGGGCGTGCTGTGGATCGCCGGCGACCTACGCTTCCCGGCGGTCGCCGCCGTCCCCGGTGGTGAGCCGTTGTGGCGCATCACCCCGGTGGAACCCACACAGCAGCCGCAGGCCCTCGCGAACACCGACGCCGCTTTCGACGCCCTCGTCGCCGAGGCCCGTTCCGCCGTCGTCTGGAACTTGCTGGGCTGACACCCCCTCGTCCCTCTCCCGTGATCCTCCCCACGGCCTCCCGCCTCAGCGACCGCCCCGGTGGGTCGTCGTCCAGGGCTCGGTGAAGGGCCAGGCCCTCGATCAGGGCGTCCAGCCGGGTGCCGTGTCCGGTGGGAAGTGCAGTTCCCGCAGGGCGCGGCTGCGGCGCATCCACCGGACGCACAGCGCGCGGTACGGCTCCCGGCGCGCCGCCAGCGTGTACAGCTCCCGCACCAGGATCAAGTCGCGGCGCGGGCCCTCCGAGAGGGTGTGGACGAGGTCGGTGACCGCCCCGCGCGCCTCCTCCGGGGTCGCGGCGCCCGCGAGGTGCCGTTCGAAGACGCGACCACGTGGTCGGCGTACCCCGCCAACGCTTCTCGCAGCAGCTCGTCGATCCCGGTGAAGTGGTACGTCATCGAGCCGAGCGGCGCCCCGGCCCGCGCGGCGATCTTGCGGTGGGAGACGCCCGCGACGCACCCCTCGGCGATCAGGTCGAGCGCCGCCGCGAGGATGCGTTCGCGGCGGCGGGGGTCGGCGTGCCCGGTGGCCATGTGTTCACAGGGAGCGGACCTGGCGGGCCGGGTTGCCGACCGCCACGACGTTCGCCGGGACGTCCTTCGTGACCACCGCGCCGGCGCCGATGACCGAGTTGTCGCCGATGGTCACCCCGGGGCAGACGATCGCGCCGCCGCCCAGCCAGACGTTGTCGCCGATGGTGATGGGCAGGGCCGCCTCGAGCTTGTCGCGCCGGGGCTGCGGCTCCACCGGGTGGGTGGGGGTGAGGAGTTGGACGTTGGGGCCGATCTGGCAGTCCTCGCCGATGGTGATGCGGGCGACGTCCAGCGCGGTGAGGTGGTAGTTGACGAAGGTCCGCGCGCCGATGCTGATGTTGCTGCCGTAGTCGACGTACAGGGGCGGGCGTACGTCGATGTCCTCGCCCGCGGAGCCCAGCAGCTCGGTGAGGAGCGTCCGGGCCTCGGCGGGGTCGTCCAGGTAGGCGTCCTGGTAGCGGGACGCGAGCCGCATGGCCTGCCGCTGCCGGCGGGCGATCTCCGGGTCGTCCGCGATGTACAGGTCGCCCGCGAGCATGCGCTCCAGGTTGGTGCGCGGGTCCCCCGCGAAGTGGTCGGCCGTCATGCGTACGACCGTATGCTCCTCGCCCGCCGACGGGCACGCGCGACGGGCACGCGCGACGGGCGCCCCCGCCGGAGCGGCACGGGGCGCCCGTGAGGAAGGGAGCTACGGCGTGGCCGTCACGCCGGTGTCAGCTCCGCCCGGCCGAACAGGAGGGCGTAACCGGGCGGCAGCTGCGCGAGGACGCGGGTCACCAGCTCGTCGCCGACCAGCGGGGGCAGGACGCTGAGCACGGAGCTGACGTCCCAGCGGGCCGTGGCCGGGGTCGCGCCCTCGATACGGGCCGCCACCGAGTCGACGAACTCGGCCGCCGTCAGCGGGCGGGTCGCCGGGATCTGCGAGGCGACCACCCGTGCGGCCTCCTCGGGCAGGGCGCGGGCCAGGTCGACGCGTTCGTCACCGACGACGTGACCGCCGAGGGCGGACAGGACGACGCGGGTGACGCTCTCCGCCTCCGACCGCGTCGGGTACTGCCCGGCCTCCCGTACGGTGTCGACGAGTTGGCGCCAGGCGGGGTCCTGGGCCGGGTGTGTCTCGGCCGGGATGATCCCTCCCGGCTGCGGGACCGCGGGCTTGCGCGGCGTCAGCGTGGTCATCCGAAGCTCCTCTCCTTCTGCGGTGTTCGGTTGTGAGGGGGCCGGTGGTCCGTCGCCCGCCGGGGGCGTACGGCGCGTGGGCGCGTCCCGCGGGAGGGGGGTCCGCGGGACGCGTGGAAGGGGTGGGCGGCGGTCAGCCGGTGAGCTGCCTGCGGTCGCCGCCGGTGATCTGGATGCGGCGCGGCTTGGCCGCCTCGGCCACCGGGATGCGCAGCGTCAGGACACCGGCGTCGTACGAGGCGTCGATGCGCTCGGTGTCCAGGGTGTCGCCGAGGAACAGCTGGCGCGTGAAGGTGCCGGTCGGCCGTTCGGCGACCACCGTCTCCGCGCCCTCGGGGGCCGGCGAGCGGCGCTCGGCGCGCACGTTCAGGACGTTGCGCTCGACGTCGAGCTCGATGGTCTCCGGGTCGATGCCGGGGATGTCGAAGTGGACGACGAAGTCGTCCCCCGACCGGTAGGCGTCCATCGGCATCGCCGAGGCGCGGGTCACCGGGCCGAACACCTGCTGCGTGAGGCGGTCGATCTCACGGAAGGGGTCGGTACGCATGAGCATCACAGTCCACTCCTCTCTGTGGCGTCATCGGTGCGATGCCCTACGGGTCAATTCCTTATATAGCCGATGGGGAGGAAAGTTGACAAGAGAAGACTCAGTTTGGGGTCGGCCGGTCCGTGGGTCTTGGCGCGGGGCTGGTGACGGGGGGCGTCGCCGGGAGGGTTAGCCTCGGAGTCCGTGGACCCCGCCCGAGCGGGGCGCAGTGGCAGGAGGCAGCAGGCATGGCGAAGGTTCCCAGTTCGGTCGTGGCCGCGAGCGGGCTCGTCGGCGGGTACGGCGTGGCCCGCTGGACCCGTAAGCGGCAGCTCGGCGGTGTCGTCCTCGCCGCCGCCGGGGTCGCCGCCGCCCAGCAGTGGCGACAGCGCGCGGGCGGTGCGGCGGCCGGCGCCCTGTCGGTGGCCTACGTCGCCGCCTTCGCCGGGTCGCACCCGCTGGCGAAGAAGGTCGGCGCCTGGCCCGCCGTGTTCGGCGTGGCCGGCGCCGTGGCCCTCGCGTCGTGGGCGGTCGCCGACCGACGGGGCTGACACCCCGCCGGCCGTCGCGGGCGGGGTGTGTTCCATCCGCGCCCCGTCTCGTCCCGCCAGGGCCCGGCCCGGTTCGTCCCGCCAGGGCCCGGCCCCGGTTCGTCCCGTCAGGGCCGGGCCGGGGCCTGATGCGGTTCGGCCGCCGACAGGGGGGTGGCGATGTCCTCCAGGGAACGCCGTTCCGCGTTCACCGCGAGGAGCGCCGCCACGATGCCCGCCGCGACCATCAGGGTTGCCCCGATCTGGAACGCGAGCACCGTGTCGCCGACCTTGCCGGTGTTGGTCAGCTCGGCGAACAGCAGCGGGCCGCTGATGCCGCCCGCGGCGGTGCCGAGGGCGTAGAAGAAGGCGATGGACATGGCCCTGGTCTCCATCGGGAAGATCTCGGAGACCGTGAGGTAGGCGCTGGAGGCGCCGGCCGAGGCGAAGAACAGCACCACGCACCAGCAGGCCGTCATCGTCGCCGCCGTGAGCGAGCCCCGGTCGAACAGCCACGCCGTGCCGAACAGCAGCGCGCCGGACAGCACGTACGTGCCGGAGATCATCACGCGCCGGCCGACCGTGTCGAACAGCTTGCCCAGCAGCAGCGGGCCGAGGAAGTTGCCGGCCGCGATGACCGCGAAGTAGTAGCCGGTGTTCCCGGACGGCACGTCGAAGAACTGGGTGAGGATCGCGCCGAAACCGAAGGTGATCGCGTTGTAGAGGAACGCCTGGCCGATGAAGAGGGCGAAGCCGAGGGTGGAGCGCCTGCGGTAGCGGCCGAAGACGGTGCGGGCGATCTCGGTGAACGTGGTGCGGCTGCGCTGGTGGATCGTCATCTCGTCCTCGGCGGGCGGCAGCTCCTTGCCGCCCTCGGCCGTGACGCGTTCCTCGATGCCGCCGACGATCTGCTCCGCCTCGTCGTCCCGGCCGTGGATGAGCAGCCAGCGTGGACTCTCGGGGACGTGCCGCCGTACGAGGAGGATCACCAGGGCGAGGACGGCGCCCAGCGCGAAGGTGAGCCGCCAGCCGACGTTCGCCGGGAAGATCGAGGTGTCCAGGGCGACGATGGACAGCAGCGCGCCGCCGACCGCGCCCAGCCAGTAGCTGCCGTTGATCAGCAGGTCCACCCGCCCCCGGTACTTCGCCGGGATGAGCTCGTCGATCGCGGAGTTGATGGCCGCGTACTCGCCGCCGATGCCGAAGCCGGTGAGGAAGCGGAAGAGGAAGAACCACCAGGTGTCGAAGGACAGGGCGGTCAGGGCGGTCGCCGCGAGGTACACGGCGAGGGTGATCAGGAACAGCTTCTTGCGGCCGTAGATGTCGGTGAGCCGCCCCCAGAAGAGGGCGCCCACACAGGCGCCCGTCACGTAGAGGGCGGCCGAGATGCCGGTGACCTCCCCTGAGGTGATGGGGAGTCCGCTGCCAGGCTCCGACAGCCGGGCCGCGATGTTCCCGACGATGGTGACTTCCATCCCGTCGAGGATCCACACGGTGCCCAGACCGATGACGATGGACCAGTGCCAGCGGGACCACGGCAGGCGGTCCAGGCGGGCGGGAATTCTGGTGGTGATGGTGCGTCCGGACCCGGACTGCGCGGTGGCCATGGGCTCCCTCCTCGGCGAAGTGAGTCCCTTGTGCCCCGTGCCCGCCGGTTTCACGCCCGGCGCGGTCCGGGGCGGGTGCGGCGGGGCCCGCACCGGGCGGAGAGCGGCGACCGGCACGGCCCGCGCGGTGGCCCCTCGTCCCCTCGGGGACACGGCTCGCGGCGGCCCCTCGGCTACGCGCCCACCGCCCGCGAGATCGTGTAGATCAGCAGGCCGGCCAGGGAGCCGACCACCGTGCCGTTGATCCGGATGAACTGAAGGTCGCGGCCGATGTTGGCCTCGATCTTCTTCGTGGTGTGCTCGGCGTCCCAGCTCGCCACGGTGTCCGTGATCAGGCTGGTGATCTCCTTGCGGTAGGTCGTCACCACGTACACCGCGGCGCTCTCAAGCCAGCCGTCGACCTTGCCCTGCAGCTTGGTGTCGAGGGACATCCGGGCGCCCAGCGACAGCAGCGACGCCCGCAGCCGCAGCCGCAGTTCGCTGCGCTCGTCCTCCGCCGCCGACACGATCATGCCCCGTACGGCCGTCCACGCGGACGCGATCAGGTCCTGCACCTCGCTGCGGCCCAGGATGTCGCCCTTGAGGCGCTCCACGCGGGCCCGGGTGTCGGTGTCGGACTGCAGGTCGGTGGCGAAGTCCGTGAGGAAGCGGTCCAGTGCCCCGCGCGCGGGGTGGCCGGGCATGTCGCGCATCTCGGTGACGAAGCGCAGCAGCTCCTTGTAGACGCGCTCGCCGACCTTGCGGTCCACGAACTTGGGGGTCCAGCCGGGGGCGCCGCCGTGGACGGCGTCCATCACGGTGTCGCCGTGCAGGACCAGCCAGTCGTGGGCGCGGCTGACGACGACGTCGACGGCGCGTTTGTGGCCGCCGTCGGCGACGATCCGCTCCAGCATCTTGCCCATGCCGGGCGCGATCTCCTGGGCGTCGGCGCGGCGGGTGATGGCCTCCCCTACGACCGCCTGGACGTCGGAGTCGCGCAGTACGGTCAGCGCGCCGCGCAGCGCCGCCGACACCTCGGCGGTGACCCGGTCGGCGTGCTCGGGGACGGCGAGCCAGGCACCGAGTCTGCTGCCGATGCCGACGGCGCGCAGCCGTCGGCGGACGACGTCCTCGGAGAGGAAGTTCTCCCCGACGAAGTCGCCGAGGGCGGTGCCGAGCTGGTCCTTCTTGGTGGGGATGATCGCGGTGTGCGGGATGGGCAGGCCCAGGGGGTGCCGGAACAGGGCGGTGACGGCGAACCAGTCGGCGAGCGCGCCGACCATGCCGGCCTCGGCCGCCGCGGCCACGTACCCCGCCCAGGCGCCGGCGCCCTGGTGGGAGGCCCACTTGGCGAGGACGTACACGACGGCGACGAACAGCAGCAGGCCGGTGGCGGTGAGCTTCATGCGGCGCACGCCGCGCTGCTTCTCCTCGTCCGCGGGGCTGAACGTCGTCATCGCGCGGTTGGTCGCCGTGCCGGCGCCGGTTTGCCGCCCGTCGGCGTCCCGCTCCTCGGTGTCTGCCGTCTCAGTCCGTTCCATCCGCTCCACCCGCTCGGTGATCCCTCACACATTGTCCCTTCCTGACCGACTCCTGGAACGGAACAGGAGTTCCCGGCGTCTGTCCTGAGGGGGATTGTCCAGGGACATCACCTAGGGGTACCCCAGGTCCGCCCGGAAACCCCGGGCCGCCCGGCACGACCACCCGACAGGCCCGCCCGGGTCTGCCGGGGGCGGGGCCGGCCCGGCGTCGCGGGCGGCTCCGGCTCGCCCGCGCGGCCGCCCGGGTCGTCCCGGGGGCCGCCCGGATGATCTCCGGGGGCGTCCGCGCGTGATCTCCCCCGCCGTGGCCCACCATGGTGTGTCGGACCGGAGCCTCGCGCTCCCGCCTCCCGAGGAGAACAGAACAGCATGACCCGGCGTCGTGACGGGGGCGCGCCGCACCCCGAGCAGGCCCGCCCCGCGGGCCGGGACCACCCTGTCCGGGCACGCGGAGACGAACGGCCCCGCCCCGCGAGGACGCCCCGCCCCGCGCGGCGGGACCGCCTCTCGGGACGGGGTCGCCCCCCGAAGCAGGAGCGGCCAGAGCAGGAGCGGCCCGAGCGGGAGCGGCCAGAGCAGGAGCGGCCCGAGCGGGAGCGGCCAGAGCAGGAGCGGCCCGAGCGGGAGCGGCCAGAGCAGGAGCGGCCCGAGCGGGAGCG
>NZ_JBITSH010000002.1:0-112741 GCF_044540535.1 Streptomyces sp. NPDC085937 | reverse complement strand
GGCCCGACCGGCACGGGGCCCTGCTCGCCGCGATGCTCGTGGCCGTCCTCGCCGTGTCGTCCGTCATCTTCGTCGGCGTCTCGGCCGACCGCTCCCGCGGACGCGACACCCTCGCCGGCACCGGCGTCCTCGGCCTGCCCGTCGCCCCGGCCTCCGCCGGCACCTGGGTCACCGCCTGGACGGCCTCCCCCGGCGGCGCCGAACCCGGCACGGAGACCACCGGGCTCGCCGGCCGCTCCGTGCGCAACGTCGTGCACACCACCGCCGGCGGCACCCGCGCCCGGGTCACCCTGTCCAACCTCTACGGCCGCTCCCCACTGACCCTCACGCGCGCCTCCGTCGCCGTCGCGGCCGGCCGGGACACCGCGGCGGCGCTGGCGGAGACCATGCGCCCGCTGACCTTCGCCGGGAACCCGTCGGTCGTCGTCCCGGCGGGCGGACAGGTGGTCAGCGACGTCGTACGTGTCCGCGTCCCGCGCGACGGACACGTCCTCATCAGCACCTACTCGCCGATCCCGTCGGGGCCGGTCACCTTCCACAAGCACGCCCGGCAGATCTCCTGGGTCGCCGAGGGCGAGCACACCCACGACACCACCGGGGCCGCCTACTCGGGGCGGAGCACGGTCTGGCGGTACGTGACCGCGCTGGACGTCCTCAGCGACGACTCCGAGGGCACGGTCGTCGTCCTCGGCGACTCCCTCACCGACGGCATCACCTCCACCGTCGGCGCCGACGCCCGCTGGCCCGACGTGCTGTCCGGCCGGCTGCGCGCGGCCCTCGCCGACGGCCGGGACCTCCCCCGGTACAGCGTCGTCAACGCCGGGATCAGCGGGAACGAGATCCTCGCCGACCGGTCCGGGACGCCGCCCGAGAACCCCGGCGCGCTGCGCCGCTTCGACCGGGACGTGCTGGGACGCGCGCACGTCGAGGTGGTGGTCGTCGTGCTCGGCATCAACGACATCCTGCGCGCGCCCGGCACCGCCGACCCCGAGCGGATCGTGGGCGGTCTGACGGCCCTGGTGGAGCGGGCGCACGCCCAGGGGATCAAGGCCGTCGGGGCGACGCTGATGCCGTTCGGCGGCCACCGCGCGTACACCGACGCGCGCGAGGACGTACGGCAGCGGGTCAACGCGGCGATCCGCGACGGGGGCGTGTTCGACGCGGTCGTCGACTTCGACGAGGCGCTGCGGGACGGGTACGACCCGCGGCGGTTCCGCGCGGGCTACGACTCCGGCGACGGCCTGCACCCCAGCGACGAGGGGTACGCGCGCATGGCGGAGGCGTTCGACCTGGACGCGCTGAAGGGCGGCGCCCCGGCCCGCCTCTGACGCGTCACCGGGCCACCGCCGCAGCGGTGGCGGCCGTCAGTCGTCCTCCGGCCGGGGTTCGGGCCGGCGGTGCGGGGAGTGCAGGTCCAGCGGGTCGTGCAGCGGGCGGGGCGCCTCCACCTCACGGCGGTGCCGGTCCGAGCGCTCCAGGTGCTCCTGACGCTGCCGCTCCGCACGGTCCAGGTGCTGCCGGCGCCGCTCCTCCTTGCGTTCGAGCTTCTCCCGGCGACGCTCCTCGCGCAGCCGCTGCCGCTCCGCGCGGGGCAGCTTGCGCTCGACGCCCACACCGCCCCAGAAGGCCAGGCCCGTGACGACGACGCGCGGGGCGCCCGGCTCGGCCGGCACACCCTCCTCACGGTGGTCGAAGCCGCCCATGATGCCGACGCCGCGCACCACGACCTCCACGCCGGGCGGCACGATCACCTCCACCCCGCCCATGATCGCGACGGCGTTGATGACGATCTCCCGGTCCGCGAAGTTCGCCTCGCGCAGGTCGATCTCGCCGCCGCCCCAGAAGGCGAAGCAGTTGAAGCGCCGCGGCGCCGTCCACCGCCCCTTGCGCTGGAAGCCGCTCATCACGGCCACCGCCCAGCTCGACGTCCCCGGGTCGTCCCCGCCGACGATGCGGTCCGCCCAACCACCGCCGTCCGCCGGGTCCTTCGTCAGGGAGACGGCGGGCACCGGGGCCGAGCCCGCACCGGGGAGGTCACGGGTGATCGGCGTCAGTTCCCCGTACGTGCGCGCCTTGTACGTCGCGTCGAGCCGCTCCTCGAACTCCTCCATGTCCAGACGGCCCTCGGCGAGGGCGTCCCGGAGGATCTCGGCGACCCGTTCGCGGTCGGCGTCGGCGGCACGGAGGTCCGGGGCGGGTACGTCGTCGGTCATGGCAGCAGCCTACGAGTTGTCCCCGTCACACGGCTACGACGACTGCGTCGGGGTACGCCCGGCCCGCTCCGCGTACATCTTCGCGATGACGGCCTCGATGTCCGGCTCCCGCACCGACAGGTCGACCAGCGGGTAGCGTTCGGCGACCCGCGCCACCAGCCCGGCCGCCGACTCCGACGCCGGGAACGCCACCCACTGCCGCGGCCCCTCCACCCGCACCACACGCGCCGGCGCGGGCACCTCGACCGGCGGGCACTCGCGCTCCAGGTCCACCACCAGCGTCCGCTCGCTCTCCCCCACCTCGTGCAGCCCGGCGAGCGGCCCGTCGTACACCATCCGTCCGTGGTCGATCACCATCACCCGGGAACACACCTGCTCGATGTCCTGCAGGTCGTGCGTCGTCAGCAGCACCGTCGTGGCGCGCTCGGCGTTCACCTGCCGCAGGAAGTCCCGCACCCGGGTCTTGGAGACGACGTCCAGACCGATCGTCGGCTCGTCCAGGTACAGCACCTCCGGGTCGTGCAGCAGCGCCGCCGCGATGTCCCCGCGCATCCGCTGCCCCAGCGACAGCTGCCGCACCGGCACCTCCAACAGATCGCCCAGGTCGAGCAGTTCGACCAGCCGGGCGAGGTTCTCCCGGTAGCGGGCGTCGGGGATGCGGTACATGCGGTGCATCAGCTTGTACGAGTCGATCAGCGGGAGGTCCCACCACAGCGTGGTGCGCTGCCCGAACACCACCCCTATGCGGTGGGCCAGCCGGGTCCGCTCCCGGGACGGGTCGATTCCCGCGACCCGCAGCCGGCCCGCGCTCGGCGTGAGGATGCCCGTCAGCATCTTGATCGTCGTGGACTTCCCCGCGCCGTTCGGGCCGATGTAGCCGACCATCTCCCCGCGCGCCACGGTGAACGAGATCGAGTCCACGGCCCGCACCTGGTGCCGCTCCCGCCGCAGCAGCCCCTTGCGCCTGCGCACGTCGAAGACCTTCTCGACCCCCTCCAGCGCGATGAACCCCTCGGTACCGGTGTCCGGTCCGGCTGTCGTGTGCATCCGCCCGCTCAACTCCCCACGCTCATGTACGACCTGAGACCGGTCCGCCACGCCAGCCCGGCCAGCGCACAGCACCCCGCCGCCACCAGCGGCGACGCGAAGGCCACCCAGCCCGGCAGCACCACCGGGTACGGACGCCCCAGCACCTGGGCGGCCGGCACCCAGTTGACGAAGGCCAGCGGCAGCACGAACGTCACCCCCCGCACCAGGTCCTTCCCGAACACGCTCGGCGGGTACTGCAGCATCGTCGTCCCGCCGTACGTGAACGCGTTCTGCACCTCGGCGGCGTCCTGCGCGTAGATCTGGAAGACCGCGCCCGCCACGAACACCGCGACGAAGATCGCCGCACCGGAGAGCACCATCAGCGGCACCAGCAGTACCCGCGCCACCGTCCAGTCGATGTCCGCCGCCACCAGCGCCCAGCCCAGCACCGCCCCGCCCTGCACGAGCCGGCCCAGCCGGCGCAGCGAGAAACGGTCCCCGCCGATCTGCGCCAGCACCGGAACGGGACGCACCAGCAGCACGTCGAAGGAACCGTCCCGGATCCGGGAACCCAGCTGCGCCATCGACCCGGCCGCCAGATGCGCGATCCCGAACGACGTCACCGACGCCCCGTACAGGAACGCCACCTCGGGCAGCGACCAGCCGGCCAGCGAGTCGACGTGCGAGAACATCAGCAGGATCCCCACGAAGTCCAGGCCCGTCATCACCAGGTTCCCGAACAGCGTGAAGACGAAGGAGGTCCGGTAGGTCATGCCGGACCGCACCCACATGCCGGCGATCATCCGGTAGGCCCGCAGGCCCTCCAGCACCGCACCGCGCTCAGCCACCCTGCACCACCACCCGGCGCGTGGCCGCCGACTGCACCACCCGGCCCGCCGCCAGCAGCACCACCGCCCACACGGCCTGGAACACGAACGCCCCCGCCGCGCCCGTCTCCCCCATCAGCACGTCCGCCGGCACCTGCAGCTGCGCCGCCCACGGCAACGCCCGCGCGACCTCCCCGAACCCTCCGGGAAAGACGTTCAGCGGCAGCACCATGCCCGAGAAGAACACCCCGAGGATCATCATCGCCTGGTTGACGCCCGTACCGTCCAGCAGCCAGAACACGCTCAGCGCCACCAGGTAACGGATCGCGAAACTCACCACCGCCGCCAGCGCCAGCGCCACCGCGAAGGACGCCCACACGTCGAACCGCGTGGGCAGCGCCGTGGGAAACAGCAGCCCGCCCACCAGGAACGGCACCACACCCCGCCCCAGCAGCTGGAACATCCCCCGGCCCAGATCGCTCGCCAGCCACCACAGCTGCAGATCCGCCGGCCGGTACAGGTCCACCGCGATGTCACCCGTGCGGATCCGCTCCATCAACTCCTGCTCCACACCCCCGCCCTGCAGCGCCAGCGCCGCGAACAGGCACTGCCCCAGCCACACGTACGTCACCGCCTGCGCCTGGTCGTACCCCCCGAGATCCGGACGCTCGTCCCAGAGCGCCAGATACGTGTACACGAGGATCAGCCCGAACACCGTGTTGGTGAACACCCCCGCCACGGTGGCCGCCCGGTACGACGCGTACCGCCGGAACCCCCGGACCGCCACGGCCAGGTACAACCGCGCCGAGCCCACGCCCTCGTCCCCCTCCCGCGTCCGCACCGAAGCGCAGGAGCCTAGTGCGCGCGCCGAATCCGCCGCCACGGGTTTTCCGTCCCGTCCGCCGGTCGGGGGAACGTTCGGCGCGGCCGTAGCCGGGAAGCCGCACGGGTGCGTGACGCGCGTCGCCGTCTGCGAACGCGGCGCCGGATGCGACAGTCTTCAATAGGAGGCACGCATGAGGCGTACGCGTACACAAGAGGCGTACGGGAACGAACAAGGCGAAACAGGAGTCCGTGCACGACATGAGCGACGAGCCGCAGCCGAAGAAGCCCCGGCCGGGCTGGGCATCGCACGAACCCCGGACGCCCGGCACCCCCCGCCCCGGCACCGGCGGCGAGGACGACGGCACGGCGCCCTCCGGCCCCGGCGAACCCACCGCGGCCGAGGGACCCGACGCACCCGGCGTCACACGAACGGATGAAACCGGTCGTACTCGTCCCGACGACCCCCGCGCCGCGCGGAAAGCGGCCCGCCAGGAACGGCGCGCCGCCCGCAAGGCCCGCCGCACCGGCTGGCGCCGCGCCGTCCCCACCTGGCGCATGGTCCTCGGCGCGTTCCTCGTCACCGCCCTGCTCCTCGTCGGCGGCTTCCTCCTCGGCTACGCCCTCGTCCAGATCCCCGCCGCCAACGCCGCCGCCACCCAGCAGGCCAACGTCTACCTCTACGCCGACGGCTCCGTCATCGCCCGCGACGGCGAGGTCAACCGCGAGAACGTCACACTCGCCCAGATCTCCAAGGACGCCCAGCACGCCGTCCTCGCCGCCGAGGACCGCGACTTCTACACCGAGTCCGCCGTCGACCCCCAGGCCATGATCCGCGGCGCCTGGAACACCGTCACCGGCAAGGGCAAACAGTCCGGCTCCACCATCACCCAGCAGTACGTCAAGAACTACTACCTGCGCCAGGAGCAGACCGTCACCCGCAAGGTGAAGGAGTTCTTCATCGCCATCAAGCTGGACCGGAACCAGACCAAGGACGAGATCCTCGAGGGCTACCTCAACACCAGCTTCTTCGGCCGCGGCGCCTACGGCATCCAGGCCGCCGCCCACGCCTACTACGACATGGACGCCGACGAACTCGACGCCGGCCGCGCCGCCTACCTCGCCGCCCTCGTCAACGCCCCCAGCCAGTACGACGTCGTCGCCCACCCCGAGAACCGCGCCCTCGTCGAGGACCGCTGGAACTACGTCCTCGACGGCATGGTCGACGAAGGCTGGCTCGACCCCGGCGAACGCGCCCGCCTCACCTTCCCCGTCCCCAAGCGGACCACCCACTCCACCGGCATGTCCGGCCAGCGCGGCTACATCGTCAACATCGTCAAGCAGCACCTCGTCGACCAGAACATCGTCGACGAGACCTCCCTCGACGCCGGCGGCTACCGCATCACCACCACCCTGCAGAAGAAGAAGCAGGACGCCTTCGTCGACGCCGTCAACGACAACCTGATGGACCGCCTCGACCAGGACAGCCGCAAGGTCGACACCTACGTACGCGCCGGAGGCGCCTCCGTCGACCCCAAAACCGGCAAGGTCGTCGCGATGTACAACGGCATCGACTACGTCAAGCAGTACACCCCCAACGCCACCCGCCGGGACTTCCAGGTCGGCTCCTCCTTCAAGCCGTTCGTCTTCACCGCCGCCGTCGAGAACGGCTCCCGCACCCAGGACGGCCGCCGCATCACCCCCACCACCCGCTACGACGGCACCAGCGAACGCCCCGTCCAGGGCTGGCCCGGCGAACGGTACGCACCCGAGAACGAGGACCACGAGGACTACGGCGACATCACCGTCCGCGAGGCCACCGACAAGTCCGTCAACGCCGTCTACGCGCAGATGGCCGTCGACGTCGGCCCCGACAAGGTCCGCCGCACCGCCATCGACCTCGGCCTGTCCAAGGACACCCCCAGCCTCGACGACGCCGGCCCCTCCATCGCCCTCGGCGTCGCCACCGCCAGCGTCCTCGACATGGCCCAGGCCTACGCCACCCTCGCCAACCACGGCAAGCACACCCCGTACACCCTCGTCGAGAAGGTCACCCAGAACGGCCAGGACGTCACCCTGCCCGACCGGCGCACCCGCCAGGCCGTCAGCCGCGAGGCCGCCGACACCACCACCGCCGTCCTCAAGGGCGTCGTCGAGAACGGCACCGCCACCGCCGCCCAGACCTCGGGACACCCCGCCGCCGGCAAGACCGGTACCGCCGAGGAGGACACCGCCGCCTGGTTCGCCGGCTACACCCCCGACCTCGCCACCGTCGTCGCCGTCATGGGCCAGGACCCCGTCACCGCCGGCCACAAATCCCTCTACGGCGCCATGGGCCTGCCCCGCGTCAACGGCGGCGGCGCCCCCGCCGAGATCTGGGGCCAGTACACCCGCGACGCCCTCAAGGGCGCCGCCGTACGCTCCTTCGACCTGCGCCTCCAGCCCGGCGCCGACGAGAGCCAGCCGCCGGCCCCCGACTCCAGCACCGGCGCCTCCTCCTCCGGCGACCCCTCCGGCACCGCGACCGACGCGCCCGACGACGAGGACACCGACACCCCCACCCCGGACGACAGCGGCAGCCGCACCGGCGGCGGGAACGGCGACACCGGCGAACAGGACAGCACCGGCGGCACCACCACCGGCTCCCCCACCGGAGGCGGGAGCGGCGACTCCACCGACGGCGGCACCGGCACCGGAGACGGCGACACCGCGGGCGGCACCGACGACGGCGGCAACCGCGACGAACTCCCCGGACCCGGCGGACTCAGCGGCGCCCTCGACGGACGCCGCTGGAACTAGCGGCCGCCAGGGGGCGCTGGTGGCCGCTAGTGGCCGGAGGTCGCCTTCAGCCCCACCACGGCGACCAGCAGCAGACAGATGAAGAAGATCCGGGCGGCGGTCACCGGCTCCCCCAGCACCACCATGCCCAGCACCGCCGCCCCGGCCGCGCCGATCCCCACCCACACGCCGTACGCCGTACCGATCGGCAGCGTCCGTGCCGCGTACGACAGCAGCAGCATGCTCGTCACGATGCCCGCACCCGTCAGCACACTCGGCACCAGACGGGTGAAGCCATCCGTGTACTTCATACCGATCGACCAGCCGACCTCCAGCAGACCGGCGACCACCAACAGAACCCAGGCCATGACAGGCACCTCCGGGACACGACAGCGAAACGGGGGTGCGTCGTCTTTGCCTTCACCCCGGTACGGCGCGTCTCGTCGGGGCCCGCACGACCACGCCACACAGGGGCGCCGTACAGGACCCTCCACGGTAACCGACCACACGAGAAGGGCCGGTGACACCCGTCACCGGCCCTCCGGACAGCTGGAACCACCGACCTACAGGTACAGCCCGGTCGAGTCCTCCGACCCCTCGAAACGGTCCGCGGCCACCGCGTGCAGATCACGCTCCCGCATCAGCACGTACGCCGTACCGCGCACCTCGACCTCCGCCCGGTCCTCCGGGTCGAACAGCACCCGGTCACCCGGCTCCACCGTCCGCACGTTCTGCCCCACCGCGACCACCTCGGCCCAGGCCAGCCGACGGCCCACCGCCGCCGTCGCGGGAATGAGAATGCCGCCACCCGACCGCCGCTCACCCTCACCGGTCTCCTGCCGCACGAGCACACGGTCGTGCAGCATCCGGATCGGCAGCTTGTCGTGCGGGGAACTGTCGTTTCTCTTGGCGCTCACAGCCTGAAACCTACCTGCCTCGACGACGGACGCACGCGGGAGGGGTGACCGTCCGGCGGCACGTCAGCGCCGCCGCCTGCGGGACCCCAGGGCCAGCAGACCCACGACCCCCACCACCAGCACCGCCACCGGAACCACCCGCTCCAGCCGCGGCGCGCCCGCCTCGTCCACGAACTGCGCCTTGACGTCGCTCACCACACGGTTCACGCCCACATAGGCGCGGCCCAGCGTGTGGTCGACGTTCGACACGACCCTGGCCTTCGCGTCCCCCACGATCGTCTTCGGGTGCACCCGCACCCCGATCTCGTCCAGCGTCTCCGCCAGCGCCGCACGGCGACGCTCGATGTCCGCCTCGATCTGCGCCGGGGTCCTGGTGTCCGCCGTGTCCGCCACCGTGTCGCCTCCGCAATCCACATGTTGCCTGTGCCGGACAGTCTGTCAGCTCCAGGCCGCGCCGCACTGTCAGGACCCCCGGTTACCCTCGATCCCGGCACCCGATCCACGCAGTGCACGTACGAGGAGACCAGACCGATGAGCGAACGCCTCCAGCCCGGGGACGAGGCCCCCGCCTTCACCCTGCCCGACGCCGACGGCAACGAGGTGTCGCTGGCCGACCACAAGGGCCGCAAGGTCATCGTCTACTTCTACCCGGCGGCGCTGACCCCCGGCTGCACCAAGCAGGCCTGCGACTTCACCGACAACCTCGAGCTGCTGGCCGGCGCGGGCTACGACGTCATCGGCATCTCGCCCGACGCGCCCGAGAAGCTCGCCAAGTTCCGCGAGAAGGAGTCGCTGAAGGTCACCCTCCTCGCCGACCCGGACAAGAAGGTCCTCGACGCCTACGGCGCCTTCGGCGAGAAGAAGAACTACGGCAAGACCTACATGGGCGTCATCCGCTCCACGATCGTCGTCGACGAGGAGGGCAAGGTCGAACACGCCCTGTACAACGTCCGCGCGACGGGCCACGTGGCCAAGATCATCAAGGACCTGGGCATCTGACGCCGGAGCCTTTGCAACGGCCTGTACCGGAGCGCCGGTACAGGCCGTTCCGCTTTCCGGGATCTGAGCCTGCTGTGCCCGAACCGCCCCGTCCTCACCCGTACCTGGCTCAGAGGCGGGAACCGACGTGGACCGTCAGCTCAGCCGGGTAGCATGGCCCCGCAGGCGGCCGTTGCTGAATGGTATAAGCAGAGGTTTTAGGTGCCTCGGGGCATTTGCCCATGTGGGTTCGACTCCCATCGGCCGCACGCGTGGAGGGGCCGCCGATCGGTGGCCCCTCAGCATCGCTCAGCCCAACAACTCCCGCACCACCGGCACCAGTGCCCGGAACGCCTTCCCCCGGTGGCTGATCGCGTTCTTCTCGGCCGGGGTCAGCTCCGCGCACGTGCGCGTCTCGCCTTCCGGCTGGAGGATCGGGTCGTAGCCGAAGCCGTTCGTGCCGGCGGGGGCGTGGCGGAGGGTGCCGCCCAGGCGGCCCTCGACGACCCGCTCGGTGCCGTCGGGGAGGGCGAGGGCGGCGGCGCAGGCGAAGGACGCGCCGCGGTGCTCCTCGGCGATGTCGCCGAGCTGGGCGAGGAGGAGGTCGAGGTTGGCCTGGTCGTCGCCGTGGCGGCCGGACCAGCGGGCGGAGAAGATGCCGGGGGCGCCGCCGAGGACGTCGACACAGAGGCCGGAGTCGTCGGCGACGGCGGGCAGGCCGGTGGCCTGGGCGAGGGCGTGGGCCTTGAGGAGGGCGTTCTCGGCGAAGGTGACGCCGGTTTCCTTGACGTCGGGGACGTCGGGGTAGGCGTCGGCGCCGACGAGTTCGTGGGGCAGGCCCGCGTCGGCGAGGATCGAGCGGAGCTCGGTGATCTTTCCGGCGTTGCGGGTGGCGAGGATCAGGCGGGTCATGGGCCCAGTATCCCTGGGCCCATGGCGGGGGCCGTCGTTACGGGGTGCAGACCTTGGTGAGTTCGCCCGCCGCGTCGGTGACGGGGCTGATGTCGGGGGTGGGGTCGCCTTCGTCGATGGAGGTGCGGACGTTGGTGACGGCTTGTTCGAGGTTCTCGACGGCCTTGCCGACGTCGGCGTTGTCGGTTTCGTCGCGGAGTTTGCCGAGGTTGGTCTCGACGGAGTCGAGGGCTTCCTCGAGCTGGGTGACGTCGTTGGAGGCGTTCTCGACGGCCTGTTGCATGTCGGTGACGCTCTCGGCGACGGCGTCGGCGGTGCGGACGCAGTCCAGTGCCTTGTCGACGGCGTCGCAGCCGGTGGTGAGTCCGGCGGTGAGCGCGACGGCCGCCAGGGTGGCGGCGACGGCTGCGGTGCGGCGTCGGCGGCTCGAGGCCATGGAAGGTTCCCTCCCTCGTCGGGCCGGTGGGGCCCGGTTCGTCGGCGGGGCGCGCGGGGTGGAGCCGTGCGCCCGTATCCCTTCAGACGCGGCGGTGGCCGGCGCGGTTGCTCACGCCGGCCACGGTCCTTGGGGTGCCCTTTACTTTTCGAGGAGGGTACCGAGTGCGGCGTGCTGGGCGGTGGCGAGTTCGGTGCATCCGGTGACGGCGAGGTCGAGGAGGGCGTTGAGCTCGTCGCGGGCGAAGGGTTCGGCCTCGGCGGTGCCCTGGACCTCGACGAAGCGGCCGTCGCCGGTGCAGACGACGTTCATGTCGGTCTCGGCGCGTACGTCTTCCTCGTAGCAGAGGTCGAGGAGGGGGACGCCGGCGACGATGCCGACGGAGACGGCGGCGACGGTGCCGGTGAAGGGCTTGCGGCCGGGCTTGACGAGTTTCTTGCCCTGGGCCCAGCCGATGGCGTCGGCGAGGGCGACGTAGGCGCCGGTGATGGCGGCGGTGCGGGTGCCGCCGTCGGCCTGGAGGACGTCGCAGTCGAGGACGACCGTGTTCTCGCCGAGGGCCTTGTAGTCGATGACGGCGCGCAGGGAGCGGCCGATGAGGCGGCTGATCTCGTGGGTGCGGCCGCCGATGCGGCCGCGGACGGACTCGCGGTCGCCGCGGGTGTTGGTGGCGCGGGGGAGCATGGAGTATTCGGCGGTGACCCAGCCCTCGCCGCTGCCCTTGCGCCAGCGGGGGACGCCTTCGGTGAAGGAGGCGTTGCAGAGGACCTTGGTGTCGCCGAAGGAGACGAGGACGGAGCCTTCGGCGTGTTTGCTCCAGCCGCGTTCGATGGTGACGGGGCGGAGCTGTTCGGGGGTGCGGCCGTCGATGCGAGACATGGCGTCGAGCCTAGCCCTAGACGGGGTGGGCCCCTTCCGTGGTGGGGAAGGGGCCCGGGGTGCGGTGGCGGCCGGTGGGTGGCCGCGGTCGCGTCATGTGGCGGGGTGGCTCACATCATGTCTTCGATCTCGGCGGCGATGGGGTCGGCGTCGGTGCCGATGACGACCTGGATGGCGCTGCCCATCTTGACGACGCCGTGGGCGCCGGCGGCCTTGAGGGCGGCGTCGTTCACCTTGGAGGGGTCGACGACCTCGGT
Organism: Streptomyces sp. NPDC085937; assembly: GCF_044540535.1. NCBI lineage: Bacteria > Bacillati > Actinomycetota > Actinomycetes > Kitasatosporales > Streptomycetaceae > Streptomyces > Streptomyces sp. NPDC085937. Next base: position 100,693 of record NZ_JBITSH010000002.1, on the reverse strand, counting down.
GCGGAGGCGGGTGATGCAGCCCTCGACCTCTTCGATGTTGTCGATGCCGCCGAGCCCGGCAACGATCTTCTCAGCCTTGGTGGCCATGTTCGTTCTCCCTGATCCGAACCGCTTTGTCGCAGTAACCCACAGTTGGCCCATCTTTGCGAGCGGTCATGTCGTGGGCGCTCGATGATGGGCGTCACGACAGCGGAACCGTCCTGCCTCACTGGTCTACACCACCGGGAGGACTGCCGCCAAACCCGTCATGGCCGCCCGGTGAAGGGGACTTGATGAGTGCCGAGACCCCCGCCGGTCCGGACGCCGGGGTGAGCCCCGCGCGGGAGCGCTGGAACCGGTTGTTCCAGGGGCTGCAGAAGATGGGGCGGAGTCTGCAGCTGCCGATCGCGGTGCTGCCGGCGGCGGGGATCCTCAACCGGCTGGGGCAGCCGGACGTGTTCGGGGACGACGGTCTGGGCTGGACGAACGTCTCGAAGGTGATGGCGGGTGCGGGCGGGGCGCTGCTGGACGGTTCGCTGGGGCTGCCGCTGCTGTTCTGTGTGGGTGTGGCCATCGGGATGGCGAAGAAGGCGGACGGGTCGACGGCGCTGGCGGCGGTGGTGGGGTTTCTCGTCTACTTCAATGTGCTGCGGCAGTTCCCGAAGGACTGTCCGGAGGGGTCAAAGGCGGTTCCGAACATCGGCTGTCAGCTGGCGGACGGGACGGTGACGGCGTTCGACTTCCAGAATCCGGGGGTGTTCGGCGGCATCGTCATCGGGTTGACGGCGGCGTATCTGTGGCAGCGGTTCCACCGCACGAAGCTGGTGGACTGGCTGGGCTTCTTCAACGGGCGCCGGCTGGTGCCGATCATCACGGCGTTCGCGGCGATCGTGTTCGCGGCGCTGTGCCTGTGGGTGTGGCCGCCGATCGGTGACGCGCTGGAGAGTTTCAGCGACTGGATGACGGGGCTGGGCGCGTGGGGTGCGGGTGTGTTCGGTGTGGCGAACCGGGCGTTGCTGGTGATCGGGCTGCACCAGTTCCTGAACGTGCCGATCTGGTTCCAGTTCGGGTCGTTCACGAAGCCGGACGGCACGGTGGTGCACGGTGACATCAACATGTTCCTGGCGGGTGATCCGGACGCGGGGCAGTTCCTGTCGGGGTTCTTCCCGATCATGATGTTCGCGTTGCCGGCGGCGGCGCTGGCGATCACGCACTGTGCGCGGCCGAGCCGGCGCAAGGAGATCGGCGGTCTGATGCTGTCGGTGGCGCTGACGTCGTTCGTGACGGGCATCACGGAGCCGATCGAGTACTCGTTCCTGTTCATCGCGCCGGCGTTGTACGCGGTGCACGCGGTGCTGACGGGTGTGTCGATGGCGGTGACGTGGGGGCTGGGGGTGCACGACGGCTTCAGCTTCTCGGCGGGGCTGATCGACTACGTCATCAACTGGAACCTGGCGACGAAGCCATGGCTGATCATTCCGATCGGTCTGGTGTTCGCGGCCGTGTATTACGTGGTGTTCCGCTTCGCGATCACGCGGTTCGATCTGAAGACTCCGGGGCGGGAGCCGGAGGAGGAGGTGGAGGACGCGGCGAGGCGTTGATCTCCTAGGCTGGAGGTGGCTGCCGAAGCCCTCGGATCCTTAAGTTCCGGGGGCTTTTCGGTGTGCCCGCGAAGGGTGTCGTCCGGCCGTTTCGCGCAGGCACCGTGCGTAGTGCCGCGGTCGCTATTTCGCGGGTTCCTTACGTGGCCTTCATCGTGCTACAACAGGTCTACACCAGTAGTGGTGTAGACCACCACCGATGGAGGAAGTATGAGCACCGCCACCGACTCGGCGGCCCCCGCGAAGAAGCGGGGATCCGGCCTGTTCCAGGGCCTGCAGAAGATCGGCCGCAGCCTGCAGCTCCCGATCGCCGTGCTCCCGGCGGCGGGCATCCTGCTCCGTCTCGGCCAGCCGGACGTGTTCGGCGCGGACGGTCTGGGCTGGGACAAGGTCGCGGCCGTCTTCGCCACCGCTGGTGGCGCGATCTTCGACAACCTGCCGATGCTCTTCTGCATCGGTGTGGCCATCGGCTTCGCCAAGAAGGCCGACGGCTCGACCGCCCTCGCCGCGCTCGTCGGCTTCCTGGTCTACAGCAACGTCCTGAAGGCCTTCCCGGTCACCGAGGCCAAGGTGCAGGACGGCGCGGACATAGCCGCGACCTACAACAACCCCGGTGTCCTCGGCGGCATCCTCATGGGTCTGCTGGCCGCGGTGCTCTGGCAGCGGTACCACCGCAAGCAGCTGGTGGACTGGCTCGGCTTCTTCAACGGCCGCCGGCTCGTCCCGATCATCATGGCGTTCGTCGGCACGCTCATGGGTGTCTTCTTCGGCCTCGTCTGGGAGCCGATCGGCAACGTCATCTCCGACGCGGGCGAGTGGATCACCGGTCTCGGTGCCGCGGGCGCGGGTCTGTTCGGTCTGATCAACCGCGCGCTGATCCCCATCGGCATGCACCAGTTCGTGAACACCGTCTCCTGGTTCCAGATCGGTGACTTCACCAACGCCGCCGGCGAGGTCGTCCACGGTGACCTGAACCGGTTCTTCGCCGGTGACCCGGACGCCGGTCTGTTCATGTCGGGCTTCTTCCCCATCATGATGTTCGGTCTCCCGGCCGCCGCGATCGCGATCGCGCACGCCGCCCGTCCCGAGCGCCGCAAGGCCGTGATGGGCATGATGGTCTCGCTCGCGCTGACCTCGTTCGTGACCGGTGTGACCGAGCCGATCGAGTTCGCGTTCATGTTCATCGCGCCGCTGCTGTACGTGATCCACGCGGTGCTCACCGCCCTGTCGATGGCGATCACCTGGGCGCTCGGTGTACACGCCGGCTTCACCTTCTCGGCGGGCTTCATCGACTACCTGCTGAACTGGAACCTGGCGACCAAGCCATGGCTGATCATCCCGATCGGCCTGGTGTTCGCGGTGATCTACTACGTGGTCTTCCGCTTCGCCATCGTCAAGTTCAACCTCACCACCCCGGGCCGCGAGCCCGAGGAGGAGATCGAGGACCTCACCAAGGCGTAGGTCCTCCCCCGCCCGACGCGAAGGCCCCGGAACCGAGACGGTTCCGGGGCCTTCGCCGTGCGGCGCGGGGGTTTTCGCCGTGCGGCGCGGGGGCCTTCGCCGTGCGGCGCGGGGGCCTTCGCCGTGCGGCGCGGGGACTCCGCCCTGTCGCGGCCTCAGATCTCGTACGTCGCCCCCGGCGCCGCCAGGCCGACCGGCCCGTCGTACACCGCGCGGGCGTCGGTGAGGTTGACCTGCGGGTCGGTCCACGGGGCGATGTGGGTGAGGATCAGCCGGCGGGCGCGTGCCCGGGCCGCCGTCTCGCCCGCCTCGCGGCCGTTGAGGTGCAGGTCGGGGATGTTCTCCTTGCCGTACGTGAAGGCGGCCTCGCACAGGAAGAGGTCGGCGTCGCGGCCGAGGTCGTCGAGCGCGGGGCTGACTCCCGTGTCGCCGGAGTAGGTGAGGGTCCTCCCGCCGTGCTCGATGCGGATGCCGTACGCCTCGACCGGGTGCGCGACGCGCTCGGTGTGCACGAGGAACGGTCCGATCTCGAAGGTGGACGGCTTGACCGTGTGGAAGTCGAAGACCTCGCTCATGGAGGAGGCCGAGGGGGTGTCGGCGTAGGCGGTCGTCAGCCGGTGCTCGGTGCCCTCGGGACCGTAGACCGGCAGCGGGGCGCAGCGGCCGCCGTCGTGCCGGTAGTAGCGCGCCACGAAGTAGGCGCACATGTCGATGCAGTGGTCGGCGTGCAGGTGGCTGAGGAAGATCGCGTCGAGGTCGTAGAGACCGCAGTGGCGCTGCAGCTCGCCCAGGGCGCCGTTGCCCATGTCGAGGAGCAGCCGGAAGCCGTCGGCCTCGACGAGGTAGCTCGAGCAGGCCGATTCCGCGGACGGGAACGACCCCGAGCAGCCGACGACGGTGAGCTTCATGAAGCAGAAACCTCCGCTGGCGGGTATGGAGAGACGGGGGTCGTGCGGTTCGTCGAGCGTAAGGCGCAAAACCTGCGGTCGCTCCTCCACCAGGCGCCGTTGTGGGCGAACTCACCTGCGCTGTCACCGGTTCGGCTGGAAGGGGCGCGCGCGGGGGCGGGAGGGGGCGCGCGGCGCCCGCTCGCGCCGGTACGGTCTGGGCATGAACACGGCCTGGTGGCTCGCGCTCGCCGCGGTGGTCCTGCTCGCCCTGGTCACCGCCCTGGTCGACGGCTGGGGCAGGGGCCACCGGCCGCGCAGGACGCGCCGCCCGAGACGCGACGGCGAACCGGAGTGACGACCCCCGGAAACACCTGAGGGGCCGGGGTGTCTCCCCCGGCCCCCGGCCCGCGCGTCATCCGCGGCGGGCTACGCCCAGAGCTGGCCCTGGAGGGTCTCGATGGCTTCTTCCGTCGTCGTGGCCGTGTAGACGCCCGTCGAGAGGTACTTCCAGCCGCCGTCGGCGACGACGAAAACCACGTCGGCGGACTCGCCGGCCTTCTGCGCCTTCTTCGCGACGCCGATCGCGGCGTGCAGGGCGGCGCCGGTGGAGACACCGGCGAAGATGCCCTCCTGCTGGAGGAGTTCGCGGGTGCGGGTGACCGCGTCGGCGGAGCCGACGGAGAAGCGGGTGGTCAGCACGGACGCGTCGTACAGCTCGGGCACGAAGCCCTCGTCGAGGTTGCGCAGGCCGTAGACCAGGTCGTCGTAGCGCGGCTCGGCGGCGACGATCTTCACGTCGGGCTTGTGCTCGCGCAGGTAGCGGCCGACGCCCATGAGCGTGCCGGTGGTGCCGAGGCCGGCGACGAAATGCGTGACGGAGGGGAGGTCGGCGAAAATCTCCGGTCCCGTCGTCGCGTAGTGCGCGCCCGCGTTGCCCGGGTTGCCGTACTGGTAGAGCATCACCCAGTCCGGGTGCTCGGCGGAGAGCTCCTTGGCGACGCGCACGGCGGTGTTGGAGCCGCCCGCGGCCGGGGAGGGGATGATCTCGGCGCCCCACATGCCGAGCAGGTCGCGCCGCTCCTGGGAGGTGTTCTCGGGCATCACGCAGACCATGCGGTAGCCCTTGAGCTTGGCGGCCATGGCGAGCGAGATGCCGGTGTTGCCGGAGGTGGGCTCCAGGATGGTGCAGCCGGGGGTGAGGCGGCCGTCCTTCTCCGCCTGCTCGATCATGTGCAGGGCGGGGCGGTCCTTGATCGAACCGGTGGGGTTGCGGTCCTCCAGCTTGGCCCAGATGCTCACGTCGGCGGACGGCGACAGCCGCGGCAGGCGCACCAGAGGGGTGTTGCCCACCGCGGCCAGCGGGGAGTCGTAACGCATGCGGATCAGGCCATACCGCCGGCGACGGCCGGCAGGATCGTCACGTTGTCGCCGTCGCTCAGCTTGGTGGTGATGCCGTCGAGGAAGCGGACGTCCTCGTCGTTGAGGTAGACGTTGACGAAGCGGCGCAGCTGGCCGCCGTCGACGATGCGGGCCTGGATGCCCGTGTGGCGGGTCTCGAGGTCGGCGAAGAGCTCGGCGAGGGTGTCCCCGTTGCCCTCCACGGCCTTCTGACCGTCGGTGTACTGGCGGAGGATGGTGGGGATGCGGACCTCGATGGCCATGGCTGAGGGCTCCTGTCGGAAGGTGTCGTGGGTTCTTCAAAGGCGCACGGCGGCGCCGCGGCTCACGGCCGTACGGCGGCGGCGGAACGTCAACAGATGGCGCTGTTCAGCCTGCACAGGTCGACGTGGAGCCGCGCCACGAGCAGTGCGCCCGGCGCCTTGTCGCCCACGTCGAAGAGAACCATGCACTCATCGTATCGATTCCCTGTCCGGGATCCGGAGTGTGATCCCACATCCCGGACGTCGACCATCCGCGATGCGGGATCAGTACGCGTCGACGACCCGTACCTCCTCCTCGGTGACCTCACCGTCCAGGATGCGGAAGGAGCGGAACTGGAACTCGCCGGCGCCGTCGGTGTCGGCGGTGGAGACCAGCACGTAGTGGGCGCCGGGCTCGTTGGCGTAGGAGATGTCGGTGCGGGAGGGATAGGCCTCGGTCGCGGTGTGCGAGTGGTAGATGACCACCGGCTCCTCGTCGCGGTCGTCCATCTCCCGGTACAGCTTCAGCAGGTCCTGGGAGTCGAACTCGTAGAACGTGGGCGAGCGGGCCGCGTTCAGCATGGGGATGAAACGCTCGGGGCGGCCGGAGCCCACCGGGCCCGCCACCACGCCGCACGCCTCGTCGGGGTGGTCCTCACGGGAGTGGGCGACGATCTGGTCGTACAGGGCCTGGGTGATGGTCAGCATGAGGCTCAGGATAAGCAGACGGGCCGTTCCGTACCGAGGGGTGGTACGGAACGGCCCGGATGCCGGACGCCTTGAGCGGATGGCGGCGGGGAAGGCCACGAGTGCTCCCCGTGCGCCGGCGTCCTTCGGGGTGGTCAGCCGACCTTCTCGAACCGGTCCTCGTCGCGGTCCGCGATCGCCGGGTTGCCCTTCTTGAGCACGGTCCAGCCGATGCCGAGGGCGACGGCCCAGCCGGCCGCGACGTACAGGCAGACCCGGGCGTCCTGGTCCGCCGCGATCATGACGGTCACGCCGATCAGGAAGGTCAGGGCGACCCAGCTGAACTTCGCCCCGCCGGGCGCGGGGAAGGACGAGGCGGGCAGCCGTCCGGCGTCGACCGCGCGGCGGTAGCGGATGTGGCTGACGAGGATCATCATCCAGGTCCAGATGCCGGCCGCGGTGGCCACGGAGGTGACGTAGGTGAACGCCTTCTCGGGGACGACGTAGTTGAGGATCACGCCGATGCCCATGAGGGCCACGGAGACGGTGATGCCGACGGCGGGCGTCTTGCGGGCGTTGAGCCGGGCGAACGCCTTGGGGGCCTCGTTGTTGGCGGCCAGTCCGCGCAGCATCCGGCCGGTGGAGTACATGCCGGAGTTGCAGGACGACAGGGCCGCGGTGAGCACCACGAAGTTGACGATGCCGGCGGCGAGCGGGATGCCGATCTTGCCGAAGGCGTGCACGAAGGGGCTCTCGCCCGCGGAGAACTCCGTCCACTTGACGACGGAGAGGATCACCAGCAGGGCGCCGACGTAGAAGACGATGATGCGCCAGGGCAGGGTGTTGATGGCCTTGGGCAGGGTCTTCTCGGGGTTCTCGGACTCGCCGGCGGTGACGCCGACCAGTTCGACGGCGAGGTAGGCGAACATGACGCCCTGAAGGGTCATCAGGCTGGAGCCGATGCCGTTGGGGAAGAACCCGTCGTGGGACCAGAGGTTGGAGACGGCGGCGGTGTCACCGGCGTCGGAGAAGCCGAGGGTGAGCACACCGAGTCCGATGACGATCATGCCGATGATGGCCGTCACCTTCACCATCGAGAACCAGAACTCGACCTCGCCGAAGATCTTCACGGAGATCAGGTTCACGCCGAAGAGCACCACGAGGAACACCAGGGCGCTGACCCACTGGGGGATCTCGGGGAACCAGAAGTGGATGTAGATGGCGGCGGCCGTCAGCTCGGCCATGCCGGTGACCACCCACATCAGCCAGTACGTCCAGCCGGTGACGAAGCCGAAGAACGGGCCGAGGAACTCCCGGGCGTACTCGGCGAAGGAGCCGGAGACGGGCCGGTAGAGGAGCAGTTCGCCCAGCGCCCGCATGATGAAGAAGATGACCACGCCGGCGAGGGCGTACATGAGGATGATGCTGGGCCCGGCCTTGGCGATGTTCGCCCCGGCGCCCATGAAGAGGCCGACGCCGATGGCGCCGCCGATGGCGATCATCTGGACCTGGCGGCTGCCGAGTCCGCGCTCGTACCCCTCTTCGGGGGCCTCGGTGACCTTCGCAGAGGTCATGTGTCGTGCGCCTTTCTCCATGCCGACCCGGGCCGGTACGTCGGCCGCGGATCGGGTCTCGATCCCCCCGGACTGATGGAGCTGAGCGGGCGTGCGGCGCCCGCTCGTGCCTGGCCGGCGGTGACCGGCTCGGTGGCGCACCCGGCCGAACGTTCGGGTGGCGTTCGCCGGGCGGTCGTGAAGGTCTATCACGGTCACCGTCGTGGTCGTCGGCCCATGATGTGACGGGCCACACAAAGAAAAGGGGACAAACGCGACCTGAAAACGGAAAGGCGGGCGGTCGTTTGACGCGATCGTTATGCGGATTTGAGAGCCCGTTGAGCGAACAGCTGTACACAGCGTGCAGGTGGAACGAAAAACGGAAGGGTCCCGTCCACACAGAGTGACGATGTGGACGAGACCCTTCCGGTTCTGTCGGGTCCCCGAGGATCCGGGTCGGGTCAGGGCGCCTCGGCCGGCTCCGGCTCCGCGGAGCCGGTGCCGGCCGCCGCGCCCGACCGGCGGTCGCGGACGAACGTGAGGAACGTGTCGAGCTCCCGCTTGACCACGGGGGCCAGCAGGTAGAGGCCGATGATGTTGAACACCGACAGCAGGAACAGCGCGGAGTCCGCCAGGCTGATCAGCGAGTCGAGCGAGAGCAGCGAGCCCGCGACCACGAACACGCTCCACACCGCCTTGAAGACGGTCTCGCTCACCTTGCTGCGCCCGAAGAGGTACGTCCACGCCTTCAGGCCGTAGTAGCCCCAGGTGAGGATCGTGGAGAAGGCGAACAGCAGCACCGCGACGGTCAGCAGGTTCGGGAACCAGGGCAGCACGGTCGCGAACGCGTCGGAGGTGATGGTGACGCCGCCGATCTCGTTGCCCTCACGGGCGGCGTCCCAGCTGGCGGGGGCCGCGATGACGATGGTCAGCGCGGTCATGGTGCAGATCACGACCGTGTCGATGAACGGCTCCAGCAGCGCGACCAGGCCCTCGCTCGCGGGGTGCTTGGTCTTCACCGCGGAGTGCGCGATCGGGGCCGAGCCCAGACCGGCCTCGTTGGAGAAGGCGGCGCGCTGGAAGCCGACGATCAGGGCGCCGATGACACCGCCCGCGACACCCTCCGCCTCGAAGGCACCCTGGAAGATGTTGCCGATGGCGTCGGGCACGGCGGTGACGTTGGTCAGGATGACGATCAGACACGCCACGACGTACATGATCGCCATGGCCGGGACCAGGCGGCTGGTGACCGAGGCGATGGAGCGGATGCCGCCGAGCAGCACCAGGCCGACGAGCGCGGCGACCACCAGGCCGAAGAGCACGGCGCCGGCGGAGGAGGCCAGGAAGCCGTCCTCGCCGCCGAAGGTCGAGGAGATCTGCGCGTAGGACTGGTTGGTTTGGAAGAGGTTGCCGCCGAACAGACCGAAGAACAGGATCATCACGGAGGCCAGGACCGCGAGCACCTTGCCGAGCTTGGCGCCGCCGCGGCCGAACCGCTCGGCGAGGCCCTTGGGGAGGTAGTGCATGGGGCCGCCGGAGACGGTGCCGTCGGGGTGCTCCTCGCGGTACTTCACACCGAGGGTGACCTCGACGAACTTGGTGGCCATGCCGAGCAGGCCGCAGAGGATCATCCAGAAGGTGGCGCCGGGGCCGCCGATGGAGACGGCGACGGCCACACCGGCGATGTTGCCGAGGCCGACGGTGCCGGAGACGGCGGCGGTCAGCGCCTGGAAGTGGCTGACCTCGCCGGGTGAGCCCTTCTCGTCGAAGCGGCCGCGCACGACGTCGAAGGCGAGTTTGAGCTTGCGGGCCTGGATCAGGCCGAACCAGCTGGTGAACACCAGGCCGGCGACGACCAGCCAGGCGACGATCAGGGGGAGGTCGGTTCCTCCCACGGGGACCGTGTAGAACACGATGTCGCCGACCGTGGTGGCGACCGGGTCGAAGAAATCGCTGACGGCGTCGTCGATGGTCGTGGTGATGGAGTCGAGTGACATCGAACTTCCTCGGTGAGGGCGGGGACGTCCTGGCAGCTGCGGAGCGGGGGGACGACGCGGGGCGTGGTCCGGGTCCCGTTCGGTGACGGAGGTTGGGGGGGACGGCCCCTGCGTGGGGCCGGCGTCCGTGTCGGGCAGGGCAGCACACCGGCGGGAACCGGCTTCGTCGCTCACCACCGCGTCGGCGGCGCAAGCGGGTTGCGAATTCTTACCACGCCCTTACCGGGCCACGAGTGGCCCAGGTCACATGAAATCGCCCCTGCGGCGGAAAGCCGCAGGGGCGGTGACGGGATCGTTATTCGGACTTGAGGTTCGTCTGAGCGAACGCGTCACGGGACGTTCGGGACGGACCGGGACACTGTCACGGCAGCAACGTCGAGACCAGCGTCTCCTGCAGACCGCCCAGCCAGAGGTACGCCATCACCATCGGTTTGCGCTGGTCCTCGTCCGGGAGGTGGAACAGCAGGTCGCTGTCGTCCTCGTCGGTGATCTCCAGCCGGGCCCCGATCGCCAGGCGCAGGTCGTTCAGCGCGCCGAGCCAGCGCCGGGACTCCTCCGCGGACAGCTTGAGCACCGCGCCGCCCTCGCCGGCCGGACCGAGCCCGTCCAGGGAGCGGATCACCGCGAGGGCGTTGTCCCGCTTGCCGGCCCGCAGGTCGTTCTCCGTGTACCGGCGGAACTCGGCGGAGTGCTCCCGCTGCTCCTCGGCCTCCCGGGCCTGCGGGGCGCCCTCCGGATCGACGTAGGCGTCCGGGAAGAGGCGGCGCAGCACCGGGTCGGAGGGGGGCTCGCTCGGCCCCTCGGCGAAGAGCTCCGCGAGCGGGTCGCCGCCGGCCTCCTCGGCCGGGCCGGGGCCGATGATCTCCATCAGCTGCACGGCCAGCGAGCGGATGATGGAGATCTCGACGTCGTCGAGGGCGACGGCCGCGCCGCCGCCGGGGAGCGGTTCGAAGTGTCCTGGCATGGAGGCGATTCGCTACTTCCGGTCCTGCGGGCGAGGTGGGGTCACGTCCGGTGCGGTCATGTCCGGCGTCACTTCCGGTCGTGCTGGAGGGTGGCCCACAGGCCGTAGCCGTGCATGGCCTGGACGTCGCGCTCCATCTCCTCACGGGTACCGCTGGAGACCACCGCCCGGCCCTTGTGGTGGACGTCGAGCATGAGCTTGGTGGCCTTGTCCTTGGAGTAGCCGAAGTACGACTGGAAGACGTACGTCACGTAGCTCATGAGGTTGACCGGGTCGTTGTGGACGATCGTGACCCACGGGACGTCGGGCTCGGGTACGGCGAAGACCTCCTCCGCCGACTCGGTGCGTTCGATCTCCAGGGGTGCGGGTGACGTCACACTGCCCATGCTGCCACCGGTGGGGGGTGGTCGCACAAACCGGCCCGCCCACAAGGCCGTCCGGGTGGTCCGCGCCCCGTCCGGACGGGGCTCGCCGTCCCTCCCGGAACCTTAAATCGTCAGAGTGACGAAATGGGGGTACCATCCTCGCCATGGACACAGCGGACCTTGCGTTGCCGGTGACCGTTCCGTCGACGGCGCTCTTCACCGACCAGTACGAACTGACGATGCTGCAGGCCGCGCTGAAGGCCGGGACGGCCGCGCGGCACAGCGTGTTCGAGGTCTTCACCCGGCGGCTGCCGCACGGCCGCCGCTACGGCGTCGTGGCCGGCACCGGACGGGTGCTCGACGCGGTGGAGAACTTCCGCTTCGACCCGGCCGTGCTGGGCTTCCTGCGCGAGAAGGCCATCGTCGACGAGGAGACCCTGGACTGGCTGGCCGGCTACCGCTTCTCCGGCGACATCTGGGGCTACCCCGAGGGCGAGGTCTACTTCCCCGGTTCGCCGATCATGCGGGTCGAGGGCAGCTTCGCGGAGTGCGTGCTGCTGGAGACGGTGATCCTGTCGATCCTCAACCACGACTCGGCCATCGCCGCCGCGGCCTCCCGGATGTCGTCGGCCGCCGGCGGCCGGCCGCTGATCGAGATGGGCGCCCGGCGCACCCACGAGCTGGCCGCCGTCGCCGCCTCCCGCGCCGCCTACATCGGTGGCTTCTCCTCCACCTCCGACCTGGCGGCCGGCTTCCGCTACAACATCCCCACCGTCGGCACCTCCGCGCACGCCTTCACCCTGCTGCACGACACCGAGCGGGACGCCTTCCGTGCCCAGGTGGACACCCTCGGCGCGGGCACGACGCTGCTGGTGGACACGTACGACGTGACCGAGGCGGTCCGCGCGGCCGTCGAGGTCGCGGGACCGGAGCTGGGCGCGGTGCGCATCGACTCCGGTGACCTGCTGCTGGTGGCGCACCGGGTGCGGCAGCAGCTCGACGAGCTGGGCGCCCGCGACACCAGGATCGTCGTGACCTCGGACCTGGACGAGTACGCCATCGCCTCGCTGGCCGCGGCGCCGGTGGACGCCTACGGTGTGGGCACCCAGCTGGTGACCGGCTCCGGGCACCCGACCGCCTCCATGGTCTACAAGCTGGTCGCCCGCGCCGCGACCGCCGACCCGGGGGCGCCGCTGATGCCGGTGGCGAAGAAGTCCACCGGCGGCAAGACCTCCGTGGGCGGCCGCAAGTGGGCCGCCCGGCGCCTGGACGCGGACGGCGTCGCCCAGGCCGAGGTGATCGGCACCGGCGAGGTGCCGCCGGAGCTGGCGGACCGGCAGCTGCTGGTGCCGCTGGTGCGCGGTGGCGAGGTGGTCGCCCGCGAGCCGCTGGACGTGGTCCGCGACCGGCACGCCGCCGCCCGCGCCGGACTCCCGCTGTCCGCGACCCAGCTGTCCCGCGGGGAACCCGTCCTTCCGACGGAGTACGCGCACGGGCCGTCGGGTAGCTAAAGGCAAGCCGACCGCGCGCGTCGCCGCCCGCCGTCCCCGGGGCCCGGTGTCCGCCCGCCCGGGCCCCACCCGAATCCGTCCGTCCACCCCAGAGCCGAAGGACACCGACCATGCGCCGCGCACTGATCGTCGTAGACGTGCAGAACGACTTCTGCGAGGGGGGCAGCCTCGCCGTCACCGGCGGCGCCGACGTGGCCGCCGCCGTCACCGAGCTGATCGGCCAGGCCGCCCCGGCCGGGTACCGGCACGTGGTCGCCACCCGCGACCACCACGTCGACCCCGGCGGGCACTTCGCCGACCACCCCGACTTCGTCCACTCCTGGCCCGCGCACTGCGTGGCCGGCACGGAGGGCGTCGGGTTCCACCCGAACTTCGCGCCCGCGGTCACCTCCGGCGCGGTCGACGCCGTCTTCGACAAGGGGGCGTACGCGGCGGCCTACAGCGGCTTCGAGGGGACCGACGAGAACGGCACCCCGCTGGCCCGGTGGCTGCGGGAGCGGGAGATCGACGAGGTGGACGTGGTGGGCATCGCCACGGACCACTGTGTGCGGGCCACCGCCCTGGACGCGGTGCGTGAGGGCTTCCGCACCCAGGTGCTGCTCGACCTCACCGCGGGTGTGGCCCGCGGGACGACGGAGCGTGCGCTGGAGGAGCTGCGGCAGGCGGGTGTGGAGCTGTCGGGGAAGCCGGTGGTGCAGTGACCCCGGGCGGCGCGGTTCCGCCGGCCCGCGGCTGACGTCCGCCGCCCTCCCGGGCCCGCCGGAGCCGGTCAGGCGCGGGCGGCCGGGGGTCTGAGCAGGGCCCGGATCGGGTGCCAGAGCTCCAGCGGGAGCACTCCCCCGGCCGGCGCCGTGCGCCATATCAGGCCGTCGGGATGGTGCAGGACCGCGGTGATCTCGTCGGGGGTGGGCGGCGCGGTGTTGCCGCGCAGGTAGACCGCCCGCAGGCCCAGGTTGCGCAGCCTGGTCAGGGCGCGCGCCCGGTTGTGGGCGTGGACCAGCACCCGCACCCCGGCCGGTGCGTCGGCGGCGGGGCTGGGCAGGTTCAGCGCCACCACCACCGTGCCGTTCGGCAGCTTGCAGAAACCTCCTGCGGCCATGCGGTCATACCCCCGTGTCACCAGGTGTCAATAAGAGAGCCACAGGAGGCACCTAAACACGGATCGGCGGTGACCCGCCAGGGGGTCACCGCCGATCATGTGCTGACCTGCGAGAACGCTACTTACCGGCCCGCAGGGCCCACCTCGAGCTCGATCGTGGAGCCGTCCTTGGGCTCCTTGGTGATCTTGATCTTGGTGTTGGTGTCAGTGACCTGGACACTGCCGGTCGGGTTCGCCGGGTCCCAGTAGGTGTTCTTGCGGTCGTTGAAGACCGACACACCCTTCGAGCCCGGGATGTACTTGGCGACGTCCGCCTTGTGCAGCGTGATCGCGTCCGTGCGGAACGTGCTGAACGGGGAGTCGTAGGCCTGGATGCGGTTGCGCATCAGGGTGCCGTCCGCCCACTTCAGCGCGGTCGGGTGGGAGTCGATCGGGAGGATCAGACCCTTGCCCGGGTGCTGGCTGGTGTTGTTGTCCAGCTGGGAGGTGTCCCACTTCCAGATCAGCAGGCCGTTCTGGTACGCGTAGTGCTCCACCCAGTCCGGACGGGCCGTGTAGCCGAAGTTGTACGGGCCGACCTCGAGGGTCTTGTCGTACGACACGTACTGCCGGTTTTCGGCGATGTAGTACTGCTCGTAGTCGTTGGTGAACGACGCGCCGATGCGGGAGAAGCCGGTGGCCTTCCAGGCGGCGTCGGCGGTCTCGGCGTTGTCCGAGAACACCGCGGCGCCGTCCGCCGTCACCGTGATCACGTCGGCCGTGAAGCCCTTCTGGGCCACGCCGCCGTCGGTCTGGTAGCGGAAGCGCAGGTCGATCTTCTGGCCGGCGTACGCGTCCAGGGAGTACGCGAACTTCTTGTGGCCGTCGATCGTGCCGTGCAGGGCGGGCTTGTCGCTGCCGTCGCGCGGGATCGCCTGGCCGTCCACCGTGCCGTCGACGGCGGTCCAGTTGGCGCCGCCGTCGGTCGACACCTCGGTGTAGAGGTAGTCGTAGTTGGCCTCGATGTCGTACCAGCCGTCGAAGGTGAGCTCGGCGGAGGACTTGCCGGTCAGGTCGACCGTGCGGCTCAGGGTGTTCTTGAGGTCGTCACCGCTGCCGCTCCACCACTGGGTCCGGCCCTCGGACGGCGTGACGACCTCGGTGGTGACGGCCTTCTTCGGCAGCGTCACGACCAGGGCCTGCTTGTGCTTGGTGTTGTACTCCGCGACGCCGAGCTTGTGCCAGGAGCTGACCCCGGCCTTGGCCACGTCGTAGTTCAGCCAGCCGAGCTGCAGCTTGTCCCAGGCGGTCATGTCGCCGGGCAGGTCGCCGATCTCCTTCTTCCCGGTGCCGAGCCAGGAACCGGAGGACATCAGGGTCCAGAAGCCGGTGGAGTTCTCGCCGCCCGCGGTGTCGTAGAGGTCCGGCAGACCGAGGTCGTGGCCGTACTCGTGGGCGAAGACGCCGAGTCCGCCGTTCTCCGGCTGGATGGTGTAGTCGCCGACCCAGATGCCGGTGGAGCCGATCTGCGTGCCGCCGAGCTTGTTCTCCTCGGGGCCGGTGGCGCCGGCGTCGGTGCCGAAGGCGTACCAGCGGTGGGCCCAGATCGCGTCCTCGCCCTGAACGCCGCCGCCGGCGGACTCGTCCTCACCGGCGTGCACGATCTGGAAGTGGTCGATGTAGCCGTCCGGCTCGTTGAAGTCGCCGTCGCCGTCGAAGTCGTAGCGGTCCCACTCGTCGAAGCGGGCCACGTCGGCCTTGATCTGGGCGTCGGTGCGGCCGGCGGCCTTCTGCTGGGCGACCCAGGCGTTCAGACCGTCGCTGACGACGTTCCACACGCTCGGGCAGGTGCTGTCGCCGCAGTAGTTGGAGCCGTAACGGGCCTCGTTGTAGGGGACCTTGACCCAGTCGGAGACCTCACCGTCGACCGAGTAGCGGCCCGAGGACTGCTTCTCGTAGTAGGTCTTGACCGAGTCGACGCCCTTGCCGGACCCGAAGTAGATGTCCTCGAAGTGCTGCTGGTTGTAGTCCGCCTGCCATGCGGTGGAGTTGTCCACCTTGCGGTCCGGCTTGGCGATCTGGTTGTGCAGCGGGCCGGGGGTGCCGCCGTAGCGGCTGTCTATCTGGTCGCCGAACTCGACAAGGATGGTGAAGATCTTGTCGGTCTTCTCCCGGCCCAGCTCGACGTACTTGGTGTCGCCCTTCTTGCTCTTGAGGCCGACGACCTTCGAGCCCGCGCGGTTCTTGACCGACGTCTTGCCGGACAGGACCTGGTTGAGGGCCTCCTCGCGCTGGGCCGCCTGCGTCTTGGAGAGCGGTCCCTCGAGGTCGTGCTCGACGTGGTTGTGCGACGCCGGGTCCTGGCGGTCCACGGCGCTCGGCCGGTCGGCCGCGTCGGCCGTGTCGGCCTGGGCCGTGGTGAACGCAGAGCAGGTGGCGGTGGCCGCCGCGAGGGCCACGCCTATCGCGGCCGCTCTGAACGTCCAGGGTCTACTGGTCACTTGAGATCCCCTCCCGCGTTCGTACGCGCGGATGAAGGAGGTTCCGTCAGGGAAGGTCCCGCGCGCACGTGATCAACGCGTGTAGTCAAGTGACGTCATTTGACTAAAGGTTCGCCAGAAAAAACAGACCTTGACTTGAACAGATCAAACGCGTTATGCGGAGCCGGGGTCCGTTTTCCGGACACTTCCGTGCGAAACCCCGGCGGGCGCGTCCGTCCGGCCGTGTGCGGGGTGGCATGAATCCGTGCGCCCCCTGTGCACCGGCCCTGTAGGTCAGGTCACGCTTACCGTCCGTTCCCCTCGGGCACCCTCGCGGTTAGAGTCGCTTGGCGGCACGCCGTTCACGCCGGTGGAAAGCCAGGCCGACAGCCCCCGACTTCCGAGGACACGATGGCCATGCCCCGTCCGACTGTCGCTCAGTTCGCCTACGGCACGTGCGCCGTGATCCTGTCGACCTTCGCCCTGCTGCTGCTGTCCGGGGCGAGTTCCGCCGCGGCCGTCGCGGTGATCGCCGTCGCGGCGCTCGCCCTGGGACTGGTGGTGGCCACGAGAGTCCCGGTCCCCGCCTCCCGGCGGCCCGTCACCGCGGTACCGCCCGCGACGCCTGCGCCGGTACGGGCCACGGTGCCCTCGCCGGCCCGCGAGCAGGTGCGCGAGCCGGTCCACGAGCGCGCCGCGTCCTGACGTCCCGTCCGCGCGGGGCCGGGCGGTGAACCCGGTCCCGTGCCGGGCCGTCCGGTCACGCGTCACCGGGTCGAGACCACCACGGTCCTGGCCGCCTTGTCGTGCAGCCCCTGCTTGTAGGGCCGGTCGAAGAAGCTCCAGCCGCCCGCGATCGCGGTCCACACACAGGCGCAGCAGAAGGCGAACGGCAGCCACAGCACGGCGGCGCGGATCAGCGCGGTCTGCACGGAGGGGTTGTTGCCGTCGGAGAGGTTGGCGACCCGCATGCCGAGCCACTTCTTGCCGAGGGTGCGGCCGAAGCGGACGGCCATGAAGGTGTCGTAGGCGATGTAGAGGACGGCGGCGATCACCGACTGGGCGAAGCCGTTGCCGACGTTGACCCGCTCGCCGTCGAAGTTGTACTCGCTGACCCCGACGGGCCAGGTGAGCAGCCAGACCACGATGCCGACGAGGATCAGGTCGATGATGCGGGCGAGCGTGCGCCGGGCGCTGTCGGCGAGCGGGGGCATACCGGCCAGCGGGTCGCCGCCCGGTGCGCCGCCGTAGGGGCCGCCGCCGTAGGGGCCGCCCCCGGGGGGACCTCCCCCGTAAGGGCCTCCGCCACCTCCGCCGTAGGGACCGCCGGGTCCGCCGGGTCCGCCGCCGTAGGGGTCGCCGCCCTGAGGGCCGCCCGCACCCTCGTACGGGCCGCCTTCGCCCCCGTACGGGCTGCCGCCGCCCTGCCCGGGCGGGGGTGTGCCGCCGGAGGTGTCGTACGGGGAGCCGGAGCCCGGACCGGGAGCGCCCGGCGGGGGCTGTTTCCTGAACGGGTCCTCGTCCGGCGGCGGCTGCTTCCTGAACGGGTCCTCGTCCGGCGGCTGCTGACCGGAGCCGTGGGGCGGTTCGGTGGTCATGCCCCCGAGTCGACCCCGAACCCCGCGGCCCCGCATCCGGCGAGCCGCCGTCCGGAGTACCGGGGCGCCGGGAGCCCGACGGGCCGTCAGGCGGCGGCGACGAACGTGTGCGCGGCCTTGTCGTGCCAGCACTGGCGCCACGGCTTGTCGAACAGGCACCACAGCACACCGACGACCCCGACCACGAGCAGTCCGGGCACGCTGTAGACGAGCCAGCGCCGCAGGGCCGCGCCGAACTCCGGCGCGTCGTGCCCCTCGATGTCCCGCACCTCCAGTCCGGTCAGCCGCTTGCCCAGCGTGCGGCCCCACTTGACGGTGGGCAGCACCTCGAGCAGCACCCCGGCGAGCAGCAGGACGGCGAGGACGATGCCGAGGTGCACCGCGGTGGTGCCGTCGATCAGCCAGACCGTGACGGTCTCGCCGGAGAGCTTGGCCGCCTCGATCTTGGCGTCGATGTGGTCCATGGCCTTCAGACCCAGCGGCACGGCGGCCACGGCGGTGACGGCGCCCAGGACGACGGTGTCCAGCAGCCGGGCGGCCAGCCGCCGGCCCAGCGAGGCGGGGCGGGCCGCGGCCTGCCGGCGGGCGGCGGCCTGGAAGACGTCGTCGACCGGCGGCTTCCACGGCGCGACCGGCTCCGGCTCCTGGGTGCCCGCGAGGCGGTGCACCTGCTGCGGCCAGGAGGACTGGCCGCCCCCCGGACCGGCCGTGAGCGGCGCGGCGGCGGCCGGGGCGGCAGCGGCGGGCGCGGCCGGGGCGGCGGGCGCGGCGGGCGCGGCGGCCTGCGGGGGTACAGGCGGGGCGGTGGCCTGCTGCGGTCCGGACGGTGCCGGGGCGGCGGGCGGGGACGCGGCGGCGCGCGCGGCCGCCGCCTTGCCGGCGGCGAACCCGGGCCGCCCGGGAGCCGCGCCCGCGCCCTGCTCCCCGGCGCGGGGGGTGACCGCGCGGAAGGTCATGGTGCCCTCGTCGGCGGCCGGCGCCGCGCCGCCCGAGGTGATCGGCGGCTGCGCCGGGCCCGTCGGTCTGCGGAACACGAAGGTCCCGCCGCCGGCCTGCGGACCGTCCGAGGCGGGCTCGGCGCCGGCCGGGCCGCCCGGTGCGGCACCGGGGCCGCCCGGGCCCGCGGCCCCGGTCGCCGGGGTGTGCGGGACCCGGGGGTCGGCGCCCCAGGAGACCTTGCGGTCCGGGTCGCCCCCGAAGCCCCTCTGGCGCGCGGGGTCGGCGCCCCAGGCCGCGGCGGGTTCGGGCCGGCTGCCGTGCTGCGCGTCGGCCGGGGACGGTCCCGCCGGGGCGGGTCCGTCGTCCGGGTCCTCGTCGAAGAAGTGCGGGCCGGTCTCCTCCACGGACGGCGCGGCCGGGGCGGCGCCGGGCGGCGGGGAGAGCGACTCGCCGTCACCGGGCGCCGGACGGCTCGTGCCCGGTACCCATGAGGCACCGTTCCAGTACCGGACATATCCAGGAATGGACGGGTCCGGGTAGTACCCTTCGCGGGGCCTGTCGTCGCCGGGGGCCGGGGTTGGGGCGCTCATGTCCGTCGTCCCGTATCTGCTCGAGGGGTGGGTCGGGGGGAACCACATCTATCAGACGGGCGGGGGCCGAACGGCCCGACCGACTGGACCCCACCCCTTTCGGGCACCTTCTCGTTCAGAAGAGCTTGCCCGGGTTCAGAATGTTCAGCGGATCGAAGGCGTGTTTGACGGCCCGCTGCATCTCCATGCTCACCGGGCCCGCCTCCCGCGCCAGCCACTCCTTCTTCAGCACGCCGACGCCGTGCTCGCCGGTGATGGTGCCGCCGAGCTCGAGACCGAGCGCCATGATCTCGTCGAAGGACTCCCTGGCCCGCCGCGACTCGTCCGGGTCGGAGGCGTCGAAGCAGACCGTCGGGTGGGTGTTGCCGTCACCGGCGTGGGCCACGACGCCGATGGTCAGCCGGTACTTCTCGGAGATCCGCTCGACGCCCTCGATCAGCTCGCCGAGCCGGGAGCGGGGCACACACACGTCGTCGATCATCGTGGTGCCCTTGACGGCCTCCAGCGCGACCAGGGACATCCGGCGGGCCTGGAGCAGCATCTCGGACTCGGCGGCGTCCTCGGCGGGGACGACCTGGGTGGCCCCGGCCTCCTCGCACAGCGCGCCGAGGGCGGCGAGGTCGGCGGCCGGGTCGGTGGTGTCGAAGGCGGCCAGCAGCAGCGCCTCGGTGGTCTCCGGCAGGCCCATGCGGGCCATGTCGTTGACCGCCTTGACGGTGGTGCGGTCCATCAGTTCGAGCAGGGACGGGACGTGTCCGGCGGCCATGACGCGGCACACCGCGTCACTGGCGGCGGCGCCGGAGGCGAACTCGGCGGCCAGCACCAGCTGCTCGGGGGGCTTGGGCCGCAGGGCGAGGACCGCGCGGACGACGACGCCGAGGGACCCCTCGGAACCGACGAACAGCCGGGTCAGGTCGTAGCCGGCGACGCCCTTGACGGTGCGGCGGCCGGTCGACAGCAGCCGGCCGTCGGCGAGGACGACGTCCAGGCCGAGGACGTACTCGGCGGTCACGCCGTACTTCACGCAGCACAGGCCGCCCGAGGCGGTGCCGATGTTGCCGCCGATGGTGCACATCTCCCAGCTGGAGGGGTCCGGCGGGTAGGCGAGGCCGTGTTCGCCGACCGCTCGGGAGAGCGTGGCGTTGACGACGCCCGGCTCCACGACGGCGATCCGGTCGACGGGGTCGATCTCCAGGATGCGGTCCATCCTGGTCAGGGAGAGCACCACGCAGCCGTCGGTGGCGTTGGCGGCGCCGGACAGGCCGGTGCGGGCGCCCTGCGGGACGACCGGCACCCGGAGCTCGGTGGCGGTGCGCATGACGTGCTGGACCTGTTCGACCGTGCGGGGCAGCACCACCACCGCGGGGCTGCCGGCCGGGCAGAAGCTCGCCATGTCGTGGGCGTAGGAGGCCGTGACGTCCGGGTCGGTGAGGACGGCCTCCGGGGGGAGCCCGCCGAGCAGCCGGTCGACGAGAGGTCCGGCCGCCACCGTGTCTTCATCGCGTCGCGCTTCGATACGGCTCATGATCACAGCGTCGCACCCGGGGCCATCGGTGTGAACCCCGCGGAACCGGTCCCGCCCCCTCGGAGTGTGATGATCATACGTAAGTGACCTGTGACGCACAGTGTGCGCCATGGACCACACAGCACGTGCGCACCGCCGGCGGATCCGCCGCCGGACGCTGCTCGCCTCGGCCGCCGGGGGCACCGCCCTGGCCGGGGTGCTGGTGACGCTGCCGTGGGGCGAGCAGGTGCCTCCCGGGCCCACCCCGCAGGAGCGGGCGCTGGCCGCGGTGACCAGCGGGGTCCCGGCCGCGCTGCCCGACCTGGAGGCGCTGGTCCGCGACCGTGAGCGGCGGGTGCGCGAACGGCCCCGGGACGCCCGCGTCTGGGCCGAGCTCGGCGCGGCCCGCGTGGAGCAGGGGCTGCGGCTGGCCGACCCGCGGTACTGGCCGCGGGCCGAGAAGGCCCTGCGCACCTCGCTCGACGTGCGGAAGGACAACGCGCCGGCGCTGCGGGCCATGGCCGCGCTGGCCAACGCCCGCCGCGACCACGCGGGCGCCCGCACGTGGGGCGAGGCCGCGCGGAAGCTGGAGCCGGAGCGGTGGACGACGTACCCGCCGCTGATCGAGGCGTCCGCCGGACTCGGGGACGACGAGGAGACCGGCCGGCTGCTCGAGAAGCTCACCGCGCTGCGCACCGGACCGGCCGTGATGGCACGGGCCGCCGCCGTCTACCGGGACCGGGGCTGGCGGGAGGACGCGGCGGCGAAGCTCGCGGACGCCGCGTCGGCCGCCGGGGAGCCCGCCGAGCGCGCGGCCTACCTGGAGCGGGCCGGACAGCTCGCCTGGGAGCGCGGCGACCGGGAGGACGCGCTGCGCCACTTCCAGGAGGCGGTGCGCGTCGACCCCGACCAGCGGGCGGCGCAGGCCGGGCAGGGCAGGGTGCTGGCGGCGCTGGGCCGGACCACGGAGGCGCTGAGCGCGTACCGGACGGCGCTGGCGAAGCACCCGCGGCCCGAGTACGCGCTGGAGCTGGGCGAGCTGTACGAGTCGCTGGGGCTGAAGCCGGCCGCGGAGGTGCAGTACGCGCTGCTGCGGGAGCGGGTCCGGCTGGCGTCCGCGCACGGCGGGGACGAGGAGTTGGTGCTGGGCCGGTTCGAGGCCGACCACGGCGATCCCGGGGCGGCGGTGCGGCGGCTGCGGGCGGAGTGGGAGCGGCAGCCGTCCACGGAGGTGGCGGACGCGCTGGGCTGGGCGCTGCACCGGGCCGGGGAGCACGAGGAGGCGCTGCCGTTCGCGGTGCGGGCCACGGAGGGGACGAAGGGCGGGGGCGTGCGCAGCGCGCTGTTCGCCTACCACCGGGGCGCCGTCGAGCGGGCGCTGGAGCGGTACGGGGCCGCGCGCCGCCATCTGACCGAGGCGCTGCGGATCAACCCCTGGTTCTCGCCGCTGCACGCGCCGCGGGCGAAGCAGGCGCTGGCCCGCCTGGGTGAGCCGTCCGTCCAGGCGGGCCCCGAGTCCTCCTGATCCGAGGGCGCGGTGCGGGGCGCGGCGCCTACAGGTTGCCGCGCTTGGCCTGCTCGCGCTCGATGGCCTCGAACAGCGCCTTGAAGTTGCCCTTGCCGAAGCCCATGGAGCCGTGGCGCTCGATCATCTCGAAGAAGACGGTCGGGCGGTCCTGGACCGGCTTGGTGAAGATCTGCAGCAGGTAGCCGTCCTCGTCGCGGTCGACGAGGATCTTCAGCTCGCGCAGCGTCTCCACCGGCACCCGGGTCTCGCCCGCCCACTCGCCGAGGGTGTCGTAGTACGAGTCGGGGGTGTCCAGGAACTGCACACCCGCGGCGCGCATCTGACGGACCGTGTGCACGATGTCGTTGGTGTTCAGCGCGATGTGCTGGACGCCGGCGCCTCCGTAGAACTCCAGGTACTCGTCGATCTGGGACTTCTTCTTGGCGACGGCGGGCTCGTTGATCGGGAACTTGACCTTGAGCGTGCCGTCGGCCACGACCTTCGACATCAGCGCGCTGTACTCGGTCGCGATGTCGTCGCCCACGAACTCCTTCATGTTCGTGAAGCCCATGACCTTGTTGTAGAACTCGACCCACTCGTTCATCCGGCCGAGCTCGACGTTGCCGACGCAGTGGTCGACGGCCTGGAAGGAGCGCTTGGCCGGCGGCTCGACGATCGGGTCCGCGGTGACGTAGCCGGGCAGGTAGGGGCCGTCGTAGCCGGTGCGCTCGACCAGGGTGTGCCGGGTCTTGCCGTAGGTGGCGATCGCGGCCAGCACGACGGTGCCGTGCTCGTCCTTCAGCTCGTACGGCTCGGCGACGGAGGTGGCGCCGTGCTCGATCGCGTAGGCGTACGCGGCGCGGGCGTCCGGGACCTCGATGGCGAGGTCGACCACACCGTCGCCGTGCGCGGCGACGTGGTCCTCGAGGAAGGAGCCCCACTCGGTGGAGCGCTTGATCACCGAGGTGAAGACGAAGCGGGCCGAGCCGCTCTCCAGCACGTAGGAGGCGGTCTCGCGGCTGCCGTTCTCCGGTCCGGAGTAGGCGACGAGCTGCATGCCGAAGGCGGTGGAGTAGTAGTGCGCCGCCTGCTTGGCGTTGCCCACGGCGAAGACGACCGCGTCCATTCCCTTGACCGGGAAGGGGTCTGCCTGCCGTGCGGTGTCGGGAGCGGTGTGTGTGGTCTGCGTCATAGGGGCAGGGTGGAACAGCACTGCAAGGTGCGCAATAGTTCACCCAATCACTGGGCAACATGTTCAGCCGAACGCCCGCATCGGCGGGCTTTCTGTACAGGATGACCACTGGGGAGAGCGGCATGGCGATCGATCATCTGGACGGGCGGATCATCGTGCTGCTGGCGCGCGAGCCGCGCATCGGGGTGCTGGAGATGTCCCGCCGGCTGGGGGTGGCGCGCGGGACCGTGCAGGCCCGTCTGGACCGGCTTCAGTCGAACGGAGTCATCCGCGGATTCGGCCCGCAGGTGGATCCCGCGGCCCTCGGCTACCCGGTCACCGCGTTCGCGACACTGCAGATCAGACAGGGTCAAGGAGCCGACGTGCGGGAGCACTTGGCGACCGTGCCGGAGGTCCTGGAGCTGCACACCACCACCGGCACGGGGGACATGCAGTGCCGGCTGGTGGCCCGCTCCAACGCCGATCTCCAGCGGGTGATCGACCGCGTCGTCGGTTTTGATGGCATCGTCCGGGCGTCCACGGCGATCGTCATGGAGAACCCCGTTCCGCTGCGGATCATCCCGCTGGTGGAGCAGGCCGCGCTCGGCGAGTGACCGGACCTGGCCGAGCTGGGGGTGAGCGGATGTGAACTTCTGGGAGTACCTGGAGAGCCGGCACCAGCAACTGCTCACCGACGCCTACCAGCACGCCAGCGTGGTCTTCCAGTGCATGGTGGTGGCGACCGTCCTCGGGGTGCTGATCGGCATCGTCACCTACCGCAGCGAATGGGCGGGCAACCTCGCCACGACCGTCACGGCGACACTGCTGACCGTCCCGGCACTGGCCATGATCGGCCTGCTCATCCCGATCGTGGGACTGGGCGTGGCGCCGACCGTGATCGCGCTGACCCTGTACGGGCTGCTGCCCATCGTGCGGAACGCGATCGTGGGTCTGCGCGGGGTCGATCCGGCGCTGGTGGACGCGGCCACGGGCATCGGCATGTCGCGGCTGTCCCGGCTGGTGCGGGTGGAGCTGCCGCTGGCCTGGCCGCCGATCCTGACCGGCATCCGGGTCTCCACCCAGATGCTGATGGGCATCGCGGCCATCGCCGCCTTCGCCTCCGGGCCCGGCCTCGGCAACCTGATCTTCCGTGGGATCGCCTCCCTGGGCAGCAAGAACGCGCTGAACCAGGTGCTCGCCGGCACGCTCGGGATCGTCGTCCTGGCCCTGCTGTTCGACGCCGCCTACGTCCTGATCGGACGGCTGACCATCTCCAGGGGGATCCGTGCCGGAGCCTGAGACGTCCGAGGCCGGGCCCCGGTCGATGGGGGCGCCCATCGAGCTGGAGGGCCTCACCAAGCGCTACCCGGGCAGCCGGCAGCCCGCCGTCGACAACGTCACCATGGACATCAAGGCGGGCGAGACGGTGGTGTTCGTCGGCCCCTCGGGGTGCGGGAAGTCCACCACGCTGAAGATGATCAACCGGCTGATCGAGCCCACGGGCGGCCGCATCCGCATCGGTGGCGAGGACGTCACCGACATGGACCCGGTGAAGCTGCGCCGCACCATCGGCTACGCGATCCAGGCGAGCGGGCTGTTCCCGCACATGACCGTGGCGCAGAACATCGCCCTGGTGCCGAAGATGCTGCGCTGGCCGGGCGCGCGGGTGCGGGACCGGGTCGAGGAGATGCTGGACCTGGTCGGCCTGGACCCCGGCGAGTTCCACGACCGCTATCCGCGCCAGCTCTCCGGCGGCCAGCAGCAGCGGGTGGGCGTGGCGCGGGCGCTGGCGGCGGACCCGCCGGTGCTGCTGATGGACGAGCCGTTCGGCGCGGTCGACCCGATCACCCGGGACCACCTCCAGGACGAGCTGATCCGGCTCCAGCGGGACCTGCACAAGACGATCGTCTTCGTCACCCACGACTTCGACGAGGCGATCAAGATCGGCGACCGGATCGCGGTGCTGCGCGAACGCTCCCACATCGCGCAGTTCGACACCCCGGAGGCGATCCTCACCACCCCGGCCGACGACTTCGTGTCCGGGTTCGTGGGCGCGGGGGCGGCCCTGAAGCGGCTCAACCTCACCCGGGTCGGCGACGTGGCGATCACCGACTACCCGACGGCCGGCGTCGACGACCCGCTCGACGAGATCTCCGCCCGGCTGCGGTCCGGCGGCACCGACGAGGTGCTGGTGCTCGACCAGCGGGGCCGCCCCTACAAGTGGCTGCGGCGCGGCGACATCATGCGCGCCAAGGGCTCGCTGGCCCGCGCGGGCGTGCTGGTGCAGGACACGGTGACCCGGGACGCGACCCTGCGGGACGCGCTGGAGGCGGTGCTCACCGACAACACCGGCCGGGTCGCGGTGACCGGACGGCGCGGCGCGTACGAGGGCGTCGTGGACGTGGAGACGCTGATGAACTCGGTGCACGAACTGCTGGAGGCCGACCGGCTGGAGGCGCGGGAGGCGCAGGCCGGCCTGGAGGAGCAGCGGGCCGCGCAGACGCACGCCGAGCAGGAGGGCGCCGCGGGCCCCGGAGGGGAGCCGCAGGCGTGAGGACCTCCGAGGGGCGGACGAGTGACGGCGACACCCTCCCGGGGGAGGGCGGCGGGCCGTCCGGCGAGGAGGTCGCTCCCCCGCCCCGCCCGGCCGTGGCGCCCTCCCGGGTGACCTGGCAGAAGCTGACGTTGCTGCCGGTGGCGCTGATCGCGGTGCTGCTGGCGACCTGGCTGTGGTTCGAGCAGGCCGACCTGGACGCCCTCACCCGGAACGCGCTGTCGGACGGGCGGGTGTCCCAGGCGCTGTGGCAGCACATCGAGCTGACCGTGATCTCGACGTTCTTCGTGCTGATCATCGCCATCCCGCTGGGCATCCTGCTGACCCGGCGCGGCTTCAGCAGGGCCACGCCGGTCGCGATGGCGTTCGCCAACATGGGGCAGGCCACCCCGGCGATCGGTCTGCTGGCGCTGCTGGTGATCTGGCTGGGCATCGGCCGCCGGGCCGCCCTGATCGGCATCATCGCCTACGCCGTGCTGCCGGTGCTGTCCAACACCATCGCCGGCCTGCGGGCCAACGACCCGACGCTGCTGGAGGCGGCGCGCGGCATCGGCATGTCCCCGTTCGGGGTGCTCACCCGGGTCGAGCTGCCGCTGGCCGTGCCGCTGATCCTCGCCGGGGTGCGCACCGCCCTGGTGCTCAACGTCGGCACCGCGACGCTCGCGACCTTCGGCGGGGGCGGCGGGCTGGGCGTGCTCATCACCACCGGGATCACCAGTCAGCGCATGCCGGTGCTGGTGATCGGGTCGGTCCTCACCGTCGCGCTCGCGCTGCTGGTGGACTGGCTGGCCTCGCTGGCGGAGCTGCTGCTGCGGCCGCGCGGTCTGGAGGCGGCACCGTGAGGGGGCGGGCAGGGGTGCGGCCGGCACTGGCGGCAGTGCTGCTGGCGGTGGTCGCGGGCTGCGGTCTGACCAGCGGGTCGCCCATGGTCGACGACGTGGAGCCGGGCACGGTCGGCCGGGGCGAGCCGCTGGAGGGCGCGAAACTCACCGTCACCTCCAAGGAGTTCACCGAGCAGCTGATCCTCGGCGCGATCATGGGCATCGCCTTCCAGGCGGCCGGCGCGGAGGTGATCGACCGCACCGGCATCCAGGG
The DNA here is from genome assembly GCF_044540535.1 of Streptomyces sp. NPDC085937. Lineage (NCBI taxonomy): Bacteria > Bacillati > Actinomycetota > Actinomycetes > Kitasatosporales > Streptomycetaceae > Streptomyces > Streptomyces sp. NPDC085937. Next base: position 73,529 of record NZ_JBITSH010000002.1, on the reverse strand, counting down.
CTCGGTCGGCTCGCGGGAGGCGGTCGTCAAGGGCGAGGCCGACGCCGGTTTCGAGTACACGGGCACGGGATGGATCACGTACCTGGGCAACACCAAGCCGATCCCCGACCCGCGCGAGCAGTGGCTGGCGGTGCGGGAGGCGGACGCGAAGAACGGGGTGACCTGGCTGGAGCCGTCGGAGCTGAACAACACCTACGCCCTCGCCATGAACCAGGCCAACTACGAGCGGTACCGCACCCGCACCCTCTCGGAGGTGGCGGAGCTCTCCACGTCCGACCCGGGCGCGGTGACGCTGTGCGTGGAGGGCGAGTTCGCCAACCGCGCCGACGGGCTGCCGGGCCTGGAGAAGGCGTACGGGATGAGCATCCCGGCGGGGAACGTCACGCAGATGGACACCGGCATCATCTACACCCAGACGGCCAAGGGCGCCTGCACCTACGGCGAGGTCTTCACCACCGACGGGCGGATCAAGTCCATGAACCTGGTGGTGATGGAGGACGACAAGAAGTTCTTCCCCAACTACAACGCGGCCCCGACGGTCAACAGCGAGACGCTGAAGAAGTGGCCGGCGATCGCCGGGGTGCTGGCCCCGGTCACGGAGAAGCTGGACAACACCGTGGCGCAGACCCTCAACGCCCGCGTCGACGTCGACGGGGAGGACCCCCACCAGGTGGCGCTGGACTGGATGGTGGCGGAGGGCTTCGTCAAGGAGCGGTAGCGGGCGGCCGCGTCAGCAGCTCGGGACCCTGCCGGTGCCCTTCTCCAGCGCGACCAGCGCGTCGACCGCGCCCTCGAGGGTAGTGACGGGGACCAGCCGCAGGCCCTCGGGCAGCTCCGACCGCGCCTCGGAGCACTCGTCCTTCGGGACCAGGAAGACGGTGGCGCCGTCCCGCCGGGCGGCCTGCGTCTTCAGCGGCACACCGCCGACCGCGCCGACCCTGCCCGCCGCGTCGATGGTGCCGGTGCCCGCGATCACCCGGCCGCCGGTGAGGTCGCCGCCGCTGCCGTCGCCGTCCAGCTTGTCGACGATGCCGAGCGAGAACAGCAGTCCGGCGCTGGGGCCACCGACGTCGGCGAGCTTCAGGGTGACGTCGATGCCCTCGTTCTGCCGGCCCAGGAACGTCAGCGCGGCCCGGGTGGCCTCGTCCTGGGACTCCTCCATCTGCTTCTGGTTGAACTTCTCGATCTCCTTGACGTCGTCCCCGCTCGGGTAAACGGCGTCACGGGGCATGACCGCCTCGTCGCTGCTGAACCAGCTGTCGATCACCTGGGGGAGGTTCACCCGGGTGTCCGGCGAGGTCGCCTCGATCGTCGTCATCCGCAGCTGCCCGGTGGTCTTCCGCACGGGTGCGCCGGAGATCGTGATGACCTGCTGCCCCTTGTTGTCGCCAAGCACGTCGGCCGTCAGCCCGGGCTGCGCCACGGAGAAGGGCAGCGGCGCGAGCACGGCGGTGGCCAGCAGCGCTACGGCCGGGGCGGCGCAGACGGCCAGGGTTTGGGGACGCGTGAGGCGAGAGAGCACGGAGCCAATCTAACGCGACGGGGGACACGCCCCGCCGGGGTGCCCGCGGGGCCGCTCACGGAAGCCGGCGCGGCTGGGCCGCGCCCGCGGATCAGCGCAGGGCCTCCGCGACCTCCCGGGCGGCCTCCATCACACGGGCGCCGACCCGCTCCGGTACGACGTCCGCCAGCATGACCACGCCCACGCTGCCCTCGACGCCCGTCACTCCCACCAGCGGCGCGGCGGCCCCGCACGCGCCGGCCTCCAGCTCGCCCTGCGTCAGCGTGTAGCCGGGGTCGCCGGGTGTCTTCCGCCGGGCGGCGAGTATCGCCTTGCCCGCGGCCCCGCGGTCCAGGGGGTGGCGGAAGCCCGCCCGGTACGCCACGTGGTAGTCCGTCCACGACGGCTCCACCACCGCGACCGCCAGGGCCTCGGCGCCGTCGACCAGGGTCAGGTGGGCGGTCGCGCCGATGTCGTCCGCCAACGACCGCAGCGCCGGCATCGCCGCCTCCCGCACCAGCGGGTGCACCTGCCGTCCCAGCCGCAGCACGCCCAGCCCGACGCGGGCCCGTCCGCCGAGGTCGCGGCGGACCAGTGCGTGCTGCTCCAGCGTCGCCAGCAACCGGTACACCACGGTCCGGTTGACGCCCAGTTTGTGGGAAAGCTCGGTGACGGTCAGCCCGTGATCGGTGTCGGCGAGCAGCTTCAGAACCCGTAGGCCCCTGTCGAGCGTCTGAGAGGTCTCCGCGGTCACGACGCCCACTCCTTCAGTGGTGAGGTCGACGGCCCCCTCGCGCGGATACGTCACCGAGTCCCGTCGGTCACGCGCGTCAGAGGCCGCCGATCGGCCGGCGGCCCGGTCGGCTCCCGGGCACTGTCGCTTCACGGCTGCGCTCCGCGGCGGCGCTGCCACGGGGCGTGTGCGTAGCCGGACAGTAGCGAGCCGGTTCGCTGAGCGGAAGTCTCCGTCCAGAATCCGGTCACCACTTCAACAAAGTGGTCACTTTTGTCCCGGAACGCACGCCGGTTGACCGGTACCCCACGCGGACCGACCGACGGTGTGCGCCGGTTGACGGCCCTCCCGGAGGACGGAAGGGCGCCTCAGCGCATGCGGGTGGCCCACTCCTGCACCTTGGCGATCCGCTGGCGCAGCTGCCCCGCGGTCGCCTCGGCGGACGGCGGGCCGCCGCACACCCGGCGCAGTTCGGTGTGGACGACACCGTGCGGCTTGCCGCTCTGGTGGACGTACGCGCCGACCAGGGAGTTGAGCTTCTTGCGCAGCTCCATCATCTCCTTGTGGGAGACCACGGGCCGCCGCTCGGCGGGCAGTTCGAGGAGGTCGGCCTCCTCGGCCGGCTTCTTCTTGCTGTGCGCGATCTGCCGGGCCTGCCGCTTCTGGAGCAGCAGCTGCACCTGGTCGGGCTCCAGCAGGCCCGGGATGCCGAGGTAGTCCTGCTCCTCCTCGCTGCCGGGGTGCGCCTGCATGCCGAACTCGGCGCCGTTGTACATGACCCGGTCGAAGACGGCGTCGGACTCCAGCGCCTCGAAGGGGAGCATGTCCTGCTCGCCGGTGTCCTCGTCCTGCTCCCGGTTCGCCTCCTCCATCTCCTTCTCGGACTCGGCGTACGGGTCCTCCTCGCCCCCCTTCTTGGGCTTGTCGAGGACGTGGTCGCGCTCGCGCTCCATCTCGTTGGCGAAGGAGAGGAGGTCCGGCACGGTCGGCAGGAACACCGACGCGGTCTCGCCACGCCGCCTGGACCGCACGAAACGGCCGACGGCCTGGGCGAAGAACAGCGGGGTGGAGATGGTCGTGGCGTACACGCCGACCGCGAGACGGGGCACGTCGACGCCCTCGGACACCATGCGGACAGCGACCATCCAGCGGTCGTCGCTCCGGCTGAAGTCGTCGATCCGCTGGGACGCGCCGCTGTCGTCGGAGAGGACGAGCGTCGCCCTGTGCCCGGTGATGTCCCGGATCAGCTTGGCGTAGGCGCGGGCGGACTCCTGGTCGGAGGCGATGACGAGGGCGCCGGCGTCCGGGATGGCCTTGCGCACCTCGGTGAGCCGCTGGTCCGCCGCGCGCAGCACGGACGGCATCCACTCGCCGCGCGGGTCGAGGGCGGTGCGCCAGGCCTGGCTGATCGCGTCCTTGGTCATGGGCTCGCCGAGCCGGGCGGCGATCTCGTCGCCGGCCTTGGTGCGCCAGCGCATGTTGCCGCTGTACGACATGAAGATCACGGGCCGCACGACGTTGTCGGCGAGCGCGGAGCCGTACCCGTAGGTGTAGTCGGCGGACGACCGGCGGATCCCGTCGTCGCCCTCCTCGTACGTCACGAACGGGATGGGGTTGGTGTCCGAGCGGAACGGCGTACCGGTCAGCGCGAGCCGGCGGGTGGCCGGCTCGAACGCCTCCAGGCACGCCTCGCCCCACGACTTGGAGTCGCCGGCGTGATGGATCTCGTCGAGGATGACGAGCGTCTTGCGCTGCTCGACGCGGTTGCGGTGCAGCATGGGGCGCACGCCGACACCGGCGTACGTGACGGCGACGCCGTCGTACTCCCGGCCGAGGGGGCCCGCGCTGTACTCCGGGTCGAGCTTGATGCCTATCCGCGCGGCGGCCTCGGCCCACTGCTTCTTCAGGTGCTCGGTGGGCGCGACGACGGTCACCTGCTGCACGACGTGGTGGTGCAGCAGCCAGGACGCCAGCGTCAGCGCGAACGTGGTCTTGCCGGCGCCGGGGGTGGCGACCGCGAGGAAGTCACGGGGCTGAGCCTGGATGTACTTGTCCATCGCCCCCTGCTGCCAGGCGCGCAGCTTGCCGGCGGTGCCCCAGGGGGCACGTCCGGGGAAGGCCGGGGACAGGTGGTGCGAGGCGGTGCCGGCGGTGGTAGTCACGATCTCCGGGAGGGGGGTCGGGCGGCTCAGGTGCGTGGGACGACCGGGCCACCCTACCGATGGCCCGGTGGTGCACACGCCGCTTGAGGCCCGCGTCGCCCGAGGGTGGGACCCACGTCACAGCCGCCGCAGCCGCCCTCGATCTCCCCCACGTCCCCCTCCACCCCGGAAGCCACGTCGACGACCAGCCCGTACGCGGCGTCCTGGTCCACGCCCGTTTACCCGGTCCTCGTAGGCCGGTGCACGCGATGACTACGGTCCGCGACCGGACGCTCACGAGTTCCGCACGGGCTGCTTCCCGTCCGGCCGTACCCGGGTCGCCACCCAGACGCCCACCAGGGCCACCGCCGCCATCGGCAGGAAGACCGCGGCGAAGGCGGCCGGGTGGGAGCCGGTGGCCTGGGTCGCCGCGTGGCTGACGGTGCCCCCGCCCAGGGCGGCGAAGGCGGCGCCGCCGACCGCCAGCAGGAGGACGTTGGACAGGCCGTCGGAGATCTGCAGGGCGGCGGAGTTGGTGCCGGCCTCCTCGGGGGCGGAGAGCTGGAGCAGCAGGACGCTGGTGGAGGAGATCACCAGGCCCATGCCGAAGCAGCCGAAGGCCCAGGCGACCGCCAGCGTCCAGGCGGGCACGGCGTGGATCAGCACGCTCGGCGCCGCAGCGACGGCGAAGGCGACCAGCAGCATCCCGAGGGTCATCAGCCGTTCCCGGTGCGGCTCCAGCCGGGGCCGGGACTGCACCCAGGAGCCCAGCGCCCAGGTGCCGCCGCCCGCCGCGAGGGAGAAGCCGGCCATCGTGGGGCTGAGTCCGCGCTGGGTGACCAGCATCAGCGGCACGAAGGACTCCGCCGCGATGAACGACCCGGCGGCGACACCGCGCAGCAGCACCACGGAGGGCAGGCCGCGCGCCGCCCGCCAGGTGCCGTGCGGGAGCAGGCCGAGGACGGCCGGGACCAGCAGGGCCACGCCCAGCGCGCCCGGCAGCAGCGACAGCCAGCGCAGGTCCTGGGCGGCGTACTGGAGCAGGCCGGCGCCGAAGGAGATGGCGAGGGCCAGCCGGATGCGGCGGCCGTCGAAGGAGACAGGCGTCTCCTTGTCCTCCCCGACCGGGCCGGCCGCGAGGCGCCGTATCTGGGGCAGCGCGAGGGCCAGCGGGAGCGTGACGAGCACCGGTATGCCGAGGAAGACCCAGCGCCAGCCGAGGTGCTCGGTCACCGCGCCGGACGCGAGCGGGCCGACGATGGAGGGGACGACCCAGCTGGCCGCGAACGCCGCCATGATCGCCGGCCGCAGCCGCTCCGGGTAGGCGCGCCCCACGACGACGTACAGCGCGACGATCACCAGGCCGCCGCCGAGGCCCTGCACGGCCCGCCCGAGGATGAACATCCACATCGCGCCCGCGGTCCCGGCGAGCAGCAGGCCGGCCGCGAACGAGGCGATGCCCCAGGTCAGCGGCGCGAGCGGGCCTCGCCGGTCGGACCACTGGCCGGACAGCACCATGCCGAAGAGGCTGGTGGTGAAGTATCCCGAGAACGCGAACGCGTAGAGCGAGACCCCGTCCAGCTCGCGCGCGGCGACCGGCATGGCGGTGCCCACGGCGGTCGCCTCGAAGGCGATCAGCAGCACCACGGAGACGACCCCGATGCTCAGCGCGCGGTAGGTACGGCTGAGGACGGTGTCGTCGGGGGCGAGGGCCGGGGCGGCACCTGCGGGCTCGGCGACACCGGTGTCGCGGGGGTTCGGGGTGGTCATGCCCGCCAGAGTAAGGTCCACGCCCCGCTTTGACCCCTGTCGGGGGTCGGTAACCGGACCGGGACGTTGGTCGTAGGCCCTCGCCGCCGAGTGTGAACGGCACATGGCAGTCGCGTTGCACGCCCCGGAGTTCCCTTGAGCGCCGTTCGCGGCCCCCCGTACGGTCGCTGTACCGGTTCGGGACGGCGAGGCGCCGCACGGCACCTCTCCCCCACCGACACGGCCGTGTGCCCGAGTGGCTCAGGGACTCGCCTGCGCCGCATCCATCAGCGAGCTCCGCTCGCGGGGAGTTACGCGGGTTCGATTCCCGCCACGGCCTCCCCCAGAGCGGGGCGCATCACCAAGCGCCCCGCCCTTCGACGTGCGCGCCCAGCGCCCTCACCGGGCGGTGCCGTGTCACAGCACCCCGCCCGCCTCGTCCTGGAAGAGGCGGGTCCAGTAGTGCCAGTCCGTGTCGGGGGTGGTGCCCGTCGGGTCGACGGAGGCGAGGACCTGGATCATCGTCAGCGCCAGCTGGTCGTACGCGTCGCTGGTGAGCGCGTGGCCCGCATCCTCGTCGAGGGAGCGCTCCCGGTGCAGCAGCCACAGCGTGAAGGCGAGCGTGGAGATGTCCGTGTTCAGCGGGCGCAGCACCGCCTCGGCCTCGCTCCAGCTGAGCACCGCGCCCGTCGCGCCGTCGACGATCAGGCTGTGGTCGTCGACCAGGTGACCGACGCGGATCAGCCGGTCGGCGTAGGCCGGGAGGAGACCCGGCGGGATGCCGCCGCCGCAGTCGTCGGCGTCGTACTCCGCGAGGGTGCGCAGCGGCTGGTCGGTGTCCAAGGAGAACAGGAAGCCGTCCTCGGGCAGGCCCGTCTCGCGCAGGAAGCGGCGGGTCGGCTCGTGCGTGAGCGTCGAGGGGAAGTCGACCTCCTCGAAGCGGACCACACCGCCCCGGCCGAACTCCTCGTCCAGCAGGCGCAGGGGCAGGTCCAGGGCGAGGCCCGACGAGGTGCCGGGGCCCGCGACGAGGGCGAGCGGGCGGATCAGCGCGGCCATCCGCCAGAACGGCGCCGGCTCGCCGTCCGCGCCCTCCTCGAACACCGCGAGCAGCTGCCGCGAGGCCTCCGCGACCGCCTTGGTGCCGTAGCGGCCGGCGTACGCGGCGAACTGGCCACGCAGCCCGGCCAGTTCGTCCGTGGCCGCGGCGAAGCGGACCAGGGTCGGCAGGGACGGGGCGAGCGGACGGCAGTCCATGAGGTCGGGCCGGTCGTGCACGTACGTCGTGGAGACCTCCCCGGTCGCGCCGTCGAGCAGCACCGACTCCGTCTCCAGGCCCGCCGGGGCGAGCAGTTCGCCGATGACGAGCTGGTCCCGCAGCGCGGGCGGCAGCCGGTCGGCGGCGCCCGTCACCTCGGCGACCGTGTGCGGTCCGCCGTGCCGGCCCAGCTCGGCGAAGCGGAACAGGCCGCTGTCGCAGGGCAGTCCGGGGCCGGTCAGCCAGCTCCGCGTGGAGGCGTGCGTGACCTGGGGACCGAGGTCGTCCTCGGTGAGTGTGATCGCCCTCGCGACAACGGTGTCGGTCATGCTCATGATTCCCCCGCGATACGTGTGCTCGGTCCCGGGCCCGCGAACGTCCCGCCCCGGGCAGGACGGCCCGCGCCCCGCCGGACCCACGGCCGTCCCCCACTGCTTCCGCAGACTACGCGGCGCCACTGACAACGCCTCAGAACCGCGGGGCGCGGCCGGCGCCCTGTCTCTCAAGACGCGCGAGAGGCCACTGGCGTTGCCCTGACGGGGCGATCGCCTCGCGGAAACCGCTCAGTTCGCGGTGACCACGGCGGCCTGCGGGCGGATCGGCAGCCGGTTGACCGGTCGGCCGGTGGCGGCGCGCACCGCCGAGGCGATGGCGGCCGGCGAGGTCACCACCGGCACCGCGCTGACCGACTTCGCGCCGAACGGCGCGACCACGTCCCGCTCCTCGACCAGCTTCACGATCCGGATGTCGGGCGCGTCCAGCGCCGTCGGCAGGGCGTACCCGGTGAGGTCGGGGTGGCGGATCAGGCCGCGCGGCGTGCGCAGGTTCTCGGTGAGCGCGGCACCCAGGCCCTGGGTCACGCCCGCCTCGATCCGCGCCGCCAGCTGCGCCGGGTTGAGCACCCGGCCCACGTCCTGGGCGACCGCCAGTTCCACGACCCGTACCGAGCCGAGCTCGATGTCGACGTCGACGACCGCGCGGATCGCGCAGAAGGAGATGCCGACGAAGGCGTCGCCCTGCCCGGACTCGTCCAGCGGCTCGGTGGGGTGCGGGCGGCACTGGGCGGTGGCCCACAGCTCCTTGCCGTCCAGCGCCTCGGTGACGGTCGTGGACAGCACGCCGTCGTACGAGGTGATCTTGCCGTCGGTGATCTGGAGCAGCTCGGTGGACATGCCGAACTGGTGCGCCAGGGGCTGGAGGAGCTGGGTGCGGACCATCTTGGCCGCACGCTCCACCGCCCCGCCGGACACCCAGGTGTGCCGGCCCCGGCAGCCCGCCCCGGCCGGGGGCTGGTCGGTGTCCACGGGCACCACGTGCACCTCGTCGATGCCGAGGGTCTCCTGGACGATCTGCCGGGCCAGGGTGGTGAAGCCCTGCCCCGTCTCCACGGCCGCGCACAACACGGTCGCCACGCCGTCCTGGACGCGCACGGTGGCCGTGGACACCTCGTCGGCGCCCTCCGCGCCCAGCATGTGCACCATGCCCAGGCCGTAGCCGACGCCGCGGCGGACCGCGCCCGGTTCGCCCGCGCCCTCGGGGCCGCCGGGCAGCAGCCACTCGTCCTCGGGGGTGTCCTTGGGCAGCGGCGGCAGCGGGAACTCCCGCACCGCCTCCAGCAGTTCGGCGACCGGTGCGGGGCAGGTCACGGTCTGGCCGGTGGGCAGCAGGTCGCCGGTGGCCATCACGTTGCGCAGCCGTACCTCGGCCGGGTCCAGGCCCAGCTTCTTCGCCAGCTTGTCCATCTGCGCCTCGTACGCGGCGCACACCTGCATCGCGCCCTCGCCGCGCACATGGCCGGAGGGCGGGTTGTTGGTGCGCACCGCCCAGCCCTCGATGAAGGCGTGCGGGACGACGTACGGGCCGCACGCGAAGGCGACGGCGGCGGCCAGGGCGTCGGAGGAGGTGCCGGCGTAGGCGCCCGCGTCGAGCAGGATCTGCGCCTCGACCTTGACCAGCTTGCCCTCGGCGTCGGCGTGGTGGCGGTAGCGCAGCAGGGTGGGGTGGCGGTGGGTGTGGCCGAGGAAGGACTCCTCGCGGGTGGCGGCGAGCTTCACCGGGCACCCGGTCTTCAGCGCGAGCAGGCCGAGGGGGAGCTGGAAGCTCTGGTCCTCGCGGTCGGCGGTGGCGCCGGGCACCCCGGTGACGACGATCTTGACCTGGTCCTGCTGGAGGCCGAAGGCGGCGGCCGCGGTGTCCCGGTCGCCGTGCGGGTCGGTGGACGCCAGGTACAGCTCGACCCCGCCGTCCGGGCGGGGCACGGCGAGTCCGGCCTCGGCTCCTATGGGGGCGGGGTCCTGGCGGCCGATGCGGTACAGGCCCTCGACGACGACCTCGCCGGCCGCCTCGGGGTCGCCGTGGCGCAGCGGGATGTGCCGGATCAGGTTGCCGTCGGGGTGCAGCGGCTCGGCCTCGAAGGCCTGCTCGGGGTCGGTCACCGGGTCGAGCACCTCGTACTCGACGATGACCGCGGCGGCGGCCATCCGCGCGGTGTCGGGGTGGTCGGCGGCGACGGCGGCCAGCGGTTCGCCGTGGTGGCGTACGACCTCGGAGGCGAAGACCGGGCGGTCGGCGGTGCCGCGGCCGAGCACCGCGGTGCCGGGGACGTCCTCGTGGGTGACGACCGCGCGGACGCCCGGCATCTCGCGCGCGTGCGTGGTGTCGATCGACTTGACGCGCGCGTGCGGGTGCGGCGAGCGCAGCACGGCGGCCCACAGCAGCCCCTCGGCCCACAGGTCGGCGGCGTAGGGGAAGGTGCCCTCGGTCTTGGCGCGGGCGTCGGCGGCCGGGAGGGAGGTGCCGAGTCCGCGCGGGAGGGCCTCCTGCTCGGCGGCCTCCGTCCCGGCGGCCTGCGCGGTGGCGGTCTCGTTGCTCACGCCTGGCCTCCGTCCTGGCCGTAGGACTGGTCGTGCGGTCCGGGGACGCCGAACGCCGAGGGGTTCACCCCGCCGGCGCCGGGGCCCGCCTGGTGCGGGATGCGCGGGGTGTCGTCGCCGTCGTCCGCGGCGTCCGCGGCGAACTCGGCCTGCGCCTCCGCCTGCGCCTCGCGTCCGGCGACGACCTCTTTGACGGCGTCGACCACACCCCGGTAGCCGGAGCACCGGCACAGGTTGCCGCACAGGGCCTGCCGGGTCTCCAGCTCGGTGGGGGCGGGGTTGCCCTCCAGCAGGTCGTGCACGGTCATCGCGATGCCGGGGACGCAGAAGCCGCACTGCACGGCGCCGCACCGGGCGAGGGCGCGCTGCACGTCCGAGGGGCGGCCGTCCTGGGCCAGTCCCTCGACGGTGCGGACCTCGCTGCCCGCCGCGGTGACGGCGGGGACCAGGCAGGACGCGACGAGCCGGCCGTCGACCTGCACGTTGCAGGCGCCGCACTCGCCCTGCGAGCAGCCGTCCTTGGCGCCGGCCAGGCCGAGCCGCTCGCGCAGCACGTAGAGCAGCGACTCGCCGATCCAGGCGTCGGTGACGGGCCGGTCGGTGCCGTTGACGCGGAGCACGTAGGAGGCGAGGGGGTGGTCCTCGTGGGGTGCCACGAGGATGTCGGGGCCGTCCGCGCCGTCGGCGCCCTGCTCCCCCGCCGGGGCGTCCGGTCCGCCCGAACGGCCGTCGGCGGGTGCGGTGTCCGGGCCGGCGGAGGCGCCGTCGCCGGAACCCGGCCGCGTGCCTTCGTCGGCGGAGGCCGCCGAGGGGCGCTCCGCGGGCTCGGGAGCCGCCTGGGCCTCCCCGGCGTCGGTCCCGGTCCCGTGCGCCCCGGACGCGGGCTCAGCGCCGCCCTGGGGGGCGGAGTCCGGGTGCTCGGACGGGTGGCCGTCGGCGGGTCCGTCGGCGGGTCCGTCGCCGGGCTGCCAGGGCTGCTCGTGGTGGTCCGGGCGCTCCTCGGCGGGCAGCGGCCGGGACGCCTCGCCCGGACGCGGACCGCCGTGCGCGGGCGCGTCCGTGGCGGCGGGGTCGTACGCGGACGGGTCGGCGGCGCGCGGCTGCCCCTCCTCGGGGCCCTCCTCGCGTGCGGGACCGCCGCGGTGGCCGCCGGCGTACGCCTGCTCGTCGTGGACGGCACCGCCGTCGGGGCGGCCGTGCTGCCGTGCGGCCGGGTCCCGGGGCTCGTGGGCCGGCCCGTGCTCGCCGCCCTGCGGCTGGTGGCCGGCGTCGTGCCGGTCGTGGTCCTGGGGGACGCCCGGTACGCCGGGGCCCCACGGCCTGCCGATCGACTGCGTGTCGGCCCAGGGGGCCGGGGCGCCGCCCGGGAGGGTCGCGGGAGGGGTGCTGCCCCACTGCTCGACCAGGGACGACGCGGTGAACTCGCCGGACTCGTCCGGCAGGTCGCCGCCCGCCACGGGGATCGACCACTGCCCGGTGGCGTTCTGCCCCGGTGCCGGGTCCTGTCCCGGCGCGTGCTGCGGCGCGGCGGCGGTCTCGTCGTAGGTCCACCGGCCGGTGGCGCCGGGGTCGTAGCTGAAGCGGTCCGCCGCCTGCTCCGGCTGTCCGGACTGCGGGTCGTGCCACTGGGCCCCGTCGACGGGCGCGCCGGGCACCGCCCAGGAGCCGGTCGCCGCCGGGTCGGTGCCCGCGGTGGTCGCGGGCGTGACCGTTATCTGCGGCGGCACGTAGCCGTGTCCGGGAGCGGCGAGGGGGCTCTCCATGGCGTCCAGCAGGGCGTCGATGCCGCCCTCCGGGAGGTTCACGAAGGCCGTGGCCCCGTCGTCGTAGTCGCCCTGCGGCAACGGGTCCCAGCGGCTGCCGCCCGGAGGCGTGCCCTGTCCGTGCTGGTCGTCGGTCACGACAACGCCCTCCCCAGTGCTCGTCGGGCCAGCGCGGCGACGGTGCGCCGCAGGTGCAGTACCGCGGGCGGCAGTGGTGGGACGGCGCCGTCCTCGCCGGGGGCGGCGTCGGGGATGCAGGCCGCGGCGACGTACTCCCCGAACGCGGTCAGTGCCTCGGGCACGATCGCGCGGTTGTTGTCCCAGTCGATGAGCTGCGCGACCCACTGCTCGGCCTCCAGGGGCCGCAGCGGCATCGGCGCGATGGCGCCCACCGCGCAGCGCACCCCGCGCCGGGCGGGGTCGAGCACGAGGGCGACGGAGGCGACCGCGCGGCCGGGGCCGGTGCGTCCGGTCGCCTTCAGGAAGACCTGGGGGGCGTGCAGCAGGGGGACGCGCACGTAGCCGATGAGTTCGCCGGGGCGCAGCAGGTCCATGCCGGCCAGCAGGTGGGACACCGGGACCTCGCGGCGGGCGCCGGCCGGGCCCGCGACGACCAGCGTCGCCTCCAGGGCGGCCAGCACGGGCAGCGCGTCGCCGGTGGGGGCGGCGGAGGCGATGTTGCCGCCGAGGGTGCCGGCGTTGCGGATGTGCGGGGGCCCGGCGGCCCGCGCGGCGGCGGCGAGCGCCGGGATGAGGGCGGCGAAGTCGGGGCGGCCCATGCGCGCGTGGGTGAGGCCGGCGCCGAGCAGCGCGTGTCCGTCGAGGTACTGCCAGCCGCGGATCTCGCTGATCTTGCCGAGGCCGACCAGCGCGGCGGGCCTGAGCTGCCCGGAGTTGACGGCGGCCATCAGGTCGGTGCCGCCCGCGACGGGCACGGCGGCGGGCATGGCGGTGAGCGCCGCCACGGCGTCGTCCAGCGTCGTGGGCAGCGTCACGGCCTGCGCCGCCTGCGGTGCGTGCGTGCTCAAAACCGGCTGCCCCTTCCCGCTGCCCCACCTGGTCCCGCCCGTGCGCCGTACGGTACGTGCTGACAGGGCGGACGTGGCAACTCTGGCACATCTTGGCAGGTGCCGAAGACGGGGGTCCGCTAGGAGGCATTCGCCCGGCTGGAACCGCACCTGACCGATTCCGTCCCGAGATCACCGCTGCGCCGTGGAATCACAGCCTTCGGAAGCCCTTGTTCCGTTATCGGCCGACCTGTTCGGCCCGCAGCGAACGCCCGGGGCACGGGTCGTCCCCCGGGGCAGGAGAGCCCCGGGGGACGACCCGTGAGGTGGCGCCGCGGCACCGCCCCTCACACGACCGGGGGCGCTCCCTCGATCGGGCGGCCCAGCACGCCCGGGCGGCGTTGCCACGGGTGGGGCCCGGTGGGCGGGCGGTAGGCGACGCCGAGGGCGTCCAGGCGCCGGTAGTGGGCGGTCATCCGCCGCTCGAAGCCGGCGAAGTCCCGCTCGGCCGGCGCCGGAAGCTCGCTCCACGCGACCTCGCACAGCGCGGCGAGCCGCGGGAACACCTGGTAGTCGACGCGCCCCTGGTCCTCCATCACCTCGGTCCACACGTTCGCCTGGGTGCCCAGCACCCGCGCCCGCTCCCCCGGCGTCAGCTCCGCCGGGACGGGTTCGAAGCGGTAGACGTCCTCCAGGGTGCGCACGTAGCCGATCGGCACCGGCTCGTCGGGGCCCGCGTCCTGACGGTGGTCCAGGTAGACCTGCTGCTCGGGGCACACGACCACGTCGTGCCCGGCGCGGGCGGCGGCGACCCCGCCCGCGTAGCCGCGCCAGGACGACACGGCCGCGCCCGGTGCCAGTCCGCCCTCCAGGATCTCGTCCCAGCCGATCAGCCGGCGCCCGCGCTCGGCGAGCCAGCCGTCGAAGTGCCCGATGAACCAGGACTGCAGGGCGTCCTCGTCCGCTAGCCCGAGTGACGTGATCCGCTCGCGCGCGGTGGCCGAGGCGCGCCACTGGTCCTTGACGCATTCGTCGCCACCGATGTGCACGAACGGCGAGAACGGCCCGGCGTCGGCGGGGAACAGTTCCAGGACTTCCTCCAGCACCCCTTCGTAGAAGCGCAGGGTGTCCTCGGTGGGGGCGAGGACGTTCTGATTGATGCCCCAGGTGTCCCAGACGGTCAGGGCCGTGGTGTCGACGACGTCGGAGTTGCCGAGTTCCGGATACGCGGCGATCGCGGCCTGCGAGTGCCCGGGCACGTCGATTTCCGGGACCACGCCGATATGGCGTTCCGCGGCGTAGGCGACGATCTCGCGGATGTCGTCCTGGGTGTAGTGACCGCCGTGCGGCCGGTCGTCCCACAGCGGCGAGGCGCGGTGGCCGATTTTGGTGCGGGCGCGCCAGGAACCGACCTCGGTGAGCTTCGGGTGGCGGCGGATCTCGATGCGCCAGCCCTGGTCGTCCGTCAGATGCAGATGAAGGACGTTGAGTTTGTGCGCGGCCATCAGATCGAGATAGCGCAGCACGCCTTCCTTCGGCATGAAGTGCCGGGCGACATCCAGCATCAGCCCGCGCCACCGGAAACGGGGCGCGTCCTCGATCGTCACGTACGGCACCGTCCACACCCGGTCGCGGCGCACGGGCGCCCTGCGGTACGCGTCGGGCCCGAGGAGCTGCCGCAGCGTCTGGGTGCCCCGGAAGACACCCGCCGCGTCACCGCCCTCGACGAGGACGCCCGCACCGTCGCTGACGAGGCGGTACTCCTCCGGGCCCAGTCCCGGGGCGAGCGCGAGACGGATGCCGTCCCCGGCACCGGAGGCCGCCGTCCCCTCCTGCCAGGGCAGCCCGGTGGCCGCCCGCAGCACGCCGCCCAGCCAGCGCCCGACACCCTCCGTGCCGGCGCCGGCGTCGAGGCGGGAGTGTTCCGTCAGGCGCACCTCGCCGGTGCCCGTGACGACGCCGCGGGGCGCCGGAATCAGTGAAGTCGGCATCACGTCAGTCCTTTACCGCGCCGCCCAGTCCGGAGACCAGACGCCGCTGTACGAGTACGAAGAAGACCAGCACCGGAATCGTCATCACCGTGGACGCCGCCATGACGCCGCCCCAGTCCGGGTCGTCGGGTTTGTAGAACACCAGCAGTGCCATCGGCAGGGTCGACTGCGAGATGTCGCTGATGATGAACGACTTGGCGAACAGGAAGTCGTTCCAGGCGGAGATGAAGGAGAACACGCTGGTGGCCACGAGACCCGGCAGAACGAGCGGGAAAAGGATCTGCCAAAGGAAACGCGCGCGGCTCGCGCCGTCGATGTACGCGGCCTCCTCCAGTGCCTCCGGAACGCCCTTCACGAACCCCCTGAGCATCCAGATCGCGAACGGCAGCGAGAAGGCGATGTGGGGCAGGATCAACGACCACAGCGTGTTCAGCTGACCGAGATCGCGCATCACGAAGAACAGCGGGATCGTCAGCGCCTCCACGGGCACCATCTGGGCCACCAGAAACATGATCAGCAGGGTGGTCCGCAAACGGAACCGGAATCGCGTCACGGCGGTCGCGGCGAGAAACGCGATGAGCGCGGAGGCGATCGCCACGGCGACCGCGACGACGACGCTGTTGAGGAAGTAACGGCCGAAATCCTGCTGCCCGAACACCCGCCGGAACGAGTCGAGCGTGGGCGCCGACGTCCAGGGACGCGGCTCGCTCGACTGGATCTCGCCGGCCGGTTTGAAGGCGCTCAGCACCATCCAGTACAGCGGGAACGCCACCACCGCGGCGACCACCAGGGCGGTCACCTCGGCCGCCGTACGCCCCGGGCGCCGGGCGAACCCGCGCACAAGATTCACTCCGGGCTCCCGGCCCCGGCCCACCAGGCTCACAGTTCCTCCCCCTGGCGGCGCAGCAGCCGCAGGTACACCAGCGTCACGGCGAGCAGGATCACCAGCATCACCACGCCGATCGCGGCGCCCAGGCTGTACTGCGAGGACGCGAACGCCTTCTGGTAGGCGTAGACGTTGAGCACCAGGTTCTGGCCCGCGATGCCGCCGCCGCCCGTCATGACGTAGATCTGTGTGAAGACCTTGAAGTCCCAGATGACCGACTGGATGGTGACCACCACCAGGATCGGCCGGAGCATCGGCGCGAGCACGGAGCGCCAGATCCGCCACTGCGAGGCCCCGTCGAGCGCCGCGGCCTCCAGCACCTCGGACGGTACGGCGCGGATGCCGGCGTAGACCGTGACCATCACGAACGGGAAGGAGCACCACACCACTTCGAGCAGCACCAGGAAGAAGGCGCTGAACCGCCCGTACGTCCAGGAGTGGTCGCCGAGGCCGAGCACCCGGTTGACCGGGCCGAAGTCGGCGTCGAAGAGGAACAGCCACACCGTGGACCCGGTGATCGCCGGGGTGGCCCAGGCGCCGAGCGCGGCCAGCATCAACGCGAGCCGCGGCACCGCCCGCACCCGGGTGAGCAGCACGGCGAGCGCGCAGCCGACGGCCAGGGTGGAGACGACACAGGCCGCCGCGAACAGCACGGTGGCCAGCAGCACCTCCCAGAACTGCCCGTCCCCGAACAGCTCGGCGTAGTTCCCGAACCCCTCGAAGGTGGTCGGCTCCCCACCACTGACCTGGGCCTGGGTGTAGTGAAAGACGGAGATCAGCCCGAGCTGGTAAATGGGATAGGCCAGCAACCCTCCGAGCACGACAAGCGCCGGCGCGAGATACAACCAAGGGGTGCGTGAACGCCCCCTCCGGGGGCGCGGGGCTGTACCGGATGTGCGGCTACCGCCGCGTGGGCGCGAGAACCCCCCACGGCCGGGAGCCCGCCGACGCTCCGAAACCCCCGCCCCGGTAGGCCGGTTCACCCGACCGACCCGAACGCGTCGTTCATCTTCTTCGCAGCATCCGCCGACGCGGTAGCCACGTCCTTCTTGCCGGACACGACCTCCTGGAACATCGTCGGCAGCACCTGCCCCGCGTCGATCTGCGCCCACGCCGGCGAAGCAGGCACGAACTTCGTGTCGGCGGCCAAGGTCGCGACGAACGGCTTCACGAAGGCCTCCTTCGCGGCCACCTGCTGCCGTACGTCGGAGAACGTCGGCAGGAAGCCCATCGCGTCGAACAGCTCGCCCTGCGCCTCCTTGGACGCGAGCCGTTGCATCAGGTCGACGGCAAGGGTCCGGTGGGAGGTGGACTTCAGCACGCCGAGGTTGTTCCCGCCGGCGAACGCGGGGGCGATCGACCCTGCCTCGACGCCCGGCAGGGGGACAACGGCGTACTTGCCCTTGACCTTGCCGGCCTCCACGGCGGCGTGGCTGAAGTCGCCGCCGATCGCCATCGCCGCCTTGCCCGCGGCGAAGGCGGTGATCGTGTCGTTGCCGGTCATCGCGGCGCACTTGGCGGCCGGGCAGTTGTCGTCGCCGAACAGCGAGGTGTACGCCTCGATGCCCTTGCGCGCGGCGGCGCCGTCGATGGCGGAGGCGTACGAGCCTCCCTTGCCGGTGGCGAGTTCGCCGCCGTGGGCCCAGATGAAGGGCATCGCGCCGTAGGTGTAGGCGCCGCCGACCGCGAGGCCGTACAGCTCGGGCCGGGCGGCGCGGATCTGCTGCGCGGTGGCGATCAGCTCGGCCTGGGTCTGCGGGACGTCCAGGCCGAGTTCGTCGAAGACGTCCGTGCGGTAGTAGAGCGCGCGGACGCCGACGAAGTAGGGGACGCCGTAGACCTTGCCGTCCACGGTGACCGACTGCCGGGCGGTCGGGTCGGTGTCCTTGGCCTCGTCCCAGGCGCCGAACTCCCGGGTGAGGTCGGCGAGTCCGCCGTCCTTCACATAGCCCGCGGTGTCGGTGTTGCCGTACTCGACGAGGTCGGGGGCGGACCCCGGATCGTTGAAGGCTGCCTTGATGCGCTGGGCGCGGGTCTCGACGGGTATGTACTCGACGGTGACCTCGGCGCCCTCGTGCGCCTTCTCGAACTCGGCGAGGACGGAGTCGACGACCTGTTCCTTGGGGGTGTTGTTGACCTCCTGGAAGAGCCAGACACGCAGGGTGCCGGTCTTCTCGTCCTTGTCGGAGGAGGAGGTGCCGGAGGTCTGAGGGGCGCAGGCGGCGGTGGCGAGGACGGCCGCTACGGCGACCATGCGGGCGGACAGCTTCATGGAGTACTCCTCCGAGCGCGTTGCAGCATATGCAATGGCGGTTTCGCTGTGCACAACTCATCGGAGGCTAGGGACTGGGTGAACCAGGCCACAAGAGGTCTCCACCACTCTGTGACCGGCCGGCGCACCCTGTGCAACGCGCACACGGCACAAAGGCCCCCGGGGCACGCAAAGCGCGCCCCGGGGGCCTCGTGGAAGTTCCGCGTCCGGCGGACGCCAGGGGGAGCGGACCGACGGCCGCCCCGGCGGGCTACTTGTCGCCCTTGCCCTTGTCGTCGCCGCCCTCACTCATGGACTCGTAGATCTCCTTGCACATGGGGCAGACCGGGTACTTCTTCGGGTCCCGGCCGGGCACCCACACCTTGCCGCACAGCGCCACGACGGGAGTACCGTCGAGGGCGCTCGCCATGATCTTGTCCTTCTGGACGTAGTGGGCGAAGCGCTCGTGGTCACCGTCGCCGTGGGAGGTCTGCGGCGTCGGCTCGACGAGGGTCCCCGTACCAGTCCCGCGCTCGGGCTCAAGAGTGCTCATGCCGCCAAGGGTACTGAAGCCCGCGCGCCTCAGTTGAGCGAAGGGTCGTCCGGATATGTGGCGACCATCGCCAGCTCGTTGCGCTGCCGGCGCAGCACCTCGCGCCAGAGCCGCTCGGGGGACGGGCAGGACACGTCACCCGGCTCCGACTCCACCACGTACCAGGCGCCGTCCACCAGCTCGTCCTCCAGCTGGCCCGGACCCCAGCCCGCGTATCCGGCGAAGATGCGCAGCGAGCCGAGCGCCGAGGCGAGCAGTTCCGGCGGGGCCTCCAGGTCGACCAGCCCGATCGCGCCGTGCACCCGGCGCCAGCCCGGCGGCGGGCTCTCCCCCGCCGCCCCGCCCGGCACCACGGCGACACCGAGCGCCGAGTCCAGCGACACCGGACCGCCCTGGAACACCACACCGGGCTCTCCGGTCAGGTCCGCCCAGCCCTCCAGGATGTCGCCGACGTCCACCGGGGTCGGCCGGTTGAGGACGACACCGAGGGAGCCCTCCTCGTCGTGGTCGAGGAGGAGCACCACCGCGCGGTCGAAGTTCGGGTCCGCCAGAGCGGGAGTGGCCACGAGCAGCCGCCCTGTGAGCGAGGACACCTCGGTCATGCCAGACATGATCCCGCATCTTCCCCGTACGCGGGGAGGCAATGCGGGTGACGGGGTGAACGCGACCGGGGTGAGGGAGAGCGGCCTGGTGAGGCGTTGTCCGGCGGAGGTGAAGGAGCGCGGGCGGGCGGCCGGGAGCGCGCCCGGCGTGCGAGGGCTCGCGGTGACCGCCCGTGGCCGTCGCGGAACGGTTCGTGTTGTGACAGACCCATGACGTGCCCAAGGGCTCCTTGGGCTTACAGAAGGGGGGTACAGGGCGATTACCCTTTCCCTTCTGGCCCCTGCCCCACTCCACGGAACGCGAGATTCATGACCGTCAACGACGTCGATGACGTACTGCTTGTCCACGGCGGAACCCCGCTGGAGGGCGAGATCCGGGTCCGCGGTGCGAAGAACCTCGTACCGAAGGCCATGGTGGCCGCACTGCTGGGCAGCTCACCGAGCCGGCTGCGCAACGTTCCGGACATCCGTGACGTCCGGGTCGTCCGGGGCCTGCTGCAGCTGCACGGTGTGACGGTCCGTCCGGGTGACGAGCCCGGCGAACTGGTGCTCGATCCCACGTACGTGGAGAGCGCCAACGTCGCTGACATCGATGCCCACGCCGGTTCCTCGCGGATCCCGATCCTGTTCTGCGGCCCGCTGCTGCACCGGCTCGGGCACGCGTTCATCCCCGGCCTCGGCGGCTGCGACATCGGCGGACGCCCCATCGACTTCCACTTCGACGTGCTGCGGCAGTTCGGCGCGCGGATCGAGAAGCGGGCGGACGGCCAGTACCTGGAGGCCCCGCAGCGGCTGCGCGGCACCAAGATCGCCCTGCCGTACCCGTCCGTCGGCGCGACCGAGCAGGTGCTGCTCACGGCGGTCCTCGCGGAGGGCGTCACCGAGCTCTCCAACGCGGCGGTGGAGCCGGAGATCGAGGACCTGATCTGTGTCCTGCAGAAGATGGGCGCCATCATCGCGATGGACACCGACCGGACGATCCGCATCACCGGTGTGGACAAGCTCGGCGGCTACACCCACCGCGCCCTGCCGGACCGTCTGGAGGCCGCCTCCTGGGCGTCCGCCGCGCTCGCCACCGAGGGCAACATCTACGTCCACGGCGCGCAGCAGCGCTCGATGATGACGTTCCTCAACACCTACCGCAAGGTCGGCGGCGCCTTCGAGATCGACGACGAGGGCATCCGCTTCTGGCATCCCGGCGGACAGTTGAAGTCCATCGCGCTGGAGACCGACGTGCACCCCGGTTTCCAGACCGACTGGCAGCAGCCGCTGGTGGTGGCGCTGACGCAGGCCACGGGGCTGTCCATCATCCACGAGACGGTCTACGAGTCCCGCCTCGGCTTCACCTCCGCGCTCAACCAGATGGGCGCACACATCCAGCTGTACCGCGAGTGCCTGGGCGGCTCGAACTGCCGCTTCGGCCAGCGCAACTTCCTGCACTCGGCGGTCGTCTCGGGCCCGACGAGACTCCAGGGCGCGGACCTCGAGATCCCCGACCTGCGCGGCGGCTTCTCGTACCTGATCGCGGCCCTGGCCGCCCAGGGCACCTCCCGCGTCCACGGGATCGGCCTGATCAACCGCGGCTACGAGAACTTCATGGAGAAGCTCTCCGAGCTGGGCGCGAAGGTGGAACTCCCGGGCAAGGCCCTCGGCTGACCCCGTCCCCCGAACGCCGATGGGGCGGCCACCCGAAAAGGGTGACCGCCCCATCGACGTTCACGCCGGCGCCCCCGCAGGGGCGCGGGGAACTGCGCGACAAGCCACGTCGGACCGGCACCCGCCCGGGGGCACTCAGCCGAACGGCGTTGCAGCGCGCAGGCGCGCAGGCGCCTTACTTGCCCTTGGCCGCTTCCTTGAGCTTCGAGCCCGCCGACACCTTCACGCTGTAACCCGCGGGGATCTGGATCGGCTCACCGGTCTGCGGGTTGCGCGCGGTGCGCGCAGCGCGGTGGGTGCGCTCGAAGGTCAGGAAGCCGGGGATGGTGACCTTCTCGTCGCCCTTGGAGACGATGTCGCCGACGACGTCGGCGAACGCGGCCAGCACGGCGTCGGCGTCCTTGCGGGTCACCTCGGCGCGGTCGGCCAGCGCGGCCACCAGCTCACTGCGGTTCATGTTCTTACTCCCGTGTTCTTCTTGCCGTTGAGGCGTGCCACGCGGCGGAGCCGCATGTCGGGCACGGCGAAAGCCGATGCTGCCAGGTTCCTCGGTGAGTCCCCGGACCCGGGTCCTTCGTCGGACCCTCGCGCCCAGGGACGCATCCTGCCTCTACCTGCGGCGGTAATGCCAATCCGGCACCCGCAGGAGTCGTGAGAACACCCGAGGGAGTCACACGAAGAGCGCCACGGCCTCCGCACGGTGACGCTCCGTCCGCTTCCGGCAGCGGACAGCAGGGGCCGGAGCCCGGTCCCGGCCGCCCACCCTAGAGGGCGGCCGGGACTACGGTTTCCGCGACGCGCCGGTTCAAACCTGGTGGCGATCCTCACAGCGTGCGGACCGCCGCGGAGGTCGGGCCCCGGAGGTCAGGCCCCGGCGGCCTTGGCGGCGTCCCGGACCGCGCCGGCGACCGCGCCCGCGACCTTCTCGTTGAAGACGCTGGGGATGATGTAGTTCGGGTTCAGCTCGTCCTCGGTGACCACGTCGGCCAGGGCCTGCGCGGCGGCCAGCATCATCTCCGTGTTGACGGTGCGGGACTGCGCGTCCAGCAGGCCGCGGAAGACACCCGGGAACACCAGCACGTTGTTGATCTGGTTGGGGAAGTCCGAGCGGCCGGTGGCCACAACGGCCGCCGTCTGGCGGGCGATTGCCGGGTCCACCTCGGGGTCGGGGTTCGCGAGCGCGAACACGATCGCGCCCTCGGCCATCGCCGCGACGTCCTCGGCACCGAGGACGTTGGGGGCGGAGACGCCGATGAAGACGTCCGCGCCGCGCACGGCCTCCTTCAGCGTGCCGGTGAGGTTCTCCGGGTTGGTGTTGTCGGCGATCCAGCGCAGGGCGGAACCGGGGACGGCGTCGACCAGGTCCTCGCGGCCGGCGTGCACCACCCCGTGGATGTCGGCGACCACGGCGTTCTTCACGCCGGCGGCCAGCAGCAGCTTCAGGATGGCCGTGCCGGCCGCGCCGGCGCCGGACATGACGACCCGGATGCTCTCGATGGTCTTGCCGGTCACGCGCAGGGCGTTGGTCAGGGCGGCGAGCACGACGATCGCGGTGCCGTGCTGGTCGTCGTGGAAGACGGGGATGTCGAGGGCCTCGCGCAGCCGGGCCTCGATCTCGAAGCAGCGGGGCGCCGAGATGTCCTCCAGGTTGATGCCGGCGAAGCCGGGGGCGATCGCCTTCACGATCTCCACGATCGCGTCGGTGTCCTGGGTGTCCAGGCACAGGGGCCAGGCGTCGATGCCGGCGAACCGCTTGAACAGGGCGGCCTTGCCCTCCATCACCGGCAGGGCGGCCTTGGGGCCGATGTTGCCCAGGCCCAGCACGGCGGAGCCGTCCGTCACGACCGCAACGGAGTTGCGCTTGATGGTGAGGCGGCGGGCGTCCTCGGGGTTCTCGGCGATCGCCATGCAGACCCGGGCCACGCCGGGGGTGTAGACCATGGACAGGTCGTCACGGTTGCGGATGGGGTGCTTCGACGCCATCTCGATCTTGCCGCCGAGGTGCATCAGGAACGTACGGTCGGAGACCTTGCCGAGGGTGACACCCTCGATTCGGCGCAGCTGCTCGACGATCTCGTCGGCGTGGGCGGTGGACGTGGCCGCGATGGTGACGTCGATGCGGAGCCGCTCGTGGCCCGACGCCGTCACGTCGAGGCCGGTCACCGAGCCTCCGTGGGACTCGACGGCCCCGGTGAGCTGGGACACCGCGGTTCCTCCCGCGGGCACCTCCAGCCGGATGGTCATCGAGTAGGAGACGCTGGGCGCCGTTGCCATGGCCGTTCCTCTGCTTTTCAACCGTGTCGCGAATCGTGCCGTCCGATCGTCGCACCTACCACCGGGTACGTGGTAGCCGCCTGGGATTGCGGACGTTTTGTTCACCGGACTCTGTCGTCAACCGGAAAACGAGTTCCACCATACGAGAGACGGCCGGGCAGCAAAAGAGGCCCACGTCACTGTCGTGACGTGGGCCTCTCAGACGCTTGTGACACCGACCCGCCATGCTCGCCTCGCGGCAAGTGGTCGCTCGAAGCGACTAAGGTTGGGCCCGGGGGCTTGGATCGGGCCGGTGCCACGTCCAGGCTAACAAACGGATCGCCTGAGGCCATTCCCATGACCCGGGGATATTTCCCGCACCCCCTCCGCGCCCCTCACCGGTCAGTCCCGCAGCAGGTCGGGGACCCCGCCGGCGTCCGGTACGTCGCGGTCCGCCGACACCACGGTGAGCTGCTGCGTGGCACGCGTCAGGGCGACGTACAGCACGCGCAGCCCCGCCGGGGACTCGTCGGCGATCTCCGCCGGGGAGACCACGACCGTCGCGTCGTACTCCAGGCCCTTGGCCTCCAGGCTGCCGAGCGCCACCACGCGGTCGCCGAGCCCGTCCAGCCAGCGCCGGGCCTCCTCGCGCCGCTGCATGGCGACGACCACGCCGACGGTGCCGTCCACCCGCTCGAGCAGCCGGGCGGCCTCCGCCCGCACGGTGTCGCCCAGCGTGTCCCGGACCACGGCGAAGCGCGGCTCGACCCCGGTGGAACGCACCGCCCGGGGCGCCTCGGAGCCCGGCATGGCGAGGGCGAGGACCCTGGACGCCAGCTCGGCGATCTCCGCCGGGTTGCGGTAGTTCACGGTGAGCTCGAAGCGGCGGCGCGGACGGGTGCCCAGGGCCTCGTCGCGGGCCTGTGCGGCCTCGTCGGGGTCGGACCAGGAGGACTGGGCCGGGTCGCCGACGACCGTCCAGGTGGCGTGCCGGCCGCGGCGGCCGACCATGCGCCACTGCATCGGGGTGAGGTCCTGCGCCTCGTCGACGATGACGTGCGCGTACTCCACGCGCTCCTGGGCCAGCCGCTCGGCCCGCTCGCGCTGGGTCTCCTCGCGCACCGGCATCAGCTCCTCCAGGCCGGTGAGCTGGTCCAGCGGGTCGATCTCACGCTTCTTGCGGGGGCGCGCGGGAGCGCCCAGGATCGCCTGGAGCTCGTCCAGCAGCGCGATGTCGTGCACGGAGCGCCCGTCCCGCTTCAGGGCGCGCGCCACCTTGCGCACCTCCCCCGGGTTCAGCACGCGCCGGGCCCAGCGGCCGAGGCGCCGCTCGTCGGCCATGGCGTCCAGGACGGCGGCCGGGGTCAGCTCGGGCCACCAGGCGTCCAGGAAGGCCACGAAGTCGTCCTCGGAGGTGATGTCCTCGTCGAAGGAGGAGCGCAGCTCGGCGGCGAGTTCCGGGTCGGTGTGCCGGTTCCCGGCGCCGGAGCGCTCCCACAGGGCGTCGAGGAGCAGCTTGCGGGCGCGGGGGCGCAGCAGGTTGACCGGTGCGGTGCCGCCGAGGGCGGTGCGGCGGACCTCCGCCAGCTCCTCCGCCTCCAGCTCCAGCCGCCGTCCGAAGGCGACGACCCGCAGCCGCTGGGGCGCGTCCTGCCGCTCCAGGGCGCCGCGCGCGGCCTTCCGCAGCACCTTGAGCATGCGGGAGGAGCCCTTGATCCGGGCCACCGACGGGGAGTCGTACACCGTGGCCTCGGCGCCGTCGACGAGGGAGCCGATGGCGCGGATGGCGACCTGGCCCTCCTCGCCGAGGGACGGCAGCACGCCCTCGGTGTAGGCGACCAGCAGCGGGGTCGGGGAGACGATCAGGATGCCGCCCGCGTACCGCCGCCGGTCCTGGTAGAGCAGGTAGGCCGCGCGGTGCAGGGCGACGGCGGTCTTGCCGGTGCCGGGGCCGCCCTCCACATAGGTGACGGAGGCCGCGGGCGCGCGGATCACCAGGTCCTGTTCGGCCTGGATGGACGCCACGATGTCCCGCATGGAGTGGGTACGGGCCTGCCCGAGTGCGGCCATCAGGGCACCGTCGCCGATCACGGCCAGCTCGCGGCCGTCGAGGGACGCCGTCAGCTCGGGGCGCATCAGGTCGTCCTCGACGCTGCGCACCTGCCGCCCCTTGGAGCGGATCACCCGGCGCCGCACGACCCGGCCGGGGTCGACCGGCGTGGAGCGGTAGAAGGGGGCCGCGGCGGGCGCCCGCCAGTCGATGACCAGCGGGGCGTAGTCCTCGTCGAGGACGCCGATCCGGCCGATGTGCAGGGTCTCGGCGATGTCGGCGGTGTTGTCGGGCCGGACGGCGCCCTCGGCGGGCTCGACGGCGGTGTAAGCGCCGTCCGGGCCCTTCTTGCCGTCCTTGCCGAGCAGCAGGTCGATCCGGCCGAAGAGGAAGTCCTCGTACTCGTTGTGCAGCCGGTTGAGGTGGACGCCGGCCCGGAAGACCTGGGCGTCCCGTTCGGCGAGGGCGCCGGGCGTGCCGACGTGGCCGCGCTGGGCGGCGTCGCGCATGAGGAACTCGGCCTCGGAGATCTTCTCCTCGAGCCGGCGGTACACCCGGTCCAGGTGTTCCTGTTCCACACGGATCTCCCGGTCGCGACCGGAGTCGTGATCCGGGTCGACCGCGGATTCCTGTTGAGCCTGAGCGGCCACCGGGCCCCCTTCTGACGTGCTGGGCAGCCGTCAACCGTACGCGAAGGGGGCCCCGTGAGGCTACGCGTCGACCTCCACGAGCGTCTCGCCGTCGAAGTTCGCGATCTCGAAGTGGTCGATCTCGTTGCGCTCGAAGGCGGCGCCGCCCTGGACGTACAGCGGCAGCTTGCCCTTGTCGGTGGTGGCGTCGGGCAGTCCGTAACCCTCGCCGGTGACCGACCAGGAGTTCACCGTCTCACGCTCGCCGTTCTTGCCGACGGCGATGAGCGAGCACTTCTGGTCACCCTTGACGTTCTTCAGCTCGGTGACGATCTCGGTGCCCCAGAGCTTGTTCTCCAGGGCCACGGTGGCGGTCACCCCGGTGCCGGGGTCGGTCGCCGTGATCTTCTCGGAGCTCTTGTCGAAGAGGTCCTTCGCCGGGTTGGCCGCGAGCGTGCGGTTGGTGCCGCCCCCGCCGCCGCTGCCGCTGTCCCCGCCGCTGGCGGCGACGGCCACGAACGGGCCGCTGACGATCAGCGCGCCGGCCGCGGCCACCATGTAGAAGTTGCGGCGGCGCTTGCGCGCACGGCGCTCGGCCACCTCGTCGACCAGTTTCTCCACGACGCGCGGCGAGGGCTTCGCGGACAGCGACTCACCGATCGCGGGCGAGCCGGCGGCCTCGGGCAGGTCCGCGAGCGCGGCCAGCATCGGTTCCATGCCGGCGAGTTCGTCAAGCTGCTGGGCGCACCACTCGCACGTCGCCAAGTGCGCCTCGAAGGCAGTGGCTTCGGCGTCGTCGAGGATCCCGAGGGCGTAGGCACCGACGGTCTCGTGCTCGTTCGGCACCGGTGATCCCTCCATGGCACCAGACATACCCGTCCCGCCCGTGCCGAATCCCTGGTTTCCCCCGTACACACTCATCACGCCGTCACCCCCCGCTCCTCCAGAGCCAGCTTCATCGACCGCAGGGCGTAGAACACCCGGGAGCGTACGGTGCCGCTCGGTATGCCGAGTGTCTGGGCCGCCTCATTGACGGTACGCCCCTTGAAGTAGGTCTCGACGAGGACCTCCCGGTGGGCCGGGGTCAGGTCGTCGAGTGCGTCCGACAGCGTCATCAGCCACAGCGCCTTGTCGATCTCGTCCTCCGCGGGGATGACCTCCAGCGGCGACGGATCGACCTCCTGCGGCCGGGCCTGCCGGCTGCGGTGGCCGTCGATGACGATGCGCCGGGCGACCGTCACCAGCCAGGGGCGTACCGAACCGGTCGCCCGATTGAGCTGACCGGCGTTCTTCCAGGCACGGATGAGCGTTTCCTGGACGACGTCCTCGGCGCGCTGCCGGTCTCCGGCGACCAGCCTGAGGACGTAGGCCAGCAGGGGTCCTGCGTGCTCGCGGTACAGCGCACGCATCAGCTCCTCGTCAGGTTCCGAGGGCTGTGAAGACATGCGATGTCGGGCCCTCGTCCCACGTTCATTGGCCACGGCCGCATCCTTGCGCACGCCCACCTCCGGTGTCCGGGGGATCCCCCAGTCGGTCGCTCGACAACCGGTACGCAGGAAGCGGGTGGGGTGTTCAAAGAGAGACGGCAGTTTTCTGCGGGACGTCACGACGACCGGGACATGAACGCACATTCCCCCCGCTTCCTCTTCACATTTCCGACACACGACGGGCGAGGGGTCGCCAGGGGGACGGCCATCGGGGACCAACAGCCGCGTGACGTAGATCACTTGAGCAAGTTCCGGCATCCTCGGTGCGCGAAAACCGCGAACGGGATGAGGGAGTTCAATCGGGCGCCGGTGCTCAGGCGCGGGTGAGGGCCGCCGCGCGACGGCGGTGCCGGGCCACGCGCTCGCGGTTGCCGCAGACGTCGCTGGAACACCAGCGGCGCCGGCGACCGCGGGAGGTGTCGACGTAGACGATGGGGCAGTTGTCGCCCTCGCACTGCCGCAGGCTCGCGCGGGCCGCCGGGTCGGTCAGCAGGTCCACCGCGTCCCGCGCGACCGCCCCGAGCAGCGCGTCCCGGCCGGGCGGGCCGTCCAGCCGGCGCACCAGGGTCCCGTCCGCGCCGGGCACCGCGCGGGGCGCCGGCGGTGCGGCGCGCGCGAGTTCGTTGACCCGGGTGAGCGCGGGGGCGTACGAAGGGCTGCCGGGGGCGCGGACCAACGGGACCAGGTGCGCGCGCAGTTCGCGGAACGCGGCGAGCCAGCCCGGGTCGGCGTGGGCGAGTCCGGTGCCCGCCGGGACGAGTCCCGCGCCGGTGATCCAGGCGCACAGCGCGTCGACGGAGTCGAGCCGTTCCTCGGGATGGGTGGTCGCGAGCAGGTCCAGGCAGACCCGCCCGGTGTCGAACCTCAGCTCGTAGGACGCCGTGACCGTACCCAGTGCCATGTGCTGCCACCGCCTAGGGGCCCCGCGCGCGTGGGGGCCGGTGCGCGATCCGGGAAACCGTTCTCCCCCCACAGTGCCCGCCCGTCCGGGCCCCCGGAACCCCTCCCGCCGCGAGCTTTCGGCTTAGCCTTCCCACATGGAGGAGATCGACGGGGTGGAGGTCCGCGCGTTCCCGGACGCGGCGGCCTTCGAGGCGTGGCTGGCCGAGCACCACACCCGGCGCGAGGGGGTGTGGGTCAAGGTGGCGAAGAAGGCGTCGGGGATCGCCTCGGTCACCGAGGACGAGCTGGTCGACGTGGGCCTGTGCTGGGGCTGGATCTCCGGACAGCGCCGGCGCCTGGACGACCGGCACTACCTGCAGAAGTACGGGCCGCGTCGGCCGCGGAGCCTGTGGTCGCGGGTGAACGTGGAGAAGGTCGCGGCGCTCGCGGCGGAGGGCCGGATGCGGGAACCCGGACTCGCCGAGGTCCGGCGGGCCCAGGAGGACGGCCGCTGGGACCGGGCGTACGCCTCGCAGGGGACGGCGAAGGTCCCGGACGACCTGGCCGAGGCCCTCGCCGCGAACCCGGAGGCCCGCACGGCGTTCGACGCGCTGGACCGCACGGCCCGCTACCTGGCCCTGCTCCCCCTGCTCCGGGCAGCGACGCCCGAGACCCGGAGGAAACGCCTGGAGCGCACGGTCCGGGACCTGGCGGAGGGCCGCCGGGACGGCTGACGGCCCGGGTCAGCCCGCCGTGTCGTACTTGGTGTCCGCCGCCGGGTCGAGGGCAAGGCGGTAGCCGCGCTTCACGACCGTCTGGATCAGCTTCGGGGCGCCCAGGGCGGTGCGCAGGCGGGCCATCGCGGTCTCCACCGCGTGCTCGTCGCGGCCCGCGCCCGGCAGCGCGCGCAGCAGTTCCGCGCGGGAGACCACCCATCCGGGCCGGCGGGACAGCGCCCGCAGCAGGGACATCCCGGCCGGCGGTACGGGCCGCAGCGCGCCGTCCACCAGGACCGCGTGCCCCCGGATCTCCATCCGGTGCCCGGCGACGGGCAGGGTGCGGGCGCGGGACGGCAGTTCGCGGCAGAGCAGCTGGACCAGCGGGCCCAGCCGGAAGCGTTCGGGCTGCACGGTGTCGACGCCCCGGGCCTGGAGCGGCAGGGCGGTGACCGGTCCCACGCAGGCGGGCAGCACGTCGTGGCCGAGGGCGGCCAGCAGGTCGTCCGACAGGCCGCGTTCCCCGGCACGGGAGAGCAGCGAGGCGGCCGCGGGCGCGCTGGTGAAGGTGACCGCGTCCAGGGTGCGGGCGACGGCCGCGTCGATCAGGCGGTCGACCGGGCCGATGTCCTCCGGCGGCAGCCACCGGTAGACCGGCACGCCCACCACCTCCGCTCCCCCGGCCCGCAGCGACTCCACGAACCCGGGCAGCGGCTCGCCGTGCAGCTGCACGGCGATGCGCAGCCCGTCCACGCCCTCCTCGAGGAGCCGGTCCAGCACCTCCGCCATCGACTCCGACGCCGGCGACCACTCCTCGGTCAGCCCGGCGGCCCGGATCGCGCCCTTCACCTTGGGGCCGCGCGCCAGGATCCGCACCCCCCGCAGCCGTTCCAGCAGGTCCTCGCCGAGCCCCCAGCCGTCGGCCGCCTCCACCCAGCCGCGGAACCCGATGGCGGTGGTGGCGACCGCGATGTCCGGGGCCTGCCCGATGATGTCCTTCGTCGCGGCCAGCAGTTCACTGTCGTCGGAGAGCGGCACGATCCGCAGGGCGGGGGCGTGCAGCACGGCGGCACCGCGGCGCTCCAGCAGCGCGCCCAGCTCGTCGGCACGGCGCGCCGCCGTCACGCCCACGGTGAAGCCCGCGAGGGGCCCGTGGTCGGGTGACTGCTCTCGTTCGTCGTCCATGGCTCTCGTCCCGGCTCGAGTCGGCGTCCTCACGGAGGTGCGGCTCCACGTCCGTGCCGAGCGAGCCTGTCAATGATCCATGACAGGCTCGGTTCGGCTTCATGTCACCAGTGTTACGTCACCGTCCGTCAGACCTCGGCGTAGCTGAGCTGCGGCTTCTCCTGCGGGGCGGTGTCCGTCCCGGCCGGGCGGGCGGCGGGCCGGCGAAGGTATACCGCCCAGGTGACCGCGAAACAGACCGCGTAGCAGGCGAGGAACGCGACGAACGCGCCGGTGCCCGAGCCGTAGGAGAGGAAGGACTGGCGGAAGGCGAGGTTGATGCCGACACCGCCGAGCGCGCCCACCGCTCCGATCAGCCCCATGGAGGCGCCGGACAGCCGCCGCCCGTACGCGGCCGCCTCCTCCCCCGCGAGCCCCAGGGCCTGGGCCTTGGCCTGGAAGATGCCGGGGATCATCTTGTACGTCGACCCGTTGCCGAGGCCGGTCAGCACGAACAGCCCCACGAAGGCGACGGTGAACAGCGCCAGCGACTGCGCCATGGAGGCGGCGATCAGCACGGCGGTCGCGGCGCCCATGGCGACGAAGTTCCACAGGGTGATGCGCGCGCCGCCGTAGCGGTCGGCGAGCCGGCCGCCCAGCGGCCGGATCAGCGAGCCCAGCAGCGGACCGACGAAGGTGACGTACGCGGCCTCCAGCGGGGTGCGGCCGAACTGGTTCTGCAGCACCTGTCCGAAGGCGAAGCTGTAGCCGATGAACGAGCCGAACGTGCCGATGTAGAGGAACGACATGATCCAGGTGTGCGGGTCGCGCGCGGCATCCTTCGCGGCGCCGGTGTCGTTCTTCACCGAGGCCAGGTTGTCCATGCAGAGGGCCGCGAGCACGGCGGCGAGGACGATCAGCGGGATGTAGAGGCCGAGCAGTACCCGCGGTCCGCCGCCCGCGCCGATGATCGCGAGGGTGACCAGTTGGATGACGGGCACGCCGATGTTGCCGCCGCCGGCGTTCAGCCCGAGCGCCCAACCCTTCTTCCGCAGCGGGAAGAAGGCGTTGATGTTGGTCATGGAGGAGGCGAAGTTGCCGCCGCCGATGCCGGCCAGCAGGCCGACCAGCAGGAAGGTGGAGAAGGAGGTGCCCGGCTCCATCACCGTGAACGCGGCGACGGTGGGCACGAGCAGCAGGCCCGCGGAGACGATCGTCCAGTTCCGCCCGCCGAACACCGCGACGGCGAAGGTGTACGGGACCCGGACGACGGCGCCGACCAGCGTGACCATCGACGTCAGCAGGAACTTGTCGGCCGGGGTCAGCCCGTACTCCGGGCCCATGAAGAGCACCAGCACGGACCACATGGTCCAGATGGAGAAGCCGATGTGCTCGGACAGCACGGAGAAGAGGAGATTGCGGCGGGCGATCCGTTCGCCGGTGCGGCTCCAGAAGGTCTCGTCCTCCGGGTCCCACTGCTGGATCCAACGGCCGCTGCGGGCTGTCATGAGGCCTCCACTGCTCTCCGGGGCGCGGCGGTGCCGCGAGGGCTGGTCCCGAAGGTAGGGAGGGAGCGTTTCCGGCCTGTGGCACGCGGTGACCGGCAGGGAACGTTGCTCTCACCCCCGCCGGGGGCGGGGTGAGAGGTGCCCGTCACCGGTCACCGGGGGCGCCGTGAGGGGTCAGTGCTGCGGGGGGTCAGTGCTGCGGGGGCTGCCCGTAGGGGCCGGGCTGCTGCTGCGGGGCGCCGTAGGGGCCGGGAGCCTGCTGCGGGGCACCGTACGGGCCGGGCTGGCCGTAAGGGCCGGGCTGCTGGCTGCCGTAGGGGCCCGGCTGGTGGGCGGGAGGCTGCTGGGCGTAGCCCGGGGCAGGCTGCTGCTGCTGCTGCGGAAACGGCTGACCGTACGCCGGGGGCTGCTGAGGGTGGCCCGGAGCCGGCTGCTGCGGGACCGGGGCACCCTGGGCCGGCGCCCCGTACGGCCCGTAGGGGCCGGCCCCGAAGGGGTTGCCGTGGCCCGGCATCCCACCCCCCGGGGGCAGGTAACGCACCCGGCCCGTCTCGTCGGTCACCGGGGCGAAGCCGGCCGCCTGGAGCCGCGCCGCGAACTTGGCGTTGCGCTTGCGGGTGACGACGAAGCCGACGCCCAGGATCGCCATGAGGGCCAGCCAGATCACGGCCGCGATGACGAAGTCGTCCGAGGTGCCGCCGAGCCGGTAGGCGATGATGACGCTGCCGACGGAGACACCGAGGGCGCCGTAGCCGATCCGCTTCTCGGCGCTCTTGCCGGTGAGGTCGAAGTTGATGCGGGCCTTGAGCAGTTCGAAGGCGTCCGGCACGAGCGGCGGCACGGACACCCCGTCGCCGGCGTTGGGGTACTGCGCCCAGTTCTGCGCGGCGCGGGCCTGGGCCTGCGGGCCGGGGTCGGGCACGATCAGCATCTTCAGCTGGCTGTTGTTCCCGCCGCCCTGCCGGACGTCGGCGTACTCGTAGCCGAACTGCTGGGCGACGAAGGCGAGTCGGGCGAGTTTCTTCACGGATGCCATGGGACTGGTGAGCTCCACCGGCTCCCCGCTCGCCATCAGTTGCAGCATCTTCTGTGTCTGCCGCTTGCTCATCCGCCTGCGCCCCCTGGCCCACCGTTCACTTCAGCAACAGGGGGCAGTCTGGCACGGGCCGCCCCGGCGCGAAAGGCGCGGCCGGGGCGGCCCGTGACATCAACGGCGGCGCGTCCGGCCGGCGGTCTCGGCGCGCTTGTCCTTCGCGCCGTTCGGCCAAAGCCGCGGGCGGCGCTTCGCGGCGAGGTCCTCGACCCAGCCGGTCGCGACGACCACCAGACCGATGAGCGGCCAGATGAACGCGAACGCCCACAGCTCGTACGTGCTGTTGAGGGCCTCCGCCCCCCGCTCGCTCTGCATGAACGGCAGCTTGTACAGCAGGTCGACGATCGGGAAGGTGAGCGCGATCAGCAGGTTGTGCCACAGGTAGATGGTGACGGCCCGGTTGTTGGACAGGGTCACCAGCTTGTCCCAGTTGGCCAGCCGCCCCGGCAGCTCCTGCCACGAGGGCGAGTACTGGAGCAGGATCACCACGAACCCGAACGACCACGCGGCCTGCGCGAGCGGGATGTTGTTGAGGTCCCAGCCCTCGTCGCCGAGGTGGCCGGAGGCCCACCACAGTCCGAACGCCATCACCAGGGCCGCGCAGGACACCGAGATGTAGCGCGGCACCTGCTTGAGCATGCCGTCGTGGTGGGCGAAGCCCAGCACCCAGCAGGAGCCGTAGACCGCGAAGTCGGTGACCGCGTTGCCGGTCTCGCCGGGAATGGTGACCAGCCCGGAGCCGACGACGGCCGTCAGGCCGAGCGGGGCGAGCAGCGTCGGCCAGGGGGCCCGGCGGAACGCCCACAGCAACAGCGGGGAGGCGAGGACGAACCACAGGTAGGCGCGCAGGTACCACAGCGGGCCCACCCCGTCGTCCGCCCAGGTGCCGCCGGTCAGCGGCCCCAGGTCCCCGGCCTCGACGGGGTACGGCGGGGCGCCGATCGGGACGAGGTAGTTGAACAGCTTCACCAGGCCCCAGGACCCGCCGCCCTGGTCGGGGTCGTCCCCGGGGTTCCAGCCGCTGGCGAACAGCAGCGTCAGCGCCACGGCGGCGAAGATCCACATCGGCGGCAGCAGGCGGCGGACCCGCGACCGGATCACGCTCCACGCGGGCCGCTTCAGGGACCGCGCCATCAGCGAGCCCGCCAGCGCGAACATCACGCCCATGGACGGGAACAGCACCGTCAGCCAGGCCCACCCGAAGAGGTGGTAGACGACGACGCGGACCAGGGCGACGGACCGCAGCAGGTCCAGATACCGGTCCCGGCCCGGCTTCTTCGGGGCCGGCTCCGCCGCGGACTCCGGTTCCGGTTCCGCGGCCGGCTCGGTGACGTGCTGCTGGGGGAACGGGTACGGCGACTGCGCCGCCACGCCCACCTGCCCACCGTACGGCGGGCCGTAGGGGCCGGCCGGTTCCTGCGGGACCGGACCGGTGCCGGTCGGGTAACCGTGCGTCATGCCACCGGCCTCCGGTCGTCGCTGGGCGCCTGCCCGCTCGGCACGGCTCCGTTCACGGGCGCGCCGACCACACCGGTGCGGCGCAGCTTCTGCCAGCGCAGCCGGCCGCCGGTGAGCGCGGTGATCCAGGACTGGAGCAGCACGACGTACATGAGCTGGCGGTAGAGGATCTGCTGCAGCGGCAGCGAGATCAGGTGGGTCATGCGTTCCTTGTCCAGCCGGAACGCGTACGCGGCGCAGACCGCCTGGATGGCCAGCACGCCCAGCCACGCGAGGATCGTCTGCTGGGTCGGGCCGAAGACCAGGCCGTAGAGCAGGAAGACGTCGATCAGCGGGGCCAGCAGCGGGGCCACGATCATGAACAGGGAGACGAAGGGCAGGCCCACGCGGCCGAAGCGGCCCGAGGGACCCTTGTCGATGAGGGCCCGGCGGTGCTTCCAGATGGCCTGCATGGTGCCGTACGACCAGCGGTAGCGCTGCGACCAGAGCTGCTGCACGGTCTCCGGGGCCTCGGTCCAGGCGCGGGCGTTCTCCGCGTAGACCACGCGCCAGCCGGCGCGGTGCAGCGCCATGGTGACGTCGGTGTCCTCGGCGAGCGTGTCCTCGCTCATGCCGCCGATCGGCTCCAGCGCCGACTTCCGGAAGGCGCCCACGGCACCCGGGATGGTCGGCATGCAGCGCAGGATGTCGTACATGCGGCGGTCCAGGTTGAAGCCCATCACGTACTCGATGTGCTGCCAGGCGCCGATGAGGCTGTCCTTGTTGCCGACCTTCGCGTTGCCGGCCACGGCGCCGACCCGCGGGTCGCCGAAGGGCTGGACGAGCTCACGGACGGTGGACGGCTCGAAGACCGTGTCGCCGTCCATCATCACGACGATGTCGTAGCGGGCGTTGGCCAGGCCCCGGTTGAGGGCGGCGGGCTTGCCCGCGTTGAGCTGGCGGATGACCCGGACGTTGGGCAGGCCCATCGCCTCGACGATGCGGGCGGTGCCGTCGGTGGACCCGTCGTCGATGACCAGCACCTCGATCGGATGATCGCTGGCCATCAGGGAGTTGACGGTGTTCTCGATGCACTTGGCCTCGTTGTACGCCGGGACCAGCACGGTCACCGGTTCGGTGACCGTCGGGCCCCAGCGGAAGCCCTTGCGGCGCACCCGGCGGGCGTGGGCGCCGGACAGCAGCAGCATCAGCACGAAGCGGGCGATGACCAGGGTGCCGATGACGGCCAGGCCGACCACCAGCACGCCGGTGATCTTCTCGGAGGCCTGCACCAGGAAGATCCAGGCCTTGCCCTTCCAGAGGTCGGGTCCGGTGACCGGGCTGTGCGCGCTGGGCGCGTCCAGTGCCTCGGTCAGGTTGTCGAACTCGTAACCCTGGTCCTTCAGTCCGGGCAGGAACGTGTCGAGCGCGGCCACGGTCTGGCTGCGGTCGCCGCCGGAGTCGTGCATGAGGACGATGGCGCCCTGGCCGTTCTCCGGTGTGGCGCGGCGGATGATCTCGTCGACGCCGGGCCGCTTCCAGTCCTCGCTGTCGGTGTTGTTGACGACGGTGAGGTAGCCGCGGCTGCCGATGTACTCGGTGACCGGCCAGGACGCGTTGTCCATGGCGTCGGCGTGGGAGGAGTACGGCGGACGGAACAGCGAGGTGCGGATGCCGGCCGCGCCGGTGAGGGCGAGCTGGTTCTGCGACAGCTCCCAGTCGATGCGCTTCTTGGACTGGAGCGACAGGTCGGGGTGGTTGAAGGTGTGCAGGCCGATCTCGTGGCCCTCGTCCACCATGCGCTGGACCAGGTCCGGGTAGCGGGAGGCCATGGTGCCGGTGACGAAGAAGACGGCGTGCGCGTCATGCTTCTTCAGCACGTCGAGCACCTTCGGCGTCCAGGTGGGGTCCGGGCCGTCGTCGAAGGTGAGCACCAGCCGGTGGTCGGGCACGCTCAGGGACGTGGCCTTGCCGTTGCGGACGTCTATGACCGGGCCGCCCTCGAGTATCTCCTCGGGGACCTGGGTGGTCGGGGCGGGGTCCTGCACCCGGTGGTCGGCGAGGATCTCGCTGTGCACGTAGCCGCGCAGCATCAGCATGGCGGCGAGGGCGACGAGGACCAGCAGCGGGAGCAGCAGGCGCAGCGGTACACGGCGGCGCAGTGCGCCGCGCCGGGACGGGCGGGCGGCCCGGCGGCGGTGGGACGGGGATGCCATCAGAGGACGTTCTCCGGGGACTGTGCGGCGGCGGGGGCGGCGTCGGCGCCCGCGGCGGGTTCGGCGGCGACCGGCTGGTCGGCGGGGGGAGCGGCGAGGTTGTCGGTGCCGCCGGCCTCGCCGCCGCCGCCCGTGGTGGCGGTGGGGTCGGGAGGAGGTGCCTCCGTGGTGACCGGGTCGGAGGGCTGCGTGGTGGTACCGCCGCCGCCCGCCGGGGGCGTGTTGGTGGTGGCGCCGCCGCCGGTGCCGCCGGTGGCCGGCTGGGAGCTGGCGCGGCCGGCCGGCGTGGTCGCCGGGGCGCCCCCGTCCGGCTGCTTCACCGTGCCGCCGGTGCCGCCCGCCACGGGGGCGGAGGCGCCGGGCGTGGGCACGTCGGAGGCGCCGAGGCTCGGGGCGCCGCTGCCCGGCTGGAGGCTGGTGCCGGCGCTGGGCGTGGGGTCGGCCGCCGAGGGCTTCGGCGTGGTCTCGACCTGCTCGGCCGGCTTGTCCTCCTGCCCCGGGACGGGCATCCAGGGGGCGTCGGAGTTGCCGGACAGCAGGGTGGCGACCATGACGACGGCGTAGCCCGCGCAGGCGAGGCCGACGGCCAGGCCGATGCGGCGGTAGAGCCGGTTGCGGCGGCCCGACTCGTCGACGAAGACGGGGGCCGCCTCCGGGGCCGCGCCCGCACCGGGCGTCCGGCTCAGTACACCGCCGGCACCGATCTGCACGGCGTCGAGCTGGACCGTCACCTCGTGCGGGTCGTGGGTGGCGTCGGCGCCGGCGTCCTCCTGCCACGGGTCGCGGACGGTGGTGCCGGTGTCCGCGGGGACCGCAGGACCGGCGGGGGAGGCGGGCGGGCGCGGGACGCGCAGGGCGGTGGTGCGCTCGGAGTCGTAGGCGTCGTCGGCCCGGCTCCCGGCGGGCCGTGGCGTCCCGCCGAAGGCGCTGAAGCCGTCCCCGCCGCCGGACGGTGTGGGCCGGCCGCCCGTGTCGGGCAGCACCTGGGTCCTGTCTTCGGTGCCGGGCGGGGGCAGCATCTGGGTCCTGTCGTCGGTGCCTGACGGGGGCAGTATCTGCGTCCGGTCGTCGTCCATGCCGTTCCCGGACGGGAACACGCCGAGGCGGGCCCAGCGCTCGTCCAGGGAACCGGAACCGGCGCGGAGGCCGTCCGCGCCGTCTCTCACGCCGGGTTCGGCCGGTCTTCCCGACAGGGGGAGCACCCGTGTCTCACGGGCGTCCTCGTCCCCTTCCGCGAACCGCCGCGCGGCGTCAGCCGATTGCGGCCGCCCCGGTTGGGCGTCTTCTCGCCACTTGTCCACGCGCTCGCACTTCCCCCCAAACGGAACCATCGGCGCGCGTACGACCCGAGCACCCGTCGGCGGACCGGGCCCCCACCCGCTCCGAGCGCCCCGTTTATCACACCGTGCTCGAAGCATCGAATGTAGCGCACGCGGAGGTTGTGTGTTTGCAGGGAGACCTTTTGTGTCAGCAGCGAGACATTGGGTGCGCTCCCATGACAGCGGCGTCGGTTTCGGGCAGCCAGGAGTCCTCGGGGCGTCGCAACCAGCCACGTTCGACTGCGACTTCAGCCGCGGAACGGCACAGTTCGGTCAAAGCGGGATGGATCATTCCTTTTCGCCACACGAGCGACACGGGCGAAAGCGGCACCGGCGCCACCAGAGGCCGCGAAACCGTCCCGGGAAGTGGCGGAAAACTCACCACCGCGAGGATCGGATTCCGCGTCCGGTCCATGATCCGCCGGAACTCCTCCTCCCCCACCGCCAACGGAGCGGGCGGTGCGAGCGTGATCCCCCGACCGTCGAACAGCAGGCGTGCCAGGTCCGTCCACTCCAGGGTGCGGGGGTTGCCCGCACCCGCGTACACCGTCTCACCCGCCAGCGCGGCCAGCGGCACCTCGGGCAGCTCCGCCAGCGCGTGGTCCTCGGGCAGCACCACGGCCATCGGCTCGTAGCGCACGGGCTGCTGCTCCAGCCCGGTGCGCAGCGCGGGCGCCAGCCCCGCGAACCGGCCGAACGACACGTCGATCCGTCCCGCCAGCAGCTCACCGGCCGCCCAGGTCAGCCCACTCTCGTAGCGGGCCATCAGTTCGTGACCCGCGGCCCGCTCCCGGGCCCGGTGCAGCACCTCGCGGTGGGTCTCCAGACCCGGCGAGTTGAGGTCCACCAGCAGCGGGCGGCTCCGTCCGGCGGCGGCGAGCAGGTCGTCCTGCGCCTGGAGCACCGCGCGGGCGTACGGCAGGAGGCGTTCGCCGTCGGCGGTGAGCGTCACCCGGCGGGTGCTGCGGACGAACAACTCGCAGCCCAGGTCCCGCTCCAGGCGCCGTACGTCCCGGCTGAGCGCCTGCTGGGCGATGTACAGGCGCGCGGCGGCCCGGGTGAAGTGCAGCTCCTCGGCGACCGTGACGAAGGCACGCAGGAGCCGGGGATCGACGGCGGCGGGGACGGGCATCCGGTGAACCTACAACACAGGTGCGTGAATCGGCACCGAGAAGGTGTTGGACCGGGCGGAGTGCCGGGCACGACGGTGGAGCCATGCCCCAGCCGACCTCGCGGGACACCCGCCTGTTCACCGTCACCGCCGACACCCTCGTCGCCGTCGACTTCGCCCCGCACGCCCGGCGCGAGCCCGGCCCGTACCGCCGGCTGTTCGCCCTGCCCGGCACCCGCGCCTTCACCGCCGGCAACCTGATCGCCCGGCTGCCCATGGGCATGTTCGGCGTCAGCGCCATCGTGATGATCGCCGGAAGCCGCGGGTCCTACGCCCTGGCCGGCGCCGTCACCGCGACCGGCCTCGCGGCCACGGCGGTGGTCGCCCCCTGGACCGCGCGCCTGGTGGACCGGTACGGGCAGGCCCGGGTGGCCCTGCCGGCCACGCTGTTCGCCGTACTGGGCTCGCTCGCGCTGGTGCTCTGCGTACGCCGGGACGCCCCCGACTGGACGCTGTTCGCCTCCTACGCCGCGACCGCCACCACACCGAACACCGGGGGCATGTCCCGGGCCCGCTGGGCGCACCTGCTGAAGGGCAGGCCCGAGGAACTGCACACCGCGAACTCCTTCGAACAGGCCGCTGACGAACTGTGCTTCATGCTCGGCCCGGTGCTCGCGGCCGTGCTGTGCGGGACCTTCTTCCCGGAGGCGGGGACGCTGGTGGGCGCGGTGCTGCTGCTGACGGGCGTCGCGCTGTTCACCGCGCAGCGCTCGACGGAGCCGCCGGCCGTCCGGCGTACCGCGGGCCGGGCACCCCTGCGGGCCCCCGGCATACGCCCCCTGCTGCTGATCTGCCTGGCGACCGGCGCGGTGTTCGGCTCCATGGAGGTGGTGACGATCGCGTTCGCGGACGGGCAGGGGCACCGCACGGCGGCCGGCGCGGTGCTCGCGCTCCAGGCGGCCGGCTCCTGCGCGGCGGGCCTGCTGTACGGGGCGGTCCGCCCCGCCGGGCCCGCGCGGTCCCGGCTGGTGTGGTGCCTGGCCGCGATGGCCGCGCTGATGACCCTCCCGCCGCTCGCCGCCGGCCTCACCGGCTCGCTGCTGGTCCTGGCGGGGGCGCTGCTGGTCGCGGGGATGGCCACCGCCCCGACGATGGTGACCACCATGACGCTGGTGCAGGAGCACACCCCCGAGGGGCGGCTGAACGAGGGCATGACGCTCGCGGTCACCGGGCTGCTCGGCGGGATCGCCGGCGGCAGCGCGGCGGGCGGCTGGGTCGTCGAGCACGTCTCGGCCACCACCGGCTACGTCGTGCCCGCGGCGGCGGCGCTGACCGCCTTCCTGGCCGCCGGAGCGCTGCGTTCCTTCGGCGCGTCGAACCGCGCCGGCGAACGCCGCTCCTCCCGTTGACGAATCCGTTCGGCGATTCCCGTTGACGGCCACAGGTCGCGACGGCCCGCGTCCCGGTCACCTCGGTGACCGGGACGGCGGCTGAGCCGGGCACCCGCGCGGTGCGGCTGCTGGTACGGAGGGCTCTCGGGAGCCGTACCGGGCGGCACCACCCTGCTGCCGCCCCGGCCGGCGGAGCGGGCGAGCAGGGCGCCGGGAGCGCGGTCAGCCCAGGCCCCAGGCCTTCCCCAGCCGGTGGGCGGCGCACAGGTTCACGTCCAGGAAGTACGCCCCGGCCGCCCCGCACTGCGTCTCCCCGCTCCCGGGGTCGACCGGCTGGCCGTGTCCCATGCCGGTGAGGCCGTACGTCTCCACGACCGCGTTCCCGCCGGGGCCGCGGTAGACGCGGTGCGGGTGCCCGGCGACGGTGTCGCTGACGTCCGGGGTGCGGTCGGCGCCCTGCACGTCGGTCCACTGGTCCACCAGACCGGTCATGTTGGCCGGCCTCACCGTGTAGTCGGCCGTGCCGTGGAACACCGTGAGGGCGGGCCAGGGGCCGGTGTACCCGGGCCGCGCGGCCCGCACCCGGTCGCCCCACTGCGCCGGGGTCTGCGTGGCCCCGACGTACATGCACACGTAGGGCGACCCGGCGGCCTGCGCGCAGCCGTACGGCAGCCCGGCGACGATCCCGCCCGCGGCGAACTTCTCCGGGTAGGCGGCCATCATCACGGCGGTCATCCCGCCGCCGGCGGACAGGCCGGTGACGTAGACGCGGGACGGGTCGCCGGAGACGTCGGCGAGCTGCCGGTCGACCATCTGGGCCACCGAGGCGGCCTCGCCCTGCCCGCGCCGGATGTCGGCGGGCTCGAACCAGTTGAAGCACTGGGTGAGGTTGTTGCCGCTCTGCTGCTGCGGCAGGACGACGGAGAAGCCCCAGCGGTCGGCGAGCGCCGTCCAGCCGGTTCCGGAGGCGTACCCGGCGG
Source organism: Streptomyces sp. NPDC085937 (assembly GCF_044540535.1). Classification (NCBI taxonomy): domain Bacteria; kingdom Bacillati; phylum Actinomycetota; class Actinomycetes; order Kitasatosporales; family Streptomycetaceae; genus Streptomyces; species Streptomyces sp. NPDC085937. The sequence continues at coordinate 32,329 of NZ_JBITSH010000002.1, read as the reverse complement.
CGTTCTGGGTGCAGCCGTGCAGGGCGACGACCACGGGGCGGCCGGCGGGCAGCCCGTCGGGGATGTAGCGGTACATCTTCAGGGCGCCCGGGTTGCTGCCGAAGCCGGTGACCTCCTGGAGGGAGGCGGCGGAGGCGGGCGCGGGGGCGAGCAGGACGGAGAGGAGGGCGGCCAGGAGGGCCGTCAGCACGGTGGGGCGCAGTGCGGCTCTGGTCTGTGTCATGGAGAGCGAAGGTAGAAGCGTGAACCACCCTTCGATATGGGCGCGGACCCCACATCCCCGGGGTGCGCTCATGTGGGCGCATGACAAAGGCCCCGTCGCTTGCCGCGACGGGGCCCGTGCCCACATGGGGTAAGTGGAGATGGCGGGAATCGAACCCGCGTCCAACGGTGCGGAACCAGGGCTTCTCCGTGTGCAGTCGGCTGTGCTTTTCTCGGCCCCGGAGATCACGCCGACAAGTCTCCGACGGGCCCAGTCACTGTGTGATTTCCCTCTTCACCCCGTGACCGGGATCAAGGTTTAGTTCCCTAGCTGATGCCAGGATCCGGGTCGGGAACACCCCCGGGCTGACACTCCCTTAAGTGGGGGAGCCGCTGCTCGCTACCTGAAGATCAGGCAGCGAGGGCGAGCTCGCCCTGGGAGATGGATCGCTTGGAATTGGCGATTATTTTTTTCGGCCTGTGGTTTACGAGATCATGGCCGCTTCCTCGACACGCTTCCCCTGCTTCGACAGCCGCTGTCGAAACCGATCATCCCCATGTTGTTTTTTCAAACCCTCCGGGAGGAGGGGGCGCGCACCCGCTGTGAGGTGCAGTGCCATCGTACGTGACCAACGCGGGTCGATGCCAGCCTATTCCCGCGCCGCCGCCGGCCCTCAGGCCCGCTGCTTGCGGCGGACCGCGGAGATGGCCCGCTCGGTCTCGCGGCGGTCCTGCTTCTCACGCAGCGTCTGCCGCTTGTCGTACTCCTTCTTGCCCTTGGCGAGCGCGATCTCGACCTTCGCCCGGCCGTCCTTGAAGTACAGGGCGAGCGGCACGATGGTGTGGCCCGTCTCCTGGGACTTGGCCTCCAGCTTGTCGATCTCCTCGCGGTGCAGCAGCAGCTTGCGCTTGCGCCGCGCGGTGTGGTTGGTCCAGGTGCCCTGGCTGTACTCCGGCACGTGCACGTTGTGCAGCCACGCCTCGTTGCCGTCCAGCTGGACGAAGCCGTCCACCAGCGACGCCCGGCCCTGGCGCAGGGACTTCACCTCGGTGCCGGTGAGGACCAGGCCCGCCTCGTAGGTGTCGATGATGAGGTAGTCGTGCCGCGCCTTCTTGTTCTGCGCGATCAGCTTGCGCCCTTTTTCCTTAGCCATAGTGCCGCCCATTTTCGCACTACGGAGGGGCCCCGGGGGAAGCCGATTATCGCCGCCGGGCTACTGCCCGAGTCCGCCGAGCACCGTCTCGGCCCGCTGAAGCGCCCCATCCCCGGCCTCCAGGTCGGGGGTGAGGCCCTCGCCGTCGACGCCCCGGCCGGAGGGGGTGCGGTAGTGGCCGACGGTCAGTTCCGCGACGGAGCCGTCGGGCAGCGGGGTCGGCATCTGCACCGAGCCCTTGCCGAAGGTGCGGGAGCCGACCACGACCGCCCGGCCGCGGTCCTGCAGGGCTCCGGTGAGGAGCTCGGCCGCGCTCATCGTCCCCCCGTCGACCAGCGCGACCAGGGGTCGGGTGGTGTCGCCGCCGGGCTCGGCGTGCAGGGCGCGCTGCTCGCCGTCGACGTCGTAGGTGGCGACCAGGCCGCCGTCGAGGAAGGCGGAGGCGGCCGTGACCGCCTCGGTGACCAGGCCGCCGGGGTTGCCCCGCAGGTCCAGGACGATGCCGGCGCCCGCGGGGGCCTCGCGCACGGCGGAACGGACCCGTTCCCCGGAGCCCCTGGTGAAGGCGCCGACCTCGATGACCCTGATCCGGGAGGCGAGGGAGCGGACGGTGACCGTGTCCCGGGAGACCCGGGCGCGCCGCAGGGTCTCGCTCCACGCGCGCGTGCCACGCTCCAGGCCGAGCCGGACGGTGGTGCCGGTGCTCTCCCCGGTGGTGTCGCCGCGCAGTAAGGAGACGACCTCCGTGACGGGCCGGCCGTCGACCTTCTGGCCGTCGACGCTGCGCAGCCGGTCGCCCGGGCGGATGCCCGCCCCGGCGGCGGGCGTGCCGCTGCCGACCCGGGTGACCTCGATCCGTCCGCCCCGTTCGCGGGCCCACAGGCCGACACCGGTGTAGGCGCCGTCGAGGGTGTCCTCGAACTCCTCGTACTCGTCCGGGGAGTAGACGGCGGCCCAGCGGTCCCCGCTGCGGCTGACGGCGCGCTCCGCGGCCTCCAGGGGGGACGCCCCGTGGGCGGCGGCCTCCTCGGCCGCCCGGGCGACCTCGGCGTGGTGACCGACGGGCGTGGCCTGCGCGGCGCCGTCCGCCGCGTCCCGGCGGTCGGTGCCGGGGAGACTGCCCGTGGCCGCGCCGGCGACGAGGACGCTCGCGAACACCAAGGTCAGGGCGGCGCCGCGGCGGACGCTGCGGTGCCGACAGAACGGGTCACGACCTGACATGCCGGTGAGTCTAGGACAACGCGAAGGGGCGCACGGCCGGTTGGCCGCGCGCCCCAGTTGGCAAGAGTCACACCTTCAGATACTTGCGCAGCGCGAAGAACGCGGCCAACGCCGGCATCAGCAGACTCGTCGCGAGGATGAGCGGAAGCTTCGTCAGGACGGCGTCCCAGCCGATGAAGTTGATCAGGCTCAGCTTCTCCGACAGCGCCAGTCCGTGGTCGATGATGAAGTACCGGCCCAGCAGCAGGAAGGAGCACGCCAGGGTGCCGCCGATGAGGCCGGCGACCGCGGCCTCCATGATGAACGGCGCCTGGATGTAGAAGCCGGAGGCGCCCACCAGACGCATGATCCCGGTCTCGCGCCGGCGGCTGAACGCGGACACCCGGACCGTGTTCACGATCAGCATCAGGGCGACGACCAGCATCAGCGCCATCATCGCGAGCGCGGCGATGTTCATGCCCTCCAGCAGCCCGAAGAGGTTGTCCAGCAGCCCCTTCTGGTCCTGCACCGACTGCACGCCGTCCCGCCCGTCGAAGGCGGTCGCGATGACCTGGTACTTCTCCGGGTCCTTCAGCTTGATGCGGTAGGACTCCTGCATCTGGTCGGGCGTGAGGGAGCTGGCCAGCGGCGAGTCGCCGAACTGCTCCTTGTAGTGCTTGTACGCCTCGTCCTGGGACTCGTACGACACCGTGTCGACGACCGACATCTTCTCCAGGTCGGTCTTGATCTGGGTCTTCTGGTCGTCGGTCACCGCGCCCTTGGCGCAGTTGGGGTCGGACTCGGCGTCGCTCTTGTTGCAGAGGAAGATGGAGACGTTGACCTTGTCGTACCAGTAGCCCTTCATGGTGTTCACCTGGTCGTTCATCAGGAGTGAACCACCGAACAGGGCGAGCGACAGGGCGACGGAGACGACGACGGCGAAGGTCATCGTCAGGTTGCGGCGGAGACCGACGCCGATCTCCGACAGGACGAACTGGGCGCGCATGGCGTCTGATCAAGCCTTTCCGTGGAGCGTCAGTGCTGGTAGCCGTAGACGCCGCGTGCCTGGTCGCGTACGAGGCGGCCCTTCTCCAGCTCGATGACGCGCTTGCGCATCTGGTCCACGATGTTCTGGTCGTGCGTCGCCATCACCACGGTGGTGCCCGTCCGGTTGATCCGGTCGAGCAGCTTCATGATGCCGACGGAGGTCTGCGGGTCGAGGTTGCCGGTGGGCTCGTCGCAGATGAGCAGCTTGGGCCGGTTGACGAAGGCCCGCGCGATGGCGACGCGCTGCTGCTCACCGCCGGAGAGCTCGCCCGGCATGCGGTCCTCCTTGCCGCCGAGCCCGACGAGGTCGAGCACCTGCGGCACGGACTTGCGGATCTCACCGCGCGACTTGCCGATGACCTCCTGCGCGAAGGCGACGTTCTCCGCGACCGTCTTGTTCGGCAGCAGGCGGAAGTCCTGGAACACGGTCCCCAGCTGGCGCCGGATCTGCGGCACCTTCCAGTTGGATACGCGGGCGAGATCCTTGCCGAGGACGTGCACCTGACCGTGGCTGGCGCGCTCCTCGCGGAGGACGAGCCGCAGGAAGGTGGACTTACCGGAGCCGGAGGACCCGACGAGGAACACGAACTCGCCCTTCTCGACCTCCAGGGAGACGTCCCGGAGGGCAGGGCGGGTCTGCTTGGGGTAGACCTTGGACACGTTGTCGAATCGGATCACGGATGCACCACGGGTAGCCGGGGGTAGATGAGCGTGACCTTACGCGACCCGGGGAGGCGTGCGCAGGCACCGGTAGGGGTTGCGCAAGACTTGCGCCCTTTTGTTCCGGTGCCGGGTGAGGGCAGCGTCCACCCCAACGGCACCGCGGCCGCGAATCCTCATGAACCATCCTCTCCGGGAGGGACCCGGCGCGGCTTCCGCAGGAACCTGGCACAGTGGGAGGGGAACGTTCACGCGGTGGTGGGCGTTGAACCCCAGGAACCGGTGCGAGGAGGGCGAGCGCATGACGTACGACCGGCTGGTGTGCGCGAACTGCGCCGCGCCCGTGAGCGAGGGCCGGTGCCCCGTGTGCCGTGCGAACCGCGAGCGGCTGCAACAGGACAACTTCTTCTCGGGGCTGAACCCGGTGACACTGATCGCCCTGCTGGCGGTACTGATCGCGGCGGTGGCGCTGCTCGCCCACCAGACCGTCTGACCCCGGGGCACAAGGACACGGGCGAGGGCCCGGAGCGCACTGGCGCTCCGGGCCCTCGTCTCATGTCGTGCGTACGGTGCGTAGGCGTGCCGCGACCGTCAGGCGGCGGCGCCTCCGCGGCCGGTCATCAGGCGCGGGAGCACCCGGAAGCCGATACCGCCGGCGATCATCGTGGCGGCACCGATCACCAGGAAGGTGGTCTCGGCGGCACCGGTCTCGGCGAGCTCCTTGCCGCTGCCCTGCGCCGAGGCGGCCGGGGCCTCCTCGCCGGTGTCGGTCAGGGAGGAGGAGCCCTCCTCCTGCGGCGAGGCACCGCCGTCGGGGTCGAGGCCGCCGCCGGGGGTCTCCGAGGGCTCCTCGACAGGGCCCTCGCCTCCGCCCGGCGTCTCCCCGCCGTCGCCCGGGGTCTCGCCGCCGTCACCGGGGGTCTCGCCGCCGTCGCCCGGCGTCTCGCCACCGTCACCGGGGGTCTCGCCGCCGTCACCGGGGGTCTCCCCGCCGTCGCCCGGCGTCTCGCCACCGTCACCCGGCGTCTCGCCGTCACCCGGGCAGTCCGGGTTCGTGCCGATGTCGCAGCCCGGGTCCGTCTCGTCGCCGCCCGGCTCCGGGTCGTCCTCGTCGCCGAGGCTCGCACTGAGGCCGAGGCCCGCGTCGTTCGCCTCGGCGCTCACGCCGATCTCAAGGGCGGAGGCGGCGCCGGCCGCCGTCAGCGAGGCACCGGCCGCTATCACGGCACCGGCCGCGATGCGTGCGACACGGATCCGCGTCTTCTTGGTCATGTGGTTGCTACCCCCAGTAGCTCATCGTCAGTGAGGCGGCGCCCGGGGCCGTGATCAACGGAGGTAACTGTGGTGAAACGCCCCCCGGTTCACATGCGCCCCAGAAATGCGCATGCCACGCTTCACCATTCCCATTTTCCAAAAGAACGTCAAGGCCGTTGCGACCGCGATGTCCGACTCCGCGCGCTTTGTGAGACACGGAACCTGTGAGTGTGATGTAAATCCCGGACATCCCCGACACGACAAGGCAACTGCCGCTCATTCAGCGGCAGTTGCCTTGTCGACAAATCGGTGTTCGGCGGAGGGGTTACTTCTCCCGCTGCTTGCGCCAGCGAATTCCGGCCTCCAGGAAACCGTCGATCTCGCCGTTGAACACGGCCTCCGGGTTGCCGACCTCGTACTCCGTGCGCAGGTCCTTGACCATCTGGTACGGGTGCAGCACGTACGAACGCATCTGGTTGCCCCAGGAGTTGCCGCCGTCGCCCTTGAGGGCGTCCATCTTGGCCTGCTCCTCCTGGCGGCGCCGCTCCAGCAGCTTGGCCTGGAGCACGTTCATCGCGGTCGCCTTGTTCTGGATCTGCGAGCGCTCGTTCTGGCAGGAGACGACGATGCCGGTGGGGAGGTGGGTCAGGCGCACCGCCGAGTCGGTGGTGTTGACGCCCTGTCCGCCGGGCCCGGAGGACCGGTACACGTCCACGCGCAGCTCGGACTCGTCGATCTCGATGTGGTCGGTCTGCTCGACCACGGGGAGCACCTCGACGCCCGCGAAGGACGTCTGGCGGCGGCCCTGGTTGTCGAACGGCGAGATGCGCACCAGGCGGTGCGTGCCCTGCTCGACGGAGAGGGTGCCGTAGGCGTAGGGCGACTGCACGGAGAAGGTGGTCGACTTGATGCCGGCCTCCTCCGCGTACGAGGTCTCGATCAGCTCGGTCTTGTAGCCGTGCTGCTCGGCCCAGCGCAGGTACATGCGCTGCAGCTTCTCGGCGAAGTCGGCGGCGTCGACGCCGCCGGCCTCGGCGCGGATGTTGACCAGCGCCTCGCGGGAGTCGTACTCGCCGCTGAGGAGGGTACGGACCTCCATCTCGTCCAGCGCCTTCTTGACCGACGCGAGCTCCGACTCGGCCTCCTCGCGGGTGTCCGGGTCGTCCTCCTCCTCGGCCATCTCGAAGAGCACGGCGAGATCGTCGATCCGGCCGCGCAGCGTCTCGGCCTTCCGTACCTCCGCCTGGAGGTGGGAGAGCTTGCTGGTGATCTTCTGCGCCTCGTCCGGGTTGTCCCACAGGGACGGCGCGGCCGCCTGCTCCTCGAGCACGGCGATGTCTGCCCTCAGCTTGTCGAGGTCCAGGACGGCCTCGATCGACTCCATGGTCGAGGAGAGGGACTTGAGCTCTTCGGATACATCGACGACTGCCACGCCCTCCAGCGTAACGGCTCCCCGCCGTGGGCCATGCCGGGCGGGGGCGCCCGGCTCCCTCCCGTCTCCCGGGAGCTCGGCCCCGGGGCCCCGTTCGCGCGGTTCCCCGCGCCCCGGGAGTCACCTCACCCGCGTGGGTGGGGGCGGGCGCGGGCGCGCCGGAGGGGTGCCGCCCGTCGTCCTCCCGTTTCGGGGGCTCCGCCCCCGGACCCCGTTCGCGCAGTTCCCCGCGCCCCTTGGGGGGAGTCACCTCACCCGCGTCATCACGGAGGGGGCGATGGCGGCGGAGGCGTGTGGCGGGAGGGTGACCCCGTCGCCCTCCCGTCTCGGGGGCTCCGCCCCCGGACCCCCGTTCGCGCAGTTCCCCGCGCCCCTGTGGCCTACGGGGCGGCCGGGGCCGAGGTCTGGGTGTCGGGGGGTGGGGGGGTGGTGTCGTTCGAGGTGGCCAGGTAGGTGCCTACTCCGGCGGCCGTCAGGATCAGCGCCGCCACCGCCACCACCAGGCGGCGTCGGCGGGTGACCGCGCGGTTGCGGGCGGAGCCGGGGCGGGGGGCGCCCGCCGCGCGGGGGGCCCGGGCCGTGCCGTGGGCTCCCCCGGCCAGCTCGTCGGGCGCCGGCACCCGCATCGACGTGTGCGTGTCGCGGTTGGAGTCGGAGGGCTTCGCGCCCGGCACCAGCGGGACCGCGCCCCGGCGGCGTACCGGCCGGCCGGTCACCGGGGCGGCGCCGGACAGCTCCTCCGCGGCCTCCTCCGCCGCCTCGGTGTCCGGCTCGTCCACGTCCAGCGGCGGCATCCCGGCCAGCAGCGGCAGCAGCTCCCGCAGCCGGGCGGCCAGCTCGGAGGCGCGCAGCCGGGACGCCGGGGCCTTCGCCAGGCACTGCACCAGCAGCTGCCACAGCTCGTCCGGGATACCGGGCAGCGGGACGACCGTCTCGGTCACGTGGCGGCGCAGCACGGCGCCCGGGTGGCCGCCGCCGAACGGCGTGAAGCCCGCGAGCAGCTCGTACAGGACCGTGGCGAGGGCGTAGATGTCGACGGACGCGCGCGGCGGGAGACCCTCGACGATCTCCGGGGCGAGGTAGTCCGGCGTGCCGATGATCTTGGTGGCCCGGGTGCGGCGCGGGGTGTCGATGAGCTTGGCCACACCGAAGTCGGTGAGCAGGGCACGGTGCGAGCCGCCGGGGCCGAGCGGGCCCTGCATGTCGAGCAGCACGTTCTCCGGCTTCACATCCCGGTGCACCACCCCGGCCGCGTGGGCCGCCGCCAGACCTTCCGCGACGTCGGCGACGATCGCCACCGCGGCCTCGGGGGCCAGCCGGCGCTCCCGGTCCAGCCGGGTGCGCAGGTCCGTACCCCGTACCAGGTCCATGACCAGCGCGAGGTCGTTGCCGTCGACCACCAGGTCCCGCACGGACACCACGTGCGGATGCTCCAGACCGAGCAGCGCCGTCCGCTCCTGCACGAAGCGGCCGACGAGCTCCTGGTCCGAGGAGAGATCCTCACGCAGCAGCTTGATGGCGACGGGCCCCTCGGGGCCCTCGCCCAGCCACACCGTGCCGGCGCTGCCCCGCCCGAGGATCTGATGGGCGGTGTACCGGCTGCCGATTCTCCGTGCCAAGACTGCTCCTACCGACGCGTGTTGTCGCCAAAGCTACGCGTCCGGACAGGTGACCTTCACCGGAGACCCGGAAATCGGCCCCCAGGTGTCGACAAATCGGCAGGCTCGCTCAGTTCGTGGGGTCGGAGGGCCCGCCCAGGTCCTCGATCCAGCCCGTGATCGAGCCGAACCAGTCGCTGAGCTGCTCCCAGTAGCCCTTGCCGGCGCCGATCCAGTCCTGCAGCGGGCTCAGCTCCCAGATCAGCCAGCTGGCCACGAACAGGATGAGCAGCGTGAACAGGCACCCCTTGAGGCAGCCGAGGCCGGGGACGCGCATCGGGTTGGCGCCGCGCTGCCGGGGCCGGCGCGGCTCCCGCGCGGGGCGCTGCGGCTCCGGCGGCGGCGCGTACCGCTGCGGCGGCTGGGGCTGCTGGCGCCGCTGGCGCTCCGGCGGCGGGGCGTACTGCTGCGGCTGGGGCTGCTGCGGGTAGCCGTACCCCGGACCGGGCTGGCGCTGCGGCGGCTGCTGCGGGGGCCGGGCGACCTGCCGCTGGGGGCGGCGGCGCAGCGGGTCCTGGCCGGGGTCGAGGTACTGGACCTGGGTCTGCTCGTTGCGGTCGCGGGCCGCGCGGAGCTGGTTCTGCCAGGGGTGCGGGTCCTCGGGTCCGCCGGACTGTCCGGGCGGGCCGGGCGGCACGGGAGGCATCACGGCCGTGGGGTCGGCGGCGCCGGGCGGCGGGCCGGTCTGCGGCAGGACGCTGGTCGCCGCGTTGGGGTCGTAGGCGCCGTTCGGGTTCTGCGGCAGCACCTGGGTGGGGTCCGAGGCGCCGGGGACGCCGGGCACCTGGGCGGGCGTGGGGTCGGGGGCGAGGAGCGCGCCCACGTTCTCCGCGGCCGCGATCTGCGCCGAGTTCGCGTGCACGCCGATGCCCTGGGCGACGACCCGCAGGCCGCGCGCCAGGTTCTCCGCGCTGGGCCGCTCGTCGGGGTTCTTGCGCAGGCAGCGCTCGATGACCGTCCACAGCGGGTCGGGCACGGTGGACGGGCGGCGCGGCTCGGCGCTCAGGTGCTGGTGCAGCACCTCCAGGGCGGACGCCCCGGCGAACGGCGGACGGCCGGTGACCAGCTCGTACAGCAGGATGCCGGCGCCGTAGATGTCGACGGCGGAGGTCTGCGGGCGGCCCTCGGCGGACTCCGGCGCGATGTACGCGGGCGTGCCGACGAACTCCTGGGTGCGGGTCAGGCCCGGTGAGTCGGCGAGGCGCGCGATGCCGAAGTCGGTGAGCATCGGGTGCAGCTCGTCGCCCTGCTGCTTCAGCAGGACGTTGGCGGGCTTCAGGTCGCGGTGCACGACGCCGTCGGCGTGGCTGGCGCCGAGCGCGTCGGCGATCTGCGCGGTCAGCAGCGCCGCGGCGACGGGGGTGAGGGGGCCGTTCTCCCGCAGGTAGCGGTGCAGGTCGGGGCCCTCGACGAGGTCCATGACCAGGGCCAGCAGCTCACCCTCGACGACCAGGTCGCGGACCCGGACGATGTTGGGGTGGGTCAGCCGCAGCAGGACCGAGCGCTCCCGCAGGAAGCGCATCACGATGTCGGCGTCGCCCGCCAGCTCTTCCTTGAGGACCTTGATCGCCACGGTCTCGCCTGGCTGGCCCGGCACGGCCGCCTCGGCGCCCGCGGTCTCCCGCTGGCGCGCTCGCCAGACGGTGCCCGTGGCGCCGCGTCCGAGCGGCTCCTCGAGCAGGTACTTGCTCCCTACCGGCCGCACGTCATGCGCTCCCTGCTGCTTGCCTGGCTGGCGTACACCGTGGTCCACCCTGCTGCGGAATGTTCCGACCCACTGTAGTGCCGCCGCACGGGATACCGGCCGGCCGACTTCTGCGTCGTCCTGTGCTGGGTCCTACGCACCGGCTCCCGTTCCTGTTCGACGGTTCCGCGGTTTCCGCCTGTGTGCGGAGTCTGCAGGAAAGACGCCCGACTCTGTCCGTTGGTTGCCGCGGGCCGGACGTGACCGATCTCAAGTCGGCCCGGACTGATCATCCGAGCGTCACTGGTCAGGCATTTTTACGGGCAGAGCCGACCAATCAAGATCATTTGATGCCCGGGGGCGGGCGCACTGTCGGTGACAGGTGCGAGGATGCGGGCAGTACTGGCCGTACGTGCGCGTGTGGCGGTGGGGGAAGTCCGCGGAGGGGGACCGCGGGGCGGCTTCGTCCCCCGTGTCGCGGGCGCCCGCGCAGAAGGGACCGCTGACGGCGATGCAGATCCGGCTGACCGTCGTAGACCCGCTGGGCCCCTCCTCCCCCGTCCGGGAGCGGGCCATGAGCTGCGACGTGCTGGTCACGGCGCCCGCGGGCACGGCACTCGCCGCGGTCGCCTCCGCGCTGGCCTCGGCGGTCTCCGGCGGCGACGGCACCTCCGGCTCGTCGGGCGCGCCCGTGTTCCACGCCGGTGACCAGCGCCTGGACGCCCAGCGCTGCACGCTGGGCGAGCCGCCGCTGATCGACGGCGCGGTGCTGGCGGTGGGCGCCCCGGGCGATCCCGAGCCGCATCCGGAGCTGGACACCACCCCGACCCGGCTGCATGTCGTCGCCGGCCCCGACGCGGGCGGGGTGCATCTGCTGCACGGCGGGGAGATCCGCATAGGCCGCTCGGCCGACGCCGACGTGCCGCTCGACGACCCGGACGTCTCCCGGCTGCACTGCGCGGTGACGGTCGGCGCGGACGGCCGCGTCGCGGTCGCCGACCTCGGCTCCACCAACGGCACGACCCTGGACGGCCGTCCCGTGGGCGCCCGCCCGGTGCGGCTCACCCCGGGCGCGCTGCTGCGCATCGGCGAGTCCGCGCTGCGGCTGACCCCGGCCGAGGGCCCGTCGGCGCGGACGGCCACCACGCCGGACGGCGAGGGGCACGTACGGGTGCCGGGGCCGCGCGCTGCGGACACGGAGAGGGACGCGGACGCCGGCGGGCGGACCGCGGCCGGGGGCGGCGCCGTGGAGACGCCGGGCGCCGGGGGCGGTACGGACGGCCTCCCGGGCGGCGCGCGCGAATCCCGGCCGCACGCCCGCACCCACCACGCCTACGGCTCGACGGACCTGGCCCCTCCCGCGCGCGCCGCCGGCCGGACCACCGCGGGACCCGGCCCCGTCCCGCTGGTGCCGGAGCAGGGCGGGCCGCCCGAGGCCGAGCGCCGTGGCGGCGCGGCGCCCGCGCGCACCGTGCGGATCGCGACGCACGGGGACGTGCCCCGGATGCCCAAGGGCCGGCGGGTGTCGCGGCCCGCCCCCGCCGACGAGACGCACGCCGGCCAGGGACACGCCTCCCCCCTGTACGCCGGCCCCGTGCACGACGCGGCCCGGGACGAGGCTCCCACCGCCCCTCCCGGCCCCCCGCCCGCGGGACCGACCGGCCGGACCACCGGCGACACCCGCGACGGGCGCTACGGTGACGGCACCACCGTCGGCCCCCACTCCGACGTCTCTCCCGACGGCCGCCCCGACCCCCACGACGGCGCCCTCGACGGCACCCGCAAGGGCACCCCCGTACGGGGCACCGACGTCCCCGAGCCGCCGCGTGCGCGCAGGCGGGGCGGGATCGGCGCCTGGGCGCGGCGGCTCGCCGGCGGACGGCAGGAGCGCGAGACCGACACGGCCCCCTACGACGCGTACGAGGAGGAGCCGGAGCACACCCCGGCCCCCCTCGCTCCCGTACGGCCCGAGACCTGGCCGGACCCGGCCACCCTGCTGCTGACCGCGCTCGGCCCCGGCCCCCGGCTGTGGGAGCGCGGACCGGGACACCCGGAGGCGCTGGCGGTGCGGCTCGGCACGGCGGACCGGCCCGCACCGGACGGCTCCGGTCTGCTGCCCGTCGTCCCCGTGACCGTGGGTCTGCGGGAGGTCGGCGCGCTGGGGCTGGCCGGCCCGCGCGAGCGCCTCGCCGGGCTGGCCCGCGCGGTGCTCGCCCAGCTCGCCGCGCTGCACTCCCCCGACCTCCTGGAGATCGTGCTGATCGCCGCGGACCCCGCCCGCCCGTCGGCGGAGCGCACCGCCGAGTGGTCCTGGCTCGGCTGGCTGCCGCATCTGCGGCCGGGGCACGGCCAGGACTGCCGGCTGCTCCTCGCCCACGACCGGGAGCAGGCCGCGGCCCGCACCGACGAGCTGCTGCGCCGTCTCGCCGACCACGACCTCACGGCCGCCCCTGCGGGCGCGGGCCCGTACACGGTGGTCGTCGTGGACGGCGACCCCGGCGGTGCCGACGTCCGGGCGGCCCTGGCGCGGCTGGCGGCGGACGGGCCGCGGGCCGGGATCCACCTGCTGTGTCTCGCCGAGACGCCCGCCGCCTCGCCCGCGTCCCCGGTGACGGAGACGTACGAGGCGGCCTGCGCGGTGGCGCCGGCGTTCCGGAACTGCGGGGCCGTCGCCCTGCTCAGCGGGGACGTGGCGACCGCGCTCAGGCTGCTGCGGGTGGCCCGGGCGGGCGACGGCACGGCGCCCGGACCGGTCGGGCACGGCACCCTCGCCACCGTCGACGCGGTCTCCGCGGCCTGGGCGGAGCGGTTCGCGCGGGCGCTGGCACCGCTGCGCACCGACGGGCCCGCGACCGGTTCGCACGCGCGCGTGTCGGCGCCGCTGCCCCCGTCGGCGCGGCTGCTGGACGAACTGGGCCTGGCCCGCGCCACCCCCGCCTCGCTGATGGCCCGCTGGGCGGACGCGGCCGACGACACCCGGGCACTCGGCGGGCGCGCCACCGCCATACTGGGCGCCGGACCGCGCGGCCCGGTCACCGCCGACCTCGCCGCCGACGGACCGCATCTGCTGATCGAGGGCCCGTCCGGCAGCGGCCGTACGGAGCTGCTGCGCGCGGTCGTCGCCTCGCTGGCCGCGGCCGAGCGTCCCGACCGGCTGGGCATCGTCCTGGTCGACGGCCGGAACGGCCCGGTGACCGGCACCGGGCACGGCGAGGGCCTGCGGGTGTGCACCGACGTGCCGCACGTCAGCACCCACCTGTGCGCGGACGACCCGGTGCGGATGCGGGAGTTCGCCCAGTCGCTGAGCGCGGAGCTGAAGCGGCGGGCGGAGCTGCTGGGCCGTTCCGACTTCGCCGAGTGGCACACCGGGCGCGCGCTGGCGGACCGGATGGTCGCCCAGCGCACCGCCGCCTCCCGCGCGGGTGCCGTCGCCGGGGCCGAGGGGAACGGCGACCTGGACAGCCCGCCCAGCGCCACCGTGCGGCTGCGGCCGGGCGCGGACCGCCGCAAGACGGAGGCGGCGCCCGCGCTGCCCCGGCTGGTGGTGGTCGTCGACGACCTCGACGCGCTGGTCTCCCCCGCGCTCGGCTCGCCGGGGCGGCCGGCCGCCGGGTCGGTGATGCGGGCGCTGGAGGCGGTGGCCCGGGACGGCGAACGGCTCGGGGTGCATCTGGTGGCGGCCACCGCGCCGTGTCCCCGGACCGCGCAGACCGAGCCGGTGAAGCAGGCCTCGCTGCGGGTGGCGCTGGACGCGCCGGTCGCCGGGCGCGGGCCGGACGATCCCGCGCCGGGGCGTGGCCGGCTGGTCCGTCCGGACGGGCGGGAGACGGCATTCCAGGGTGGCCGGGTGACCGGCCGCATCCCGCGCACGGCGACGCTGCGGCCGACGGTCGTGCCGCTGGAGTGGCACCGCATGGGCGACCCGCCGGCCCGCCGCCAGGTCCGCGAACTCGGCAACGGCCCCACGGACCTCGCGCTCCTCGCCAGCGCCCTGGACCGTGCGGCCCGCCAGGTCGCCTCCCCGCGGGTGCCGTCGCTCCTGTAGAACACCTGACCCCGCGCAAGCACCCCCCAGGGGCGCGAGGAACTGCGCGCCCAGCCACCAACCACCCGCACCCGGCACTCCAGAGGTGCCTGCCTGCCCGCAGCAGCGGGAACCCTTGCAGCGGCCGCGGCCGAAGCACCCCCCAGGGGCGCGGGGAACTGCGCGACCAGCCCCCGACCATCCGCACCCGGCACTGACAGGGTGCCGCCGCGCCCACCCTCCCGCAGCGCCGGAGGCCCTTGCAGCGACCATGGCGCAAACACCCCAGGGGCGCGGGGAACTGCGCACCCAGCCACCGACCACCCGCAGCCAGGGCGGCCGCGCACGTGACGCCTGGTCACGACGTGGTCACGATCGCCGAGTTGACACGGGACGCGCTCTTGCCACCCCCACGCCCCGGGCGTAGACCAGACCGCACGGGACAGCGCTCGAACGTTCGGCGGAGTACGACGGAGTACGAGAACGGGGCAGTGATGCGCAGGACGAGCAGGATCATCCGGATACGCAGGTCGCCCGACCACCACGTGACACCTCCCCCCACCCGACGGACCGTCAGGGCCGCCGCGGCCCTGGCCGCGGGCGTGCTGGCGGTCTCCCTCACCGCCTGCGGAGGCGACGACGAGGGCGGCGGCGGTGACGCCAAGGACAAGGGCTCCGGCGACACCGGAACCACCGTCACCCTGCCCAAGCTGGACGGCCAGACCCTCGAGGTCGCCGCCGTGTGGACCGGTGCGGAGCAGAAGAACTTCAAGCAGGTCCTCGCGGAGTTCGAGAAGCGCACCGGCGCCAAGGTGACCTTCGTCCCCGCCCAGGACCCGATCATCAACTTCCTCGGCTCGAAGATCGCGGGCGGCGCCCCGCCGGACGTGGCGATGCTGCCGCAGCCGGGCGCCATCAAGCAGGCGGTGGAGAAGAACTGGGCGAAGCCGCTCGGCCCGGAGGCCACGAAGGAGCTCACCAAGAACTACTCGCAGGGCTGGCAGGACATCGGCAAGGTCGACGGCAAGCAGTACGGCGTCTACTACAAGGCCGCCAACAAGTCGCTGATCTGGTACAACGCGCAGGTCTTCGAGAACGCGGGCGCGGCCGAGCCGAAGACCTGGGACGAGCTGCTGAACACCGCGCAGATGGTCTACGACTCGGGCGTCACCCCGTTCTCCGTCGGCGGGGCCGACGGCTGGACGCTCACCGACTGGTTCGAGAACATCTACCTCTCCCAGGCCGGGCCGGAGAAGTACGACCAGCTGGCCAAGCACGAGATCAAGTGGACGGACCCCTCTGTCAAGGAGGCCCTGACCACCCTCGCCCAGGTCTGGGGCAAGAAGGACTACCTCGCGGGCGGCCCGAACGGCGCCCTGCAGACTGAGTTCCCGGCGTCCGTGACGCAGACGTTCACCGGCGGCGACCAGCCGAAGGCCGGCATGGTCTACGAGGGCGACTTCGTGCAGGTCAACATCGGCGAGACCAAGGCGGAGGTGGGCACCGACGCGAAGGTGTTCCCGTTCCCCGCCGTCGGTGACGCCCCGCCGGTGGTGTCCGGCGGCGACGCGGCGGTGATCCTGGAGGACTCCGAGGCGGCGCAGGCGCTGGTGACGTTCCTCGCCTCTCCGGACGCGGCGAGCGTCCAGGCGAAGCTGGGCGGCTACCTCTCGCCGAACAGGAACGTGCCCAGCTCGGCGTACCCCAACGAGGTCCAGCAGAAGATGGCCAAGGCGCTCGTCGACGCCGGGGACGACTTCCGCTTCGACATGTCCGACCAGGCCCCGCAGGCCTTCGGCGGCACGCCCGGCAAGGGCGAGTGGAAGGCGCTGCAGGACTTCCTGAAGAACCCGGCGGACGTGGTCGGCACCCAGGCCCGGCTGGAGGCCGACGCGGCCGCGGCGTACGGGAACTGATCCGGCGATGACGACGGACACGGCGGCGGGGGCCCGGAAGACGGCCCCTGCCGCCCCCAGGTCGCGCAAGAGCGTCACCGGCACCCGCAAGGCCGTGGCGGCACTGTTCCTGCTGCCGGCCCTGGTGCTGCTCGGGGCGCTCGTGGTCTACCCGATCGGGTACTCGGTCGTGCGCAGCTTCTACGACCAGTCCGGTGACGGCTTCGCCGGATTCGACAACTACCAGGCGCTGTTCACCGACGACGGCATCCGCACCGCGCTGAAGAACAACATCATCTGGGTGGTGTTCGCGCCGACGGTGGCGACCGCGCTCGGCCTGGTCTTCGCGGTGCTCACCGAACGGGTGCGCTGGGGAACGGCGTTCAAGCTGGTCGTCTTCATGCCGATGGCGATCTCCATGCTGGCGGCCGGCATCATCTTCCGCCTGGTGTACGACCAGGACCCGGACAAGGGCGTGGCGAACGCCGTGTGGGTGGGGGTGCACGACACCTTCGCCCAGTCCTCGGCGTTCCCGAAGGCGCACCCGGGCCGCGAGTCGCCTCTGGAACCGGCAGGCGGGGGCGCGTTCGTCACCAAGGACACGGTGAGCGCGGGTGACACGGTCACGCTGCCGCTGGTGGGTGTCGCCCCGGACCTGATGCCGGACGGCGCGAAGCCCGCGGCGGCGCCGAAGCCGGAGGACGACCGGATCACCGGCAGCACCTGGCAGGACTTCACCCGCGGCAAGGGCGTCGGCACGCTGAACCAGGTGGACTCCGCCGAGCTGGGGTACGCCGGGATGCGGATCGAGGCCGTGAAGGACGGCTCGGTGGTGGAGACGGCCACGGCCGCCGGCGACGGCACCTTCTCGTTCTCGTCGAAGGCCGACGGGGCGCGTCTGCGGCTCCCGGCGGACAACTTCACCGAGCCGTACAACGGCCTGGACTGGCTGGGCCCGTCGCTGGTCACGCCGGCCATCATCGGCTCGTACATCTGGATGTGGGCGGGGTTCGCGATGGTGCTGATCGCGGCCGGTCTCGCGGGCATGCCCCGGGAGCTGCTGGAGGCCGCCCGGGTGGACGGCGCCAACGAGTGGCAGGTGTTCCGGCGGGTCACGGTGCCACTGCTGGCGCCGGTCCTCGCGGTGGTCACCGTCACCTTGATGATCAACGTGCTCAAGGTGTTCGACCTGGTCTTCATCATCGCGCCGGGCTCGTCCCAGGACGACGCCAACGTCCTCGCCCTGGAGCTGTACCGCAAGGGCTTCTCCGAGGACCAGCCGGGCATCGCGAGCGCCATCGCGGTGTTCCTGCTGCTGCTGGTGATCCCGGTGATGTGGTTCAACGTACGGCGGCTGAGGCGGGAGGTGCGGCGATGAGCGCGGACGCCGGAAGCGTCACGAAGGCGGGCGTGCCCCCCGCCGTACCCGTCGAGGCGCGGCAGTCCCTCGGGTCCCGGCTCGCGCGGTGGACGAGCGGCGGAGCGGTCCGCGTCTTCCTGATCGTCGTCGGGCTGTTCTGGCTGGTGCCGACGCTCGGGCTGCTGCTGGCCAGTCTGCGCACCCCCGAGGACATGGCCGCCGACGGCTGGTGGACGGTGTTCACCGAGCCGTCGCAGCTCACCTTCGGCGCCTACCGGACCCTGCTGGAGAACGACGACATCACCGGTTCGCTGCTGAACACGGCGTACATCACCGTCCCGGCGACCGTGCTGGTGGTGGTGATCGGCTCGCTCGCCGGGTACGCCTTCGCCTGGATGGACTTCCCGGGCCGCGACTGGTGGTTCCTCGCCGTGGTGGGGCTGCTGGTGGTGCCGGTACAGGTGGCGCTGATCCCGATCGCCGAACTCTTCGGCGGCCTGGGCATCTTCGGGTCGCTGACCGGTGTGGTGCTGTTCCACGTCGGCTTCGGCCTGCCGTTCGCGGTGTTCCTGCTGCGGAACTTCTTCGCGGAGATCCCCCGGGAGCTGCTGGAGGCGGCGCGGCTGGACGGTGCCGGCGAACTCCGGCTGTTCGTCCGGGTCGTGATGCCGCTGGCCGGGCCGGCGATCGCGGCGCTCGGCATCTTCCAGTTCCTGTGGGTGTGGAACGACATGCTGGTCGCGCTGATCTTCACGGACTCGGCCAACCAGCCGATCACGGTCGCCCTGCAGACGCAGGTACGGCAGTTCGGCAACAACATCGACGTGCTGGCACCCGGCGCGTTCATCTCGATGGTGGTCCCGCTGGTCGTGTTCTTCGCCTTCCAGCGGCAGTTCGTCTCCGGTGTGATGGCGGGCGCCGTCAAGTAGGCACACCTGGCGCCAGGTTGGGGGGCGGACCGGCAAAGGTCCGCCCCTTCGTGCTACCGGATTCCCCCGGATGCCGCAGGCGGCGTAACCAAGCCGGGCCAACGGGCGTTGCCGGGCAGAACGCCCGCACCGACCGTTGGATGCCCCTTGCCCAGGTTCAGTGTCATTGTCCCCGCGTACCAGGTTCAGGCGTATCTGCGCGAGTGCCTGGAGTCGGTGCTGACCCAGTCGTACCCGGATCTCGAACTGATCGCCGTGGACGACTGCTCGCCGGATGCCTGCGGAGCGGTGATCGACGAGTTCGCGGCCCGCGACCCACGGGTGCGCCCGGTGCACCTGCCGGCCAACACCGGCCTGGGCCCGGCCCGGAACGCGGGGGCGGCCCGCGCCACCGGGGACTACCTGGTGTTCCTGGACGGTGACGACACCCTCACCCCGGACGCGCTGCTGGCCGTCGCCGACCGGCTGAAGGAGACCGGCGACCCGGACGTCCTGGTCTACGACTACGCCCGCACCTACTGGACGGGCGAGACCGTGCGCAACCAGGTCGCCGCCGAGCTCACCGAGCACGGCCCGGCGCCGTTCACGCTCGCCGACCGGCCGGGGCTGCTGAACGTGCTGGCGGTGGCCTGGAACAAGGCCTACCGGCGGGAGTTCGTCGAGCGCGCCGGGTTGGTCTTCCCGCCGGGCTACTACGAGGACACCCCGTGGACCTACCCGGTGCTGATGACGGCGGAGACGGTCGCCACCCTCGACCGGGTGTGCGTCCACTACCGGCAGCGGCGGACCGGCGGCATCCTGCACACCACCAGCGAGCGCCACTTCGAGGTCTTCGACCAGTACGACCGGGTCTTCGCGTACCTCGACGAGCACCCCGCCCTGGAGCGCTGGCGGCCGGTGCTGTTCCGCCGCATGGTCGACCACCTGCTGACGGTGTACACGCGCCCGGACCGGCTGCCCCGCGGCTCACGCGCCGCCTTCCTGCGGCGGGCCCGCGACCAGTACCGGCGCCACCGGACGCCCGGCGCGTCCGTCCCCGCGCGGGCCCGGGTGCGGCACGCGCTGGTCCGCTTCGGCCTGCACCGCACCTACCGCGCCCTGCGGCTGGCCGCGGCCCTCGGCCGCCGGGCGCGCCGGCTGTCCCGCCGGTCGCTGCGCGCCCTGCGCGCCGCCCTGCTGCGGACGCACTACCGCGTCCAGCGGCTGCTGCCGCTGGACACCGGGCGGGTGCTGTTCACGGTCCGCGAGGACGGCCCCTACGGCGGTGACCCGGCCGCCCTGGAGTCCGCGGTGCGCGACCACGCGCCGCATGTCCGCACCGCCTGGGTCACCCGCCCCGCGCTCCACCACACCCTGCCCACCGCCACCCGCCGGATCGTGCCGGGCACGGCGGCGCATCTCACCGCGCTCGCCCGCAGCGCCTGCCTGGTGACCGACCGCGAGGTGGTGCCCGGGCTGGTCAAGCGCCGGGGGCAGGTCCTGGTGCACACGCCGCCCGGCACCCCGCTGGCGCACGCGGGCATCGACCTCCAGGAGCGCCCGGCGGCGGCCCGGGACACGGACTTCGCCCGGCTGCTCAGGGGCGTCGACCAGTGGGACCACGTGGTCTCCGGCGACCGGCACTCCACGCTGACCTGGGAGCGGGTGTACCCGGGTCGCTACACCACCCTGGAGTACGGCAGGCCGCGCACCGACCGGTTCCACACGGCGACCTCGGCGGACGTGGCCGTGCTGCGGGAGTGCCTGGGCGTGCCCGCGGGCACGGTGGCGGTCCTGTACGCGCCCGCTCCCCGCGACTACCGCCGCACCCCGTTCCCGCTGCTCGACCTGGAGCGGGTGGCCCGGCGGCTCGGTCCGCGCTTCGTGATCCTGTCCCGCGCGGTCCGGCCGCACGACGGGCCGCTGGAGGCCGCCTCCGACCGGGTGGTGGACGTCTCCGCGCACCCCGACGTGACGACGCTGTGCCTGGCCTCGGACGCCCTGGTCACCGACTTTTCCCCGCTGATGTGCGACTACGCGGGCCTGGACCGGCCGATCGTGCTGCACGCCGGGGACCGCGAGGCGTACGCGGCGGCCCGCGGCCTCTACGTCGATCCGTGGACGTTCCCGCCGGGCCCGGTGGCCGGCAGTGAGGACGAGCTGATCGAGATCTTCGCCGGCGGCCGCTGGTGCGGGGCCCGTTCGACGGGGCAGCGGGCGGCGTTCCGGGACCGTTTCTGCCCGCACGACGACGGGCGCGCAGCCGAGCGGGTCGTACGCCGGGTGCTGTGCGGGGAGACGGAGACGGCACCCCCCGTCCCGCCGGAGCGGCGGCGCCCGGTGCCGTCGGCCGCGGCCGCGCTGGAGGCCGCCGCGGTGTCGCTGCCGCCGCAGCCGGCCGTCTTCTGACCGTCACCGACCCCGCCGACCGTCGTTGCCCCACTGGGAGTACCCATGCCCCCCGGCTCGTCGCGGCCCGCCCCGGCCCGGCCGCCCGCCCGGCGGCCGACGGGGCGGCCCGGGCGGCGGCCCGCCCGCTGAGCGGCCGCCGTCACGCCCCCGTCAACGGAAAGAGCAGAATGCCCCGCTTCAGCATCATCGTCCCGACCCACGGGGTCGCAGGCCGGCTGGGCCAGGCGCTGGACTCGGTCCTCGCCCAGTCGTTCGGAGACTTCGAGCTGATCCCGGTCTGCGACACGGCCGGGTCCCCGGCGGCCGACGTCGCCGCCGGGCACGCGGAGCGCGACTCCCGGGTGGCGCCCGTGCACGCGCCGCCGTCCGAGGGGCTGGCGGGGGCGCGCAACGCGGGCGTGCGGGCGGCGACCGGGACGTATCTGCTGTTCCTCGACGGTGACGACCTGCTGCTGCCGGGCGCCCTGGCGGCCCTGGACGCCCTGCTGGCGGACACCGGCCCGGTGGACGTGCTGCCCTTCGCGTACGAGCGGGTGCCCTGGTGGGAGGGGGAGCCGGCCTTTCCGGCGGCGCCCCTGCTGGCCGGCGCCCCGGACGGCGCCTTCGCCCCGTCCCGCGCCCCGCACCTCACCGGGGTGCGGCTGCCCGCCTGGAGCACGGCCTGGCGCCGGGCCTTCGTCACCGAACACGAACTGTCCTTCCCGCCCGGGTACTTCACCGACGTCGGCTGGGGCGGGCGGGCGATGCTGCACGCGAAGCGCCTCGCGGTGCTGCGCCGGGTGCTGGTGCGGCACCGGGCGCGCCGCCAGGGCGACCGGCTGCGGCTGCCGGGGCCGCACCACGCCGACCTGCTGGACCAGGCCGAGCGGGTGCTGAACGTGGCCGCCGCGCTGGCCCTGCCGGCCGAGCGGTCGGCGCCGCTGTTCGAGCAGCTCTTCGCCGCCGTGCTGAAGACCGCCGCGCATCCCCGGCGGCTGCCCGCGGGACGGCGGGCGTTCTTCCACCGCGCGAGCGCCCTCTACCGCCGCCACCGCCCCGCGGGCTACCGGCCGCCCGGCGGCAGTCTGGGCGTGCAGCACCGGCTGCTGGCGGCCGGGTCCTACGAGGCGTTCGCCGCGCTGCGCGACACCCGGCGCGCGGCCGCCCGGGCGGCCGCGGCGCTGCCCCGCCCCCGCGGCCTGCGCACCCGGCTGCACTACAACCTGCACCTGCGCCGCCCCCTCGACCCGGACCTCGCCGTCTACTGCGCGTACTGGGGCCGGGGTTACGCCTGCAACCCGGCCGCGATCCACGCCAAGGCGCGGGAACTCGCCCCGCACCTGCGCGGCGTGTTCCTGGTGGAGGCCGACCAGGCGCACACCGTGCCCGAGGGCGTGGAGTACGCGGTCCTCGGCAGCCACCGCGCCTGGGAGCTCCTGGCCCGCGCCACGTACCTGGTCAACAACGCCAACTTCGCGGAGGGCGTGGTCAAACGCCCCGGGAGCGTGCACCTGCAGACGCAGCACGGCACCCCGCTGAAGACCATGGGCGTGGACCAGTCGACGTACCCGGTGGTGGCGGCCGCCACCGGCAGCTTCACCAAGCTGCTCGGCCGGGTGGACCGCTGGGACTACAACCTCTCCTCCAACCCGCACTCCACCCGCGTGTGGGAGCGCGCCTTCCCCGGCTCGTACGAGCACCTGGAGTACGGCTACCCGCGCAACGACGTGTACGTGACGGCCGGCGCCGACGACGTGGCCCGGATCCGCGCCGAGCTGGGCGTCCCGGAGGGCGCGCGAGCCGTGCTGTACGCGCCCACCCACCGCGACCACCACACCGGTTTCGAGTCCGGCCTCGACCTGGAGGCGTTCTGCGAGGCGGCCGGCGAGGACGTGGTGGTGCTGCTGCGCGCGCACTACTTCTACGACCGGGGCGGGCCCGGGACCGGCGGCCGGTCCGGCCGGGTCAGCCGCGTCATCGATGTGTCCGGCCACCGTTCCTCGGAGGACGTGTGCCTCGCCGCGGACGCCCTGATCACCGACTACTCGTCGATCATGTTCGACTACGCCAACCTGGACCGCCCGATCGTCGTCCACGCCGACGACTGGGACGTGTACCGGGAGACGCGGGGCGTCTGCTTCGACCTGACGGCCGCTCCGCCGGGCCCGGTCACCCGGACGCCGGAGGAGCTGGCCCGGGTGTTCCGCGACGGCACGTACGCGGACGCGGAGTCGGCGGCGCTGCGGGCGGCGTTCCGGGAGCGCTTCTGCCCCTTCGACGACGGGCGGGCCGCCGAGCGGGTCGTGCGCCGGGTGCTGCTCGGTGAGCCGCCCGAGGCCCTGCCGCCCGTGATCCCGCTCGCGGAGCGCGTCCCCGCCCCCGCGGCCGCCACCCTGGTGAGGAGCTGACGTGCCCCGCTTCAGCGTCATCGTCCCCGTGTACAAGGTGCAGGCGTATCTGCACGCCTGTCTCGACTCGGTGCTCGGGCAGTCGTACCGCGACATCGAGGTGATCGCCGTCGACGACCGCTCCCCGGACGGCTGCGGGGAGATCCTCGACGCGTACGCGGCCCGCGACGAACGCCTCCAGGTGCTGCACCTGCCGGAGAACGTGGGCCTCGGCCGGGCCCGCAACGCGGCGATGCCGCACGCCACGGGCGACTACCTGTTCTTCCTGGACAGCGACGACACCCTCACCCCGGGCTCGCTGCGCGCCCTTGCGGACCGGCTCGACGAGACCGGCGACCCGGACGTGCTGGTCTTCGACTACGCCCGCACCTACTGGTGGGGCGGCACCCGCCGCAACGTCCTGTCCCATGTGCTGACCGAGGCCGCCGGGAGCACCTTCACGGCGGCCGAGCGGCCCGGGATCCTCGAACTGCTGATGGTGGTGTGGAACAAGGTCTACCGCCGTGACTTCGTGGAGCGGGAGGGCTTCTCCTTCCCGCCCGGCTACTACGAGGACACGCCCTGGACCTTCCCGGTGCTGCTCAGCGCGGAGCGCATCGCCACCCTGGACCGGATCTGCCTGTACTACCGGCAGCGCCGCCAGGGGAACATCCTGTCCACCACCAGCCGTAAGCACTTCGACGTGCACGAGCAGTACGCGCGGGTGTTCCGCTTCGTCGACGCCCGCCCGGCGCTGGCGCACTGGCGGCCGTTCCTGCACGCCAAGATGGGCGAGCACTGCCTCGACATCCTGTCCAAGCCGGACCGGCTGCCGCCGTCGGACCGGGCGGAGTTCTTCCGCCGCACCGCCGAGATGTTCCACACGCACCGGCCGCCCGGCGTCCGGATCCCCGCCGAACTGCGGGCGCTGGAGGGCGGTTACGCCGGCTACGTGCTGCGGCGGCGCGCCCAACGGGCCGGCCGGGACCTGGCCCGCCGGGCCGGGCAGGCGCGGGTGGCGACGGCGGTGCGCGCCGTGCGCGCCCGGTCGCTGCTGCGCCGTCCGCTGGATCCGGACCTCGCCGTGTACTCCGCGTTCTCGCACCGCGGGATGTACGGCGACCCGGCGGCCGTCTACCGGGCGGCGCGCGAACTCGCCCCGCACGTCCGGGGCGTGTGGGTGGTCGCGGACGAGGAGCGGGCCGCGGCCCTGCCGCCGGACACCCCGTACGTGCTGCTCGACTCGCCCGGCTACCGTCGGGTGACGGAGCGGGCCACCTACTTCGTCAACAACGTCAACTGGCCCTATACGCTCGCCAAACGCCCGGGAAGCGTGCACGTCCACACCCACCAGGGCACCCCGCTCAAGTACATGGGCGCCGATCTGCTGGGCAAGCCCGGCGCCCGGCTGCACTTCGACGTGCCGCGGATGCTGCGCCGGGCCGACCGCTGGGACTACAGCCTGGTCGCCAACCGCCACTCCGAGCGGGTGTGGGAGGGGGCCTTCCCCTGCCACTTCACGTCGCTGCGGTCGGGGTCCCCGCGCAACGACGTGCTGGTGCGGGGGGACGAGGAGCGGGCCCGCGCGACGCGGGAACGGCTGGGCGTCCCCGACGGCCACACGGTGGTGCTGTACGCGCCGACCCGCCGGGACTACCGCAGGGACGGCCTGGTGGAGCGGATCGACCTGGCCCGCTTCGCCGCCGACCTGGGCGAGGGCCGCACCCTCGTGGTCCGGCTGCACCCCTCGCTCGCCGACGGGCCGGCCCGCGGGCTGGGTCTCGCGGACCTGCACCGGCGGGGCGTGCTGGTGGACGCCACGGACGAGCCGGAGGTGCAGGACGTGCTGCTCGCGGCCGACGTCCTGGTCACCGACTACTCGGCCGTGATGGTCGACTACGCCCTGCTCGACCGGCCGATCGTGATCCACGCCGACGACTGGGACGCCTTCCGCGCGAGCCGGGGCGCGTACGTCGACGTCACGGCCGAGGCGCCCGGCCATGTGACGCGTTCCTACCGGGAGCTGGCGTGGCTGTTCGCGTCCGGGACCTGGGCGGACGCGGAGTCGGCGCGGCTGCGGGCGGCGTTCCGGGAGCGGTTCTGCGAGTTCGACGACGGCGGGGCCGCCGAGCGGGTGGTGCGCACGCTGATGCTGGGCGAGCCGATGCCCGACCCGCCGGCCGGTCCTGGCCTGCTGCCCGCCCAGGCCGGCGGCCGCGACCTGCTGACGCCGTCGTGAGGCCGCGCACCTGGGTGCTGCTGCTGGCGGCGCTGTTCGCACTGCTGCAACTGGCCAACGTGGAGGGCCGCGACACCCCCGACAGCAAGAACTACGTGTCGTACGCGCTGAGTCTGGGCGGCGCGGACAAGCGGGAGGCGGCGGAGGCCACCATCGACCACTACTGCGCGGGCCGGGCGGCGATGGCCCACCGCGCGCAGAACGTGGACGTGGTGCGCTTCCACGCCCCGGACCCCGCGCCCCGGGTCCTTCAGGAGTGCCGGGAGCAGGAGTGGCGGCAGGTGCAGGCGCGCCTGGCGGCCGGGGACACCGCGGGGCACACGGTGCCGTTCATGCCGGAGCGGTTCATGCGGATCTTCGAGGTGCGGCCCGGCTACCCGGTGTTCCTGCTGCCGTTCGTCACCCTGCTCGGGGTGACCTGGGGGGTGTGGGCCGCGGGCGTGGTGATCACCTGCGCGGGCGGGGTGCTCGCGTACCTGGTGCTGCGCGCCCTCGCGGTCCCGGTGCCGCTAGCGCTCACCGGACAGGCGCTGTTCCTCGTCCTGCCGTGCGGGACGACGGCGATGCGCCCGATGACCGAGGGGCTGCTGCTGGCCCTCACCCTGGCCGCGCTGTGGGGCTGCGCCCTGGTGCTGGGCGGGACCCGGCCGCGGGCGGGGCTGTCGCTGGTGGCCGGCGCGCTGCTGGCGCTGTTCACCGTGAAGCACTCCCAGGCGCTGTTCCTCGGGCTGTGCCTGGCGGCCGCGGGCGCGGCGGTCGCCGTACGGCGCCGGTGGCGGGGCCTGCCGTCGGGGCGCGGCCCCGTGGCGCTCGCCGCGGTGGGGTGCGCGGGGATGCTCGGCACGCTGCTGGTGTCCCGGCTGCTGGACTACCCGTCGACGTCGGAGAGCGTGCAGGACCTGCTCACCGACCACTTCGCCCGCCCCGACCGGGAGCGGCCGTGGGCGGAGTTCTTCCAGCTCCAGGGGAACTTCTGGATGGAATGGGCGCGGCGGCAGATGTGGGAGCCGCTGTTCGTGGCGGCGCTGGCGGCGGGCGCGCTGGGCGCGCTGCGGCGGCCGGCGTTCGGCGTCTTCCTGGCCGGGGCGGCCTGCACGGGTCTGCTCAACCAGGCGGGGCATCCGGACATCAACATCTGGGGCGACCGGCTGATCACCCTGGCCTGGCTGCTGCCGGTGCTGGGAGTGCCGCTGCTGCTGGAGCCGGTGCTGCGGCGGGCGGTGGTGCCCGCGCGGGGTGCGGCCGTGGAACCCGTGGGCTGACCGGGGGTCACTCGAAGAGGTGAGGGAGGGTCAATCCCGCGCGCGAGCCGGGAACATTGGGCAAATGCCTCGAATGCCCCTTTCCCCTCTCGTCCGGTGAGCGCCGGCGTCCTCGTCCGGCGCCGCACGGTGGACGGCGCCACGGCGCTGCGCGGCGGCGGGTCCTGGCGCCCCACGCCGTACCAGTGCGCCGGCTTCCTGTTCTTCCTGGTGATGTCCCTGGCGTTCTGGCGGGTGCCGCTGTGCTGCGACGCCGGTCAGCACGCGGCGGTGGTGGAGCGCCTGAAGGACGATCTGCTGCGGCCCCGGCACCCGATGGCGGACCTGCCCGGCCGGGGCAGCCCGTACTACTCGCCGTACGCGGTGGCGCAGGGCGTGCTGGCCCGGCTGACCGGGCTGGGCGGCTGGGAGGTGCTGCGGCTCACCGGGCCGCTGAACCTGCTGGTGCTGCTCACCGGGCTGGGCCGCTTCGTGCGCGTGCTCACCCCGCGCCCCTGGGCGCCGGTGCTGGCACTGGCCGCGATGACCCTGCTGTGGGGGGTGGAGCGGGCCTGGTGGAGCGGCTACCTGAACCTGATGTCGATGACGGGCAACCTGCCCTACCCGTCGGCGTTCGCGATCGGGCTGGCCTTCTGGGCCTGGGCGCTGACGGGCGCGCGGGCCCGGGACGCGGGCACCGTGCGGTACGTGGGGCCGGGCGGGCTGCGCCCGTTGTCCGGCTACGCGGGCCTCGGGCTGCTGTACGGGCTGATCCTGCTGGTGCACCCGATCACGGCGGTCGCGGCGGCGCTGGGGGCGCTGGCCCTGGTCGCCGGGTGGCAGCGGCGCTGGTCGCCGGCGCTGGCCGGGCGCTGGGCGCTGACGGGCGCTGTGGCGCTGCTGGTGGCGGTGTGCTGGCCGTACTTCGACGTTTTCGCGCTGGCCGGGGACACCAGCGTGGACGCGATGCACCGGCGGCTGTACCTGGACCTGGCGGGCCAGTTCGGGCTGGCGCTGCTCGGCCTGCCGGCCCTGTGGCTGCGGGCCCGGCGTTCACGGCGCGACCCTCTGGTGCTGATGTTCGCGCTGGACTGCCTGGTGGTGGCGTACGGCTGGGTGAGCGGCCACTACACCTACGGCCGGGCCCTCGGGCTGACCCTGGTGCCCCTGCAGTTCGCGCTGGCGGTGGAGCTGGCGGCGCCCCGCCCGTGGCCGGTGTGGCGCCGGCTGCTGGGCGGGGCCGCGGCGGCGGGGGCTCTCGCGGGGCTCCTGACCGTGCACGCCGGGGCGCTGCTGCCGCCGTCGGCCGGCTTCCGGCAGCCTCCGGACTGGCCCCCGTACGACTGGGCCGCGCGGCACATCGCCCCGGGCGAGGTGGTGATCACCGACGGCTACTACGCCGTCCACGCGATCGCCGGGTACGGGCCGAACCTCGCCGCACCCGCCTGGCCGGACGCCTCGCTGGACGAACGGGAGCGGCTGCGGCGGGTGGCCGACGTGCGGGCCTACCTGGCCCCCGCCTCGACCCGCGCCGTGCGGGACACGGTGGTCCGCCGGTACCGGGTGCGCTGGCTGCTGCTGACGCCCCGGCAGCGGGTGCCCGAGGAGGCGGTGGTGGTGGCCTGGAGCCGGCGGACCGGCGAGGTGCTGGCGCGGGTCGGGAGCGGGCGGGGGGACTACTCGATGACGAGCTCGACCGGGATGTTGCCGCGGGTGGCGTTGGAGTAGGGGCAGACCTGGTGGGCCTGCTCGACCAGCTTGCGGCCGGTCTCCTCGTCGAGGCCGTCGGGCAGCTCGACGCGGAGCGTCACGGCGAGCGCGAAGCCCTCGCCCTGCTTGCCGATGCCGACCTCGGCGGTCACCGCGGCCTCGCTGACGTCCACCTTCGCGGCGCGGCCGACGGCGCCCAGGGCGCTGCCGAAGCAGGCCGCGTACCCGGCGGCGAACAGCTGCTCGGGGTTGGTGCCCTTGCCGTCGCCGCCCAGCTCCGCGGGGGCGCTCAGCCCGAGGTCCAGCTTGCCGTCGGAGGTGACGGCGCGGCCCTCGCGACCGTGGGTGGCGGTGGCGACTGCGGTGTAGAGCGCGTCCATGGGGACACCTTTCCTTTCGGCGGGTGACCGGCCGGTTCCCCTGGGGACCCGGCCTCCGTGGACTCAAGTAGAGCACACAATTCAGTTGGGCACAACCAAATGGCTCGCCCGGCGTTACCCTGGACGCATGACAGCCACACCCAGCCCCCCGGCCGCGACGGACGCGCCGGCCGTCACGGACGACTGGCTCCGCCTCGACCAGCAGATCTGTTTCAGCCTCAACGCCGCCGCGCGCGCCTTCAACGGCGTCTACCGGGTGGTGCTCAAGGACCTCGGCATCACCTATCCGCAGTACCTGGTCATGCTGGTGCTGTGGGAGCACGGCACCCTGCCCGTGAAGGCGCTCGGCGAACGCCTTCGCCTGGACTCCGGCACGCTGTCCCCGCTGCTCAAGCGGCTGGAGACGGCCGGTCTCGTGCACCGGGAGCGCAGCGCGCGCGACGAGCGGTCGGTCGAGGTCCGGCTCACCGACGAGGGTGTCGCGCTGCGCCGGCGGGCCGTGGAGGTGCCGCGCCGGATCTCCGCCGCCACCGGACTGCGGGCCGAGGAGATGCGTTCCCTGAGCACCACCCTCGCGCAGCTGACCGCCGCGCTGGACAAGGCCGCCGCCGAAGGGGCCTGACGCCCGCGGGGACGCCCACGGGGTGCGGACCGGCGCGGCGCGGGTGACGTTGTACGGGACCTCCCCGCAGCACGCCCCGAGGAAGCCATGCACCCCGACCCCGCACCGGCCGGCGCCGTCTCCGTCGTCGTCATAGGCCACGACGACTCCGCCCACGTGGCCGACGCGGTGCGGTCCGCGCTCGGCCAGGGACCCGCCGTGCGCGAGGTCGTCGCCGTGGACGACTGCTCCACGGACGGCAGCGCGGGCCTGCTGGAGCGGCTGGCCGCCGGCGAGCCCCGGCTGCGGGTGATCCGGCTGCCCGTCAACAGCGGCGGCTGCGGCACCCCGCGCAACACCGGCCTGGACGCGGTGCGCACGCCGTACGTGATGTTCCTGGACAGCGACGACGTCCTGCCGCCCGGCGCGGTGGAGGCGCTGCTCGCCGCCGCGACGCGGGCGGACGCGCAGGTCACGGGCGGTCTGTGCGTGCGCCGCGAGCTGCCCTCGGGTCGCGAGGTGCCGTGGGAGCCCGCCCTGTACGCCTCCCCCGCCGTCCTCGCCCACCCCGCCGACCGCCCCCGCCTGGTCCGCGACACCCTGAGCGTCGACAAGCTGTACGCCACGGCCTTCCTGCGCGAGAACGGCATCCGGTTCCCGGACGGCCGCTTCCCCTACGAGGACTTCGTGTTCACCGCCCGGGTGTGGGCCGCCGGACCGCGCGTCGCCCTGGTCCCCGACCGGGTGTACGTCTGGCACGTGCGCCGGTCCGCACCCCGGCTGTCGATCTCGCTGGACCGGGCGGACGCCGCCAACTGGCGCGCCCGCACGCACGCCTGCCGGACGGCCCACGCGATCCTGCTCGACGCCGGGGAGAAGCGGCTGGCGCGCGCCGCCCGGGCCAAGTTCCTCGACCACGACCTGCGGATGTACGCGCGCGAGCTGCCGCTGCGGGACGAGGCCTACCGGCGGGAGTGGTGGGCGCACACCCGCGACCACCTCGCCGGGTACGACGCCGCCGACCTGGCCCGCGACCCGGTCTCCCCCGGCACGCTGATCGCCCGGGTGCTGCTGGCCTCGCCCGCCCCGCGCGACCTGCCCCGGCTGCGGGAGCTCGCCGCCCGCCCGGCCCGGCTGTGCCCGCCGTACGCCCGCGCGCGGGACGGCACACCGTGCTGGTCGGCGGACCTGCCCGGGGTCAGCCTGGAGTCCCTCCCCGCCCGCCCCACCCGGCTGCTCCCGCTCGCCGTCGACGCGGAGCTGCGCCCGCGCACCCGCCTGCTGCGGCTGCGCCTGCACGAGCTGTACGGCGCGGTGGCGCGGGCCGGTCCGGTGGAGGTGGAGGTCGAATGGCGCCACCGGGACCGGCCCGGCACGGCGCTGCGCCGCACCCTGCCGCTGCGGCCGTCCTCCGACACCCTGTGGACCGCCCTCGTCCCCGTCCCCTTCGACCGGCTGGCCGCCCTGGCCACCGGCGCCTGGGACCTGCGACTGCGGCTGCGCTTCCGCAACGGCGCGGTCCGGACCGTCTCGGCCCACGCGCTCACCGGCCCCGGCCTGCTGCGCCCCGGCGCCGTGCCGAGCCGCCGGTACGGGGTGGTCCTGATCCGCCCCTACGCCACGCACGCGGGCGCACTGTCCCTGCGGGTGACGGCCGGCGCCCAGGCCACCACCCAAGTCCTGCGCGGCCGCCTGCGCCGCCTGCTACCGGGCACGGGGTGAGGACCGAGGGCCGACGGGCCTAGCAGGGGTCCGGGTCCGGCGGACCGGAAATCCGGGCCGTGTCGGCGGGCCCGAAACCCGGACCGGGTCCTGGGGCGTGGAGACCAGGCCAGGACCGGCGGATCAGAAGTCCGTGTCAGTGGCCCGTACGGCGGGCGGGGGCAGAGGGCCACGAGGACCCGGGCCCGGGTCAGAGGGCCTTGAGGGCCTGGGCCGTGGCGCGGGCCAGGGCGGGCAGGTAGCCCTTGGGCAGCTTCGGGTTACGGATGACCACCGAGCGCCAGTAGAGCGGCCCGGAGACCAGGTCGAGGGCCAGGCCGTGGTCGGCGTCCGCGCGCATCTCTCCCCGGTCCTGCGCCGCGGTGACGATGCCCTTGGCCACCCCGTCCTGACCCTCGCGCAGAGCCTTCTGCACGGCCTCGGCGATGTCGGGGTTGCGGGCGGCCTCGGCCTGGAGGTCGGGGAGGATCTGCGAGGCGACGGGGTGGCGCAGGGCCCGGGAGGTGACCTCGTACAGCAGGCGCAGGTCGTCCTCCAGGGAGCCGGTGTCCGGCACCGGCAGGCCCTGCACGGCGAGCGCGGACACCAGGTCGAGGACCACGTGCAGCTTGGAGCGCCAGCGGCGGTACACGGCGGTCTTGCCGACGCCCGCGCGGCGCGCGATGCCCTCGATCGACATCCGGGCGTAGCCGACGGCGGCGAGCTCCTCGAAGACGGCCGCACGGATGGCCTCCGTGACGTCCTCGCGCAGGACGGCGGCCCCGGCGGGGGCCCGGCGGCGCGGACGGGGCTCGGGCTCGTCTGCGTTCGTCATGCGGTCCAGCATAGGCCGCCCCCGTATCGACGAAACGGTTGCGTTCCGACGCGTATTCGACCTACGCTCACGACACGACGATACGGTTCCGTTCCGACGTCGGACCCGTTGCCCACCACACCCCCCTTCTAGCGAAAGCAGCGGATGTGAGTCAGGCCCTCCACACACCGCCCGCCGCGCAGGCGAGCCCGGCACCGGGCGAGGAAGACCTCGCGGCCCTCGCCGCCCGCCACGGCCTCACGGTCAGCGGTGCCCGCCCGCCTCTCGGCGCATATGTCCGTCAGCTGTGGGGCAGGCGGCACTTCATCCTGGCCTTCTCGCAGGCCAAGCTCACCGCCCAGTACAGCAGGGCCAAGCTGGGCCAGCT
>NZ_JBITSH010000001.1:560800-814977 GCF_044540535.1 Streptomyces sp. NPDC085937 | reverse complement strand
CACCTCGCCCGCCGGGGCCCGGGGCCCGCCCCCCCCCCCCGGGGGGGGCCCCCCCCCCGGCCCCCCGGGGGGGCCCGGCCCCCCCCGCGCCCCCCCCCCGGGGGGGGGGGGGGCCCCGGGGCCCCCGCCCCGCTCCCGCGCGTCAGTGGAAGAAGTGCCGCGTGCCCGTGAAGTACATGGTCACGCCCGCCTTCTTCGCGGCCTCGACGACCAGCTCGTCGCGGACCGAACCGCCGGGCTGGACGACGGCCTTCACGCCGGCCTCGGTGAGGATCTCCAGGCCGTCGGGGAACGGGAAGAACGCGTCCGAGGCGGCGAAGGAGCCCTGGGCCCGCTCGGCACCGGCCCGCTCGACGGCGAGCTTCGCGGAGTCGACGCGGTTGACCTGGCCCATGCCGACGCCGACGGAGGCGCCGTCCTTGGCGAGCAGGATCGCGTTGGACTTCACCGCACGGCACGCCTTCCAGGCGAAGGCCAGGTCGGCCAGCTCGGCCCCGCTCAGCGCCTCGCCGGTGGCCAGCGTCCAGGTGGCCGGGTCGTCGCCCTCGGCCTGGAGCCGGTCGGTGACCTGGAGCAGCGCGCCGCCGTCGATCGGCTTGACCTCGACCGGGGCGGACGGCGCCTCGGGGGCGCGCAGCACGCGGATGTTCTTCTTCTTGATGAGCGCCTCCAGGGCGCCCTCCTCGTAGTCCGGGGCCACGATGACCTCGGTGAAGATCTCGGCGACCTGCTCGGCCATCTCCTTGGACACCGGGCGGTTCACCGCGATCACGCCGCCGAAGGCGGACAGCGGGTCGCAGGCGTGCGCCTTGCGGTGCGCCTCGGCGACGTCCGCGCCGACCGCGATGCCGCACGGGTTGGCGTGCTTGATGATCGCGACGGCCGGGGCGTCGTGGTCGTACGCGGCACGGAGCGCGGCGTCCGTGTCCGTGTAGTTGTTGTACGACATCTCCTTGCCGTGCAGCTGCTCGGCCTCGGCGAGACCGCCCCCCGCGGCGGAGCCGCTGCTGGACACAGTCGAGACGTACAGCGCGGCCGGCTGGTGCGGGTTCTCGCCGTAGCGGAGGGTGTTCTTGCGCTCCCAG
Source organism: Streptomyces sp. NPDC085937 (assembly GCF_044540535.1). Classification (NCBI taxonomy): domain Bacteria; kingdom Bacillati; phylum Actinomycetota; class Actinomycetes; order Kitasatosporales; family Streptomycetaceae; genus Streptomyces; species Streptomyces sp. NPDC085937. Next base: position 813,892 of record NZ_JBITSH010000001.1, on the reverse strand, counting down.
GTGGCGCCGAGGAAGTCGGGGAACTGCGAGTCGTCCACCGGGGCGTACTCGGACGCGAACCAGCTCGCGACGGCGACGTCGTACGCGGCCGTGTGCTGGAAGGCCTCGGCGGCGAGCCGCTTGCGGGTGGCGAGGTCGAAGCCACCGCCCTGGACCGCGGCGAGGACGTCGCCGTAGCGGGCGGGGCTGGTGACGACGGCGACCGACGGGTGGTTCTTGGCGGCGGCGCGGACCATCGAGGGGCCGCCGATGTCGATCTGCTCCACGCACTCGTCGGGCGTGGCACCGGAGGCGACGGTCTCGCGGAACGGGTAGAGGTTCACGACCACCAGGTCGAACGGCTCCACACCGAGGTCCTTGAGCTGCTGCTCGTGGTCGGCGAGGCGCAGGTCGGCGAGGATGCCGGCGTGGACCTTGGGGTGCAGCGTCTTGACCCGGCCGTCCAGGCACTCGGGGAAGCCGGTCAGCTCCTCGACCTTGGTCACGGGGACGCCCGCGGCGGCGATCTTCGCGGCGGTGGACCCGGTGGAGACCAGCTCCACCCCGGCCTCGTGCAGGCCGCGCGCGAGATCCTCGAGGCCGGTCTTGTCGTAGACGCTGACGAGCGCCCGTCGGATGGCCCGCTTGTTGCTCTCGGCGGTCACTGGATAACTACCTTTCGTCCCTCGATGCGATAGCCGTTGCGGGCGAGGCGCCCCACGACCTCGACGAGCAGCTTTCGCTCGACTTCCTTGATGCGCTCGTGCAGAGCGCTCTCGTCGTCCTCGTCACGGACCTCCACCACGCCCTGCGCGATGATCGGCCCGGTGTCGACGCCGTCGTCGACGAAGTGGACGGTGCAGCCGGTGACCTTGGCGCCGTACGCGAGCGCGTCCCGTACGCCGTGGGCTCCCGGGAAACTGGGCAGCAGGGCGGGGTGGGTGTTGACGAACCGCCCGCCGAAGCGCGCGAGGAACTCCTTCCCCACGATCTTCATGAACCCGGCGGACACCACGAGGTCGGGCTCGTACGCGGCGACCGCCTCGGCGAGCGCCGCGTCCCACTCCTCGCGGGCCGGGTGGTCCTTGACCTTGCACACGAAGGTCGGCAGCCCGGCGCGCTCGGCCCGGGCCAGCCCCTCGATGCCCTCGCGGTCGGCGCCGACCGCGACGACCTCGGCCCCGTAGGCGTCGGGTCCGACGGCCGCGATCTCGTCGAGGAGCGCCTGCAGGTTGGTGCCGGATCCGGAGACCAGCACGACGAGACGACGCCTGGCGCGCTCGGCCACGGGCTTGGCGGCCACGGTGGGGCCCTTTCTCGGGGAGCGTCTGTACGGTCGGCGGCACAGCGCTTTGTACATTCCTACGAATGCTTCGCGCCCCCTGATACGGGGAAGCCTACGAAGCGGCCGACCGGCAGCAACGATACCGGCACTCCCGACGGGCCCCCACGGGACGGGGGCCTGGCCGGAAGGTAGCGTCTGGTGGGAGCCGGCCGGGGTACGCCGGTCCCTGGACGCCGGGGCGCACGGGAACGCCGACCGCGCACCGATCGTTCACAGGGCGACGGACCCGGGCCGCGCGGAGCTGACGGGAACGCACCAGCTCACAGCTCAGTCGTAGTCGATACGTCGTGCGAGGCGGTCACGCCGGACCACGCCGTGCTTCACAAAGGGGAAGACGCTCACTTGATGCCGGACCGCAGCCTGCGACTCCTCACGTTCCCCCAGCAGTCGGCCCAGGGAGGGGAGCGTGGCGCCGTGCTGCTGCGGGAGCGCCCCTCCTCGCCGCCCGACGCCCCCCGCGGCGACGGCGACGACGGCCGTGACGGCCAGGGCCAGGACGACAACCCGTTCGCGCCCCCGCCGGAGGGCACGCCCGACCGCCCCTGGCAGCCCCGGCACCCCTCGGGCGGCGAGGACGGGGGCAACCGCTCCCCGTGGGGCCGCAACTGGAGCGACCGCCAGCCCGGTCGCTCCTCCGGCGGCTTCGGCGAGCGCCCGCGCGGACCGGAGGGCCAGGGCGGCGGCGGCCAGCCGGGCCCGGGCATGCGCTGGGACCCCACGGACCCGGCCCAGCGCCGCGCGCGCTACGCCCTGCTGGGCGGCATGTGGGCCTTCTTCTTCGCCCTCTTCAGCTGGACGTACCTGGCGTTGCTGCTGGGTGCGCTGGCCCTCTACTGGAGCATCAGCGCCCTGCGCGCCAAGCCCCGCGGTCAGGACCCGGACACCCCGGCGCCCGAGCGGCAGAAGGCCCGGCCGCAGACCACGGCGGCGGTGAGCGGCCTGGTCACGGCGTCGCTGGCGCTGGTTCTGGTGGCCGGGTCCTTCACGGCCCGCCTGGTCTTCAGCGACTACTACGAGTGCACCAGCGACGCCCTCACGCAGCAGGCCCGCCAGTCCTGCGGCGAGCACCTGCCGGAGTTCTGGCGAGGGCTGCTGGACGAGGAGAGCTGATCCGGAGGACCGCTCGAAGGCTGCCGAACCCCGTCCGTCCGCTCACGCGGGAGGGCGGGGTTCTCCGTTCGCGGGGGCCGACCGCCACTGACGTACGTCGAGCGCCGAGGGCGGACCGTCGTCGTGGCCGGGGAGCGGGCAGGGGTCGTCGTCGTCCGGATCCAGCCCGGGCAGGTCGGAGGGTCCGCGCGGGGGCACGGGGTCCGTCGCCGCCGGGACGGGGGACTGCTTGTCGTGGCCGGGTGCGGACCGCGGACGGAGGGCGGCGATGCCGTCGTGGTCGTGGTCGTCGTCGTGGTCGTAGTCGTGGTCGAGCAGCAGGTACGGCTCGTCCGGGGCGACCGCTGCGGACGTACGGGGGGTCCCGGCGCGGCGCCGGGTGAACCAGCGGCCGCGGGAGCGCCGCGTCCGGTCGACCGCGCGCGGGAGGACCGGACGGCGCGGCGCGGGGGCACGGCCCGGACGGCCGTCCCCCCGCCGGCACAGCCGCCGGCGGCGCCAGGCCCGTACGGTCAGGGCGCTGACGGCCGCCGTCAGCGCGATCCACACCACCGTCGCCGCGCCCACCTGCCACCACACCGGTCCGAACCGGGCGAGCGCCTCCGTGCCGAGCGGTCCGCCCGCCAGCCCGGCGAGCAGCGCCAGCAGCACCCCGCACAGCCCGGCCGCGAGGGCCGCCGCGCCCGCGGTCCGGCCCGGCGTCCAGGCGGCGGCGGGCGGTCCCCCGCCCCTCGCGGCCCCGCGGCCGACGTACCGGCCCACCACCGCACCGGCCGCCAGCGGCACCGCCCCGGCCGCCCAGTGCACCGCCGTGCCCGCGCCCGGGTCCGGCACCGCGGCCAGCAGCGGAAACGGCGGCAGGAGCGGCGCCGCCCCGGAGGCGAGCGGCGTCACCGGGGCTCCGGCGCCGAGCAGGAAGCCGGGGCCGAGGGCGTAGGACGCGGCCCACACGGCGGCGTTCGGCAGCAGGGTGAGGCAGAGCAGCCCCACCGCGAGCCACCCCGACCAGCCCTCGGTCAGCCGCCCGAACGCCGAGCGGGTCCGACCGGCGTGCGCGCCCAGCGACACCGCCAGCAGCACCGCCCCGCCCGCGACGAGCACCACCGCCCCGGCCGCCGCCGCCCGCGCCGCGACACCGGGGCGGCCGTCCGGCCCCAGCACCAGATGGCGTACGCCCCGGGGCAGGAGCGCGCCCAGCAGCTGCTCCAGCGGCCCGCTCGGCCGGCCGTACGCGGTCCACACCCCGGTCCCGGCCGCCACGACGGCGACCAGCGGCACGCACACCGCCGTCCACGGCCACGCGGGACGCAGCGCGCCGCCGGCCGCGTAGAGGGCGGCGGGGGCACAGACGGCGAGGTAGCCGAGGACGACGCCGGTCCACGCGGTACGGCCGGGGACCAGCCGGGCGTGGTGACGGGCGCCCCCCTCGGCGGCGTCGCGGGCCGCCCGGTGCAGCAGCCACAGCGGCACCACGAGGAGCAGCAGCGGGGGCACGCCCATCGGGGCGGGGCCGCCGGAGAGGGTGTCGACGCGGACCAGCTCGGCGCCGTGCGCGAGCAGCCACAGCGAGGTCGCGACGTGCAGGGCGCCGCCGGGCCCGCTGTCGGGGTAGGGCGAGCTGACCCACAGCAGCATCACGAGGACGGTGCACGCCGCGAGGCCCAGCCCGGCGGCGAGGGCACCCCCGACGAGCCCGGAGGCCAGCCCCGGCGAGCGGTGGCGCATCCGCAGGAGCAGGGAGGCCGGCAGCGAACGGCGGACGGTCGTCTGGATCACGCCCGCCATGCTCCCAACGACACGCGCTTATCCGGCGTAACGAGCGAAGCTCGGCTGTGTCGCTCAATATACGTTTATGTACTTTTCTGTACTGAGGGACGCCCAGTGACGCGGAGCCCCGCCCATCCGCTCCCCCCGCCCAGGGAACGCCGACGCCTGCGTGAGGCGGGCTCGCTGACGCGCGCTCAGCTCGCCGAACGGGTCGGCGTACGGCCCGACACGGTGCGCGCGTGGGAGTCCGGCCGCAGCACACCGCGCGGCCGGAACCGCAAGGCGTACGCGGAACTGCTGGCCGGCCTCAAGGCGACGGCGGACGGCGGGACGGCGACGGAAGGCGGGGCGGCGGAGGACGCGGTGGCGATGGCGATGACCGGGGCGGCGGAGGACGCGGTGGCGATGGCGACGGCCGGGGCGTCCGCCGAGCCGGTGGGCCGTCAGAAGGGTGAGGCAGCCGTTGTGGTGACGGTGCGTCCGGAGAGGACGGGGGGCGGCGGCACCGACGCCGCGGGGGCACCGGACCCCGGGGCGTTCGTGCTGGAGCCGCCCGGGACGGGGCCCGTGGGCGAACGCCAGGCCCCCTCGTGGGCGCGGTCCGCCGCGGGCTGCGAAGCCTTCCCGTACCTGACGCCCGCTCAGGCCTTCGACGCGCTGTACGCGTACTGCGCCCCCGCCCTCGTCCGGCAGGCCTATCTCCTGACCGGCCGCCGCGACCTCGCCCACGAGTCCGTGGAGAGGGCCTTCCAGCGGGCATGGGACCACTGGCCCGAGGTGGCCCGCGACCCGGACCCGGCCGGCTGGGTGCGGGCGGCGGCGCACGAGTGGGCCCTCTCGCCGTGGCACCGGTTGCGCCGCCGCTACCGGCACCCCGAGCCCCCGCCTCCGGAGGAGGACGACCGCACCCTCCTCGAGGGGCTGCTGAGCCTGCCGCCGCCCTACCGCCGCACGCTCGTGCTGTACGACGGCGTCGGCCTCGACCTGCCCGAGACGGCGGCGGAGACGGAGGCCAGCACGCGGGCGACGGCCGGGCGGCTGATGTACGCGCGGGAGACCCTCGCCGCCCGCGTGCCGGAGCTGGCCGACCCTCGGGAGCTGCACCACCGGCTGGCCGAGCTGGCGTCCACCGGGCGGCTGCGGGCGGCGGAGCCGTCGGCGGTGCGCGGCGGCAGCGAGCGCCGGGCCCGCTTCTGGACCCGCGCGGCGACGGCCTTCACGGTCGTGCTGATCGGCGCCACGGCGCTGACGCTGCACACGGCTCCGACGCACTACGTGCCGCCCGTGCCTCCGGGTGAGACGGTCCAGGGCGTCCCGCCGCGGGTGGCGCCGGGACCGCTGTCGGACGACCGCCGCGAGCTGCGCGACCGTCTGCGCGAGGCCCTGCACCACGGACCGGAGCGCCTGACGCCGCAGGCCCGCTGAGCCCGGGCCGCGAAGGGCCGCGCCGGGCAGGGCAGGGCAGGGCAGGGCCGGAACGACGGGTGGGCCCGTCCCCAACTGCGGGGAACGGGCCCACCCGTTCGGTGCGCTGTCGCGCCGGCGGGTCAGCCGGCGAGGATGGCGCGCGCCAGCTTGGCGGTCTCGGTCGGCGTCTTGCCGACCTTGACGCCGGCGGCCTCGAGGGCCTCCTTCTTCGCCTGCGCGGTGCCGGAGGAGCCGGAGACGATGGCGCCGGCGTGGCCCATGGTCTTGCCCTCGGGCGCGGTGAAGCCCGCGACGTAGCCGACGACCGGCTTGGTCACGTTCTTCGAGATGTACTCCGCGGCACGCTCCTCGGCGTCACCGCCGATCTCGCCGATCATGACGATCAGGTCGGTCTCGGGGTCGGCCTCGAACGCGGCGAGCGCGTCGATGTGCGTGGTGCCGATGATCGGGTCGCCACCGATGCCGACGGCGGTCGAGAAGCCGATGTCACGCAGCTCGTACATCATCTGGTACGTCAGCGTGCCGGACTTCGAGACCAGGCCGATGCGGCCCGGCTTGGTGATGTCGCCCGGGATGATGCCGACGTTGGACTGGCCCGGCGTGATGATGCCGGGGCAGTTCGGGCCGATGATCCGGGTCTTGTTGCCCTTCTTGCCGGCGTACGACCAGAAGGCGGCCGAGTCGTGCACGGCGATGCCCTCGGTGATCACGACGGCCAGCGGGATCTCGGCGTCGATGGCCTCGACGACCGCGTCCTTGGTGAACTTCTCCGGCACGAAGATGACGGAGACGTTGGCGCCGGTCTTCTCGATGGCCTCCTTGACGGTCCCGAAGACGGGTACCTCGGTGCCGTCGAAGTCCACGGTCTGACCCGCCTTGCGCGGGTTCACGCCGCCCACGACGTTCGTGCCGTCACCGAGCATGAGCTTCGTGTGCTTCATGCCCGTGGCGCCGGTCATGCCCTGGACGATGACCTTGCTGTCCTTGTTGAGCCAGATAGCCATGGTGTGTTCTGTCCTCGTCCTGAGTGCTTACTTGGCGGCGTGGGCCAGCTCGGCGGCCTTGTCGGCCGCGCCGTCCATGGTGTCGACGCGCTGCACCAGCGGGTGGTTGGCGTCGGTGAGGATCTGCCGGCCGAGCTCGGCGTTGTTGCCGTCGAGGCGGACGACGAGGGGCTTGGTGACCTCCTCGCCGCGGTCCTCCAGCAGCTTCAGGGCCTGCACGATGCCGTTGGCGACCTCGTCGCAGGCGGTGATGCCGCCGAAGACGTTGACGAAGACGGACTTGACGTCCGGGTCGCCGAGAATGATCTCGAGGCCGTTGGCCATGACCTGGGCGGAGGCGCCACCGCCGATGTCCAGGAAGTTGGCCGGCTTGACGTCGCCGTGCTTCTCACCGGCGTACGCGACGACGTCCAGGGTGCTCATGACGAGACCCGCGCCGTTGCCGATGATGCCGACCTCGCCGTCGAGCTTGACGTAGTTGAGGTTCTTCTCCTTGGCGGCGGCCTCGAGCGGGTTCGCCGCGGCCTTGTCGTGGAGCTCCTCGTACTCGGGGTGACGGAACTCGGCGTTGTCGTCGAGCGACACCTTGCCGTCCAGGGCGATGACCTCACCGGAGGCGACCTTCGCGAGCGGGTTGACCTCGACGAGGAGGGCGTCCGACTTGATGAAGGTGTCCCACAGCTTGATCAGGACGTTGGCGACCTTGTCCGCGACCTCGGCCGGGAACTTGGCGGCCTCGACGATCTCGCGGGCCTTGGCCTCGTCCACGCCGTCGATGGCGTCGATCGCGATCTTGGCGACGGCGTCCGGACGGGTGGCCGCCACCTCCTCGATCTCCATGCCGCCCTCGACGGACGCGATGGAGAGGAAGGTGCGGTTGGCACGGTCGAGGAGGAAGGAGACGTAGTACTCCTCCAGGATCTCCGGGGCCGTCTCGGCGATCATCACCTTGTGGACCGTGTGGCCCTTGATGTCCATGCCGAGGATGTCGGTCGCACGGGCCACGGCCTCGTCCGCGCTCGCGGCCAGCTTCACGCCGCCGGCCTTGCCGCGGCCACCGACCTTCACCTGGGCCTTGACGACGGACTTGCCACCGAGACGCTCAGTGGCTGCGCGGGCCGCCTCAGGCGTGTCGATGACTTCACCGGCCAGCACCGGTACATCGTGCTTGGCGAAGAGGTCCCTCGCCTGGTACTCGAACAGGTCCACGCGCTTCCGTCCCTATCAGTGATCTCGCGGTTCGTTGGATGCGTGGGCGTGCCGCGAAGGGCAACGTGACGTCCGCTCTGTCACAAGGGAGGCGCACACGGTGTCCGAGCGCGCGGCATGTCCGTCTCGCAGGTTATCGCCGCATGGGTGACCTCTCTAAATCGCGAGTCACACGTGAGCGGTGATACCTGTCACATGATGTCGGCTTCTCCGGCACGGCGTGCCAGACGTGAGGGGCCTCACCGGGCTGGGGTTGACCCGGTGAGGCCCTGCCGAACAACCCGGACGGGCCGTGAAGCCCTGATCCGGGGTTGCGGGGCGGCCGGCCTCCATTCCCCAATGGGGGCCGGCCTCCCCTCCGCGAGGTCGCCGCCGGACGAGCCGACGGCTTTCGGCTGTCCGGGTCCTTCCCCGCGGAGTCCTTTGTTACCCGTGAGTCAGGAACGGGTGACAGGCGGGTGCGCGACCAGGGACATCGGGAGCGGCGGTCCACGGCGGTTTCGGCCGGGACAGGGTGAATGTCCGTACGGGTGCGCGCCCGCGCAGAGGGCGGGCCGTACGGCCTAGGCGGGCGGGACCGGGACGTCCCGCGTGTGGTCCCGCGTCCCGGGGGCGTCGGCGCGCACGGTGGCGCCGGGCACGAGCCGGGGCGTGGGGCGGTGGTGGGCGGGGACGGCACCGGTGTCGCCGTGCCGTGCGGTGCCCCGATCGACGGCGGAACCGCTGCCGAGGGCCCCGTCGGGGGCGCCTCCGGCGGGAGTCCGGAACACCTGCGGCGAGCTCGCCCGGGCGACGGGGGCGGTGTGCTGCCCGTCGGGGCGGGGGGTGGGGCGGGTGCCGGGGGGTGTGGCTACGGGCGCCGCTGCGGGGCCGTGGGTGGCGGGGGTGAGCTGGGCGCGTCCGTCGGGGATGGGCGCCACGGTCGCCCGGGCCGTGGGTGCTTGGGGGCGGCCGACCGCGTCGGCCGCGGGAAGGAGACGCACCGGGAGACCGGGAAGGTGCGGGACGGGCACGGTCACCGTGCCCGCGCCCAGCTTCTCCGTCACCCCGCGCACGAGCTGCCCGACGGGGCGCAGCACCTGCCCCGCGACGGGCCGCAGAACCGGCTCCGCGACGGACCGGACGATGCGCTGCCCGACCGGCCGCGCCACCTGATCCACGACGGGCCCGACGACTCGCTGCCCGACAGGCCTCACGACCTGATCCGCGGCGGGCCGCACGACCTGATCCACGACGGCCCGCACGACGTGGTCCGCGGCGGGCCGCAGGAGCCGCCCGGTGACGGGAGGGGCGAGCCGTTGCGTGGTGGGCGAGGTGAGCTGCTCGGCAGCGGGCCGGACGGCCGGTTTCGTGGCCGGACGCACCGCCGGCTTCACCGCCGGCCGCGCGACCTGTTCACGGGCGGGACTCGCCATCCGCTCGCCGGCCGTCGGCACCACCGGCGCCTCCATGGCACGGCTGCCGGACCCGGCCCCGAACCTCACGCCCCTTTCGCGCGCAGCGCCCCGCACCGCCCCCTCGGCCCGTGACCGGGTAGGCGCGGCCACATCCGTACCCGGCGCTGTCAGGGCGTCGACAAGTGAACGGACGCCCTCCGTGTCGACCCGTACCGGTCCCGCGCCGGAGGGGAACCGTTGCTGCGGCGGGCCGTCCGCCGCGGCGGCCCGCTCCCCGCACAGCAGGCCGAGCAGGAACACCGCGCCCGCCACCAGCGCCAGCCGGACGGCACGCCGCCGGGCCGCCGCGCGCACCACGCGCGCAGCGGCCCCGGCTACGGCTGCTGCTGGCCAGGTCGACAGGGCGTTCCCTCTCCGGACTGCGGGACCACCGGGCATCTTCACGGGTCCTCGATCGAACGCCCCCGATCCTTGCACGCGACGCCCGAGGTCCCGCAAGCCCTCCGTCACCGATGGGCACTCATGTCCCTTTTCACGGGCGGGAGTCGGATCCGTCCCCCGTGTCCGGTGCCGGCAACGGCCGCTTCTCGATCGCCGCCGCCATCACCTCCGGGAACAGATCGGGGGTGCAGGCGAACGCCGGTGCGCCCAGCGCCGCGAGGGAGGCGGCGTGCTCCCTGTCGTACGCCGGCGCCCCCTCGTCGGACAGGGCGAGCAGCGACACGAACTGCGCGCCCGACGCCTTGATCGCCGCGACCCGCTTGAGCATCTCGTCGCGTATCCCCCCTTCGTAGAGGTCGCTGATCAGGACGACGACCGTCTCCGCGGGGCGGGTGATGCGAGACTGGCAGTACGCGAGCGCCCGGTTGATGTCCGTACCGCCGCCGAGCCGGGTGCCGAAGAGCACGTCGACGGGGTCGTCCAGCCGCTCGGTGAGGTCGACGACCTCGGTGTCGAAGACGACGAGGCGGGTGGAGACCGACCGCATGGACGCGAGGACCGCCCCGAACACCGAGGCGTACACGACGGACGCCGCCATCGACCCGGACTGGTCGACGCAGAGCACGACCTCCTTCTCGACCGCCCGCGAGGCGCGCCCGTGGCCGACGAGCCGCTCGGGCACGACCGTGCCGTGGTCGGGGAGGTAGTGCCGGAGGTTGGCCGCGACGGTGCGGTTCCAGTCGATGTCCTGGTGGCGGGGCCGGCGGACGCGGGCGCCGCGGTCGAGGGCGCCGGTGAGGGCGGCCCGCGTGCGGGTGGCGAGCCGCCGCTCCAGGTCCTCGACGACCGTGCGCACGACCGCCCGCGCCGTCTCCCGCGTCGTCTCGGGCATCGCCTTGACCAAGGACAGCAGGGTGCCGACGAGGTGCACGTCGGGCTCGACCGCCTCCAGCATCTCGGGCTCCAGCAGCAGCGTCCCGAGCCCGAGCCGGTCGATGGCGTCGCGCTGCATGACCTGGACGACGGAGGAAGGGAAGTAGGTGCGGATGTCCCCGAGCCAGCGCGCCACCGAGGGCGCCGACGCCCCGAGTCCTCCCGTCCGCTCGCGGCCCGCCCGCGCCGTGTCGTCCTTGCCGTAGAGCGCGGTGAGCGCCCCGTCCATCGCGGCGTCCTGCCCGGACAGGGCGTGCCCGGTCCCGTCGGCCGTGTCCCCGCCGAGCACGAGCCGCCAGCGGCGCAGCCGCTCCCCCGCCGGGTCCGCCGTCCCCGTCATGCGCGCCTCCCCCGTCACCGGCTCCCCCGTCATCGCGGCACCTCCGCCCGTTCCGTCAGGGCGTCCTCGTCGTCCCCGTCCGGTCCCAGCAGCAGCCGCAGCACCGGCAGGACGGCGTCCGCCCGCGCGCCGTCCAGGCCCGGCCCGAAGCCGGGCGCCCCGGCCGTCGCGTCCGCCGTACGGCCGTGTCCCCCGGGTCCACGGCGCACCAGTTCGCCGAGCGTGCGCCGTACCCCTGGCTCGTACGCCGAGAACGTCCGCCGCAGCAGCGGCAGTACGTCCGTGAACGCCTCCGCCGGGACGCCCGTCAGCCACCGGTCGACCAGGCCGAACAGCCGCTCGTCGTGGACGAGGAGCAGCCCGCCGCCGGGGCCGCCGACGAACCCGTCGATCCACGCGGCCGCGTGCGCCGGGGGTGTGCCAGGTGACAGCACGAGCCCCATGAGCCGCGCCGCCTCGTCCTGCGCCAGCTGTCCCTCGTCCAGCAGCAGCCGCACGGCCCGGCCGCGCAGCACCCCCGGGACGGTGTCCCGCGCCGACAGCTTCCGCAGCACGGACCGCCACCGCTCGCGCAGTCCGCCGCCCCCCGCCGCGGGGGTGTCGCCGAGCAGGCCCAGCGCGCCGTGCACCGCGTCGACATGGCCCCGCATCTCCTCGGCCGCCTCGGCGTCCAGGGAGACACAGGCGGGCGGCAGTCCGACGAAGACCCGCCCGGCGAGGCCCGCGGCGACGTCGGTGAGGGCCTCGGTGTCGGTGCCGCGTACGTCGCCGTAGCGCAGCGAGCGGACCAGGGCGGGGAGGGCCTGGGCGAGGTGGGCGACGTCCGCGTCGAGAGCGGCGCGGTCGGCGAGGACGCGCATCACCGTCGGCAGGGCCCCGGGCAGGGCGGCCAGCAGGCAGTGCTCCGCGAGGCCGGTGACGTCGGCGAGACCGTGCGCGGCGATCGCGTCGGCCTCCGCCTTGGCGGTCGCGGCGGCGAGCACGGTCGTCCCCCACACCCCCGCCTCGGCGGCCCGCACGGTCAGCTCCGGCTCCCAGCGCAGCCGCCAGGTCTCCCGGAAGGTGCCCGTGCCGCCGCGCGAGGCGGCCGGCCGGCCCCAGGGGATGCCGAGCAGCCGCAGCCGATGCAGCAGCCGGCTGCGCTCGGCGTCGGTGTCCTTGCGCAGATCGAGGTCCAGCTCCCGCTCGGCCGCCTCCGGTTTCAGCCGCAGCCGGCGCCGGGTCCGCTCCAGGTCCCGCTGCAACGGCACCGCGGGCACGGTGGGGGGCACCTCCCCCAGCACGTCGCCGACGACCAGCCGGTCGTGCACCAGCGCCAGGGGGACGTCGGAGCCCTCGCACATCACCGCCCGTACGGCGTCGGTGGCCTCGCCCAGGCCGGGAAGTGGACGTCCGCGCAGCGCGGCGAGGGTGTCCGCGAGCCGCACGGCCTCGATGACGTGCCCGGGCGAGACGGTCCGGTCCTCGGCCCGCAGCAGCCGCGCGACCTTGGTCAGCCACCGCTCGACCGGCCGGTCCGGGGCGTCGAACAGGTGCGCGTACCACCCCGGGGAGGTGACGCCCGCGCCGTACCCGCCGGCCCGGGACAGCCTGCGGTGCGTCCACGGCACCCACGTCATGTCCGTCTTCACACGGGGCAGGCCCTTCAGCAGGGCCCGGTCCTCCGTCACGGTCGTACGCTGTCGCAGCGCCGGTACGTGCCAGGCTCCGCAGACCACGGCCACGCCGTCCTCGAACTCCCGCTGCGCGTCCCGGATCCGCAGCCGCATATGGGCCTCGCGGATCAGGTCCCGGCCGTGTCCGCCGCTGCCGTACTCCTCCCGCAGCGCCGTCATGGCTTCCTCAAGGGCCGTGAACGGAGCGAGCACGTCACCCTTGCCCGCCCCCCGGTGTTCGACGACGTCCTCCCACCAGCGCTCGGCGTCGTCGTACCCGGCGGTCTCGGCGAGCACCCCGAGTGGATCGATCCGCACGTCCTCGTCCGCGGACCCGGAATCTGACTCGGCTCCCTGCTCCGGACCGTCCACCCCCTCCGTTCCGCCCCCTCCTGCCTCTTCCTCTTCCTCCCGCTCCCAGGCCAGCGTGTGGGTGGCCGGCAGGTCGATGAAGCGGGCGGGCACCCCGTGCTCCAGCGCCCAGCGGAGCGCCACCCACTCCGGGGAGAACGCGGCCAGTGGCCAGAAGGCCGACCGGCCGGGCTCGTCCACGGCGTGGGCGAGCAGGGCGACCGGCGGGCGCATGTCCTCCTCCGCGGCCGGCGGGATCAGCGGGTCGGCCTCGGGCGGTCCCTCGATCAGCACCACGCGCGGCCGGACCCCGTCCAGCGCGGCCCGCACCGCCCGCGCCGACCCGGGGCCGTGGTGCCGCACCCCGAGCAGCAGCGGCCCCGCCTCCGGTGCCTCCGAGCCGTTCACGCACCGACCTCCCGGCAGGCCCGGTAGAAGTCCGCCCAGCCCTGGCGCTCACGCACGACGGTCTCCAGGTACTCCTGCCAGACGACCCGGTCCGCCGCCGGGTCGCGGACGACCGCGCCGAGGATGCCCGACGCGACGTCACCGGCCCGCAGCACGCCGTCGCCGAAGTGGGCGGCGAGGGCCAGCCCGCCCGTGACGACGGAGATCGCCTCGGCGGTGGACAGGGTGCCGCTGGGTGACTTCAGCTTGGTCCGGCCGTCGGCGGTCACGCCGTCGCGCAGCTCGCGGAAGACGGTGACGACCCGGCGGATCTCGTCGATGCCGTCGGGCACGGCGGGCAGGTCGAGCGAGCGGCCGATCTGCTCCACGCGGCGCGAGACGATGTCGACCTCCGCCTCGGCGGTCTCGGGCAGCGGCAGCACCACCGTGTTGAACCGGCGCCGCAGGGCGCTGGACAGCTCGTTGACCCCGCGGTCGCGGTCGTTGGCCGTGGCGATCACGTTGAATCCGCGGACCGCCTGCACCTCCTGCCCGAGCTCGGGTATGGGCAGGGTCTTCTCCGACAGGACGGTGATCAGGGAGTCCTGGACGTCGGCAGGGATGCGGGTCAGTTCCTCGACCCGGGCGGTCCTGCCCTCGGCCATGGCCCGCATCACCGGGCTGGGGACGAGGGCCTCGCGGCTGGGGCCCTGGGCGATCAGCCGGGCGTAGTTCCAGCCGTACCGGATGGCTTCCTCCGGGGTGCCGGCCGTGCCCTGCACCAGCAGGGTCGAGTCGCCGCTCACCGCGGCGGCCAGATGCTCCGACACCCATGTCTTGGCGGTGCCGGGCACGCCGAGCAGCAGCAGCGCGCGGTCGGTGGCGAGGGTGGTCACCGCGACCTCCACCACCCGGCGCGGGCCGACGTACTTCGGGGTGACGACGGTGCCGTCCGGCAGGGTGCCGCCGAGCAGGTAGGTGGCGACGGCCCAGGGCGACAGGCGCCAGCGGGCGGGGCGCGGGCGGTCGTCCTGGGCGGCCAGCGCGGCGAGTTCGTCCGCGAAGGCGTGCTCGGCGTGCGGGCGCAGGGTGTCCGCCGGCCGCGTGTCCGCGGGCGCGGAGCCGTTCCGCCTCGGGTCGACGGACGTCGGTTCTGCGGACACAGACATGGCTGGGTCCCCCCTCCAGCTCGGCCGGTTCGGATCTGTCACCCACCGTGCACCACGCCACTGACAATCGCCCTGACCTCGGCAGACGTCCGCTCCAACGCCACTGTCAGTGGCGGGACCTACCGTCGGGGCATGACTGATCAGGGGGTGCGCCGGACCACGGACCACGGGCCGGCACCGGCGTCCGACGGGGCGTCGGACGCGGTGTCCGACGGGGTGTCGGACGCGGTGTCCGACGGGGTGTCGGACGCGGTGTCGGACAGGGCGGGGACCCGACTCGCCGTGTCCGCGGCGCCGGCGGCGCTCGCGGCGTTGCGGCGGGCGGAGCGCCGGGCCGAGCGGATCACGGCGGGCGCGGCCGAGCTGGAGCAGCGCCTGGAGGATCTGCTGCGCGGCGGGCTGGCGTCGGCCGAGCGGTCCGGCCCCGCCCTGTGGGAGGAGACCGCCGCCCGCATGGTCGACGCCCAGGCACAGGGACTGGCCAACCGCGCACGGGAGTTGGGTGCGCTCCCGGCCGCCGGTGCGGGCGCCCCGGTACGGCTGCTGGAGGAGGCCGCGCTGCTCCACCTCCTCGCCCGGGCCTGGCTCCGCCGCGAGTGGCTGCCGGAGGATCTGGCAGCGACGGTCCGCTCCCGCGTGGGCCTGACCGCACCGGCGGACGGCCCCGCGATACGGGACGACTGGCTGGTGCTGGCCCGGTACGACCGGTCCGACGGCCACCTGACCACCCGTCGCGTCTGGCTGTACGGCGCGGGCTCTGGCCGTACGGCGCTGCTCCTCTCCTACGGTGCCGCGGGCCGCGCCCCCGACCTCGCGCTGCCGGCCGGGCTGGCCGTCGACGCGGAGCTGTCCGCGTATCCGGGCGCCGGACAGCCTCGGATGGCACTGGTCGAGCAGTTCGCGCCGCCCGCGCCGACGGCGGTGCGCCCGCCGGGTACGACCACGGCCGGGGCCCTCGCCCGTTACGGCGCGGCGCTGCGCGACGACCCGTGGTGCGAGTCGGTTCCGGTGACCCTGGACCGTGTCGTGCCGGTCCCGGACGGTGACGGCTGGCAGCTGGCCGACGCCGACGAGGACCACGCCCTGCCGATCGGGCCGGCGGGCCGGTCCCGCCCGGGGCTGTGGCGTCTGGTGGCCCTGTCCGGCGGGGCTCCGGTCCGGGTCTTCGGCGAGTGCGGCCCGCGCGGATTCACTCCTCTGGCGGCATGGCCGCAGGGACCCGGCGAGGCGGTTCCCCTGTGCTGACACGCCCTGCGGACCCCTCGGGGCCCGCCCGCCCCGGCACCCCCATGCATCTTTCGGACATCACTGGACACTCGGTGCGCGTGAGTCTTCGACCGCACCGGGACCCCCGTCGGAAAGGAAGCTCATGAGCAGGACGACCGCCGCCGTGGACGCGTCCCTCCCGGACCGCTGGGAGGAGCTGGTGACCACGGCTCTGCTGGGCACCGACCGGCGCACCCCGCCGGGTGTGGCACCCGGCCCGCAGGCGCCGTCGGCCCTGCTGGACGCGGCGGCCGTCGCGACCGTACGGCGCCGGGCCGGGCTGCGCCCCGCACCGGCCGCGGAGCGCCTGCGTCCTGCCCCCGAGGACCCGCGCCCCGCGCTGCCCCCCGCGGCGGCGCGCCGGCTCGCGGTGCTGCTCTCCGACCGGCCCGGCGCTTCCGGTGGCGGCCGCCGGGGCACCGCACCGGACCTCATGGAGCTGCTGCCCCAGTGGCTCCACGCGGCGAACGCCCGTGGTTTCGCGGCGCCCCCGCAGGCGCTGCCCGCCCTGCTGGACGCCGCGCGGGGCCGCACCGACCTGCGCCCGGCGACGCTCCGGTTCGCGGGCCCGCGCGCCCTGTGGCTCGCCCGGCTCAACCCGGACTGGCGTTTCGCCCTGCGCGCGGCCCCCGGCGGCAGCTCCTCCGCACCCGACCCGACGGACGCGGCAGGCGTACGGAGGCTCTGGCAGGAGGGTCTCTTCGCCGAGCGGGTCACCCTGCTCACGGCGCTGCGCTCCCGTGACCCGGCCGCCGCACGCGATCTCCTCGCACAGACCTGGGCGGTGGAGCGGGCCGAGGACCGGCTGATGTTCCTGGACTCCCTGCGCGCCGGGCTCCATCCGGACGACGAGGCCTTCCTGGAGCGGGCGCTGGCCGACCGCAGCCGCAACGTGCGGGCGACGGCGGCCGAGTTGCTGTCGGCGCTGCCCGGATCGGCGCTGGCCGCGCGGATGGCCGTACGCGCCGCCGCCTGTGTGGCCGTGGACCGCACGCGTGACGTGCCGACGATCGTCGTGGAGGCGCCGCCCGAGTGCGACGCGGCGATGGAGCGCGACGGAGTGGTGGCCAAGGCCCCGGCCGGCCGGGGCGAACGGTCCTGGTGGCTCGGTCAGTTGGTGGAGGCGGCACCCCTGGACAGCTGGTCGCGGCGGCTCGGCGGGCGGACGCCCGAGGAGATCGTGGCGTTGCCGGTGGCGGACGGCTGGCAGGACGAGCTGCACGCGGCGTGGTGCCGGGCGGCGGTGCGGCAGCGGGACGCGGGGTGGTCCCGGGCGCTGCTCGGGGAGCCCTCCGCGCCGGAGGCCGGCGGTCCGGGGGCGGTGTCCCTGGCCGAACGCGCCCGGCTGCTCGCCACCCTGGGCGCCGGCGAACGGGCGGTGTGGGTGGCCGGGTTCATCGAGACGCACGGCCTGTCCGAGGCGTTCCAGCTGCTCGGGGTGTGTGCGGTGCCCTGGGCCGCGCCGCTCGGGCGGGCCGTGGTCGACGCGCTCAACATCGCGCGGGACGCAGGGAGTTATCCATGGAGTTTCAGCGGAGTCATGGGCCTGGCCGAACGCTGCCTCGACCCGTCCGAGGCGAGCCGCCTCGACGCGCTGCTGGCGGTACCGGACGAGCCGGAGGACGCGGCACCCGGCGCCGGGGGCTACTGGTCCGAGGCGTTCCAGCGCCTGGTCACCACGCTGCGTCTGCGCGCGGCGATGCTGGCCGAGCTGACCCCGCCGCCGGCCTCGGCCCCCTGACGGGACCGGTGCGTCCCGCCACACCGCCGCTCACCGCCCACGCCGGCCAGGGCGACACCCCCGCCGCCGAGGGCCCGCACCGCCGAAATCCCGGTACGGGGCCGTCCACCGGTACAGGGCCGTCCACCGCCACGAGGACACGAACCGGCACCGCGGCACGGGCGCCCGAGCCGGCACGCGCCGACCCGCCCACGCCGAGCCTTCGACAGGGCCCCGCCCGTCACAGGTCCACGGGCCGCCCGCTCCGCCGGGACGACGCCCCGGCGGAGTGCAGTCCCGCTCGAGCGGGTTCGGCGGCGTCAGGCCACCCGGGGGCCGGCCTACGCCTCCGCGGGCTGACGGGCGTTCGCCCGCACCCAGTCCACGATGGACGCCGTGGTGGCACCCGGCGTGAAGATCTCGGCGACACCCTTCTCCTTCAGCGGAGCGATGTCGGCCTCGGGGATGATCCCGCCGCCGAAGACGAGGATGTCCTCGGCGTCCCGCTGCTTCAGCAGGTCGATGACCGCGGCGAAGAGCGTGTTGTGCGCGCCGGAGAGGATGGACAGGCCGATCGCGTCGGCGTCCTCCTGGATCGCGGTGTCGACGATCTGCTCGGGGGTCTGGTGGAGACCGGTGTAGATCACCTCCATACCGGCGTCACGCAGGGCCCGCGCGATCACCTTGGCCCCGCGATCGTGGCCGTCGAGCCCCGGCTTGGCCACCACCACGCGGATCGGACCGGCTGCCACACCCATCACTGCCTCCATGAAGCGATTACATCCATCCGTATC
This sequence comes from Streptomyces sp. NPDC085937, assembly GCF_044540535.1. Classification (NCBI taxonomy): domain Bacteria; kingdom Bacillati; phylum Actinomycetota; class Actinomycetes; order Kitasatosporales; family Streptomycetaceae; genus Streptomyces; species Streptomyces sp. NPDC085937. Next base: position 795,597 of record NZ_JBITSH010000001.1, on the reverse strand, counting down.
GACCAGTACCGCACACATCGCACGGACACCCCGGCCCCAACCGGCCGTGGAAGTGAACGAACGTTATCTCCAGCATCCCGCAACCGGCAGTTTCACGGTGCACAGGGAGGGGGAAATCACACGGTGGGACACGTCCGTCGCGCAGCGTTCCCGGGCCCGGTACACGAACCGAGTGCCCGTGCGACACAAGGACATCAGTGGGAACATGCGTTTAAGGGATGCGCCTCGAGGTCGACCCGCCGCCGCGCACCGTCCACGCGTCACCGGCGCGCGCGGCCGACCGCTTCCGGAGCGGCATCCCACGAGGGCACACGGGGGACGAGGCTGTCCCTCCACGTGCCGACAGGAGGTCGGCCATGAAGGTCACCCAGGCAGCTCTTCCGTTCCTGCCCCTCTGCCGGCGCCTCCTGCCGGCCCGGCTGGCGGATCTCTCCGTGACCCTGCTGAAGGCGACCGCCCTTGAGCTGGCGATCCTCGCGGGCCACGTCCTTCTCTATCCCGCCGGAATCGTCCAGGAGCGCCGCGGACCCGACCGCTCGGCGCTGCCCGCACCGGAGGGGACGGCGCAGCTGCCGGCCCAGGCCAAGCCCCCGGTCGTGCTGCTGCACGGCTTCATCGACAACCGCTCGGTCTTCGTCCTGCTGCGCCGCAGCCTCTCCCAGCACGGCAGGCAGCAGATCGAGTCACTCAACTACTCCCCGCTGACCTGCGACATCCGTATCGCGGCCGAACTGCTCGGCCGCCACATCGAGCAGGTGTGCGAGCGTACGGGCAGCACCCAGGTGGACGTGGTGGGGCACAGCCTCGGCGGCCTGATCGCCCGGTACTACGTGCAGCGGCTGGGCGGCGACCGCCGGGTGCGCACGCTGGTCACGCTCGGCACCCCGCACTCCGGCACCCGGGTCGCGCCCCTGGCCAACGCCCACCCCATCGTGCGGCAGATGCGCCCGGGCTCACCGGTCCTCGACGAGCTCGCCCAGCCCGCCCCCGGCTGCCGTACGCACTTCGTCGCGTTCTGGAGCGACCTCGACCACATCATGGATCCGCTGGAGACGGCGTGCGTCGAGCACCCGGACCTGACGGCGGTCAACGTGCGGGTGAGCGGTGTGGGCCACCTCGCGCTGCCGGTGCACCCTGCGGTGGCGACCGGCATACGACAGGCGCTGGACACGGCCCACCCGGGTGAACCGTCCGACGGACGGGCGAACGGCCTGACGGTCGCCTGAGGCGGCGGGGCGCTCGACACGCCCGGCACGCTCCTTCCGGGAGCAGGCGATCCTTCCCGTCCACAAGCGAACAACATCGGTCGGACACGGCCGACTTGCCGACGTCGAGGCGTCACAGTTTCGAACAATCGTCGAACATAGAGCCAAGACCGCGCCCGCCGACCGCCAAAACCCGACCGAATGCCCGTTTCCTGGGGCCGCGAAACCTGGGGAAGATTGTCGCGCCCGCATACCGCCGGGTACAGTCGCCGCACTGCTCTGGCAGCCCCTGTTGTCGAGGCGAAAGAGAAGTTGGTGAACGACCGTCACCCGTCGGGGACCATGACCCCGGCCCCGGCTTCCGATGCCGCCTCGGCGCCCTACGCGTCGTACGGCACGCAGGAGGCCCAGTACGGCGACGTCACCTCCTACGGCGGCTACGACGCCACGTACTACGGCACCGGCGAGCACACCGCCGGCACCTTCGCCGCCGACCCCCTCTTCGGAAGCCTCCCGGGCGACGATCCCGCCGCGGCCGCCTACACCACCGGTCACTGGTCGGTGGACGGCCAGGACACCGGTCACTACGACGTGTACGCGGCGCAGCAGACCTCCCCGTACGACACCGGCGGCCACGACGCCACCGCCTGGACCACCGGCCCGCAGCCGATGGCGGCCATCCCGCAACAGGGCGGCTCCCCCGAGAGCGGCCAGTGGGACGCGAGCGGATGGCTCCAGCCCGACCAGGCGGAACAGCCGGCGGACCCGACGCAGCAGTGGGACTGGGGTACGCAGACCTTCGACAGCGGCGTGTACGACGCCACGCAGTGGAACTCCGACGGCGGCGAGACGGCCGCGAACACGCAGGCCTCCGACACCTACGACCCGCAGACCGGCTCCTTCGAGCAGGAGACGTACGGCGAGGAGCCGTACGAGCAGGAGAACTTCGCGGAGGGGTCGTACGGACAGGAGTCCTTCGGCCAGGACGCGCCCGACCAGCCGTACGCCGAGGACGCCTACCGCGGAGAGCCCGGACCGGACGAACCCGGGGCCGGTGAACCGGCCGACACCGGCGAACTGCCCGCGGTGTCCCTGCTCGACGAGCAGGAGGAGGTCCTCCCCGCTCCCGCCCCGCGCGCCGCCTCGCGTTCCCGCTCCCGCCGCCGCCCCCCTCCCAAGCGTTCCGCGCTGCTGACGGTGGCCGTGCCCTCGGCCTGCGTGATGGGGGTCGCCGGCATCGCCGCGGCCTCGGTCGGCGACCTCACCGAGGACGGCGGCCAGGAGACCAGGACCACCGCCGCGGACGCGGCGCCGGTCAAGCCCTCCGCCGCCAACGTCAAGCTGGACACCCAGCTGGAGAGCCTCGCCGCCGGCGCCGACGACTTCGCCGACCGGGCCAGCCGAGCCCAGGGGCGCATCGACCTCAAGGCCCAGCAGGACGCCGAGCGCAAGCGGGCGGCCCAGGAGGCGGCCCGCAAGGAACGGCTCCGCCCGAAGTTCGCGCTTCCGGTGGCGCAGCACGGCCTCAGCGCCTACTACGGCCAGTCCGGCATCAACTGGATGTCCGTCCACACCGGTATCGACTTCCCCGTCTCGTACGGCACGCCCGTGCTGGCCGCGACCGACGGCACGGTGCGCACCCAGTACAACTCCGCCTACGGCAACATGCTGATCGTGACGGCGATGGACGGCACGGAGACCTGGTACTGCCACCTCTCCAGCTACCAGGTGCCCTCCGGGGCGACCGTCAAGGCCGGCGACCAGATCGCGTTCTCCGGGAACTCGGGCAACTCCACCGGCCCGCACCTGCACTTCGAGGTGCGCCCCGGCGGCGGCTCGTCGATCGACCCGCTCGCCTGGTTCCGCAGCCACGGCCTCGAACCGACGTAGGGCCCGCCGGGCCGGAGCGGACTCCGGCCCCGCGACGGGCCACCGGCCGGGCAGCCCTAGAGCTTCTCCACCGGCGCGTACCGCAGCAGCAGGCGCTTGGGCTTGGTGTCACCGAAGTCGATCGTCGCCTCCGCGTTCGCTCCCGTGCCCTTCACCGCGACGACCGTGCCCAGACCGAACTGGTCGTGCGTGACCCGGTCCCCGACGGCCACCGACACCACCGGCTTCTCCGAGGCGCGCCGGGTGGCGAACCCCGAGGCGCCCGACGCGGACGAACGGGAGCGGGACGACGACAGCGACGCCGCCACCCCGGACGCCGGACCGGACGACACCGGCGCGCTCGCGCCCGTCCGCTTCCACTCCAGGTGCGCGGCCGGAATCTCCTCCAGGAACCGCGAGGGCGGGTTGTACGACGGCTGGCCCCAGGCGCTGCGCAGCGTCGACCGCGTCAGGTACAGCCGCTCCCGGGCACGCGTGATGCCGACGTACGCCAGGCGCCGCTCCTCCTCCAGCTCCTTGGTCTGGCCGAGGGCGCGCATGTGCGGGAAGACGCCGTCCTCCATGCCGGTGAGGAAGACGACCGGAAATTCCAGGCCCTTCGCGGTGTGCAGGGTCATCAGCGTGATGACGCCGGAGCCGTCCTCCTCCTCGTCGGGGATCTGGTCGGAGTCGGCGACCAGGGCGACCTGCTCGAGGAAGTCGGCCAGTGTGCCGGTCTCACCCTCGGCGCGCTCCTGCTCGAACTCCAGGGCGACGGCAGCGAGTTCCTGGAGGTTCTCGATGCGGGTCTCGTCCTGGGGGTCGGTGGAGGCCTGCAACTCGGCGAGGTAGCCGGTTCGTTCGAGGATCGCCTCGAGCACCGTCGCGGGTCCCGCCCCCGACTCGACGACCGTACGGAGGTCCTCCATCAGGGTGTTGAACCGCTTCACCGCGTTCACCGACCGGGCGGCCATGCCGTACGCCTCGTCGACGCGGCGCAGCGCCTGCGGGAAGCTGATCTTCTCCCGCTGGGAGAGGGCGTCGATCATGGCCTCGGCGCGGTCGCCGATGCCCCGCTTGGGGACGTTGAGGATGCGGCGCAGCGGCACCGAGTCCTCGGGGTTGGCGAGCACCCGCAGGTAGGCCAGGACGTCCCGGACCTCCTTGCGCTCGTAGAAGCGCACCCCGCCGACGACCTTGTAGGGCAGGCCGACGCGGATGAAGATCTCCTCGAACACACGGGACTGGGCGTTGGTGCGGTAGAAGACGGCGACGTCGCCGGCCTTGGCCTCGCCCGCGTCCGTGAGGCGGTCTATCTCGTCGGCGACGAACTGGGCCTCGTCGTGCTCGGTGTCCGCCACGTACCCGGTGATGAGCGCGCCCGAGCCGGCGTTGGTCCACAGGTTCTTGGGACGGCGGGACTCGTTGCGCTCGATGACCGCGTTCGCGGCGGAGAGGATGGTCTGCGTGGAGCGGTAGTTCTGCTCCAGCAGGATCGTCGTCGCGTCCGGGTAGTCCTCCTCGAACTGGAGGATGTTGCGGATCGTCGCGCCGCGGAAGGCGTAGATCGACTGGTCGGCGTCGCCCACCACGCACAGCTCGGCGGGCGGCACCTCGGCCTCCGGCGGCACGTCGACGGGGTGCTCGGAGGCGCCTCCGACGAGCTCGCGCACCAGGGCGTACTGGGCGTGGTTGGTGTCCTGGTACTCGTCGACCAGGACGTGCCGGAAACGGCGGCGGTAGTGCTCGGCGACGTCCGGGAAGGCGCGGAGCAGGTTGACCGTCGTCATGATCAGGTCGTCGAAGTCCAGCGCGTTCGCCTCGCGCAGCCGGGACTGGTAGAGCGCGTACGCCTGGGCGAGGGTCTTCTCGAATCCGTCGGTCGCCTGCGCGGCGAAGTCCTCCTCGTCGATCAGCTCGTTCTTCAGGTTGCTGATCTTGGCGCTGAAGGACTTCGGCGGGAAACGCTTGGGGTCGAGGTCCAGGTCGCGGCAGACCAGGGCCATCAGACGCTTGGAGTCGGCGGCGTCGTAAATCGAGAAGGACGACGTGAAGCCGAGCTTCTTGGACTCCCGGCGCAGGATGCGCACGCACGCGCTGTGGAAGGTCATGACCCACATGGCGTTGGCGCGCGGGCCGACGAGCTGCTCGACGCGCTCCTTCATCTCGCCCGCGGCCTTGTTGGTGAAGGTGATCGCGAGGATCTGGCCCGGGTGGACGCCCCGCTCGGCGAGCAGGTGCGCGATGCGGTGGGTGAGCACACGGGTCTTGCCGGACCCGGCTCCGGCCACGATGAGCAGGGGGGAGCCGGAGTGCACGACGGCGGCGCGCTGGTTGTCGTTCAGCCCCTCCAGCAGCGCGGCGGCGTCGATCACCGGGCGGGGGGCGCCGTCGCGGTAGTACGCGTCCCGCTCCGGGGGCGCGTCGAACTTCCCGCCGAACAGGTCGTCCGGAAGGGGCTCCGGGGCGTGCTCGTCCTCGGGTGGCGGCGGGGGCTCGTCCGCGGGGCCCCGCTGGGCCTGGAGGTCCGCCAGGAAGCTGTCGTCAAAGAGGCTGCTCATCGCTCTCCGAGTCTAGGGCGCCGCACCGACAACCCGGGGCCGCCCCGGAAACATCACACGGCTTCCCCTGCGCGGTCCTGCGGCTTCCTCTGCGTGGTCCCGCGGCGGGCACCCTCCACGCCCGCCGTCTCACCGAGAGTGACCCCACGAACAAGGTCACGAAAATGTATCGGGCATATCACCCATCAACCTTCACAGGGGCCACACCAGTTGGCTACGGTGCGGTTCGGGCCGCTCGTCCCCCGCCGGCGAACCTCGCCGGGCCGCGCGGCCCCCGCCGAGTCCGTCACTGTCCGCCGTGGCAGCCGGAGCCGGGGACCCACCGAGACTTGGGGTGAATCGGACCACTCCCTCAGGGAGCGGGCCGTAGGGCAACCCTTCCACCGCCCGAACCCGACAGCTAACCCGGTAGGCGGAGTACGGAAGGAGTCGCCTCCCTTGGCGTCGCACCGCAAGTCGCGCACCCCGGGCACGCGCGTGGCAGGCATACGCACCCCGGCCCTGGCCACGGCCGCGCTCACCTCCGTGGCCCTGCTCTCCCAGACCGCCCAGGCCGCTCCCACGGACGACGACCGGCCGAGCCTGGAGGAGGTCGAGAAGAAGGTCGGCGACCTCTACCGCCAGGCCGAGTCGGCCACCGAGAAGTACAACGCGGCCAAGGAGAAGACCACCAAGCAGCGCAAGCGCGTCGACACCCTGCTCGACGACGTGGCCAAGCGCACCCAGTCGCTGAACGAGGCGCGCGAGGAGCTGGGCTCCTACGCCGCCGCGCAGTACCGCACCGGCGCCGGCCTCCCCGACACGGCGACGTTCCTGCTCGCGCAGACCCCGCAGGACCTCTTCGACCAGCGACGGGTGCTGGACCGGATGACCGGCCGGCAGAAGGACGCGGTCGACGACTACGTCACCCAGCAGTCCGAGACGATGATGAAGCGCAAGGAGGCCACCGAGAGCCTCCGGACGCTCACCGAGACGCAGGGCGACCTGAAGACGGCCAAGGCCACCGTCCAGAAGAAGCTCGCCGACGCGCGCGAGCTGATGGCACAGCTGACCGCCGAGGAGAAGGCGCGGCTCGCCGCGATCGAGAAGCGGAAGCAGGAGGAGGCCGCCCGCAAGGCGGCGGAGTTGGCCCGCCAGCAGGCGGAGCAGGAGCAGGCCCGCGAGGAGGCCGCGCAGCAGGGCGCCGGCACCTCGGACGGCTCCGGGTCCGCAAGTTCCGGGTCCACCGGCTCGACCGACACCCCGCCGGCCGACTCCTCGTACGGCACCAAGGCCGAGAAGGCCCTCGCGTTCGCCCGCGCGCAGATCGGCAAGCCGTACGTCTGGGGCGCGACCGGGCCGGGCTCCTACGACTGCTCGGGGCTCACCCAGGCCGCCTGGAAGGCCGCCGGCGTCTCCCTGCCGCGCACCACCTACGACCAGGTGAACGCCGGCACCGCCGTCCCGGTGTCCCAGGCACAGCCCGGCGACCTGGTCTTCTTCTACGACGACGTCACCCACGTGGGCATCTACATCGGCAACGGCATGATGATCCACGCCCCGAAGCCCGGCGCCTACGTACGCGAGGAGTCCATCTACTACGACGGCGACTCCGCGATCCACAGCATCGTCCGCCCGGCCTGACGGGCCGCAATCATGAGCGTGTGATCCCGGGCCGCCGCGCGTCGGCTGCCCTTGGACGCGCTGACAAGCGTGGATACGAAACCGCCGACCGGGCCGGTGAGGGCGCGGTCGGCGGGGGAGGTGGGTCCGGCTTGCCGGGGCCCGGGGCTCAGGTCCAGAGGACCGCGATGAAGATGTTCGCCACGGTCAGCAGGCCGACCAGGCCGAAGACGCCCTTGTCCACCTTCTCCTCGTCCCGCTTCACGTAGACCAGGCCGAGGATCACGATCAGCACGGCCAGCTTCACGCCGATCTTGACGTTGTCGACGGAGTAATCCTGGGCCTGGTTGAGGCCCACCAGCACCACACCGGTGACCAGCATCGTCAGCGCGCCGTGCAGCATCGCCGGGACGAAACGGGCGGTGCCCGCGCCCATCGCCTTCATCTGGGTGAGGAAACCGCCGAGCAGCGACGCGATGCCGATGATGTGCAGACCGACGAAGAGGTGGATGAGTACGTCCATGAGGCCGGAGCCTAGCCAGGGGCGTCTCATAGCATTCCGCCGCCCTCGCCCTTCCCGCCTTCACCACATCGGTCATCACCCAGAGTGAGAACGAAGCACCGGGAACAAGATCGCTGTCACTTACGGTCACCCAGCGCTCCGGGGATGTCAGTTCCGCACAACCCGTATCCGATCCCGCGCGCCCCGGCCTAGCGTCCTGCACCAGGTGACCGGCTCTGCATCGCCGCTCGGACCAGGAGCGGCGGCCGGACACCACCGCCGAAGAAAGGTCCGGCGGCGGACGGCTCCCCTGTCACCCCGCCGCCGGACCGCCGGACGAGAGCCCGGCCGCGGCGGGCGGTCATGGGAAGGACGGCAGCGAGGGTGGCAGCGCACCGCAGGGTCCGACAGCGTCCGGTGGGCGGCACCACGGCCCGTGCGGCCGTCACCGTCGTCCTCGCCGGAGCGGCCACCGCGGCCGGCTTCGGCGGAGCGGGACACGCCGCGCCTCGGCCGGCGCCGGCGGGGGCCGACGTGGACCGGCTCCACCGTGAGGCGGAGGTCGCCACCGAGAAGTACAACGGCGCGAAGGAGAAGGCGGACTCGGCCCGGCAGCGGCTGCGCGACCTTCAGGACGAGACGGCCCGGGCGCAGGCCCGCCTCAACGCCGCACGGGAGTCCCTCGGGACGGTCGCGGCGGCCCAGTACCGCGCCGGCGGCCTGGACCCCGCCCTGCAACTGGTCCTGTCCGACGACCCGGACGCCTACCTCGACGGCGCGGCCCTCGCCGAGCGCGCGGGCAGCCGCCGGCACGCCGAACTGCGCCGGGTGCGCGCCCAGCTGCGGGAGGTCGAGAAGCTGCGCGGTGCCGCCCGCGTCGAGGTGAAGACGCTCACCTCCCGCCGGGCCGAACTGGAGCGGCACAGGAAGACCGTCACCGAGAAGCTGTCGTCCGCCCGGCGGCTGCTGTCCCGGATGTCACCGGAGCAGCGCGCGGAGCTCACCGGCGGCACCGACCGCGCCACGCGCTCGGCGGGCGCCCGCGAGGACGCCGCCCCGGCGCAGGCCCCGAACGCCCGCGCCGCGCAGGCCGTCGCCTACGCCTACCAGAAGCTGGGCAGCCCCTATGTCTGGGGCGCGACCGGCCCGGACGCCTTCGACTGCTCGGGGCTGGTCCTGGCCGCGTACCGCTCCGCGGGCGTCTCCCTGCCGCGCACGACCTACGCGCAGATCAACGCGGGCCGCCGGGTCTCCCGCTCCGAACTGCTCCCCGGCGACCTGGTGTTCTTCTACTCCGGCATCAGCCACGTCGGCCTCTACGTCGGCAACGGGCAGATGGTCCACGCCCCCAACCCGTCGGCCCCGGTCCGGGTCGCCCCCGTCGACCAGATGCCCTTCGCCGGGGCGACGCGGGTGGTGTGACGGGCCCGGCCTCCGCACCGAGAGAGGTGGCGCCGGCTCACACCAGCCGGCGTGCCGTCGCCCAGCGGGTCAGCTCGTGGCGGTTGGACAGCTGGAGCTTGCGCAGCACCGCGGAGACATGGGACTCCACCGTCTTCACCGAGATGAACAGCTGCTTGGCGATCTCCTTGTACGCGTAGCCGCGGGCGATCAGCCGCAGCACCTCCCGCTCCCGCTGGGTGAGGCGGTCGAGGTCCTCGTCGACCGGCGGGGCGTCGGTCGAGGCGAAGGCGTCCAGCACGAAACCGGCCAGCCGCGGCGAGAAGACCGCGTCGCCCTCCTGCACCCGGAAGATCGAGTCGATCAGGTCGGTGCCGGTGATCGTCTTGGTGACGTAGCCGCGGGCGCCGCCTCGGATGACCCCGATGACGTCCTCCGCCGCGTCCGACACGGACAGCGCGAGGAAACGCACGGGCTGCTCGGTGTCGCCCATCAACGGCGCGCAGCGGCGCAGCACTTCGACGCCGCCGCCGCCGGGCAGATGCACGTCGAGCAGGACCACCTCGGGGCGGGTCGCGGTGATGACCGTGACCGCCTGGTCGACGTCGGCGGCCTCGCCGACCACTTCGACGCCCGTCTGTGCGGTCTGCCCGATCTCCGCCTGGACCCCCGTACGGAACATGCGGTGGTCGTCGACGAGGACCACCCGCACGTGGCGCCCTCCGGTGCCGCCGGCCGGCTCCGCGGACCCGGCCCCCGGTGCGGCTTCCGCAGTCCCGTTCGCTTCGGTCGGCTCGCTCATGACGTCTTCTCCGCCCTCTCCATCTCCAGCTCGACCTCCGTGCCGCCGTCCGGCACCGCGCGCAGCCGCGCCGTACCGCCGTTGCGCTCCATGCGGCCGATGATCGATTCTCTGACGCCCATGCGGTCGGCGGGTATCGAGTCGAGGTCGAACCCGGGACCGCGGTCACGGACGGACACGAACACCGTCCTCCCCTCGACCTCCGCGTACACCTGGACCGCGCCTCCCTCGCCACCGTACTTGGCGGCATTGACCATTGCTTCCCTCGCGGCCTGCATCTGTGCGCCGATCCTCTCGTCCAGGGGACAGTCGCCCACGACGACGACCTCCAGCGGGACGCCGTGCTTGTCCTCGACCTCGGCGGCGTTGCGCTTCACCGCCTCGGCGAGGGTGGTGGGCTCCTCGTCCTCGTCCTTGCCGTTGCCCTCGGGCTTGTAGAGCCAGGCGCGCAGGTCGCGCTCCTGGGCGCGGGCCAGGCGGCGCACCTCGCCCGGGCTGTCCGCGTTGCGCTGGATCAGCGTGAGGGTGTGCAGCACCGAGTCGTGGACGTGGGCGGCGACCTCGGCCCGCTCCTGCGCCCGGATGCGCATCAGACGCTCCTCGGAGAGGTCCTGCGTCATGCGCACCAGGTAGGGGCCGGCGAGCAGGGTGATGCCGACGAGTACCGCGAGCGCGGCCTGCAGCACCGCGCCGAGGTGGCTGCCGGAGCCCCGCAGGACGAAGATCCCGGACGCGCCCGCCGTCACCAGCAGCACACCGGCGACGGCCCGCAGCAGCGTCATCGTGCGCCGGCGGCGGCCGACCTCCATCCAGCGGGCCCGGCGCGCGTTGTCCGCCTGCCGCCACACCAGGGCCACGCCCGCGCCGACCAGGACGGTCGGCCAGAGGTAGGCCCGGGCGCCGTTGGTCAGGTCGACGCTGCCCACGAAGATCATGGCCACCACGACCATGAGGAGCAGGGCGACGATCTGTCCCTTGTCCGGTTTCCGCGTGACGAGTCTGCGCCGGCCGTCCGGGGAGGTCTCGGTGCCTGTCGGCGAGGGCGGCTTCTGCGCGTCGACGCCGCCGACGCCGAGCGGGACGAAGAACCAGAACGCGGCGTACAGCAGGGCCCCGAGACCGTCGGCCATGAACAGGGCGACGAACGCGAGGCGCACCCAGATCACGGGCAGGCCGAGGTGTCCGGCGAGCCCCCGTGCCACTCCACCGAGCCAGCGTCCGTCACTGCTGCGGTAGAGCTTGCGCGGCGGCCGCGGCTCGGCGAGGGGCGCTGCTGCGGCTTCCGACATGGCAACGATGGTCACATGCCGTGGGAGTGAGGGCATCAGGGTCGGACCCTGGAACTCCCCTGATCCCGCTCTCGGGGACGGTCGCACGCTCCCCCGGGCGGCCGCTCAGGGACGGATATCAGGGTCCGGCCAGGGTCGTTCCCACTGCCGCCGGGGCGGCTCGCCCGTCACCATGGACCCATGACGGATCACCAGCATGCCGCGGCGGGTCCGGGAGCGGGACCGGACCCGCGCCCCGGGCCCCGGTCCGGCGCGACCGCGGCGGACGCTCCGCGTGCGGGCGGACGCGCGGGCGCGGGGAAGGAGGGGACGGCCGCCGCGGCGGCCGGTGCCCCGGGCGGCGCGGAGCCGTCGGGCCCGGAGCGGCACTTCCGGCGCGACCGGCGGCACCAGATGTTCGGCGGGGTCTGCTCCGGGCTCGGCCGGCAGTACGACATGGACCCGGTGATCTTCCGGATCACGCTGGCGGTGCTGTCGGCCACCGGCGGCATCGGCCTGATCTTCTACGGCTTCGCCTGGCTGTTCGTCCCGTACGACGACGAGGAGGAGAACCAGGTCCGCCGGCTGCTCACCGGCCGGGTCGACGGCCACACCCTGGCGGCCGTGCTGTTCGCGCTGGTCGGCTGCGGCGTCTTCCTCTCCATGCTGAGCAACGACGGGGTGCTGAGCTTCGCCGTCATACTGTCCCTGCTGCTCGGCGGCGCCGCCTACTGGTCGCGTCGGCGCGGCACCGAGCGCCCGGACCCCATAGCCGCACAGGCCGCCGCCGACGCCCCGCCGGAGCCCCAGGCCCCGCCGGTCCCGGCCGCCTACCCGTCGTGGTGGCGCGAGCCCATCGTGAAGGACGGCACCTACGTCGGGGGGACGGGCTATCTGTGGGGCCCCGAGGACTCCCGCGACCTGGACATCGCCACCGCCGTGGGCGTCGGCGTCCGCTCCGGCACCCGTGCGGGCGTCCGGGACGGCGTGCGTCCGCCGCAGGCACGCCCGCCGAAGCAGCGCGGGCCGCGCGGGATCGGCGGCTGGGTGTTCCTGTTCGCCCTGCTCGCGGCCGGCCTGGGCATCGGCCTCACCTGGGACACACAGCCCCTCGGCACCAGCCTGCAGACCGGCCTGGCCGCCGCCCTCGGTGTCACCGGCCTCGGCGTGGCCGTCAGCGCCTTCCTCGGCCGCACGGGAGCCGGATCGATCGTCCTCGCGCTCCTCACGGCGGGTCTGCTCGCGGGTTCCACCGCCGTGCCCGAGGACATCGGCACCGACTGGACCCGCACCGGCTGGCAGCCCGCCTCGGTCGCCCAGATACGCCCGCTGTACGACCTGGGCGCGGGTGAGGGCGAGCTGGACCTGTCGGCGGTCCGTGTCCCGGCGGGCGACACCGTCTCCACCCAGGTCGAGGTGGGACTGGGCCGGATCCGTGTGATCGTCCCCCAGGACGTGACCGTCCGGCTGAACGTCGAGGTGGGAGTGGGCGACATCCAGTTGCCGGGCGACGGACGGAAGGACGTGGACGTGGCACCGGGCAAGCATCAGCGGGTGACTCTGGAGCCGCCCGCCGGCGCCGCGAAGGCCGGCACGCTCCGCCTCGATCTCAGGGTCGGCGCGGGACAGGCGGAGGTGACCCGTGCTGCGTCATGAGTTCCAGCCCGGCAGGCTGGTCGCCGGCACCGCACTCGTCGCCGCCGCCGTGGTCTACGGCGGCGACGCGGGCGGCGTCTGGGACACCCCTTGGTTCGTGGTGATCCCGGTCGTCGTGGGCGGCCTGTGCCTGGCCGGTGCGGTGGGCCTGGTGACCGGACAGGTGCGCCGCCGCCGCGCCCGCCGGATCCCCGAAAAGCCGGCCCCGGCAGCCGACAACTGACAGCCGAAGCCGAAGCCGAAGCCGAAGCCGAAGCCGAAGCCGAAGCCGACAGGAGGTTATGCGACGCCGCGTCGCCGTCGGGCGCGCAGGACGGCGTCCACGGAAAGCAGCGGCGCCCCCGCCAGGATCAGCGGGATCCAGCCCATGAGGTAGGGCAGGTCGTTGCCGTAGTAGTAGGGGTCGGCGGCCCAGCTCACGGTCAGCCACAGGCTGAGCGAGATCAGCGCGCCGCCGAGGGCGGCGATCCGGGTGAGCAAGCCGAGCAGGGCGCCGATCCCGACGGCCAGCTCGCCGAGGGCGATGGCGTACCCGAAGCCGACGGGGCTCTCCAGCGCCATGTCGACCAGCCCGGGGATGGCGGAGGAGTCCCGGACGGCCCGCATCATGTCCCCGATCGACCCGGCCCCCGAGTCCTTCAGGAAGGCGCTGTCGGTGAGCTTGTCGAGACCGGCGTAGAGGAAGGTGACGCCGAGGAAGATCCGCAGGGGCAGCAGGGCGTAGCGGGCGGCGCGGTCCCGCAGGTCGCCGTCGCCGTCGGGACGGGGGGAGTACGTGTCTGCGCGCATGCCGTGCGTCATCTCGTCCGCTGCCTCTCACTGCCGGGCCCACCTGGACAGACCGAACGTACGGCACCCGGCGCCGGTTGAACCTGGCCGACAGTGTTTTCTCAGGAACCGGCTCGCCCCCGGCGCCCGCCCGCCCGTCCCGGCCCCTCCGCCCCCCCCTGGTCCGGCCCCTCCGACCGCCCCGGTCCGGCCCCTGCATCCGCTCCAGCCGCTCCGCTGCCGCCGCTACTCGGTGACGTCGATGGCGTACCGGTTGGTCTCCACGCCGGCCGCCGTGACGACCTGCACCTCGACCCGGCCGGGCTCCACCTCCGCGGGCACGGGCACCGTCAGGAGGTCGTCGGCGGGGTTGTCGAAGCCGCCCACCACCGGCACCAGCGGCACATGGACGTTCACCGCGCCGACCCGTACCACCATGCGTGCCAGCCGGTCCGCGCCCTGCGCCCCGGCCGGCACGAAGCCGGTGCCCCGGATCTCGATGTCGTCGCCGGTCCGGATCGGCCCGTCCAGGTCACCGGCCTCCCGGGCCCGCACCACCGACAGGATCACCGGACGCCCGCCCTCGGCGTACTTGCCCGCGAGGTAGGTGCCCGCCGACACCAGCACCACCACGGCCAGTCCCCAGGGCAGGTCCGGCAGCTGGTCCGGCCGGCGCGCCAGCCGCACCGCCGCGAACGCCAGGGCGACGGCATTGATCACGACGTACTGGATGTCGGCGAAGGAGCCCCGCCCGGAGTCGTCGGTGAGCAGGTCCGCCGCCCTGGGCCGGTGGGCGCGCACCTTCTGCAGCCGCTGTCCCTGCACCCGCAGCCCGACCACCCGGCGCACCAGCACCGCGATCCCGCTCACCACCGCCAGCACGGTGACCACACCGGCGCCGCGGGCGAGGTCGAGCCCGTCGATCAGCGCGTCCCGCTCCCGGGGCCCGGAGGCCGCGGCGAGCTCCCCCACCAGCACGAGCACCGCGAAGGCGAGGAAGAGCACCCAGGAGCCGGCGACCGCGCGGGACGTGGAGAGGCGGTTGTCCTCCCCGACGAGCGGGGCCAGCACACCACCGCGCGCCCGGTGGAACCAGGACGCAGCGGTGAGCGCCCCCGCGACCAGCACCGCGGCCAGCAGCCCGGCCGTGCGCGCGCCGGTCCACCCGGCGCCGATCGCCGTGAGCGCCTGCCCGAGCAGCAGCAGGACGACGCCGGCCCAGACCACCACGGCGGTCCGCCGCCACAGCCGGGACAGCCAGGCCGCGCCCTCGGCCCGGCCGCGTTCGGCGACGGCCTCGGCGGCCTGGGCGAGTTCCTCGGAGACCCACTGCCGGGAGGCGGACGCGGAGTGGGCCACCGCGGCCGGAAGGCCCTGCCCGGTGGCGTACTCGTCCCGCTTCAGCAGGAACGCGGCGACCGCGCGCCGATGCCCCTCACGTGCCCCGTGCGGACAGTCCCCGCAGGTGCAGCCGCCCTCGTGGGCGGCCGCGTCCGCGCCGCCCTGTCTCGCCTCCTGCACCGCCACGCCCGCAGCCGCCTTCCCCACACCCGACATCTCGACACACCACCACGACCGGCGTCGGTGACCGCGTCGGCGGCCACCGGACAACTCCCCCGTGACGAGAGCGAATTGTGCCCTACGACACGGCCCGTCCGTCCCCCGGCCCCGGTCGCCACGGGTGAACCCGCGGACGCCGTGTTGACGCACCGCGACCGGCGGCGAGCACCGCGCGCCCAGTCCGGCGGCGGGCACCACACGCCCAGTCCGGCCGGCGGACACCGCGCGCCCAGTCCGGCCGGCGGACCCCGCGCCCGCTCAGTCCAGTAGATCGGGCTCGCTGCGGGTGATGTCCCGCCACATGGGCTGGTAGTTGATCCACGCCACCAGGTCCCCGCCCAGCTGCTCCCGGGTGGCCACCGCCTGGCGGTGGTCGATCAGCACGGGCCGACCCGCCGCCCGCGCGGTGAGCTGCACCTGGCAGGAGCGTTCCATGGTGACGAACCACCAGGCGGCCGCGTCCACCGAGTCGCCCACGGTGAGCAGCCCGTGGTTGCGCAGCACCAGCGCCTTGCGGGAGCCGAGCGCGGCGGCGATGCGCCGCCCCTCCTCGGGGTCGACGGTGACCGAGGTGTAGGCGTCGTAGAGGGCGTGGTCCTCGTAGAAGGCGCAGCTCTCCTGGGTGATCGGGTCGAGCAGCTCGCCGAGGGCGGCGAGGGCGCGGCCGTGCACCGAGTGGCAGTGCGCGACGGCGACGACGTCGGGCCGGGCCGCGTGCACCTGGGCGTGCACGGCGAAGGCGGCCTGGTTGACGTGGTGCCCGCCCTGGACGACCTGGCCGTCCTGGTTGGCGAGCACCAGGTCGCTCACCGTGACGTGCCGGAACGGCATGCCGAACGGGTTGACCCAGAAGCAGTCGCTGAACTCGGGGTCGCGCGCGGTGATGTGCCCGGAGACACCGTCCTCGTAGCCGAGCCGTCCGAACAGCCGCAGCGCACCCGCCAGCCGCTCCTTGCGGTGCTTCCGCTCGTCCTCGACGGACTCGTGCATGGGCGGCATGGCGAACTGCAGCTTGTCGGTGGGCAGCGGCAGGGGCGGAGTGGGCCCGTGCATGAGTCCTCCCGCAGGGGGTTCGCGTACGGGGCGGAAGTTACCCGTGGGCCGCGCCGTACGACAGCTCTGTTCCGTAACACCGGGTACCCGCGGATAACCGACAGAAGATGTCGGGTATCCGCGCCACACTCGTCCCATGAGCACGAACACGGGCAGTACGGACACAGGCAGTACGGACAGGGGCAGTACGGACAGGGGCAGTACGGACACGCACGGCACGAACACGCACGGCACGCCCACGACGTCGGGCGCCGGTGTGAGCTGGCGGTCCTTCGCCGCGGCCGAACCCGGGCTGGCGAGAACCGTCGAGGAGCGTTTCGCCGCCCACACCCACCACGTCCTCGCCACCCTCCGCAGGGACGGCTCGCCGCGCACGACGGGCCTGGAGGTCCGTTTCGTGGACGGGGAGCTGTGGTTCGGCATGATGCCGGACTCCCTGAAGGCGCTGGACCTGCGGCGCGACCCCCGTTTCGCGCTCCAGGCCAATCCGGGCGAGGGCACGGCCATGGGCGGGGGTGACGTGCGGATCGCCGGCCGGGCGGTCGAGGTCCCGGAGGAGGACACCGGGACCCGGTCCAGGTACGCCGAAGAGGTGGAACCGCCGGAGCCGTTCCACCTCTTCCGCACCGAGATCACGGAGGTCGTACGGACCTCCGTGGAGGACGAGAAGTTTCTCGTCGTCCAGGTCTGGAAGCCCGGAGAGCCGGTGCGCACCCTCAAACGGACGTGACCGCGGGGACTACTCCCACTCGATGGTGCCCGGCGGCTTGGACGTGACGTCCAGGACGACCCGGTTGACGTCCCGCACCTCGTTGGTGATCCGGGTGGAGATCTTCCCGAGGACGTCGTACGGCAGCCGCGACCAGTCGGCGGTCATGGCGTCCTCGCTGGAGACCGGGCGCAGCACGATCGGGTGACCGTAGGTGCGGCCGTCGCCCTGGACGCCGACGCTGCGGACGTCCGCGAGCAGCACCACGGGGCACTGCCAGATGTCCCGGTCCAGGCCGGCCGCGGTGAGCTCCTCGCGGGCGATGGCGTCGGCGTCACGGAGCAGGTCGAGCCGCTCCTTGGTCACCTCGCCGACGATGCGGATGCCCAGGCCGGGGCCCGGGAAGGGCTGGCGGTGGACGATCTCCTCGGGCAGGCCGAGCTCCTGGCCGACCATCCGGACCTCGTCCTTGAACAGCTGGCGCAGCGGCTCGATCAGCTTGAACTCGAGGTCCTCGGGCAGGCCTCCCACGTTGTGGTGGGACTTGATGTTGGCGGTGCCGGTGCCGCCGCCGGACTCGACGACGTCCGGGTAGAGGGTGCCCTGCACCAGGAACTCCACCGCGGGGCCCTCGTCGGCGATGATCTCGGCCTGGGCCTGCTCGAAGACCCGGATGAACTCCCGGCCGATGATCTTCCGCTTCTCCTCCGGGTCGGAGACGCCCTTCAGGGCAGTGAGGAAGCGCTCCTCGGCGTCGACGACCTTCAGCTGGACGCCGGTCGCGGCGACGAAGTCCTTCTCGACCTGCTCGGTCTCGCCCTTGCGCATCAGGCCGTGGTCGACGTAGACGCAGGTCAGCTGCGAGCCGATGGCCTTCTGCACCAGGGCGGCGGCGACGGCGGAGTCCACACCGCCGGACAGGCCGCAGATGGCGCGCTTGTCGCCGACCAGCTCGCGGATGGCGGCCACCTGCTCGTCGATGACGTTGCCGGTGGTCCAGTTCGGCTCGATGCCCGCGCCCCGGTACAGGAAGTGCTCCAGCACCTGCTGCCCGTGCGTGGAGTGCATCACCTCGGGGTGGTACTGGACGCCGTAGAGCTTCTTCTCGTCGTTCTCGAAGGCGGCGACCGGCACGACGTCGGTGGACGCGGTGACGGTGAAGCCCTCCGGGGCGGCGGAGCAGGCGTCACCGTGCGACATCCAGACCGCCTGCTCCTCGGGGGTGCCCTCGAAGAGGGTGGAGGAGTTCCTGGCGACGCGCAGGTCGGTGCGGCCGTACTCACGGGCGCCGGTGTTGTCCACCTGGCCGCCCAGGGTCTGCGCCATGAGCTGGAAGCCGTAGCACATGCCGAAGACGGGAACGCCGGCCTCGAACAGCTCGCGGTCGAGGCGGGGGGCGCCCTCCTCGTACACGGACGAGGGGCCGCCGGAGAGGATGATCGCCGCAGGGTTCTTGGCGAGGATGTCCGCGACCGGCATGGTGCTCGGCACGATCTCGCTGTAGACCCGCGCCTCGCGGACGCGACGGGCGATGAGCTGGGCGTACTGCGCGCCGAAGTCGACGACCAGGACGGTGTCGGGCGCGTTGGCAGCGGGAGTCGCTGATGACACGAGGTGCCTTCCGGCGGTGGGGAGGGGGTCTTGTGCCTCCCGATTCTACCGAGGTGGCGGCGGGGTCGGTCCCGGACCGGGAACCGCCCGGCTCCGCGGACCCCCGTCTCAGCATCCGGCCGGGCTTTGGACGGACCCGCCCTGCCGGGCATACTGGCCGCATGCTCACGCACCCGACCTTCCTCTTTACCTATGGCACCCGGCCCGCCGGCTGCCATGGTCGTGCTGCTTGAGCAACTGACAAGCGACTTCCCAGGCGCCCCGGGCCGACAAGGTCCGGGGCGCCTGTCGTTCTCCCGGACCGTGTCGCCCCGGAGGCTCCGCACCACCACCCAGCGAGGAGCCCGAGATGACCGCCACCACCACCGAGCCCACCGAGAAGACCGGCGCCCGCACCGCCGAGGCCGCCGAACTGATCAGCGACGCCCGCGAGCGGATCGACGCGCTCGACGACCGGATCATCGGCCTGGTGCAGGAACGGATGGCCGTGTCGGCCGTGATCCAGAAGGAACGGATCGCGTCCGGCGGCCGCCGGGTGAACCTCTCCCGTGAGATGGAGATCCTCGCCACCTACCGGAACGCCCTCGGCAAGCCGGGCACCGCGCTCGCCATGACCCTGCTGGAGCTGTGCCGGGGCAAGATCTGACGCCGCGAGCCGGGTCCTCGGCCCGCATCCGCGATCGGACGCCGCGAGCCGCATCCGCTCCCCCTGCACTGACGGCGCGTTCCCGGTACTGAAGGCGTGGGCCCGGTACTGAAGACGCGCCCTCGGTACTGAAGACGCGTTCCCGGTACTGACGTACGCATCGCCTCTCACCCGTCCGGCGCGTGACCGGCGGCCCGGACGGGTCGTTGGTACCGGTGTCCGCGCCAGCCAGGGGCGGGCCTGAGCAGCACCACGCGTGGCTCGCCGGAGCGATGAGACGTACGGGTCATGCCGCACGTCGTGGGACCTCGCTCCGGAGAAGGTGACCGGGCGGCAGGGGACAGCCATCCCGGTCACGCGAGAAAACGGCCGGCTCCGGGGACGCCCGGAGCCGGCCGACGCATGTGCCGGCGTCCGTCCGGCCGCGGGCCTCGCTCCGGGCACTCTTCATGTGACCTACATCACGTAAAGATTTCGTGAGGGTCAGGACAACCATCCGCGGGGCTCGGTGATCGAACTCACCGACATCTCAGGGATCACACCTGTGCGCCCCACACGGAGGCGCTCCGCCCGTGCCGCGACCGCGCGGCACACCGGACTCACCGAGGTCTTCATGAAGCTTCGCCGCGCCCTGGCCGCAGCGGCCGCGACGGCAGCGATAGTCCCCGCCGCGCTGCTCACTGCCCCGGCCGCCCACGCGACCGACCCCGCGCCCGCCACCTCCGCGAGCCGGTCCACGGAGGACGGCACCACCGAGACCTCCCCCTCGGCCTCGCCGTCCACGACGGAGTCCGAGCCGGCCGGCACGCCGGAGACCGAGGAGACGCAGCCGGGCTCCGGCACCGACGCGACCTCGTCCGCGCCGGCCACCCCGTCCGCGACCGTCTCCACCACCGCCTCGCCGTCGGCCGGCACCCCCACGCCGAGCCCGAGCGCGAGCACCCCGGTCGAGGAGGACCCCGAGCTCTGCGTCGACGAGGACGGCGAGAGCACCGCCGGGCTCAGCGCGGACCTCCGCAGCGGTCTGTCGGGCCTGCCGGAGACGGTCGTCGCGGGCAGCGGCTGGACCACGTTCTCCTTCGACGTCTCCAACCGGGGCGACGAGGAGATCAAGAACATCAAGCCGCTGATCGGCGTGGCCGCCATCGGCTGGGAGGACGCCCGGGACTACTCCGGCAAGATCACGGTCCAGGCGTACGACAAGGGCACCGGCAAGTGGAACACGCTCGCGGAGGCCGCGGGCGAGGGCGCCACGTTCGCCGCGTTCTCGCTCGGCGCGGGCCAGTCCGTCTCGTACCAGCTGCGGCTCTCCGTGAGCGGCCAGGTGCCGGACGCGCTCGGCCTCACCGGCGGTTTCGCCGAGTACGCGGACACCGAGGGCTGCTGGGTCGCCGACGACCCGAACGGCTGGCTCTACTTCTTCGACATCCTGGCCGCCGGCTCCGACGCCGGTGAGCCGGACGACGCCAAGCCGCAGACCGGCGGCGTCAAGGAGCTCGACAAGGTCAGCGAGGTGAGAGTCACCGGCAGCCTCGCCGAGACCGGCTCGAACTCCGCCCTGCCGGTGATCGGCCTGGTCGGCGGCGCCGCCGTCGTGGCCGGTGCCGGTGCGCTGGTCGTGGTCCGCCGGCGCAGGGCCGGTGCCGAGGCGTAACACCGCTCGCCCGCGCCTCGCGCGGCAGCACCCAGGACAAGAGGAAAGGACCTGAGCTCGGAGGGGGGCACAGGTCCTTTCCTCTTCGACGCGTGCCGGCCGTTCCCACGGCCGGCACCGCGCTACTTCTTCGGCGGCACCGCCGGCATCCCCAGGAACGGCAGCTTCAGCGCGCCGAACGCGTCCGCCGGGACGGCCGGGGCCTTCGGCTCGACCGCCGTCAGCCGCCGGTACTCCTCCCCCTGTGCCGGACGCGGGTCGGCCTCGCCCTTGTTGGGCCAGAACGACATCGCCCGCTCCGCCTGCGCCGTGATCGTCAACGAGGGGTTGACGCCGAGGTTCGCGGAGACGGCCGACCCGTCCACCACCGAGATGCCCGGGTGGCCGTACAGCCGGTGGTACGGGTCGATCACGCCGGTCTCGCGGGAGTCGCCTATCGCGCAGCCGCCGAGGAAGTGGGCGGTCAGCGGCATGCCCGTCAGCTCACCGACGTTGGAACCGGCGAATCCGTTGATCTCGGCGGCCAGCGTCGACGCTCCGTCGGACGCCGCCTTGATCTGCTTGGGGTTCGGCGCGCCGTGGCCCTGGCGTGCGGTGAGCAGCCCGCGGCCGACCCCGGACGGCTTGAGGTACGTCGTCAGCGAGTTGTCCAGCGACTGCATCACCAGGCCGATGATGGTCCGCTCCGACCAGCGCCGGTTGGACAGCGACCGCAGCATCAGCCAGGGGTGCCGGGCCGCGTTGCCCAGCCAGCCCAGCACCCGGACCGCGCCCGAGGCGTTGTCGGCGTAGGGCACCTGGAGGATGGACAGCGAGCCCATGGAGTTGGAGCCCTTGCCGTAACGGACCGGCTCTATGTGGGTGTTCTCGTCGGGGTGGATCGAGGACGTGATGGCCACGCCGCGGGTGAAGTCGGCCTTCGGCTCGCCGGTGGCCTTGCGGTAGCGGCGGTCGTCGGTCTGCGCGCCCACCAGGGCCTCGGAGTTGGTGCGGGTCATCTCGCCCAGCCGCTCCGAGAGGTGCGGGAGCTGGCCGCCCGTCCGCATCCGGTGCAGCAGCGTCTGGGTGCCGTAGGTGCCGGCCGCCAGCACGATCCGGCGGGCGGTGAAGGTACGGCCCCTGCCCTTGCGGCGGTCGTGGGTCGGGAGGGTGGCGACGGCGAACCCGCCGCGCGAGTCCTCCGTCACCGACACCACCGTCGTCATCGGGTGCACGACCGCGCCCGCCTTCTCGGCGAGGTACAGGTAGTTCTCGTTCAGGGTGTTCTTCGCGCCGTGCCGGCAGCCGGTCATGCACTCGCCGCACTCGGCACAGGCCCGCCGTGAGGGTCCCGCGCCGCCGAAGTAGGGGTCGGGCACCTCCTGTCCCGGCTTCGCCTTCACCGTCCCGTCGGCGTCCTCGCCGTCGCCGAAGAACACCCCGACGGGTGCCATGTGGAAGGTGTCGCCCACGCCCATCCGCTCGGCCGCCGCCTTCAGGTGCACGTCCGAGGGGGTCATCGTCGGGTTGAGCCGCACCCCGAGCATGCGCCGCGCCTGGTCGTAGTACGGCGCCAGCTCGTCCTGCCAGTCGGTGATGCCGCCCCACTGGGGGTCCTCGAAGAACGGCTTCGGCGGGACGTAGAGGGTGTTGGCGTAGTTCAGCGAACCGCCGCCGACACCCGCGCCCGCCAGCACCATCACGTTGCCCAGCAGGTGGATGCGCTGGATGCCGTACATGCCGAGCTTGGGGGCCCAGAGGTAGTTCTTCAGGTCCCAGGAGTTCTTCGGCAGGGACTCCCGGGTCCAGCGACGGCCGGCCTCCAGCACGCCGACGCGGTAGCCCTTCTCGGTCAGCCGGAGCGCCGAGACGGAGCCGCCGAAGCCCGAGCCGACGACGAGGACGTCGTAGTCGTATCCGGCGTCGTCGTCCGGGGCGGGGGCGTGGTTCTCCTGTGACACGTGCTCTCCTCGTCGAAAGCTCTTACGGAAGCGGGGTGCCGGGGGGCGGACCTGGCGGGGTGACTCGGCGGAAGGGCCGGAGGGCCTAGCGGCTAGCGGCTAGCGGCTAGCGGCTAGCGGCTAGCGGCTAGCGGAACCGGAACGCCTTCATCAGGCGCAGGCTGCGGCTCATGAAGGCCGCGTACTTCTCGTCGTCCATGCCGAGCGACGGCGCCATCGGCAGCACCCGCTGCTGGGCGACGGTCTGTGCCTCGGTGTACTTGAGGATCCCCTCGGAGCCGTGCCGGCGGCCGAGGCCGGAGTCCTTCATGCCGCCCATCGGGGACTGGACGCTGCCGTACGCGGGCGCGTAGCCCTCGTTGACGTTCACCGTGCCGGTGCGCAGACGGGCGGCGACCGCGCGGCCCCGCCGGGCATCCTTCGTCCACACCGAGGAGTTCAGCCCGTACGGCGTGCCGTTGGCGCGCTCTACCGCCTCGTCCTCGGAGGAGAAGCGGTAGACCGAGACGACCGGGCCGAAGGTCTCCTCCGTGCACACGCTCATCGGGCTCTCGACGCCGTCGAGGATGGTCGGCTCGTAGAAGTAGGGGCCGATGTCCGGGCGCGCGGTGCCACCGGCGAGCACCTGGGCGCCCTTGGCGACGGCGTCCTCGACGTGCCGGGTCACCGCGTCCAGCTGGCGCTGCCCGACCAGGGAGCCCATGTCGGCGCCGTAGGCGAGGGAAGTGCCGAGGCGCAACGCCTTGGTGCGGGCGGCGAAGCGCTCCAGGAAGGCGTCTGCGACGGCCTCGTGGACGTAGAGCCGCTCGATGGAGATGCAGAGCTGGCCGGCGGAGGAGAAGCAGGCCCGGACGGCACCTGCGGCGGCCTTGTCGAGGTCGGCGTCCTCCAGCACCAGCATGGCGTTCTTGCCGCCGAGTTCGAGGGAGACGCCGACCAGGCGGGCGGCGGCGCCCTGGGCGACCTCGCGGCCGGTGCGGGTCGAGCCGGTGAAGGAGACGTAGTCGGCGTGCCGGACGACCTCGGGGCCGACGACCGGGCCCTCGCCGAGGACCACCTGGAACACGTCGGCGGGCAGGCCCGCCTCGATCAGCAGGTCACGGGCCCACAGCGCGGTCAGGCAGGTCTCCGTGTCGGGCTTCATCACCACGGCGTTGCCCGCCACGAGCGCCGGGAGCGCGTCGCCGACGGAGAGTTCGAGGGGGTAGTTCCAGGGCGCGATCTGGCCGATCACGCCGCGCGGGTGGCGCAGCTCGGTGACCTTCGTCAGCACCGGCATGGCGCCCGCGTGCCGCTTGGGCCGCAGGTAGGCGGCGGCCCGGCGGCCGTAGTGGCGGGCGGCGACGGCGACCGCCTGGACCTCCTCGTGGGCGTGCAGGCGGGCCTTGCCGGTCTCCAGCTGGATCAGGTCCAGCACCTCGGCCTGGCGGCCGAGCACCAGGTCGTGGAAGCGCAGCAGCACGGCGGCGCGGTCCCGGACGGGGACCTTCGCCCACACGGCCTGGGCGGCGCGGGCCGCCTCGTACGCCTTCGCCACGTCCTCGGGCGTCGACTCGGGGAGGTCGGCGAGCTTCTCGCCGGTGAAGGGCGTGTGGTTGGCGGTGCGGCCTGAGCCCACCACGCCCTTGGTCAGCTGGGCGATCAGCTCCGGCGTGACCACGTCGGCAGCGGTGCGTGCGCCCTGGGGGGCGGGGGCCAGGGGATTGGTGCCGGTCGTTGCCCGGGTCTGCGCGTCCGTCATGAGGCGCAGGGTATGCCCGGGCGCACACTTTGTGTACCCGTCGGTAACAGATTCCCGCAGGCCTCACACAATGCCAGTGAACGCTGGCAACGCACCCGCTGATCAGCATGTTGCCCGCCCGCCCGCGCCCCCGTTTGATCCACCCCGCCCCGACCGCCCCACGGTCCACCGGAAGCCCGGCCGCACGACCGCACGACCGGCCCACCGACCCGCCGACCGCGCCGGAAGCCCCCGGTGGGCCGGGCCTGGGCGCCGGGCCTGGGCGCCGGGCCTGGGCGCCGGGCGTCGGCCCGCCGCCGCGGGCCCGGCCCACGCCCGGCCCACGCCGGCCGGGTCACCGCTTGTGGACGTCCCACGCGTCGAAGACCGTGCGGGCGATCTCGCGGCCGTCCTCGGCGAAGTAGCCCTTCGCCGGGTAGACGACCCACAGGCGGTACATGTCACCGTCCGTGTTCCGGTAGTACAGGACCTGCGCCTCACGCTCCAGCGGCGGCGTGGTCGTCGTCGTGAAGACGATCGTGTTCGTCGCCGCGTCCCGGTCCTCGTACGTCGTCTCCCGCGGCCGCCCCTGCGGCGCGGGCTGGCCGGCGATGCCCCAGGAGAACTCGCCGTCCTTCAGCTCGTTCCAGTGGGCGAACGCCTCCTCGGAGGCGGATGCCGGGAGCTCGTTGTTTTTGTCGTCGGCCTTCAGGTCGCGGTCGGTCTCGATCCGCACCATCCCGCTCGGGTCGGTGAAGCCGACCACCGTGCCGTCCCAGTCGTCGGCGGGCTTGTCCTTCACGAAGCCCTCCGGCACCGCGAGGGCGACGCCCACCCGGTCCCCAAGGTCGTGCCGCTTCCAGCCGTCGGGCAGCGGGCCCGCGAAGGGGTCCACGACCACCAGGGTCACCGCGACGGCCGCCGCGACCACCGCCGCGCCCAGGCCCAGCAGCGTCTTACGGCCGATGCGGATGCCGCCCTGCCGCCCCGGCACGGGCAGCGCGGCCATCTGCGTGGGCTGCGGGGCGGGCGGGTCGGCGGCCGCCTCCAGCGCGGCACGCACCTGGGTGGCGTTCGGCCGGCGCGCCGGGTCCTTCTGCAGCAGCCCGGTGATGACCTCGGCCAGCGGCCCCTGCGCGGAGGCCGGCGGCGCCGGCACGGCGTTGAGGACGGACTGCAGCGTCGCGGGGGTGTTGCTGCGGCGGAACGGCGAGACGCCCTCCGTCGCCGCGTACAGCACCACGCCGAGCGACCACAGGTCCGAGGCGGGTCCGGGCCGCTGGCCCAGCACCCGCTCGGGGGCGATGTACTCGGGCGAGCCGACGAAGCCGCCGGTGTCCGTCAGGTTGGTCTCGCCCTCGATCTGGGCGATGCCGAAGTCGGTGAGGACGACCCGGTCGTGCCGGCCGAGCAGCACGTTGTCCGGCTTGACGTCCCGGTGCAGGATGCCCGCCGCGTGCGCCGCCTCCAGCGCGCCGAGGACCTCCAGGCCCACCCGGGCGGCCTCCCGCACGGAGAGGGTGCCCTCCTCCTGGAGCACCGCGCCCAGCGAGCGGCCCTGGACGAGTTCCATGACGATCCACGGCCGGCCGTCGACCACCGCGACGTCGTGGACGTTGACCACGGCGGGGTGGTCCAGGCGCGCGGCGGCGCGGGCCTCGCGCCGCATCCGCTCGGAGGCGTTGGCCCGTTCACGTTCGGGAAGGTGCTCCGGGACGCGGGGCTCCTTCACGGCGACCTCGCGGTCCACCGTCTCGTCCTTGGCGCGCCACACCGTGCCCATGCCGCCGTGCCCGAGCTTGGCGAGCAGCCGGTAGCGGCCGGCAATGAGCCGTCCGGCCCCGGGATCGGCCGCCGTCGGGCCCGACGGGTCCTGCCCGCCCGCCGGATCGGGTCCGGAGCGCCGCTGCGGGTCCTGCCCGCGCCCGCCGTCCTGTCCCCGCGCACCGTCCGGTTCTCGAACGCCGTCCCCCGCCGGGTGCCGCGGCCGGTCGTGTCCGTGCGGCGCGTCACCGCCCTGCGGCGGGACGACGACGGTCGGCGCCGCATACGGATTGCCGGGGTGCGGCACGGCCGCCGGCGGGTTCGGGTTGGGCGGTTGCAGACCAAAACTGGTCGGCTCGTCGGCCCCGTTGCGGGCTCCCCCGTCACTGCTCATGGGTCCATCCATATCGTGCCGGACCGTCACGCTTCCACAGCGGGCCGCCAGCGGTCACAGACCCGTGACCCACACCGGGCCTTATGCGGTCTTCATGGCACTATGCGGCAGAGGGTGAGGCGTCGTCAGGTGTCCCGGAGGTGTCCGGTGACGCCGAACCGCCGGACTCCGTCGGCGTGGGCGAGGTGCCGGCGCCGGCCTCGGTCGGCCCCGTCGACGAGGGCACCGGCCGCTGCGGGGCGGTGGTGGAGGGCGGCCGGGGCCCAGGGGCCGGCTCGGTGACGGGCGTGTCCGGGACCGTGGTGGTCGGCGTGCCGCCCCCGTCTCCGTCGCGGTCCTGGAGCAGCAGCGCCCCCGCCGACACCCCGGCGCCTGCCATCGCGGCCACCACCAGCGCCGCGACGAGCGCGCCCCGGGTGGGCTGCCGCCGTACGGTACGTCCCTCGGGCCGGCCGGCGACCGGCACCTCCCGCCACATCGGCAGCCGCCTACGGGACGGGGCGCGGTCCGGAAGCAGGTCGAGCGGCGCGGTGTCGGGCGTGCGGCCGGTCGCGAGGAACGCCCTTAACATCCGTTCGGCCCGGTCGGCGTCCAGCCGGCGGTCCGGGTCGCGTTCCAGCAGGCCGAGGACCACCGGGAGAATCGGCCCGGCCTGCGCGGGCGGGCGGATCTCGTCGACCACCACCGCGTGCAGCACACCGCTCAGGGAGTCCCGCCGGAACGGCGACTCGCCGCTGAGCGCCTCGCACAGCAGCGCTCCCAGCGACCACAGGTCCGACTCCGGCCCGGTCCGCGCGCCCGACATCCGCTCGGGGGCGGTGTACTCGGGCGAGCCGACGAACGTGCCGCTCTCGGTGAGCGTGGTCGAGCCGGGCATCTGCGCGATGCCGAAGTCGGTGAGCAGCACCCGGTCGGTGCCGTTCTCCAGCAGGACGTTGGCGGGCTTGAGGTCGCGGTGCAGCACACCGGCGGTGTGGGCGGCACGCAGCGCGCCCAGCAGGTCGACGCCGATCCGCGCGGCCTCCGCCGCACCCACCGGCCCGTCGGCGGCGATGTGGTCCGCGAGGGACGGCCCGTCAATCAACTCCAATACGATGTACGGCCGTTCGTCGTCCTCCACGACGTCGTGCACGACGATGATGTTCGGGTGGCTGAGCTGCGCGAGCGCGCGCGCCTCGCGCAGGGTGCGGTCGCGCTGCCGCCGCGCGTCGGCCGCGGTGAGCGTCTCGTCGAAGGGCAGCTCCTTCACCGCGACGCCCCGGCCCAGCAGTTGGTCGGTGGCCCGCCAGACCACGCCCATGCCGCCGCGCCCGAGCTGTCCCTGAAGACGGTAACGACCCGCGATGACGCGGGCGTTGTCCCCGTCGTTCCCGTTGTCCGGCTCCCCCTCGGTCACCATGCGCCCATCATGCCCCACCGGATGTGTTCGCTCCGGTACGGCGATTCGGCCAACGGGCGCACGTCCGCGCACGCCGGGGGCGTCAGGGCTCGCGCCAGCCCTTCAGGATGGTCTCGAACTGCTCCCGGGTGGTCTCCCAGTCCTCGGCGGGAGCGGCCATGTAGAAGGCGTACTCGACCCCGTCGCGCGTGATGTACATCTGGTCGATCGCCCGGTAGGGACCGGGGAACTCGGTGTCCTTGGCCAGCGCGGTCCAGCTGTACTCCAGGCGCGCGGCCTCACGGTCGCGGTACGTCAGCCGCTGCAGGTCCACGCGCCGGTAGTCGACCAGCCGCCGGCCGACCTGCTGGTCGAGGTCGCCCAGGTGCTCGTACGGGTCGTCGAAGTCGGGGGCGTCGTCGGCGGCGATGCGCAGGAAGTGCTTGCCGCCGTCGGGCGTGTAGTCGACCTGCCGGGTCTCCTCGTCGAACACCACCCGCTCCCAGTCCTCGCCGGGCAGCACGACGCTGAAGCCGAACGGGTCGGTCCGGCGCACCCAGCCCTCGGGCAGGCTGCCCGCGGCGGTCGCGCCCTGGTCCGACGCGTCCGGCGACACCGTCGGGCCGACGTCGGCGGACGCCGTCGGGCCGGCCGTGGTGCGGTCCCGTTCCCCCTGCTGCTGGAGCACGACCGCGGTGCCCCCGCCGATGATGGCGGCCAGCGCGACGACCAGGGCGACCGTCCGCGCGCGCGTACGCCGGCGTGACACGGCCGGCGGCCCGTACGACGCCTGCACGGAGGTCGGCCCGCCGCCGCGCGGGTGGGGCCGGGTCCCGGCGCCGCCCGGGTACGCCGGTGCGACGGTGCCGGCGTGCTGCCCCGGCGGGCGCGGCACGCGCGCGTCGACGGCCTCGGTGGGCACGTACTCCTGCGCCGCCCGTGGTCTGCGCCCCTCCGCGGCCTCGGCGAGCATCTGCTCGGTCCGCTCCGCGTCGGGACGGGTGGCCGGATCCTTCCGCAGCAGTGCGCCGATGACGGGCGCGAGCGGGCCGGCGTGCTGCGGCGGCTCGGCCTCCTCCTCGACGACGGCCTGCATGGTGGTGATCGGCGACGTCCGGCGGAACGGCGACAGGCCCTCCACCGCCGTGTACAGCGTCGCGCCGAGCGCCCACAGGTCGGACGCGGGACCGGGGTCGTGGCCGCGGACCCGCTCGGGCGCCAGGTAGTCCACGGAACCGACGACCTCGCCGGTGCGGGTGATCGCCGTGTCGCCGTCTATCTGCGCGATGCCGAAGTCGGTGAGCAGCACCCGGCCGTCCCGGGCGAGCAGCACGTTGCCGGGCTTGACGTCGCGGTGCAGGACGCCGGCGGCGTGGGCGGCGCGCAGGGCGCGCAGGACCCACAGGCCGATGCGGGCGGCCTCGCGGGGCTCGACACGCTCCCGTTCCTTCACCGCGTCGGCCAGCGAGTGGCCCTCGACCAGCTCCATGACGATCCACGGCCGGCCGTCGTGCTCCAGCACGTCGTGCACGGTGACGACGGCGGAGTGGTTGATCCGCGCGGCGGCGCGCGCCTCCGCGCGGGTGCGTGCCAGCAGGGTGGCCTGTTCGCTGTCGGAGACGTAGAGCGCCGCGGTCAGTTCCTTGATGGCGACGGACCGGTGCAGCACCTCGTCGTGCGCACGCCACACCCGGCCCATGCCACCGTTCCCGATGGATTCGCCGAGTCGGTAGCGGCCCGCGACGAGCGAGCCCTGCATCTGATTCACGTTGCCCCGCAATGGTCTTGACAGGGTCAGGGTAGGTACCCGGAACCCTTCCTGGGAACGGAGGGGGTGCCAAGGAGACCGCACTGTGATGGTGTGTGGTGCCCTCTCCGCGGTGCCGCGCCCCGAGCCGGCCCGCCCGGCCGGCTCCCCCTCCGCCCGCGCCTTCTCCTCCGCTTCGGCCCTACCGCATCAGCCGGTGAACCGGTACGTCGCGGCCGCCTGTTCGTAGAGCCGTGTCACCTCGTCCCGCTCGCTCTCCGGCCCGCGCACCTGCACCACGTGGTAGCGGCCGTCGATCAGCGCGGCGAGGTTGCGCACGTACAGCTCGCCCGCGTCGCCGGTCCAGGTGAACTGGCCCTCGGCCATGGTCCGTCCGCCCACCTCGATGGTCTTCAGACCGGTGGAGGTGGCCCAGCTGGAGTCGCGGTACGGCTGGAGCTCACGCTCGGCGTCCCGCTGGTAGGCCATGGGATCGCCGCCGAACTGCTGGGCGCTGTCCCGGCCCGGCACCACGATGAGCTCGAAGCCGCCCTTGCTGTACACGACCTGCCCACTGCCGTTCTTCGCGGTGCGCTGCCAGCCCTCGGCGACGGCGACGCTGAAGCCCTCCGGGTCCTTGCGCAGCGTGAAGCCGTCGGCGGCCTCGGGGCCCGTGGTCTGGGTCTCCGCGGTGCCCGCCGACTCCTCCGGGCTGCTCTGCGGGCTGTCCCCGGCGCTCGGCGAACCGGCGTCGCCCGACGGGCTCGGCGCGCCGCCGCCGGCGGCAGCCGTGCGGTCGGACGACGGCGACCCGGAGGTCTTCTCACCGGCCTTCGGCATGAACAGCATCGCGTACGCGACCGCCGCCGCCAGCGCGAGCAGCACCAGCAGGAGCAGGGTGCGGCCGAGACGGCGTGGTGAACCGCCCTTCGGTGCGGCCCGCTTGTGCCGTCCGTGCTGGGCGGGGAGCCCGGCGCGCCGTCTGCGCACCAGCTCTCCCCGGCGCCGTATGACCGGCAGACGGCGGGCGTCGACCGGCGGGGCGGTGACGACGTTCAGGCCCGCCTCCGGCTCGGGCGCCGAGCGCACCAGCGACCGCAGCCAGCCGCGCAGTTCCTCGAAGTCCGGGCGCTCGGTGGGGTCCTGGCGCAGCAGCGACTCCACGACCGGCCGCAGCGGGCCGCACTCCTCGGCGAAGGCGGGCGGCTCGGCGCAGACCATCTGCACCAGCTCGGCCGTCGACTCCTCCGGGTAGGGCGCGTGCCCCTGCACGGCCCGGAACAGCAGGGTGCCCAGCGCCCACAGGTCGGTGGCGGGTCCGATGGGCGCGGCGAGCTGCCAGTTCTCGTGCACGGGGCCGGCCTGTTCCGGTGCCCAGCGCTCGGTGACGGCGCCGACCACGGCCATCCGGGCCTGCCGGGCGCGCTCGGCGGCCAGCGCGGTGGCCGGGCCCCGGCGCGCGGGGGCGGCCGGCGCCGCCGGGTCGTCCCAGCGGCCTCCCGGGGCGGCGGTGGCACCGGTCGCCTCGGCAGGGGCGGCGGGCGCGGGGAGGGCGGGGGCGGGGGCGGGGCCCGTGTCCGTGCCGATGCGGGGTGTGGCGCCGTGCCAGCCGGAGGCGGCCACCCCGTAGGGGTCGGCTATCTGTCCCGGGGGTGTCTGCCCGGTGTCTTCCTCGGGGGCGGGGCGGGCGCCGGGCAGGGCGGCGCGGGTGCCCTGCTGGGCCTCCTGGACCCGGGCGGCGGCGCGGGCGCCCGCCCGGTAGGCGGCGATGGCCCCGGCACGTGCCGCGCGTACGTCGCCGGCGCTGTCCAGGGCGCGGGGCGCGACCACGGGCGACAGGTCACCCGGTGCGCCGGACCGGCCGCCGCCCTCCGGCAGCCGGCCGGCCCGGGCCTCGATGGCCGCGCGGCGCGCCACGTCCGGGTCGGGGTCGGCGGTGAACCCGGGCGGCCAGGCCGGTCCGCGTCCGCCGTCCGTCCCGGGGCCGCCCGCCGGCCCCAGCGCCTCGAGCGCGGTGCTCGGCTCCGGCTCGTCGTCGGGCGGCGGCACCGGGTCGTAGCCACACAGCGCCTCCTCGGCGGCGCCGACCGCCAGCCCGGTGAGCATCACCCGGCCGTCGTCGCAGACCAGCACCGTGCGCGCGGTGATGTTGCGGTGCACCCAGCCGTGCGAGTGCAGCACCCTGAGGGCCGTCAGCACGTCGGAGGCGACCTCGGCCGCCCGGTACGGCGACAGCGGCTTCTCGGCGAGCAGGGCGGCCAGCGGGCGCGCGGCGACGTACTCGCTGACGATCCACAGCGAACCGCCCTCCGCGAACACGTCGAAGACCTGGTCGAGGCGGGGATGGTCGGGCAGGGCGGCCGCGGCCTGTGCGGCCTCCACGGCGCGCCGCACCACCGGGTCGGCGGGCCGCCGCACGGCACCCCGGGCGCCGCCGGGCACGGATCCGCCGCGGCGCGCGCTTCCGTCGCGGGCGGTGAAACCGTCGGGCAGCCCCTCGGCGTCCAGCACCTCGGCCTCGACGACCTCCGGTAACGGCACCTGCCGGACCAGGACCTCGGAACCGCTGTAGGTGTCGAAGGCGCGGGTCTCGGTCAGTTCGTACTCGTCGGAGGGGGGCAGGGGCAGGCGGTAGCGGTCGGCGAGAACCCGTCCCGCATAGTCGTCCACGATGCCTCCCCCGGCACTACGGTCGGTCAGTTCCGTTCTCCGGACGGGCCGTTCCGGTTCCGTACGGTCCGCAACCACTCACGATACGTGCCGGAGGCAACCCGCAGAGAGGGGATGCCACATCTGGTTCCCCGATCCGCGGGCCGGTCCCGGTCAGGACTTCGGCCGGAACGTCTCCGTCAGCGTCCGCCAGGTGTTCCGGCGCTGCTCGCCGTCCCACGCGTCGGCCCTGGCCGTGTACATCAGGCCGTACCCGAGGTCGTCGTTGACGACGGTGCCCCGGTCGACGGAGCGGAACGTGGTCCCGCCGTCGACGTAGGTGAACTCCCAGTCGGCCGTCTTCCAGCCGCGGTACTCCACCGCCACGATCCGTATGCGCTTGTACTTGGGACGCACCATGGCACGCTCCTGGTTCGTCCAGTCGGCGACCGGGTCGTCCTTGGGCGTGGTGGTCCAGCCGATCAGCAGCTTCTGTCCGTTCGGCCCCGTGAAGCGGTCCCCGGCGCCGTCCGACGACTTGTACTTCCAGCCCGCGGGCAGGCCGATCGAGTAGCCCTGCTTCCCCCTGTGCGTCGTGTACGGCTCGGGCTTCGTCGCGCCGCCGCCGTCGCCCGCCGAGCCGCCGTCGCCGGCGCCCGCGCCCTGGCCCGTCCCGGTGCTGTCCGGGGTGGCTCCCCCGGTCGCGCCGGCGCCGGACGACGCGGTGGCCGAACCGTCGGTGCCGGTGCCGTCCTTGTCGTCGTTCCTGGTGTCGGCGCTGGGGGTGCTCCCGGCCGTGGTGCGGTCGCCGGTGCCGCCCTGTGTGCCCTTGCCGTCCTCGTCGTCGCCGCCGAGCGTCAGGGCGAGCACGGTGGCGATCACGGCGAGGACCACGACCAGGGCGATGACGATCAGTGTGCGGCGCGGCACCACGTCGGTGATCGGGGCGCGCGGCGCGGGCCGGGCGGGCAGGTCCGGCGGGGTCATCACGGGCCAGCCCGAACTGCGGCCGCCGGAGTCGGCGTTGCGGCCGGCGCCGGCCTGGCGTCCGGTTCCCGCGGCGGGACCGGTGGCGGCGGACGGGGCGGCGGCACCGGCGCCGGACGCGTGCGTCGCCGCGCCGGACGCCGAAGCGGGCGTGCCGCCGCCGGACTTGGTGCGGGCGGCGCCGGCCGCGCCGGCGCCCACGGCGGCCTTGCGCACGGAGCGCAGGGCGCCGCGCAGCTTCTCCGCGGCCTCCTCGCCCCGCTTGGGGCCGGTGTCGCGCCCGCCGGGCTGCTCGGGCAGCGGCACCACCCGGGTGGCGTCCGACGGCTGCCCGTCGGCGCCCTTGGTGCCGGGTGCCGCGATGACGGCGCTCAGCATGGCCCGCGCGGCGCGGTCGTCGAGCCGCCGGGCGGGGTCCTTGTCGAGCAGGCCGTGGATGACGTCCCTGAGCGGTCCGGCGTTCCTCGGCTCCTCGAGCGGCTCGGTCATGACCGCCGTGAGCGTCGCGATCGCGGAGCCCTTGTCGTACGGTGGGCTGCCCTCGACCGCCGCGTACAGCAGTCCGCCGAGGGACCACAGGTCGGCGGCGGGGCCGGGCTTGTGGCCACGGGCCCGCTCGGGGGAGATGTAGGAGGGGGCGCCGACGAGCATGCCCGTCGAGGTGATGGAGGGGTCGCCCTCGACCTGGGCGATGCCGAAGTCGGTGAGCACGACCCGGCCGTCCTCCGCGATCAGCACGTTCGACGGCTTCACGTCACGGTGCAGGATGCCCTCGCGGTGCGCCGACCGCAGCACGTCGAGCACGGCGAGCCCGACCTCGGCCGCGCGGCGCGGCTCCAGCAGGCCGTCCTCACGGATGACCTCGGCGAGAGACTTGCCCTCGACGAGCTCCATGACGATCCAGGGCCGGTCGTCCTCCTGGACCACGTCGAAGACGGTCACGGCGCTGGTGTTCCGGATCCGCGCGATCGCCTTGGCCTCGCGCAGCGTCCGGGTGATCAGCCGCCGCTTCTCCTCGTCGTCGATGCTCCCCGGGAAGCGGAGCTCCTTGACGGCGACCGTGCGGCCCAGGGTTTCGTCCTCGGCCCGCCACACCGTCCCCATGCCGCCGCGGCCGAGCACGTCTCCCAGCCGGTACCGCCCGGCGAGGAGACGTGCGCTCTTGTCCTGACGGGATGTCCCCGCCCGCTCCGCCTCCGACATGCGTCCCCTCATGCAACCCGCCCTGACAGAGCCTTCATTGTCCCTCACCCGACAAGTGCTCGACGCCCAGGGTGCCCCTGTCCGCACACCGGACACGGCGGGCGGACGGGCCGGGGGAGCGAAGTGTTCCCCACCCTGCCGGACGGGTCCCGACAAAGAGGGCTTCGAACCGCGCGGTTTCGGACACGAATGGGCCGTCCGGCGTCACCCGGCGAACCCTCCCGGCCGGACGTCACCCCTGCTCCGGCCTCGGCCCGCCCCGGCCCGCCGTCCCACGCGAGCCTCGAAACGGCCTGGGCCGTGGCCGACTTGTGCCCCCGTCACACGCCGACGGCCCCTGCTGCGCGAGGAACCGCGAAAGGTCAGGCTCCTAGAGCGGCACGATGTCGGGCGCCCCCAGGCGGGCCGCGTCCGCCGTCAGGTCGTCGGGCTGCCGCTGCGACTCCCGCTCGGCCTCCACCCGCTTCTCGTAATGCCGCACCTCGCGGTCGATCTGGCCGCTCTCCCAGCCCAGCACCGGCGCCATCAGCTCGGCGGCCTCGCGCGCGCTGCGCGTGCCCCGGTCGAAGGTCTCGATGGATATGCGGGTCCGCCGGGTCAGGACGTCCTCCAGGTGCCGCGCGCCCTCGTGCGAGGCGGCGTAGACGACCTCGGCCCGCAGGTAGTCGTCGGCGGCCTGCAGCGGTTCACCCAGCGAGGGGTCGGCGGCGACGAGGTCCAGCACCTCCTCGGCGAGCGACCCGTACCGCTGGAGCAGATGCTCCACCCGGACCGGGTGCAGGCCGGTGCGGGCCGCCGTGCGGGCGCGGGAGTTCCACAGCGCGTGGTATCCCTCGGCGCCCACCAGCGGCGTGTCCTCGGTGACGCAGTCCGCCACGCGCAGGTCGAGTCCGTGCACCGCGGCGTCCACCGCGTCCTTGGCCATCACCCGGTACGTCGTGTACTTGCCGCCCGCCACCACGACCAGGCCGGGCACGGGGTGGGCCACCGTGTGCTCGCGGGACAGCTTGCTCGTGGCGTCCGACTCGCCCGCGAGCAGCGGCCGCAGCCCCGCGTACACGCCTTCGACGTCGTCGCGCGTGAGGGGCACCGCGAGGACCGAGTTCACGTGCTCCAGGACGTAGTCGATGTCCGCGCTGGAGGCGGCCGGGTGGGCCTTGTCGAGGTCCCAGTCGGTGTCCGTGGTGCCGACGATCCAGTGCCGGCCCCAGGGGATGACGAACAGCACGGACTTCTCCGTGCGCAGGATGAGCCCGGTGGTGGAGTGGATGCGGTCCTTGGGCACGACCAGGTGGACCCCCTTGGAGGCCCGTACGTGGAACCGGCCGCGCTCGCCGACCATCGCCTGGGTGTCGTCGGTCCACACCCCGGTGGCGTTGACCACCTGCTTGGCGCGGATCTCGTACTCGCCGCCGCCCTCCACGTCCTGCACCCGGGCGCCGACGACCCGCTCGCCCTCGCGCAGGAACCCGGTCACCCTGGCTCCGTTGGCCGTCTTCGCGCCGTAGGCCGCGGCGGTGCGCACGAGGTTCAGCACGAAGCGGGCGTCGTCCATCTGGGCGTCGTAGTACTGCAGGGCGCCGACCAGCGCGTCCTTCTTCAAGCAGGGGGCGACACGCAGAGCCTGACGTCGGCTCAGGTGCCGGTGCACGGGCAGGCCCCGGCCGTGGCCGTGGGTCATCGCCATGGTGTCGTAGAGCGCCACGCCCGCTCCGGCGTAGAGCCGCTCCCACGCCCGGTGCTGCAGCGGATAGAGGAACGGCACCGGGCGCACGAGGTGCGGGGCGAGCTTCTCCAGCAGCAGGCCGCGTTCCTTCAACGCCTCACGCACAAGGGCGAAGTCGAGCATCTCCAGATAGCGCAGGCCGCCGTGGATCAGCTTGCTGGACCGGCTGGACGTGCCCGACGCCCAGTCACGGGCCTCGACCAGTCCGGTGGACAGTCCGCGCGTCACCGCGTCGAGCGCCGTGCCCGCACCGACCACGCCGCCGCCCACCACCAGCACGTCCAGCTCGCGCTCCGCCATGGACGCCAGTGATTCGGCGCGCTGCGCCGGACCCAGTGTCGCTGTCCTCACCGCTGCCTCCCGCTCATCGGTCGCATCGGCCACACCCGTGGGGCGAAGCCCGGTCCCACACCCTCATGCCCAAATTCTGACCGGCTTGCCCGACTTCAGCCACACGCCGCCACAGCCTGTGGACAACCACCCGGCCGCAGCCTGTGGACAACCCTGCGGGACGACTCACCGAAAACGAGCCGATCAATCCCACATATCGGTCATATTTACTCCTAGTCTGACATTGCGCTCGCCTGTCCAGTCCACGGCGCTTGCGCACCTGTCGCACTCCGGCTATCGGGAAGGACGGCCCACGCCATGCCCGCAGATCTCGCCGTCATCGGACTCGGCCCCTACGGACTGCCCCTGGCCCAGGCCGCCGTCGCCGCCGGCATCCCCACCGTCGGGTTCCGCACCGGCCCCGAGCCCGGCTCCCTCAGCCCCGCCGAGCAGCGCCGCATGCTCGCGCAGGGTTTCCGGGTCACGACCAGCGCGGCCGAGCTGGGCCGGGTGCGCACCGCAGTGATCTGCGCCCCCACCCCGCCCGCCGCCGACGGCGGACTCGACCTCTCCCAGGTCGAGACGGCCGCCCGCACCCTCGCCGCGCAACTGCGCCCGCACACCACCGTGATCCTGGAGTCCCCCGTGCCGCCCGGCACGACGGAGGGACCGCTGCTGCGCCTGCTGGAAACCGGCTCGGGTTTGCGCGCGGGACGCGACTTCCACCTCGCCCACTCCCCCAGCCGGGTGGACCCGGGCAACCGCGACTTCACCCCCGCCAACACACCGAAGGTCATCGGCGGCCTCACCTCCGCCTGCACCGAGTCGGCGGCGGCCTTCTACGGCCGGATCACCGACAAGGTGGTCCGCGCCCGCGGCCCGCGCGAGGCGGAGACGGTGCAGCTCCTGGAGACCAACTTCCGGCACGTCAACATCGCCCTGGTGAACGAGATGGCGGCGCTCTGCCACGACCTCGGCATCGACCTGTGGGACGTGCTGCGCTGCGCGGAGACCAAGCCCTTCGGCTACCTCGCCTTCCGCCCCGGCCCCGGCGTCGGCGGCCACACCGTCCCCCAGGACCTCACCGCGCACGCCGGCCGCACCCTGCGGATGGCGGAGCTGGCGCAGGAGGTCAACGGCCGCATGCCCCGCTACGTCGTGCAGCGCGCCGCCGCCCTGCTCAACGAACACGGCAAGTCCGCCCGCGGCGCGCGCGTGCTGCTCCTCGGGGTCACCTACAAGGCCGACCTCGCCGACCTGCAGGGCAGCCCGGCGCAGGAGATCGCGGTCCGCCTGATGGAGCTGGGCGCCGCCATCAGTTACCACGACCCGCACGTGCCGTCCTGGAACATCCTGGACCGCCCCGTCCCCCGCGCGGACTCCCTCTACGAGGCCGCGGCGGACGCCGACCTCACGATCCTGCTCCAGCAGCACCGCACGTACGACCTCCAGGGCCTCTCGGTGAAGGCCCAGCTCCTCCTGGACACCCGAGGCGCGACCCCGACGGGGGCGGCGCACCGGTTGTAAGGGCGAGGCACGCGAAGGGGCCGGTCACCTGTTCAGGTGGCCGGCCCCTTCGGGTGCCGTACGAGGCGTCTCGCTGTGGTCAGCGGCGGTGCTGGGAGTCCGCCACCGTCACCTCGACGCGCTGGAACTCCTTCAGCTCGCTGTAGCCCGTGGTGGCCATGGCGCGGCGCAGGGCGCCGAACAGGTTCATCGAGCCGTCGGGGGTGTGGGACGGGCCGGTGAGGATCTCCTCCAGCGTGCCCACCGTGCCGAGGTCCACCTTCTTGCCGCGCGGCAGCTCCTCGTTGACGGCCTCCATGCCCCAGTGGTGGCCCCGGCCCGGCGCGTCGGTGGCGCGGGCCAGCGGGGAGCCCATCATCACGGAGTCCGCGCCGCAGGCGATCGCCTTGGGCAGGTCGCCGGACCAGCCGACGCCGCCGTCCGCGATGACGTGCACGTACCGGCCGCCGGACTCGTCCATGTAGTCGCGGCGGGCCGCGGCCACGTCGGCGACGGCGGTGGCCATCGGGACCTGGATGCCCAGCACGTTGCGCGTGGTGTGCGCGGCGCCGCCGCCGAAGCCGACGAGGACGCCCGCCGCACCGGTGCGCATCAGGTGCAGGGCCGCCGTGTAGGTGGCGCAGCCGCCGACGATCACCGGGACGTCGAGCTCGTAGATGAACTGCTTCAGGTTGAGCGGCTCGTGCGAGCCGGAGACGTGCTCGGCGGAGACCGTGGTGCCGCGGATGACGAAGATGTCCACGCCCGCGTCGACGACGGCCTTGGAGAACTGGGCGGTGCGCTGCGGGGAGAGCGCGGCGGCGGTGACCACGCCGGAGTCGCGCACCTCCTTGATGCGCTGCCCGATCAGCTCCTCCTTGATCGGAGCGGCGTAGATCTCCTGGAGACGGCGGGTGGCCGCCTCGTCGGGCAGGCCGACGATCTCGTCCAGCAGCGGCTGCGGGTCCTCGTGGCGGGTCCACAGGCCCTCGAGGTTCAGCACGCCGAGGCCGCCGAGCTCGCCGATGCGGATCGCGGTGGCCGGTGAGACGACCGAGTCCATGGGAGCGGCCAGGAACGGCAGCTCGAAGCGGTAGGCGTCGATCTGCCAGGCGATCGAGACCTCCTTCGGGTCCCGCGTACGGCGGCTGGGGACGACGGCGATGTCGTCGAAGGCGTACGCCCGGCGGCCGCGCTTGCCGCGCCCGATCTCGATCTCAGTCACGTCTGTGGCCTTTCCCTGATGCGTTGCAGCGCCTTCCAGTATCCCCGACGGCCACGGCGCCCACCGCCCCGGACGTCACGCGAGGGCGGCCCCGGTGGTCCGGAGCCGCCCTCGGGAAGCCCGCCGCTACTGACGGCTGTAGTTCGGTGCCTCGACCGTCATCTGGATGTCGTGCGGGTGGCTCTCCTTGAGCCCCGCGGAGGTGATGCGGACGAAGCGGCCCTTGGACTCCATCTCGTCGATGGTCGCGGCGCCCACGTAGCCCATCGTCTGGCGCAGACCGCCGACGAGCTGGTGCAGCACGTTGGCCAGCGGGCCGCGGTAGGGCACCTGGCCCTCGATGCCCTCGGGCACGAGCTTGTCGTCGGAGGCGACCTCGGCCTGGAAGTAGCGGTCCTTCGAGTACGACCGGCCCTGGCCCCGGGACTGCATGGCGCCCAGCGAGCCCATCCCGCGGTACGACTTGAACTGCTTGCCGTTGATGAACTGCAGCTCGCCGGGGGACTCCTCGCAGCCCGCGAGGAGGCTGCCCAGCATGACGGTGTCGGCGCCGGCGGCGAGCGCCTTGCCGATGTCACCGGAGTACTGCAGGCCACCGTCCCCGATCAGCGGGACGCCCGCCGCGCGAGCCGCCAGGGACGCCTCGTAGATGGCCGTGACCTGCGGAACGCCGATGCCGGCGACGACCCGGGTGGTGCAGATCGAACCGGGGCCGACGCCGACCTTGATGCCGTCGACGCCGGCGTCGATCAGTGCCTGGGCGCCGTCGCGCGTGGCCACGTTGCCGCCGATCACGTCGACGCCGACGCTCGACTTGATCTTCGACATCCAGCTGAGGGCGTTGCTGTTGTGACCGTGCGAGGTGTCGACGACCAGGAAGTCCACACCGGCCTCGGCGAGCGCCTGGGCCCGCTCCAGCGCCTCGGGGCTGGCGCCCACGGCGGCGCCCACGATGAGGCGGCCCTCCGCGTCCTTGGCGGCGTTGGGGTACTGCTCGGCCTTCACGAAGTCCTTGACCGTGATGAGGCCCTTGAGGATGCCCGCGTCGTCGACCAGGGGAAGTTTCTCGATCTTGTGGCGGCGCAGCAGCTCCATCGCCTCGACGCCGGAGATGCCGACGTGCCCGGTGACCAGCGGCATCGGGGTCATGACCTCGCGGACCTGACGGGAGCGGTCCGTCTCGAAGGCCATGTCGCGGTTGGTGACGATGCCGAGCAGCTTCTTGTTGCCGTCGGTGACCGGGACGCCGCTGATGCGGAACTTCGCGCACAGGGCGTCGGCCTCGCCGAGAGTGGCTTCCGGGTGGATGGTGATGGGGTCGGTCACCATGCCGGACTCGGAGCGCTTCACCAGGTCGACCTGGTTGGCCTGGTCCTCGACGGAGAGGTTCCGGTGGAGCACGCCGACGCCGCCCTGACGGGCCATGGCGATCGCCATGCGGGACTCGGTGACCTTGTCCATCGCGGCCGAGAGCAGGGGGATGTTCACCCGGACGTTGCGGGAGATGCGGGACGAGGTGTCAACCGCGTTGGGGAGCACCTCGGATGCGCCCGGCAGCAGCAGCACGTCGTCGTAGGTCAGCCCGAGTGTCGCGAATTTTCCGGGCACTCCGTCGACGTTGGCAGTCATGACACCTTCCCCAAATGGCCTTGATCGGTGCGGATGTCCATGCTAACGGGAAGCGTGGGTGTCTCATTCCACGGTTCCGCACGACTCCCGGCTTCGTATGTTCGTACG
This sequence comes from Streptomyces sp. NPDC085937, assembly GCF_044540535.1. Classification (NCBI taxonomy): domain Bacteria; kingdom Bacillati; phylum Actinomycetota; class Actinomycetes; order Kitasatosporales; family Streptomycetaceae; genus Streptomyces; species Streptomyces sp. NPDC085937. The sequence continues at coordinate 754,424 of NZ_JBITSH010000001.1, read as the reverse complement.
GGAACGGATGATCGTCCGTTCATGTGCGTCACGCGCCTACGCGAAGAGACGGCGCCCGGACGGGTGTTACTGCTCCGCCAGGGCTCGCAGCCGGCTCAGCGCACGGTGCTGGGCCACCCGGACCGCGCCGGGTGACATTCCCAACATCTGACCTGTCTCCTCCGCGGTGAGTCCCACGGCGATGCGCAGCAGGATCAGCTCACGCTGGTTCTCGGGGAGGCTGGCCAGCAGTTTCTTGGCCCACTCGGCGTCGCTGCTGAGCAGGGCGCGCTCTTCCGGGCCGAGGGAGTCGTCGGGCCGCTCCGGCATCTCGTCGGACGGCACGGCGGTCGATCCGGGGTGCCGCATCGCGGCACGCTGGAGGTCGGCGACCTTGTGGGAGGCGATGGCGAAGATGAACGCCTCGAAGGGCCGGCCGGTGTCCTTGTAGCGGGGCAGCGCGAGCAGCACCGCCACGCAGACCTCCTGTGCGAGGTCCTCGACGAAGTGCCGGGCGTCGCCCGGCAGCCGCGACAGACGGGTCCGGCAGTAGCGCAGCGCGAGCGGGTGGACGTGGGCGAGCAGGTCGTGCGTGGCCTGCTCGTCTCCGTCGACCGCGCGATGGACGAGCGCACCGATGGCGCCTGGGGCCGTGCCCGCCTCGTCGTCGCGCATCGGTCCATGGTGCCCTGCGGACGTCTGGTCCGCGGCACCGTGTCCCTGGTTGTGCACCGAAGCGTTATGAGCAGGTGCGCCGGAAGTCATCCCTTGCGCCCTCCCCTTCCGCTCGACCGACTCGTCCCCGAGGAACTCCACACCTCAAGGATGCGGCATCCGCCGCGAAACGAGCAGTGGGTCCCTGCCGGCCGCGGCGAACACCACGACCTCGCCGTGCGCGGGCCCACACGGCGAGGCGGTCGCGGGGGTCTCCCGGCCCAGGTCCGGAGGGGTCCCCGGCATCGGGTGGCCGTCCCGCGCCGCCGCGCGGGACGAAAGAATCCGTCACACCAGCGGGGGCGTCCGGTGCACCGCCGTCCGGGACATCTCGTTGTCTCGGCACACCGACACCGCCCGCCGCCCGCACGAGGCCCAAGACCGACGACCCCACCGCCCGCAAGACGCGCAGGACCCACGACCCCACCGCCCCCACGACGCGGGAGACCGGCGACGCGGCCGTTCGTACGGCACGCGGGACCACGCGCGCCGACGCACGCGCGACGACGCGGGAAACCCCGGACCGCGACGTGCACATGACGCGAGAACCCCGGGGCACCGTCACACGCACAGCGAGGGAGACCGCGAACGCCATCCGCCCGGCGAGAAACCTGAACGCCGCCATCCGCGCAGCGAGGGAACCCCCAGGTGCCACCACACGCACGGCGAGGCAAACCCCGGGCGCAACCATCCGCACCGCCAGGAAAACCGGCGCCGGCGTCCGCCACGTCGGACACAGGCATCCGCGCGCCGGCCGTACCCACGGCCGTCGCACCGCCCCGTGCCGCGCACGGATCACCCGCCCGCGCCGTCGCACCCGCGGACCACCCGCGGCACCGCGCCGACGGACCGCGTGCGTGCGCCTCGGCAGGGCTGCCACTGGGCCGCCGTTCGCCGGACCCGGGCTGGGTGCCGTACCGCGCGCCCGTCCGGGTCCGAGGGACGGGGCCTAGCGCACCAGACCCCACCGGAACCCGAGCGCCACCGCGTGCGCCCGGTCCGAGGCACCGAGCTTCTTGAAGAGACGACGCGCGTGCGTCTTCACCGTGTCCTCGGAGAGGAACAGCTCACGGCCGATCTCCGCGTTGGAGCGGCCGTGGCTCATACCTTCGAGGACCTGGATCTCACGCGCGGTGAGCGTGGGCGCCGCGCCCATCTCGGCCGAGCGCAGCCGGCGCGGGGCGAGCCGCCAGGTCGGGTCGGCGAGCGCCTGCGTGACCGTGGCGCGCAGCTCCGCGCGGGAGGCGTCCTTGTGCAGATAACCCCGGGCCCCGGCGGCGACCGCGAGGGCCACGCCGTCCAGGTCCTCGGCGACCGTGAGCATGATGATCCGTGCTCCGGGATCGGCGGAGAGCAGCCGCCGCACTGTCTCGACGCCGCCCAGGCCGGGCATGCGTACGTCCATCAGGATCAGGTCCGAGCGGTCGGCACCCCAGCGGCGGAGGACTTCCTCGCCGTTGGCCGCCGTCGTCACGCGCTCGACACCGGGCACGGTCGCGACCGCGCGGCGGAGCGCCTCTCGGGCAAGCGGGGAGTCGTCGCAGACGAGGACGGAAGTCATGGCCGCCCTCCGCAGCTGATGCGCGTCACCTTGAGCCTCCAGGCTGGTACGAAATCGTCACCTGTGCGGTCGACCGTCTCGGACGCCCGCCCGAGCGCTTGTTCCTTCAACCGCCTCGCACTCTCAACGACGGTCACTCGAAAGAGTTACGGGGCCGTCTGCCATCTTCGGCACTCTACGTGAGGAGGCGTTCACGGTGGAGACATGCGCGACGTACCCCCGAACTTTCATCACAACCCATGCCCCATTTAGACCCTTTTCTTCCCCTTCGACGGTGTCCGGAGCTAGATTCGCAATGAGTCATATTTTCATCTCCTTTGATCGTAGTTGTACGGTCGTGGACACCGGATCCGCCCGAGTAACGGCTACAAGGGGTCACGCAATGGCAGATTTCTCCCGCCTTCCCGGACCGAACGCGGACCTGTGGGACTGGCAGCTCCTGGCTGCCTGCCGCGGGGTGGACAGCTCGCTCTTCTTCCACCCGGAGGGCGAACGCGGCGCCGCGCGCAGTGCACGCGAGAACTCGGCCAAAGAGGTCTGCATGAGGTGCCCCGTGCGCGCCGAGTGCGCCGCCCACGCGCTGGCCGTGCGCGAACCGTACGGCGTGTGGGGCGGCCTGACCGAGGACGAGCGCGAAGAGCTGATGGGACGGGCCCGCAACCGGCTGGTCTCCGCGTCGGGTGCCGCCGGGCACACCACCGCTTCGAACACCTGAAGGAACGTTTCTCCGGAAAGAACCGTCACCAGAACCGGCGGGCACGCGCGCGTGCCCCGAACCCTTACCTGGCGGCCGTCGCCGCCAGCTTCTCCAGCGTCGCGGTGACCGCGGGCACCTGGGCCAGGTCCGGGAGGGTGAGCGCGACGATCTCCCGCCGCACGGCGGGCTCCAGGGCCACGGTGTGCACGCCGCGGGGCCGTACCGACTCGAGCGCGAGCTGGGGCAGGACCGCCACACCCAGACCCGCTCCGACCAGGCCGGCCACCGCCGGGTAGTCGTCGGTGGCGAAGTCGATGCGCGGGGTGAAGCCGGCCGTCTCGCACACCTCGACCAGCTGACCCCGGCAACGCGGGCAGCCCGCGATCCACGGTTCGTCCGCGAGCTCGCCGATCGCGACGGACTGCGCGCGCGCCAGCTTGTGGCGTTCCGGCACCAGTGCCACCAGGCGGTCCGACAGCAGCGGCCGCACCACCAGGTCGTCCCACTCCTCCGCGCCCGGCGCCCCCTCGTACCGGAAGGCGAGTGCCACGTCGCAGTCGCCCTCGCGCAGCAGCTCGACGGAGCGCGGCGGTTCGGCCTCCTCGAGCGAGACCCGCGTGCCGGGGTGCGCGTCGCGCAGGGCGGCGAGCGCGGTCGGCACGAGCGTGGAGCTGCCGCTGGGGAACGACACCAGGCGGACCCGCCCGGCGCGCAGCCCGGCGATGGCCGCGACCTCCTCCTCGGCGGCGGTGAGCCCGGAGAGGATGCCCGCCGCGTGCCGCACCAGCGCCTCACCGGCCTGGGTCAGCCGCATCTCGCGGCCGGAGCGGATGAGCAGCGGCGTGCCGACGGACGCCTCCAGGGCCTTCATCTGCTGGCTGACGGCGGGCTGGGTGCATCCCAGCTCGCGGGCGGCGGCGGAGAAGGAGCCGGTGGAGGCCACGGCGCGCAGCACACGGAGGTGGCGGGCTTCGATCACCCTGCCAGGGTACCCGCAGGGATAAGCCACCCTTTGATCAACAGGGCATTATTGCGTCGACGCTTTGATGCGCATGGCTTACCGTGCAGCGCATGAAGCTTCTCTCTGTGAACCTGGGCCGCCCCGAGGCCGTGCCGTACACGGGCCAGCGCGACGGTCTGACCGGCATCGACAAGCGTCCGGTGGACGGGCCGGTGCGGGTGGCGGCGCCGGGGCCGAAGGGTGTCGGCGGGAGCGGCCTGGCCGGTGACGCGGTCTGCGAGACGCGGCACCACGGCGGGGACGACCAGGCGGTGTACGCGGTGGCCCGCGAGGACCTCGACGAGTGGGAGCGCGCGCTGGGGCGCACGCTGTCCAACGGCTCGTTCGGCGAGAACCTCACGACCGAGGGCATCGACGTGTCCGGCGCCCTGATCGGTGAGCGCTGGGCGGTGGGTCCGGAGGTCGTCCTGGAGGTCACGTCGGGACGCATCCCCTGCCGTACGTTCCAGGGCCACCTGCAGGAGAAAGGCTGGGTCAAGCGGTTCACGGAGCGGGGCGCGCCGGGGGCGTACCTCCGGGTGATCACCCCCGGCGAGGTGCGCGCGGGCGACGCCGTACGGATCGTCCACCGTCCGGACCACGAGGTGACGGTGGCCCTGCAGTTCCGAGCCGTGACCACGGAGCGCGACCTGCTCCCCCAGCTGCTGGCGGCCCACGAGGCGCTGCACCCGGAGGCGCTGGCGACGGCGCGGGCGCACGTGGAGAAGTACGGCGTGACCGCCGAGGTGTGACGGGGCGTCGGACTCCGCAGGGAGCAGCCGGCGGAGCCGCCGCACCCGGAACCGACCGTGACCGGACGCGGAGCGGACGGCGAACGGATGCGGGGCCGACCGCGAACGGATGCGGGGCGGACGCAGAGCGGACGCTGCCGCTCCGGGTAACTAGTCTTGCGCCATGACAACGGCTCTGATTACGGGATCGACGGCTGGGATCGGTGCCGCGTTCGCGCGGCGGCTGGCGGCCGACGGGCACGACCTGGTGCTGGTGGCCAGGAACACCGGCCGGCTGCGGGAACAGGCCACCGAGCTGCACGACCGCCACGGCATCGAGGCGGAGGTGCTGACCGCGGACCTCGCGGAGGACAAGGGCATCGAAGCAGTCGCCCGACGGCTCGGTGACCGTAAGAACCCCGTCGACCTGCTGATCAACAACGCCGGTTTCGGGCACAAGGGCCGCTACCTCGACGTCCCCATGTCCGACGAGCTGATGATGCTGAAGGTGCACTGCGAGGCCGTGCTCCGGCTCACCTCTGCGGCGGTGGAGGCGATGCGGGAGCGCGGGCGGGGCGGTGTCGTGAACGTCGCCTCGACCGCCGCGTTCCTCCCGCGCGGGACGTACGGCGCCTCGAAGGCGTGGGTCGTGCAGTTCACCCAGGGCGCGGCGCAGGACCTGGCCGGTCAGGGCGTACGTCTGATGGCGCTGTGCCCCGGCTTCGTACGGACCGAGTTCCACCAGCGGGCCGGGATGGGCACGGACAACATCCCCGGGTGGATGTGGCTGGACGCGGACAAGGTCGTCGCGGCGGCGCTGGCGGACCTGGCCCGGGGCAAGTCGCTCTCCGTCCCGGACCCGCGGTACAAGGTGCTGCTCGGGGCGTCCAAGCTGGTCCCGCGCGGGATGATGGGCGGAATCTCCTCGCGGACGGGCCGCAAGTACGGGCCCCGCTGACGACGGCGGGACGCGGGCCTCCCCCCGGAGGAAAATGGGGCATGACAGGCCCAGCCAGCCCCGACCGAGGGGGGCCGGAGGTGACGTCATGACCTTTGTACAGCTCATCGACTGCAGGACGAACCGGTTCGAGGAGATGGACCGGCTCCTGGACCAGTGGGTGGAGCAGACCAGGGGGAGGCGGACGGCGACGCACGCGGTGGTCGGCAAGGACCGCACGGACACGTCGCACCTGGTGGAGATCGTGGAGTTCCCGTCGTACGAGGAGGCGGTGCGGAACTCGCGGCTGCCGGAGACGGAGCGGATCTTCCGCGAGATGAGCGCCCTGTGCCTGGGCACACCGACCGTCACCGACCTGGACGTGGTGCGCGACGCGCGGCTGAACGGGGACACGGCACGGCGGTTCTTCGAGGTCGCGACCGCCTCGGACGACCTCTCCCCGCTGACGGGCCTGGTGGAGGAGGACTACCACGACCACGACCCGGCCAACGAGCGGGACCTCCTGGGCCTGGACCAGCTCCGCCGTGAGCTGGACATGTGGCGCGCCGGCTTCGACTTCACGTTCCGCGTCGAGGACCGCATCGCCCAGGCCGACCGCGTGTGCACCCGCTGGAGCTGGGACGGCGTCCACAAGGGCGACTTCCTCGGCCTCCCGGCCACGGGCGACAGGGCCACCATGACCGGCACGACGATCCTCCGCTTCAGCACGGAGGGCAAGATCGCCGAGGGCTGGTGGCAGTACGACCGCCTGGGCCTGATGACGCAGTTGGGGGCGGTGGAACCGGCGGAGCTGTGACGGGGGCCGGCGGACGCCTGTGACGCAGGCGTCGGTGTCGGTGTCGACCTCCAGCAGCGGAAAGCGTCGAACGGATTGTGACGACTGATCCGGGAGATCGTCCCGGCACACCTGCAGAACTGATTGTCACGCGGACGCGTCCGTCCTGGTGATCGTTCATCGATCCATGGCCGACCGGAGGGGACCACAGTGATTGATCACAAGGACTTCATGCACGGCGCCGCGCTGGTGGCGATCGCCGACTCGGAGAAGTTCACCGCGCTCAACCGCGCCAGTGTGAATTACGGCCATTACGTGGTCAACCACGACCGTCACCTGTTCATCAAGTACAGCAGCGGCGAGGGGCCGAGAGACTACCCCTTCACCTTCTCCTGTGAGGACAAGCAGAGGATCACGTCCGAGCCGGCCTCATTGGTGTTCGCCGTTCTCGTCTGCGGCAACGAGGTGGTCACAGGGATCACGCGGGACGAGTTGTCACAGCTCATCCCTCTCACCGCCGCCGCATCCTCGACCGTCAAGGTCGCCGCTCGTCAGGGCAGGCAACTCAAGGTCTCCGGACCCAAGGGCCAGCTCCCGCTGATCTCTCGCGCGTCGTTCCCGGCTCGCATCCTGGCTTAGCAGGGGACCGGGCGCGCCGGACCTTCGCCGTCATCAGCCCGGCGGCCTCCCCGGCCGGCGGGCCGTCGAGCTGATGGAGGCAATCCTGCGCAACGGCGAGGAGCAGCGCTCGGTCCTGTGTGCCTTCACGACCCGCTTGCTCCGGGACCCGGGCCGTGAGATCTTGCGGCCGATGCCTCCATGATCCCGTGGAGACGAGCATCGATCTCCCTGCACGAGATGTAAGGGGGTCTCGTTCCACAGGAGGCCCTTGTGCACACCATCGGTGCATCCGGCACGCCACGTAACTGGGAGCTCTACCGGACGGCGGTCGTCGACGTCCGGTTCGGGGAACGGACCGTCCGGATCGCACCGCGCCCTCGTGGCACGGCCGAGGGATTCTTCCTGGTGCTGGATGACAGGGGCGCCACCGTCCATGTGATCACCGCCTGGAACCCCCGTGGCCGTACCGCGTCGGGCGACGCCAACGCCCGTGCCCATCGCGTTCTGCTCGACGAGGTCCGCCACCGTGGCCTCACCTGGTGGCCCGCGGTGGGAGGCGACCCGAGCGGCACGCACCAGGAGGAGAGCGTCGCCGTCACCGGCCTGACCGATGCGGCGGCGCGTGCCCTGGGACGCCGTTTCGGCCAGGACGCGGTTTTCGCCTGGACTCCCGGCGCGTGGCGGGTTCTGGCATGTGAAAACGGTGCCGTGGCGGTGAGTGGGTGGGCGGCGTCCGTGCGGGCGTCGGCGTAGGCAGGAGTGCGGCGATGGGCATGTACCCCATGCGGACCCCGGATCACTGTCCTCGTTGCGGCAGGCGTCTCACCGATCTCACCGATCCGCCGGCGGAGCGGGTGGCGGTCGACAGCGTCCCGGCCGAGGTGACGTACGCGACGGACCCCGTGTGCGGGGCGCGCTGGCACGTATGGGACCGGACGTCCCCGCTGCGCCACCTGGCCCGACCGCATGTGGACGTCGCGGAAGGGCGAGGGCCGTCCGCCACCGGGAGGAACCGGGTTCGGCGCCTGCGCACCCGTGGGAAGGGCGCTCCTCAAGCGCGCTGACATGCGGCGGTTACAACCTTCCTGGGTCCCCGGGTGTCGCAGACGCTGGGGAGGTGAGGCCTCCCCGCGTATCGCACCGCAGGTTGGAGACACCATGGCCGTCCGTACCCCCCACCGCTCGCCTCGCGGGCTCACCGCCGTCTTCGCGCTGGTCGCGCTCGGGGCCGTCGGCTGTTCGGACGTGTCCGAGGCTGTCGGCAGTGCCAAGGACGGGGCGAAGAAGGCCGCGCGTCAGCGGTCGGTGTTCTCGCTGGACGTCGGGGACTGTTACAACCCGAACGGCAAGGCGGAGGGCGAGGCGTACCTCGTCGAGATCGTGCCCTGCGACGAGGCGCACCAGGGCCAGGTGGTCGGCGAGTTCGCGCTCCAGCAGGCCCGGAAGTACCCCGGCGAGGACGCCGTCACGACGATCGCGGACACCCGCTGCCCGGTCGAGGCGCAGAAGTACGCCCCGGACACCTGGGCGCTGCCCCAGGGCGTCGGCCTGTCCTACTACACCCCGACCGCCGAGAGCTGGGCGACGAACGACCGCCTCGTCAGCTGCACGTACAGCCTCGACAAGGGCACGTTCAAGGGGTCGCTGGACACCGCGAAGACGTTCAACTCCGAGCAGCTCACGTACCTCAAGGGCTCCAACGCGGTGTACGAGGCCCTGTGGGCCAACCAGCCGGAGACGGACGACATCGAGGGTGACCTGGACGCCTACCAGGCACAGGCCAAGGCCGTCGCCGCCGCCCTCGACACCCACGTCAAGGGCCTGAAGGGCGTCAAGGGCGCCCAGGTCGGCTCGCTGCGCGGAACGCTGGCCAAGGCGGCCGGCGAGTGGCGGAAGGCCGCGAATGCCGGCGACCTCGACACGTTCTACGTCGCCTACGACGCCGGGTTCACCCTCATCGACCCGAACAAGTCGGTCGCCGCCCGCAAGGAACTGGGCCTGGCCACCACCGTCCCGGCCGAAGAGGCCGAGGTCTGGGCTCCCTGACCACACGGGTGGCCGGGCGGCGGCCGGGCCTGTCCTGGTCGCCGCCGCCCCCTTGTCGTCGCGGCCGCGGTCAGGTCTGGTCCATCGCCGTCCCCCAGACTCCGTTCCGGCCGCCGTGTGCACAGGCTCCGGACGGGCGTGCTCGGTCCGGGACGGGCGGAGCGTCCGCCGGGACGGGCGGGAGGGTCCGCCGGGACGGCTGCGGGTACGGCGAAGGCCCGGCTCCGCGTCCAGGTGGACGGGGAGCCGGGCCCTCACTCGGTGTCCGGCGGCCTCAGGTCGTCGGTGTGACGCCCGGGTCGTCGGTGCGACCTCAGGTCGTCAGTGGGCGTGGCCGTGGCCGTGGCCACCGGCGGCGGCCGGCTCCTCCTCTTCCTTCTTCTCGACGACCAGGGTCTCGGTCGTCAGGAGGAGGGAGGCGATGGAGGCGGCGTTCTCCAGGGCGGAGCGGGTCACCTTGACCGGGTCGATGACGCCGGCCTTGACCAGGTCGCCGTACTCGCCGGTGGCGGCGTTGTAACCGCTGCCCTTCTCCAGCTCGGCGACCTTGGAGACGATGACGTAGCCCTCGAGGCCGGCGTTCTCGGCGATCCAGCGCAGCGGCTCGACGGCGGCCTTGCGGACCACCGAGACACCGGTGGCCTCGTCGCCGGTCTTGTCGAGGTTGCCCTCGAGGACCTTGACGGCGTGGACCAGCGCGGAGCCACCACCGGAGACGATGCCCTCCTCGACCGCGGCGCGGGTCGCGGAGATGGCGTCCTCCAGACGGTGCTTCTTCTCCTTCAGCTCCACCTCGGTGGCGGCGCCGACCTTGATCACGCACACGCCGCCGGCCAGCTTCGCGAGGCGCTCCTGGAGCTTCTCGCGGTCCCAGTCGGAGTCCGTGGCCTCGATCTCGGCCTTGATCTGGCCGACGCGGCCCTGCACGTCGTCCTTCTTGCCGGCACCGTCGACGATGGTGGTGTCGTCCTTGGTGACGGTGACGCGGCGGGCGGAGCCGAGCACGTCCAGGCCGACCTGGTCGAGCTTGAGGCCGACCTCCTCGGAGACGACCGTGGCGCCGGTGAGGACGGCCATGTCCTGCAGCATCGCCTTGCGGCGGTCACCGAAGCCGGGCGCCTTGACGGCGACGGCGTTGAAGGTGCCGCGGATCTTGTTGACGACGAGGGTGGACAGGGCCTCGCCCTCGACGTCCTCGGCGATGATCAGCAGCGGCTTGGAGGCGTTGGCCTGGATGACCTTCTCCAGCAGCGGCAGCAGGTCCGCGATGGCGGAGATCTTGCCCTGCGTGATCAGGATCTGCGGCTCGTCGAGGACGGCCTCCATGCGCTCCTGGTCCGTCACGAAGTACGGCGACAGGTAGCCCTTGTCGAAGGCCATGCCCTCGGTGAAGTCCAGCTCCAGACCGAAGGTGTTGGACTCCTCGACGGTGATGACACCGTCCTTGCCGACCTTGTCCATCGCCTCGGCGATGAGCTCGCCGACCTGCTGGTCCTGGGCGGACAGCGCGGCGACCGCGGCGATGTCGGACTTCTCGTCGATCGGGCGCGCGGTCGCGAGGAGGTCCTCGGACACGGCGGCGACGGCGGCGTCGATGCCCTTCTTCAGGGCAGCCGGGGAAGCACCGGCGGCGACGTTCTTCAGGCCCTCGCGGACCAGCGCCTGGGCCAGCACGGTGGCGGTGGTGGTGCCGTCACCCGCGATGTCGTTGGTCTTGGTCGCCACCTCCTTCACCAGCTGAGCGCCGAGGTTCTCGTACGGGTCCTCGATCTCCACCTCGCGGGCGATCGTGACACCGTCGTTGGTGATGGTGGGGGCGCCGAACTTCTTGTCGATGACGACGTTGCGGCCCTTGGGGCCGATCGTCACCTTGACCGTGTCGGCAAGCTTGTTGACGCCGCGCTCGAGGGCGCGACGGGCGTCCTCGTCGAACTTCAGGATCTTCGCCATGGCAGCGGGAGCCCTCTCGGAAATCTAGATGAAATCACTGCGCCCCTGGGCCGCCCGGCTCCTTGTCGGATGCTGGGGCCAGGGGCGCAGTGTTCGAGCAGAAGTACTTGCTACGAGGTCGAGTTCTCCGGGGCAGGCCCCGGAGTCCTCCTACTTCTCGTTACTTCTCGACGATCGCGAGGACGTCGCGGGCCGAGAGGACGAGGTACTCCTCGCCGTTGTACTTGACCTCGGTGCCGCCGTACTTGCTGTACAGAACGACGTCGCCGACCTTCACGTCGAGCTCGACGCGCTTGCCGTCCTCGAAGCGGCCCGGACCGATGGCCAGGACGACGCCCTCCTGGGGCTTCTCCTTGGCGGTGTCCGGAATGACCAGGCCCGAAGCCGTGGTCTGCTCGGCGTCGAGCGGCTGGACCACGATGCGGTCCTCGAGCGGCTTGATGGCAACCTTGGAGCTGGCGGTCGTCACGATCCGACCTCCCCCTTCGGAGATCTCACGGGGTTAACTGTCTGAGGTGGCGACCAGGTCGATCCGTCGTCGCGGGTGCCGGACCTGCCCGTCGCGTGTTGGCACTCTCCAGGGGGGAGTGCCAGACCTGAGACTATGACCGCGATTAGCACTCGGTCAAGCGGAGTGCCAATTGCCGTGCGGCGCGTCGGGGGCTGGGGGCGTTTTTCGGCGCGGGGTTGTGGGGTGCCGGTGCTGGTGTGGGCGCCCTCGGGGGCTGCGCCCCCGGGCCCCCTGTCGGCCCTTCGGGCCTCGTCCTCAAGCGCCGGACGGGCTGGATGTGGCCCCGGACGGGCCGGATGTACGGCCGGGCGGGCCGGATGTGGCCCCGGACGGGCCGCATGTACGGCCGGGCGGGCCCGATGTGGCCTCGGGCGGGTTGGATGTAGCGCCTGACTGGCTGAAAGTGGCGCCGGACGGGCCGGAGAGGGCCTCTGGCGGGCCGGAGGGGTCACCGGACGGGCTGGATGTGCCCCCTGACGGACCCTAGGGCACCTCTGGCGGGCCGGAGGGGGCGCCGGGCAGGCCGGATGCGGCCGGGCCGGGAGGGGCCGGGCCGGCGTGGCGGCCTACGTGGTCCTCGAGTCTGCCCACCTTCAGGTTCCGCTCGTCCAGTTCCCTCAGGAGCCGTGTCGTGCGTTCCGCGAGGGACAGGGGCGGGGCCTCGCCCGACGGTACGGAGACGATGTCGCCGGAGCGCAGCCGGTGGGGGCCGTGGGCGTACGTGAGGTGGCCGTCCGGTTCCAGGGTCACGCGCCACAGCACCACCGCCGCGATACCGCAGTCGGCGGCGGCACGCAGCGTGGTGGTGTCGTACGTGCCGTACGGCGGGCGGAAGAGGCGGGGGCGGATGCCGAAGCGGGCCGCCAGCTTGCGCTGCTGGCCGCAGATCTGGGCGCGTTGCCCCGCGTAGGGCAGGCCGGGCAGGGCGGGGTGGTCCAGGGTGTGGTTCTGCAGGTTCGCGCCGACCGCGCGCAGGCGGGCGAAGTGGCCGTAGCCGGGGCCCATCACGCTGTCGGTGAGGAACATGCTGACGGGCAGCCTGCGCTCGCGCACCAGGTCGATGAAGCGGGGGTCGCGTTCGGCGCCGTCGTCGTAGGTGAGGAAGACGGAGCCGTCGTCGGTCGTGACGTGGTCGACGACCGGCGGGAGCGGGGCGGCGGGGGCCGTCGGCGCGGCCCGGGGGGACACGTGTCCCGCGCCGTCGGGCGCGGCGCACCCGGCGACGAGCAGGGCGAGGGCCGCGGGGAGGAGCCACGGAGCCCCGCGCCACCTCACAGGTAGTCCTCCAGCCTGCCCACGGCGTACCCCTCGGCCGTGACCTTGTCGAGGAAGCGGCGGATCATGTCCGGCATGGTGCCCTTCCAGTCGTCACGGCCCCGGAAGTGGGAGAGCACGATGTCACCGGGGTGGATCTTCCGGTCCCACTCGCGGTACTCCCAGTGGTCGACGAAGACCTCCTCGTTCCACAGCGGGACGTGGGTGATCCCGCAGCTCTTGGCGGCCCGCAGGGTGTTCTTGTCGTAGTTGCCGTAGGGCGGGCGGAAGAGGACCGGGCGGGTGCCGTACTGCTCCTCGACGACGTCCTGCATGCCGCAGATCTCCCGCTTCTGCTTGGCGCGGGAGAGCGCCGGCAGGTAGGGGTGGTGGAGCGTGTGGTTGTGCAGGCTCACGCCCCGCTTCTGCATGTCCTTGAAGTAGCCGTAGTCGTCGTTGACGACGTAGTCGCTGAGGAAGGCGCTGTACGGCACCTTCAGCTCGCTCATCATCCGCAGGAACTCGGGGTCCTTCTCGGCGCCGTCGTCGATGGTCAGGAAGACGACCTTCTCCTCGACGGGGACGGTGGTGAACACCGGCGGGAGCTCCAGCCGTTCGTGACCGTCGACCTCGAACCCCTCGCGGGTGGTGATCCTCGGCTTCTTCGCCGGGGGCGGCGGCGCGGCCAGCGGGACCTTCTTCAGGCCCCAGCGCTTGGCGGCGGCGGCCCGCGCGGCCTGTGCGGCGCTCAGCTTGCCCGCGTAGGAGTCGAGTGCGCGGGCCGGGGGCGCCTGGAGGGGCTGCTGGCCGCCGGCCGGTTCGACCGGCTCGCGGTCCCGGCCGCAGCCCGAGGCGAGGGCGGCGAGAGCGAGGACCGCGAGGCCGGTCCGTACACCCACCCGCGTCCACTTCTTATCGTTTTGTCCTACTACTCGCATGGGCCCGGATCCTCGCAGCCGGCCGGGCCGCGCCCGGCCCGACACCGCGGCCGGAGGCACACGGTCCACCGACTGGCCCACAATGACCCGGTGAACGACCTCGCCCCGCTCCTCACCCCCGAAGGCCGCGCCCTCCTCGACGAGGTGCGCGACACCGACCCCGCCCGCGAACTCGCCGTCGCGACCCGGCTGCGCCGCGAGCATCCCGCCGAGCTGGTGTCGGCGGCGCTCGGCCAGGCGCGGCTGCGGCAGCGGGCGGCGGCGAAGTTCGGGGCGGCGGACGCGGCGCGGATGTTCTTCACCCCGAACGGGGTCGAGCAGTCGACCCGCCGCAGCGTCGCCGAGTACCGGGCGGAGTGCCTGCGGGCGGCCGGGGTGCGGTCCGTCGCCGACCTGTGCTGCGGGATCGGCGGGGACGCGATCGCCGTCGCCCGTGCCGGCATCCGGGTGCTGGCCGTCGACCGGGACCCGCAGACCTGTCAGGCCGCCCGCGCCAACGCCGACGCGCTCGGGCTCGCCGGCCTGATCGAGGTGCGCGAGGCGGACGTGACGGAGGTGGACACCGCCGGGTACGACGCCGTGTTCGTCGACCCGGCCCGGCGCTCCTCCAAGCGCGGCCGGATCTTCGACCCGGAGGCCTACTCCCCGCCCCTGTCCTGGGCGGTGTCCGCCGCGCTGAAGGCCCCGCTCGGCCTGCTGAAGATCGCCCCCGGCATCCCGCACGAGGCGATCCCCGCCGAGGCGACGGCCGAGTGGGTCTCGGACGGCGGGGACGTGAAGGAGGCCATGCTGTGGTTCGGCTCCGGGGTGACGCCGGGGGCGCGGCGGGCGACCCTGCTGCCCGCCGCGGCCGGGATCCACGCCACCCCCGCCACCCTGCTCCCGGACCCCGGGGTCCGGCCGGTCGGGCGGTACCTGTACGAGCCCGACGGCGCCGTCATCCGCGCCCATCTGGTCGCCCAGGTGGCCGAGGAGGTCGGGGGCGGGCTGATCGACCCGACCATCGCCTACGTCACCGCCGACGACCTGCACGGCACCCCGTACGCCACCGCCTACGAGATCACCGACCAGCTGCCCTTCAACGTGAAGAAGCTGAAGGCGCTGCTGCGGGAGCGGGAGGTGGGTGTCCTCACTGTCAAGAAGCGCGGCTCGGCCGTCGAGCCGGAGGAACTGCGCCGCAAGGCCCTGCCGAAGCCGCACGGCTCCGCGTCGGTCACGGTCTTCCTGACCCGTGTCGCCGGCGCACCGACGATGCTGCTGGGCCACCCGGCCCGCTGACCTGCCGGCGGGCGGCGGCTTCCGCACCCGTGCGCCCGGTCCGTCGCCGCCCGCCGCCCACGGCAGCGGCACCTCCGGGCGCCGCACGGCCACGCCCGTCCGCCCGCCCGTCGAAGCGGACGCCCCGTGCGCGGGGGGCGAACGTCCCGCAGGGATGCGGATGCCCCGTGCGCGGGGAGCGAACGTCCCGCAGGGATGCGGACGCCCCGCACACCGGACCAGTCGCCGCCCACCGCCCACCGCCGCCCCGCGGTCCAGCCCCCGGCACACCGGACCGGCCTTCAAGCCCGCCCCGCGGCGCACCGGACCGGCCTTCGAGCCCGCCCTGCGGCTCACCGCCCCGCACTGATGGCCCGCCGCCTCTGCCCGCATCCCCGCTCCACGCACCGATCCCGCACGCCGGGTGCCGCCCGACAGCTCCGGGGGCACCCGGCGCACCGGTCACCCCCCAAGACCCTCCGCACGCCGCAGCAGCAGCTCTTGCTCCTTCGTGTTGCCCGTCAGCCGGGCCGCCCGCAGGAACTCCTCGCGGGCCTCGTCCGTGCGGCCGAGGCGGGCCAGGAGGTCGCCGCGGACGCTCGGCAGCAGGTGGTAGTCGCGCAGCGCCGGCACCTCGGTGAGCGCGTCCACCAGCGGCAGCGCCGCCTCCGGCCCCTCCGCCATGGAGACGGCGACCGCGCGGTTGAGCTCGACCACCGGGGAGGGTGTGCGGGTGGCGAGCAGGCCGTAGAGGGCGGCGATGCGCGGCCAGTCGGTCTCCTCGTAGCGGTAGGCGTGCGCGTGGCAGGCGGCGATGGCCGCCTGGAGGGCGTACGGGCCCGGGGGGCCGGAGGCCACGGCGTCGGCGCGGGCCAACGCGGCCACCCCTCGGCCGATGAGCAGGCGGTTCCAGCGGGCGCGGTTCTGGTCCTTGAGCAGCACCGGTGCGCCGTCGGGGCCGGTGCGGGCGGCGGTCCGGGACGCCTGGAGCTCCAGCAGCGCGGTCAGCCCGTGCACCTCGGGCTCCTTCGGCATCAGCCCGGACAGCACGCGGGCCAGCCGCAGCGCGTCCTCGCACAGGGCGGGACGCAGCCAGTCGTCGCCGGCCGTGGCGGCGTACCCCTCGTTGAAGATCAGGTAGATGACGTCGAGGACCGAACCGAGCCGCGCCTCGCGGTCGGGCCCGTACGGTACCTCGAAGGCGACGTTCTTCCTGGCCAGGGTGCGCTTGGCGCGCACGACGCGCTGCGCCACGGTCGCCTCGGGCACGAGGAAGGCGCGGCCGATCTCGGCCGTGGTCAGGCCGCCGAGCAGCCGCAGGGTGAGGGCGGTGCGCGCCTCGGCGGAGAGCGCCGGGTGGCAGGCGGTGAAGACGAGCCGCAGCAGGTCGTCGTCGATGTCGTCCGGGTCGGCGGGCACCTCCGGCGGGGCCGTCACCGTGGCCGCGTCCCGGCCGATCTCGGCCAGCTTGCGGGCGTAGGTCTCGCGGCGGCGGACCAGGTCGACGGCGCGGTTGCGGGCGGTGGTCATGAGCCAGGCGCCCGGGTTGTCGGGGATCCCGTCCCGCGGCCACCGCTCCAGGGCCGCGACCAGGGCGTCCTGGGCGAGTTCCTCGGCGATGCCGACGTCCCGGACGATCCGGGTGACCCCGGCGATCACCCGGGGGAACTCCATGCGGAACACGGTCTCGACGGTCCCGGCCGCTTCCTCCGGCCGGCCCGTCCCCTCCGGTCCGCCCGTCCCGTCCGGTCCGGCGGTGGGCTGTGGTGTCACAGCCCACCATCAGACACCCGTACGGCGGTGAGGCCAAGCGGGTCCGGCGGACCGGGGCGTCAGCCCTCCTCGATCTCCCGGACCTCGCAGGTCACCGTCCAGTGCGGCTCGTGCACCTTCAGGAACCGCTTGGTCCACTCGATCGCCTCGGCACGGTCCTTGGCCTGGAGGAGGGCGTACCCGCCGATGACCTCCTTGGTCTCGGTGAACGGCCCGTCGGTCACGGACAGCCGGCCACCCTCGTAGTGCACCCGGGTGCCCTGGGCGGTCGGGGTCAGCCCGGCAGTGTCGAGCAGCACTCCGTTCTTGGTCATCTCCTCGATCAGCTCGCCCATGCGCTGCATCAGCTCGGGGCTGGGGCCGCCCTCGGGGGAGTTGTTCTCGTCGATCCGGATGAGGGAGAGATAGCGGGGCATGGTGGCTCCTCGTGGTGGGCGGGCCGGGTCCTTCCCGGCCTCTCACCCCTGCGTCGAACGGCGGGGACGGGAATCGACACCGGCACGGAGATTTTTTCTCCGGTGCGCGGTCCGCGCACGTCGCCTCACGTCGGCGAGGCCCGGAACCTGCCCGCCTCCGGCTCGTCGGCCACGACCCGGTCGGGGTCCGACGGGGCGGGCAGCACCCGCACGGGTCACCGTGTGACGCGGTCGGTGGTCAGGCCCCGCAGGCAGCGGGCGAGGCGGGTCCGGTGCGCCCGGCGAGCCCGGGCCGGTGTCGGTGGTGAGGCCGGCGGCGGCGGCCGCCGGACCGAGCCCCGACCCGGGTCAGGCCCTCGCGGGCGGGGCCGTGCTGCTGCGCACCACCAGGCTGGTCGCCAGCTCCACCCGGGTCGCCGTGGAGCTGTCCTCGCCCTTGCCGAGGTCGAGGACCAGCCTGGCCGCCGCCTCCGCCATCTCCGTCAGCGGCTGCCGTACGGTCGTCAGCGGCGGCCCCACCCAGCGGGCCACCGGCAGGTCGTCGAACCCGACCACGCTCAGGTCCTCCGGGATCCGCAGCCCCAGCTCGCGCGCCGCCTCGTACAGCCCGAGCGCCTGGAGGTCGTTGCCGGCGAAGACCGCGGTGGGCCGGTCCTCGCGGCGCAGCAGGGCGAGACCCAGCTGGTAGCCGGCGTCGTGATGGAAGTCGCCGGTCACGATCAGCTCCGGGTCGACCGGCAGTCCGGCGGTGTCCAGGGCGGCCCGGTACCCGTCGACGCGGGCCCGGCTGCACATCATCCGTGAGGGACCGCTTATCGCCCCGATGCGGGTGTGGCCGAGCTCGACCAGATGCCGGGTGGCCGCGAGGCCGCCCTGCCAGTTGGTCGCGCCGATGGAGGGCACGTCGGTGCCCGGGTCGCCGGCCGGGTCCATGACCACGAAGGGGATGGAACGGCTGGTGAGGAGCGCCCGGCCGGACTCGTCGAGGCCGGACAGCACGAGGATCACACCGTGCGGACGGCGGGCGGCCACCTGGTCGGCCCAGGTGCGGCCGGGGGTGAGCCGGCCGGCGCTCTCGGAGAGCACGACGCTCAGCCCGGCGTCCCGTGCGACGTTCTCCACGCCCCGGATGACCTCCATCGCCCAGGCGCTCTCCAGCTCGTGGAAGACCAGGTCGATCAGGGGCGACCGGGTCGCCTCGGCGCGACGGCGCCGGTAGCCGTGGGTGCGCAGCAGCTCCTCGACCCGGGAGCGGGTGCCGGGGGCGACGTCGGCACGGCCGTTGAGCACCTTCGAAACAGTCGGCGCGGAGACACCCGCCTCGCGGGCGATCTCGGCGAGCGTCGCGGTCTGCGAGCTGCGCCCGTTGGTCCGGGTCTCAGCGGGCTGCGGAGAAGTCATGGCGGCGATCGTATCTCCGCGAGGCCCGACGGCGAAGACCTGCGACCACTCGGAACATTCGAAATGCAGGACGAAACATTCGCGTCCTCACGGGCGCCTCACACCTCGCCGCCCGGCCCGTCGCCCGGCCCTTCGCTCGGCCCGTCACCCCGCCCGTTGCCCCGCCCGCCGCTCAGACGCTTCCCAGCGACTCGAACCGCCACCGGTGGACCGCCCGCGTGACCAGGGTGCTCTCCGGCTCCGGGAGCTCCGGGAGCTCCGCGTCGTACGGGGCCTTCCACCAGGTGATGACGAGGACGCGGTCCTGCGGGGCGCGGAAGGTCTCGCGGCGCACCGGGTGCCGGGGCAGTTCCCGGGCCCGCTCCTCGGCCCAGGCGAGCAGGTCCGCGCCCCGGCCGGGCACCGCGCGGGCCTCCCACATCAGCGCGACCGTCATGAGTACAGGTTCTTCCCCGAGGTCTCGTGGACGTGGTCGTGGGAGGGGGCGGTGCCCGGCACGTGCGGGTCGGTCACCGGGAGGGAGGAGTCCGCCGAGAGGTCCCAGTCGGAGGGCCGGCGGTTGCGCGCGACCATCTCCGCGCCGAGGGCCGCCACCATCGCGCCGTTGTCCGTGCACAGCTTGGGGCGCGGCACCCGCAGCCGGATGCCGGCCGCCTCGCAGCGTTCCTGGGCCAGCGCCCGCAGACGGGAGTTGGCGGCCACGCCGCCGCCGATCATCAGGTGGTCGACGCCCTCGTCCTTGCAGGCCCGCACGGCCTTGCGGGTGAGCACGTCCACGACCGCCTCCTGGAAGGACGCCGACACGTCACGCACCGGCACCTCCTCGCCCGCCGCACGCTTCGCCTCGATCCAGCGGGCCACGGCCGTCTTCAGACCGGAGAAGGAGAAGTCGTACGCCGGGTCGCGGGGGCCGGTGAGGCCGCGCGGGAACGCGATCGCGGCCGGGTCGCCCTCGCGGGCGTACCGGTCGATGACCGGGCCGCCGGGGAAGCCGAGGTTCAGCACCCGGGCGATCTTGTCGAAGGCCTCACCCGCCGCGTCGTCGATGGTCGCGCCGAGCGGCCGCACGTCGGAGGTGATGTCCTCGGACAGCAGCAGCGAGGAGTGACCGCCGGACACCAGCAGCGCCATCGTCGGCTCGGGCAGCGGCCCGTGCTCCAGCTGGTCGACGCAGATGTGCGAGGCGAGGTGGTTGACCCCGTAGAGCGGCTTGCCGAGGGCGTAGGCGTACGCCTTCGCCGCCGAGACACCGACCAGCAGCGCGCCGGCCAGACCCGGTCCCGCGGTGACGGCGATGCCGTCGAGGTCGCGGGCGCTCACCCCGGCCTCCTTCAGCGCGCGGTCGATGGTGGGGACCATCGCCTCCAGGTGGGCACGGCTCGCCACCTCCGGGACGACGCCGCCGAAGCGTGCGTGCTCGTCGACGCTGGAGGCGACGGCGTCCGCCAGCAGGGTGGTCCCGCGGACGACGCCGACGCCGGTCTCGTCGCAGGAGGTCTCGATCCCCAGTACCAGGGGTTCGTCAGCCATGGATCTCGGTTCCTTGTACGCCGTTCACGGAATGGTCCGGGGTCACGGAGGCGGACGGGTCGGTCAAGCGCATGACCAGCGCGTCCACGCTGCCCGGCTGGTAGTAGCCGCGCCGGACTCCGATGACCTCGAAGCCGAAGCGTTCGTAGAGTTTCTGGGCGCGGACGTTGTCGACGCGGCACTCGAGCATCACCTCGGCGCACTCGAACTCCGTCGCCGCGCGCAGCAGCTCGGTCAGCAGCCGCGAGCCGAGCCCGGTGCCCCAGTGGTCGCGGGTGACCGCGATGGTCTGGACGTCGGCGGCCGGGGCGTCACCGGCGTCGCCCTCCGCGCCGGAGGTGGTGAGGCCGGCGTAGCCGACGATCCGGTCGCCCTCCTCGGCGACGACGTAGCGCCGGGTCGCCCCGGGCCCGCGGGCGTGGGCCAGCTCGGACCAGAACATCCCGCGCGACCAGGCGTCCTCGGGGAAGAGGTCCCGCTCCAGCTCCAGCACGGAGTCGATGTCCCACCAGCGCATCTCGCGCAGCACGACCGTCTCGGTTCCCGTCACTTGGGGGTGACCACCTTGTAGTTCTTGGGGACCTGGGCATCGGGCCGCCGCAGGTACAGCGGCCGGGGCGCGGGCAGCTCCTCGCCCGCCGCCAGCCGCTCCGCGGCCAGCCGGGCCAGGGCGGCGGCGCTGACGTGCTCCGGCTCGTGCGCCTGCGGGAAGGTGTCCGGGTACAGCAGCGCGCCGGCGCCCACCGCGGGCAGCCCCGCGACCTGGCCGGCGATGTCGGCGGGCCGGTCCACGGCCGGGTCGGTGAGGCGGGTACGGGAGTCGGCGTACCGCGCCCAGTAGACCTCCTTGCGCCGGGCGTCGGTCGCCACGACGAAGGGGCCCTCCAGGTCGGCCGCGTAGGCCAGGCCGTCCAGCGTGCACACACCGTGTACGGGCACGCCGAGGGCGAGTCCGAAGGTGTCGGCGGTCATCAGGCCGACCCGCAGGCCGGTGTAGGGGCCGGGACCGGTGCCGGCCACGATGCCGGTGACGGCGTCGAGCCGCAGACCGGCCTCGGCGAGCACCCGGTCGACGGCCGGGAGCAGCAGTTCACCGTGGCGGCGGGCGTCCACCTGGCTCGACGAGGCGATGACGTCGTCGCCGTCGTGCAGTGCGACGGTGACGGCGGGGGTGGCGGTATCCAGAGCGAGCAAGAGCACGCAAACAGCCTACGGCTCCCGCGCCCCGGCCACGGCCGCACCGGCCGGACGGTCACGGACTGCTACGGTCGCGTCACGTCCGTACAGGACGGGGCAGAGCGGGACACACCGGGACAGGGGTGACGGCGATGGCGGGGACCAGCTCGATGATCGTGGCGGGGCTGACCGCGACGGCCCTCGCGACGGTCGGCTACCTCGGTCACCGCGCGGCGGACACCGTCCCGCCGGACCTGCGCCACCGGTCGGCGGGCTCCCCCGCCCCCGCGCCCACGTCGCCCCGGGGCGACACCCGCCCGACCGCGCTGCCCCCGCGCTCGGGGCTGGGCCAGCGCGTCGTCTACTCGCTCCGGCACGACCGGGTGTGGCTGGTGGACAGGGGCGACAGGGTGCGGCGCACCTTCGGGGTCAGCCCCAGCACGGTCGACCCCGCGCCGGGCACCTACCGGGTCACGTCCCGGTCGGGGTCGGTCACCGGCTCGGACGGCGTGCCGGTGGAGCACGTGGTGCGTTTCGCCGCCGTCGACGGCACGGTGATCGGGTTCAGCGCGGCGGTCGACGGTTCGGCGCCCGTCCTGGACCCGCGGGAACGCACGGGCGGGATCCGGGAGACACGGGCGGACGGCGCGGCGATGTGGAAGTTCGCGACGATCGGCCGGGCGGTCGTCGTCGTGCCCTGAGCGCTCAGGCCGCCTCGCGGTGCCGGCGCGCCGGTTCCTGCCGCCGCGGCTCGGGGGCGGGCGGCGGGGTGGAGACCGCCGCGGCCGCCGCGCAGGCGGCGAGCAGGTCCCGCATGGGCACCCCGGAGACCGGCTGCGGCCGCGGTGCGGATTCGCGCGCGCTGTGGGTGGCCGGCATGGACGCCTCCTGGGAGTCGGGGGCGGACGTGGTTAGGTATGCCTAACAACGAGCTGGATACCATGTGACCACGCCGGACGCGCCGGACGCAACACTGTGCCGACACCTTGTCGGAAACCGGGACACGGACCCGTCCGCCTGACCGGGCACGGGCCCGTCCGCCTCAGGCCGACAGCGCGCTCAGCTCGGCTCCGGCCCAGCGCTCGCCCAGACCGCGCACGGTCACGTGCCGCACCTCGTCCGTGGTGTCGCCGACCGCCCGGTGGATGACGACGTGCAGCCGGTCCTCGGTCAGCTCCTCGACCTTGCCCTCGCCCCACTCCACGACGACCACCGACTCCGGCAGCGAGACGTCGAGGTCCAGGTCCTCCATCTCGTCGAGGCCCCCGGACAGCCGGTAGGCGTCGACGTGCACCAGCGGCGGGCCGTCGCCCAGCGAGGGATGCACCCGGGCGATGACGAACGTCGGCGAGGTCACCGCACCCCGCACGCCCAGCCCTTCGCCGAGCCCGCGGGTCAGCGTCGTCTTGCCGGCCCCGAGCTCACCGGAGAGCAGCACGAGGTCACCCGCGCGCAGCAGCTTGGCGAGGCTGCGCCCGAGGTCGCGCATCTGCTCAGGGGAGGTGACGGTCAGTTCAGCCGGGGTCTGCGGTACTGCTGCTTCCATAGCCACCCACGGTAGCCCCTGAGGGCACCGCGCCCGCGCGCACCAGCAGGTCGGCGAGGCGGTCGGTCACCTGCTCGGGATGCTCCAGCATCACCAGGTGCCCGGCGTCGGGCACCATCACCAGCTCCGCGTCCGGGAGCAGGTCGGCGATGGCCTCGCTGTGCTCACTGGGGGTGACCAGGTCCCCCACACCGGCGAGCACCAGCACCGGCAGCCCGACGAAGTGAGCCAGCGCCTCCGCCTTGTCGTGACCGTCGAACGCCGGGTAGTACTCGGCGACCACGTCGATCGGCGTCGACTCGATCATCCGCTCGGCGAACCGCGCGACGGCGGGATCGACGTCCCTCGAAGCGAACGAGTACCGCTTGACGACCCCGGCGAACAGATCGGCCGTCGCCCGCCGCCCCTTCTCCACCAGCTCGGCCCGCTGGCCCAGCGCCTTCAGCACCCCGGGCAGCACCCGGCGCACCGCGTTGACCCCGGCCACCGGCAGCCCGAAGTTGACCTCGCCCAGCCGCCCCGACGACGTCCCCACCAGGGCCACACCGGCGCACCGCTCACGGATCAGCTCCGGGAACTGCTCGGCGAGCGCCATCACGGTCATCCCGCCCATGGAGTGCCCGACGAGCACCAGCGGCCCCTCGGGAGCAGCGACATCGATGACGGCCTTCAGATCCCGCCCCAACTGCTCGATGGTCACCGGCTCCCCGCGATCCACCTGCGCGGCGCCCCGCGCGGAACGCCCGTGGCTGCGCTGGTCCCAGTGCACGGTCCGCACCACGCCCCGCAGCGCGGCCCGCTGGAAGTGCCAGGAATCCTGGTTGAGGCAGTACCCGTGACTGAACACCACGGTCACCGGCGCCGGCGCCCGCCGCCCGAACAACCGCCGCCTACGCCCGTCCTGGCCCTCGGGCTCGACCTCGTCGACCTCGAAGTACAACTCGGTGCCGTCGTCCGCGTACGCCTTGCCGGGCGTACCCCGCAGGGACCCGTACGGCCCCGCCGAGTCCAGGACCAGCCGGGCCTTGCGGCGCATGCCCCGGCCGACCGTCATCCGCTCCACGGCGACACCGGCGGCGGCACCGGTGGCCAGCACGCCTATCGCGAGGCCCGCGACACCGGTGGCCCGGCGCCACCCCCCGGCGGACGCGGCCGTCACGGCCTGCGTACTGCTCTCGCTCACGTACCGCTCCTCTTCCCCTGGACCCACGCAGGGCGCTTACCCGCTCTGTTCACCGTTCACATGAACGCGTGGGACGCGGGTCCCGATCCGGGTGACGATCTCGTACGCGATGGTCCCGGACGCCTGCGCCCAGTCCTCCGCGGTGGGCTCACCCCGGTCACCGGGACCGAACAGGATGGCCTCGGCACCCGGCCCCGGCTCGTCCCCGCCCAGGTCCACGACGAACTGGTCCATCGCGACCCGCCCGGCGACGGTCCGCCACTTGCCCTCGACCAGCACGGGCCCGGCGGACGAGGCGTGCCGGGGGATGCCGTCCGCGTACCCGAGCGGCACCAGGCCCAACGTGGTCTCCCCCGGGGTCACGTAGTGGCGCCCGTAACTGACCCCGTGGCCGCCCGGCACGTGCTTCACCAGCGACAACGACGCCGACAGGGTCATCGCCGGCCGCAGCCCCAGCTCCTGCGGCGTGCCGATCGCGGGGCTGGGCGAGACGCCGTACAGCGCGATGCCGGGCCGCACCAGATCGAAGTGGCTCTCGGGCAACGTCAGGGTCGCGGGGGAATTGGCGATGTGCCGCACCTCGGGTTCGACACCCCGCGCCTCGGCGTACGCCACCATCTCGCGGAACTGCGACAGCTGGGCGCCGATGGACGGATGCCCCGGCTCGTCGGCACACGCGAAGTGCGACCAGAGTCCGGTGACCCGCAGCAGCCCCTCGGCCTGGGCACGCACCGCGGCCGCGACCAGCTCGGGCCAGTCGCGGGGCTGGCAGCCGGCCCGCCCGAGCCCGGTGTCCGCCTTCAGCTGCACCCGTGCGGGCCGTCCGGCGAGACGGGCGGCCCGGGTGACCTCGTCCAGCGCCCACAGCCCGCTCACGGACACGTCGACGTCGGCCTCGATCGCCTCGCGCCAGGGCCCGCCGGGCGTCCACAGCCAGCACATGATCCGGACCTCCGTCGGCACACCGGCACCGGGCGCGCGCAGCGCGAGCGCCTCCTGCGGTGTGGCGGTGCCCAGCCAGGTCGCGCCGGCGGCGACGGCCGCGCGGGCGCAGGGGGCGGCGCCGTGCCCGTACCCGTCGGCCTTGACGACGGCCATCAGGGCGGCGTGGGGGGCGCGGTCGCGGAGGGTGCGGACGTTGGCCCGCACGGCGGCCAGGTCGATCACGGCACGGGCCCGCAGTTCCGCGCCGGGCGGGGCAACTGTCTCTTTCATCCCGCACAGTCTCTCAGAGCGCCCGCGCTCCCCTCTTGCACCGGGGGTACGGCACCTGTCCTCACGCCCCGCCCGCACAGGCGCCGCCGGGCCCGCTCCAGCGGACGTTCGCGCGGCTGGCCAGGGTCACCTGACCGTCGCCCACACAACCACCCGGCGCGGGTGCGGACGGTCACCTGACCGTGCCCCACACAACCACCCGGCGCGCGTGTGGGCCGGGGGAGCCCGCGCACCCCGGCGCTTACGGGGCGCCGCCGCGCCCACCCGTGCCGCCCCAGCGGCACGACTGCCCGCGGTTGGCCGCGGATGCCCCCTCACCGCCCCCGCGGCATGGCCGCCCGCCGTCGGCCGGGGAGGTCCCCCCTCACCGCCCACGCGGCACGACTGCCCGCAGTTGGCGGAGGTGTCCGCCCCCTCACACGCCCCAGCCGCACGACTGCCGCAGTGGGCGGGGCGGGCCGCTCAGGCTGCCCGCCACCCGGCTGCGGAGCCGCGGGGAGCCGCCGTAAGGCGTTGGACGGGTGAAGGCCTGCCACGGTGCTGGTGTCGTCGCGTACGGCGGGGAGGGGGTGGGGTGGGGGTGGGCGCCCGCAGCGGCTGGCGCGTCCGCACCCTGCGCATCACAACACGCACTCTCGCGCCAGACCGAGGACGACCGTCCCCACCCCGCCCCCGCACCACCCACGTACCCCGGGCGCTACCCCCGCCCCCACCGGACCGCCCCCACCGGACAGAACCCTGCGCCGCAGGCGTCGCGTCCTACCCCCGCACCACACTCCGCCAGGCCTCCGCGATCCGCCCCGCGACGTCCTCCGCGGTCACCGGCGCCCCCTCCGCCGCGAACCGCCCCGCCAACCCGTGCAGATACGCCGCCACACTCCCCGCGTCCATCGCCGACAACCCCGCCGCCAGCAACGACCCCCCGAGCCCCGACAACACGTCCCCGCTCCCCGCCGTGGCCAGCCACGGCGTCCCCGTCGGATTCACCCGCACCACACCAGCACCCCCACCAGCACCGTCACCAGCACCCCCACCACCCGCAGAAGCGACCAACGTCGTCGACCCCTTCAACAGCACCGTCGCCCCGTACCGCCCCGCCAACTCCCGCACCGCGGCCAGCCTCCCCGCCTCCACCTCCTCCCGCTCGACCCCGAGCAGCGCCGCCGCCTCCCCCGCGTGCGGCGTCATCAGGGTCGGCGCCCGACGCCCCCGCACCGCCCCCGCCTCCGCCAGCCGCAACCCGTCCGCGTCGATCAGCACCGGCACGTCCGCCGCCAGCACCTCCCCCACCGTCGCCGCGTCGTCACCCGCCCCCGGCCCGACCACCCACGCCTGCACCCGCCCCGCGTGCTTCGGCCCCCGGTCCGACACCAGCGTCTCGGGATGACGGGCGATCACGGCCTCCCCCGCCGGCCCGACGTACCGCACCGCCCCGGCCCCGCCCCGCAACGCTCCCGCCACCGCCAGCACCGCGGCCCCCGGATAGCGCGCGGACCCGGCCGCGACCCCCACGACCCCACGCCGGTACTTGTCGCTCTCGGCCGCCGGCACCGGCAGCAACCGCGCCACGTCCGCATGCTGCAACGCCTCGACACCCGCCTCGCCCGGCCCCTCGACCCGCGCCTCTCCCCGACCACCCTCACCGCATTCACCCACCTCCAGCCCGATGTCGACGAGCCGCACCGCCCCCGCGTACTCCCGTGCCGGATCGATCAGCAGCCCCGGCTTGTACGCACCGAAGGTCACCGTCAGATCCGCCCGCAGCGCCCTCCCCCGCACCTCACCGGTGTCCGCGTCCACCCCGCTCGGCAGATCGACGGCGACGACGACCCCCCGCCCGCGTTCGGCGGCCTCCGCGAGCGGCACCGCGTCCGGCCGCAGCCCACCCTTCCCCCCGATCCCGACGATCCCGTCGACGACAAGATCGGCTCGCTCAACGGCACCAATCCCACCCCCGGTGTCCACCACACGACCCCCCGCCCGCAGCAGAGCAGCGAGCCCACCCGAGTGGGCCCGCTCAGGCGCCAGCAGCACCGCCCGCACCCCGGCCCCCCGCCGGGCGAGCCGCGCCCCGGCGTACAGGGCGTCCCCCCCGTTGTCCCCGCTGCCCACCAGCAGCACCACCCGGCTGCCGTAGACCCGCCCGGACACCCGCCCCAGCACGTCCGCGCACACCACGGCGAGCCCCGCCGCGGCGCGCTGCATCAGCGCGCCCTCCGGCAGCCGCGCCATCAGTTCCCGCTCCGCCGCCCTGACCGTCTCCACACCGTAAGCAGTCCGCATACAACCGAGTTTCCCCCGGGACGCCGACCACCACGACCGCCGCACACCACGACCGCCGCACAACACGAAGCGGGGCGCGGCACCCGAAGGCACCGCACCCCGCTACGAAGAACCCACTACCAAAACCCGCTACAAGAACCGGCGGCGAAAGCCGCCTCGCACCGCACCTCAGTTGGTGGCGAGCATCCCCGCCCGCAGCCGCTTCAGCGTCCGCGACAGCAGCCGCGACACGTGCATCTGCGAGCAGCCCAGCCGCTCACCGATCTCCGCCTGCGTCAGCTCCTCCACGAACCGCCAGTGCACGATCTTCCGCTCGCGCTCGTCCAGCTCGGCGATCATCGGGGCGAGGGCGTGGAAGTCCTCCACCAGCCCCAGCGCCGCGTCCTCGGCGCCGATGAAGTCCGCGAGGACACTCTCACCGTCCGGCTCGCTGCCGATGGCGGCGTCCAGCGACGCCGAGTTGTAGCCGTTGGCGGCCAGCCGGGCCTCGTTGACCTCGGCCTCGGTCAGGCTCATCAGCTGCGCGAGCTCGGCGGTCGTGGGCGTACGGCCCAGCCGGCTGCGCAGTTCCTCGGTGGCGCGGGCGAGCTGCACCCGGGCCTCCTGGAGCCGGCGCGGCACGTGCACGGACCACGACGTGTCGCGGAAGAAACGCTTGATCTCGCCGACGATGTAGGGAATCGCGAACGAGGTGAACTCGACCTCGCGGGACAGCTCGAACCGGTCGATGGCCTTGATCAGTCCGATCATGCCGACCTGGACGATGTCCTCCATCTCCTCCGGCCCGCGGCTGCGGAACCGGCCGGCCGCGTAGCGGACCAGGGACATGTTCATCTCGATCAGCGTGTTGCGCGCGTACTGGTACTCGTGCGTACCTTCTTCCAGCTCCGTGAGCCGCCGGAAGAACTGCCGGGACAGCTCACGCGCGTCCTGCGGCGCCACCTGGCCGGGATCCGCGACCTCCGGCAGCTCGGTCACGCTCTGCGCCTGGTCCGTCCGCGCCATTGTCGACGTCACAGTGAAACCCTCCCTATGTGTGCCCCCGCTCCATCCGGCTCCCCGCATGTACCCCCGTCCGGGCGAAGCACGCACCTCATTCTCAGAAAATCTCTCAGCCTTCCGCGATCACGACGGCGGAGGCCACCCCGGCGTCGTGGCTCAGCGACACGTGCCAGGAGCGCACCCCGAGCTGTTCCGCCCGGGCGGCGACGGTGCCCTTGACCCTCAGCCGGGGCTGCCCGCTGTCCTCGCACCACACCTCGGCGTCGGTCCAGTACAGCCCGGCGGGCGCGCCGAGCGCCTTGGCCAGCGCCTCCTTGGCGGCGAACCTGGCCGCCAGGGAGGCGACGCCGCGCCGCTCCCCGCCGGGCAGCAGCAGCTCGCTCTCCACGAAGAGCCGCCTGGCCAGCCCGGGCGTGCGTTCCAGCGACGCGGCGAACCGCTCGATCTCGGCGACGTCGATCCCGACTCCGATGATGCTCATGCGGGCACCCTAATTCCGCGGGCGACGCGGCCCGCCGTCCCCATCCGCTACTCGACGGTCACGGACTTGGCGAGGTTCCGCGGCTGGTCGACCTCGTTGCCGCGGGCGGTCGCCAGCTCGCAGGCGAACACCTGCAACGGCACCGTGGCCACCAGCGGCTGCAGCAGCGTCGGCGTGACCGGGATGCGGATCAGATGGTCGGCGTACGGGACGACCGCCTCGTCCCCCTCCTCCGCGACCACGATGGTGCGGGCGCCGCGTGCCCGGATCTCCTGGATGTTGGACACGATCTTGTCGTGCAGCACGGACCGCCCGCGCGGCGACGGCACCACGACCACCACCGGCAGGTCGTCCTCGATCAGGGCGATCGGCCCGTGCTTCAGCTCACCCGCCGCGAAGCCCTCGGCGTGCATGTAGGCGAGTTCCTTGAGCTTCAGCGCACCCTCCAGCGCCACCGGGTAGCCGACGTGCCGGCCCAGGAACAGCACCGTGTCCTTCTCCGCCAGGGACCGCGCGAGCCGGCGCACCGGCTCCATGGTCTCCAGGACCCGGTCGACGGCGTCGGAGATCGAGGCGAGGTCCCGCACCACCGCGCGGATCTCGTCGGCGTACTTGGTCCCGCGCACCTGTCCCAGGTACAACGCGACCAGATAGCACGCGACCAGCTGCGTCAGAAAGGCCTTCGTCGACGCGACCGCGACCTCGGGACCGGCGTGCGTGTAGAGAACGGCGTCCGACTCCCGCGGGATGGTCGACCCGTTGGTGTTGCAGATGGCCAGCACCTTGGCGCCCTGCTCCCGGGCGTGCCGCAGCGCCATCAGCGTGTCCATGGTCTCGCCGGACTGGGAGATGGCGACGACCAGGGTCTGCTGGTCCATGATCGGGTCGCGGTAGCGGAACTCGCTCGCGAGCTCCACCTCGCACGGCACCCGCGTCCAGTGCTCGATGGCGTACTTGGCGATGAGCCCGGCGTGGAAGGCGGTGCCGCAGGCGACGATGACGACCTTGTCGACCTCGCGCAGCACGTTCGCCGGGATGCGGACCTCGTCCAGGGTGAGCGAACCGGACCCGTCGATGCGGCCGAGCAGGGTGTCGGCGACCGCCTTCGGCTGCTCGGCGATCTCCTTGAGCATGAAGTAGTCGTAGCCGCCCTTCTCGGCGGCGGAGGCGTCCCAGTCGACGTGGTACTCACGGACGTCGGCCGGGGCCCCGGCGAAGTCCGTCACCGTCACCGCGTCCCGGCGCAGTTCGACGACCTGGTCCTGTCCCAGCTCGATCGCCTCGCGGGTGTGCGCGATGAACGCGGCGACGTCGGAGGCGAGGAACGTCTCCCCTTCCCCGACCCCCACGACCAGCGGCGAGTTGCGGCGCGCGCCGACGACCACGTCGGGCTCGTCGGCGTGCACGGCGACGAGGGTGAAGGCGCCCTCCAGCCGCCGGCACACCAGCCGCATGGCCTCCGCGAGGTCGGCGCAGGCGGAGTACTCCTCGGCGAGCAGATGGGCGACGACCTCGGTGTCGGTCTCGGAGCCCAGTTCGTGCCCGCGCTCGGTCAACTCCTCGCGCAGGGCGGCGAAGTTCTCGATGATGCCGTTGTGGACGACGGCGACCCGGCCCGCGTTGTCCAGGTGCGGGTGGGCGTTGGCGTCGGTCGGCCCGCCGTGGGTGGCCCACCGGGTGTGCCCGATCCCGGTCGTCCCGGCCGGCAGGGGCCGCTCGCTCAGCTCCTTCTCCAGGTTGACCAGCTTCCCGGCCCGCTTCGCCGTGGCCAGTCCGCCGTCGGCCTGCACGGCGACGCCCGCCGAGTCGTAGCCCCGGTACTCCAGCCGCTTCAGTCCGGCCGTCACGACGTCGAGCGCCGACTGCGGCCCCACATAACCCACGATTCCGCACATGAGCGGCAGCCTACGGTCCGTCAGCCGCCGGAAACGGCCTCCGCGTGCCCGAAATCGGAAATTCCCACCGGTGCGCGAGGCACCGGTGGGAGAGGTTCCGCGTCAGCCGAGCTTGCCGGCCTGGGCGGCTACGACGTCGGCCGGGACCTCGAAGTCCTTGCCCGTCGCCATGGACGCGAGGTTCACGGCGCTGAAGGTGACCACGGTCGAGCCCTTGCGCACGACGACGATCTTGGCGGGCGCCTCGACGCCCTCCTCGGCGGCGACGGTCAGCGTGACGGCGGCACCCTCGTCGCCGCCCTCGGGCGCGTCGCCGGTGGCGACCTTCGCGACGTCCAGCGGCTCGCCGACGACGGTGGCCTTGAACCCGCCCGCGCACTTCTCGGCCGCCGTGACGAGGCCCTTCACGGCCTGCTCGGCGCCGTCGCCGTCGTAGGAGGCGAGGTTGATGAGCATCTTCTCGGTGTCCAGCGCGGCCAGCAGCGCGTCCTCGGGCTTGGTGTCCGCGGACGGCTTCACCGGGTCGCCGGTCCAGGACCGCTTCACGGACGCGGCCGGCTCACCCTGGGCCACGCCGGCCTGGGCGTGCGCCAGCGGCAGGCAGGCGGCGTCCTTCGTCTCCACCTTGTCGACGGCGATGTCGTCCGTCGCGGGGAGCTTGGTGGCGACCTTGCCGCTCTTGACGTCCGCCTGTGCGAGGGCGGCCTTCTCCAGCTCGGCGGCGGTGAGCGCCTTGGCCGGGGCGGCGGAGGAGGCGGTGGGCGCGGCCTTGCCCTTGCCCTCGTCGGCCGTGTCCTGGTCGTCGCCGGAACCGCCGCAGGCGGTGACGAGCAGGGCCAGCGCGGCGGCGGAGGCGGCGAGCACGGTGCGACGGACGGAACTGGTTCTCACGGAGGAACTCTTTCTCGAAGGTGCGAAGTGATGATCCGCATCACGTGCGCGCACTCTAAACACAGCTGCTTCACAGTTGATCATCGGGTCCCCCACGACATCCGGCGTGACACAGCCCACCTGTCGCCGCGGTCGAACTCCGTTAACAATGGACTGTGATCTCTCCGGTCTCCCCGATGCCCCGGAGCGCCCACCGGCAGCGGCCGGAGGCGACTCCCTACGTGGACCTCACCCGTTCCGAGTGGAGCGCGTTGCGTGACAAGACGCCGCTGCCGCTGACGGCGGCGGAGGTCGAGCAGCTGCGTGGCCTCGGCGACGTCATCGACCTCGACGAGGTGCGGGACATCTATCTGCCGTTGTCCCGGCTGCTCAACCTCTACGTCCGCGCCACCGACGGCCTGCGGGGGGCGCTCAACACGTTCCTCGGCGAGAAGGGCTCCCAGTCCGGCACGCCCTTCGTCATAGGGGTCGCCGGCTCCGTCGCCGTGGGCAA
Source organism: Streptomyces sp. NPDC085937 (assembly GCF_044540535.1). Classification (NCBI taxonomy): domain Bacteria; kingdom Bacillati; phylum Actinomycetota; class Actinomycetes; order Kitasatosporales; family Streptomycetaceae; genus Streptomyces; species Streptomyces sp. NPDC085937. The sequence continues at coordinate 722,147 of NZ_JBITSH010000001.1, read as the reverse complement.
GTCGACGGTGGCGCGCCTTCTCCAGGCCCTGCTGTCCCGCTGGCCGGAACACCCACGGGTGGAACTGGTCACCACGGACGGCTTCCTGCTGCCCACGAGGGAACTCCAGGCACGCGGCCTGATGTCGCGGAAGGGGTTCCCCGAGTCCTACGACCGCCGCGCGCTGACGCGGTTCGTCGCCGACATCAAGGCGGGCAAGGCCGAAGTCACCGCCCCCGTCTACTCCCACCTCATCTACGACATCGTCCCGGACGAGAAACTCACGGTGCGACGGCCGGACATCCTGATCGTCGAAGGGCTCAACGTCCTCCAGCCGGCCCTTCCCGGCAAGGACGGCCGCACCCGCGTCGGTCTCGCCGACTACTTCGACTTCAGCGTGTACGTCGATGCCCGGGCCGAGGACATCGAGCGGTGGTACCTGAACCGGTTCCGCAAGCTGCGGGACACGGCGTTCCAGGATCCGTCCTCGTACTTCCGGAAGTACACGCAGGTGTCCGAGGAGGAGGCACTGGACTACGCCGGCACGATGTGGCGGACCATCAACAAGCCGAACCTCGTCGAGAACATCGCCCCCACGCGGGGCCGGGCGACGCTGGTCCTCCGCAAAGGCCCGGACCACAAGGTCCAACGCCTGAGCCTACGCAAACTCTGACCCCCGAGTCACGGCACCTTTCGCACCTCGGGTGCATTGACCACCCGGCGCGGGTGCGGGCCCAGGGCGTGTTGCACACCCCGGTGCTTATTCACGTACCCGGCGTGGGTGTGGACAGGGGGTGTCTGCGCACCTGGCGCTCACAGGGTGCCGCCGCGCCCACCCTCCCCCACTCTCGGCGCTCCGCTCGAGCGGGGGGACCTCCATCGCCCTGGGGGCACCTCCCAGGCCCTCAAGGCACTGGGGGAGGCACGAATACCCGCGGTTGGCGACACTTGCGGCCGCCGCCGGCCGCGCACGCGCGGTTGACGGAGCGGGTGCCCCGCCGCCCCGCGCGGGCCGGTAGCCGCGTACGGCGAAGGTGAGGAACCCGGCGTAGGCGGGAGGTAGCCGCCCGCGGCGGGGAGGGGACGGGGTGGGGGTGGGCGCCCGCAGCGGCTGGCGCGTCCGCGCGCTGTGCCACTCGAGACGCACTCTCGCGCCAGACCGAGGACGACCGCCCCCGCCGCGGCCCCGCACCACCACCCCACCGTGGGCGCTACAGCAACCCCCACCGCACAGAACCCTGCGCCGCAGGCATCAAACCTCAGCCCCCACCGGACAGACCCACAGCCGCACACCGCACGCGCCCCACCGGACAGACCCGCAGGCGTCACACCGCACGCCCCACCCGGCAGAGCCGCAGGCGTCACACCGCACCCCCCACCGGACAGCACCCGCGCCGCAGGCACAACCCTCAGCCCAGCGCCGACTTCACCGCATCAGCCAGCCGCCCCGCCACCGACCCCGCCTGGTCGATGTCAGCGGCTTCCACCATCACCCGCACCAGAGGCTCCGTCCCCGACGGACGAAGCAGAACCCGCCCCGTCTCGCCGAGCTCCCGCTCGGCCTCCGACACCGCCGTGGCCAGCTCCGCCGACGTCTTCACCCGCGACTTGTCCACATCAGGCACATTGATCAGCACCTGCGGCAGCCGCTCCATCACAGAAGCCAGCTCCCGCAACGACCGCCCGCTCTCCGCGACCCGCGCCGCCAGCAGCAGCCCCGTCAGCGTCCCGTCCCCGGTCGTCGCGTGGTCGAGGATGATGACGTGCCCGGACTGCTCGCCGCCCAAGGCGAACCCGTGCTCCTTCATCTCCTCCAGCACATACCGGTCCCCCACCGCCGTCTGGACGAGCCGGATCCCCTCCCGCTCCATGGCGAGCTTGAACCCGAGGTTCGACATCACGGTCGCGACCACCGTGTCGGACCGCAGCGCGGACCGCTCCCGCATCGCCAGCGCGAGGACCGCGAGGATCTGGTCCCCGTCGACCTCCTCGCCCGTGTGGTCCACGGCCAGGCACCGGTCCGCGTCACCGTCGTGCGCGATCCCCAGCGCGGCCCCGTGCTCCACGACGGCGGCCTTCAGCTGCGCGAGATGCGTGGACCCGCAGCCGTCGTTGATGTTCAGCCCGTCCGGCTCGGCCCCGATGGTGACGACCTCGGCCCCGGCCTGCCGGAACGCCTCGGGGGACGCCAGGGAGGCCGCCCCGTGCGCCTCGTCCAGCACGATCTTCAGCCCGTCGAGCCGGTTCGGCAGCACGCTCACGAGGTGGGCGACGTACGTGTCCAGCCCCTCCTCGTGATCCCGCACACGTCCGACCCCGCTCCCGGTCGGCCGCTCCCAGGGAGCGCCGGTGCGGTGCTCCGCGTAGACGGCCTCGATCCGGTCCTCCAGCTCGTCGGCGAGCTTGTGCCCTCCGCGGGCGAAGAACTTGATGCCGTTGTCCGGCATGGCGTTGTGGCTCGCGGAGAGCATCACGCCGAGGTCCGCGCCGAGCGCGCCGGTGAGGTGGGCGACGGCCGGCGTCGGCAGCACGCCGACCCGCAGGACGTCCACACCCGCGCTGGCGAGGCCGGCGACCACGGCGGCCTCCAGGAACTCACCGGAGGCGCGCGGGTCCCGCCCGACGACGGCGGTGGGCCGGTGCCCTTCGAACGTGCCCGCCTCGGCCAGTACGTGCGCCGCGGCCACGGAGAGGCCGAGCGCCATCTCCGCCGTGAGATCCGCGTTGGCGACACCGCGCACGCCGTCCGTGCCGAAGAGTCGTCCCACTTGTCCTCCTGAGGATGCGTCAGTATCGACAGCCGTCCAGGGCCCCGCCACCGAGGTCCCGCCGAGGCGATGGACCGGCCCGTACGGCCGACGGCTGTGCCACTGACAAAGCTGAGCTTCTACTGTGTTCGACCGTTGAATGTTCGACGGTCGCGGACCGTCCGCGGCTCCCGAGCGACGGGAACGCGCACCACGACCTCACCGGGCGTACACCGCGGCGTCACCGCCCGACCATCCGATCACATTAGCGTTTGAGCGCCTTGTGCCGTTATACGCCCACGGCAGTGAATAAACGAACGCCCCGGCAGCACGTTGGCGTGCCGCCGGGGCGTTCGGAGTACGCGCGAGCGCCCTGTGATTAGCGCTTGCTGTACTGCGGGGCCTTGCGGGCCTTCTTCAGACCGGCCTTCTTCCGCTCGACCGCACGGTCGTCGCGGCGCAGGAAGCCGGCCTTCTTCAGCGGACCGCGGTTGTTGTCGACGTCCGCCTCGTTCAGCGCACGGGCGACACCGAGACGGAGCGCACCGGCCTGACCGGAGACACCGCCACCCGCGATGCGGGCGATGACGTCGTAGCGGCCTTCGAGCTCGAGCACCTTGAAGGGCTCGTTGACTTCCTGCTGGTGCACCTTGTTCGGGAAGTAGTCCTCGAGGGTGCGACCGTTGATCTTCCACTTGCCGGTGCCCGGGACGATCCGGACACGGGCGATGGCGTTCTTGCGACGGCCCAGGCCGGCGGCCGGCTGGGGCTCGCCGAAGCGGGAGGCCATGGACTCCGAGGTGTACTCGCCCTCGACGGGCGCGTCCGACTCGGTGGTGTAGCTGTCGATGTCAAGCTCTTCGAGCGGCTGCTCGGCAGTGGTCTCGGCCACGATTCTCCTCAGATTCTCTTCAGTCTTAGGGGGTGGCCGGACTTACTGCGCGACCTGGGTGATCTCGAACGGCACCGGCTGCTGGGCAGCGTGCGGGTGCTGGTCGCCCGAGTAGACCTTCAGCTTCGAGAGCATCTGACGGCCCAGGGTGTTCTTGGGGAGCATGCCCTTGACGGCCTTCTCGATGGCCTTCTCGGGGTTCTTGGCAAGCAGCTCGTCGTAGCGGACGGAGCGCAGACCACCCGGGTAGCCCGAGTGACGGTACGCCATCTTCTGGGTCCGCTTGTTGCCGGAGAGGTGCACCTTGTCGGCGTTGATGATGATGACGAAGTCACCGGTGTCGACGTGAGGGGCGTAGATCGGCTTGTGCTTGCCACGCAGGATGGAGGCGGCAGTGGAGGCCAGACGGCCCAGGACGACGTCCTGAGCGTCGATGACGTGCCACTGGCGCGTCACATCGCCGGGCTTGGGGCTGTACGTACGCACGGTTCGTAGCCTTCGCTTCTTCAGTGAATGGTCCTGACAAGGTCACCGAAGACGATCACGACAGCCCTGACCGCACAGCGGTGACGCAAACCGCGTGCTGGTCGCTGGTCATCGGCCCGGTGGACCGGTGTAAGGGCCCCTCACGTGAGAATGAGTAAGCCACTACACACAACAGAGATGCAGAATACCCGCGCTCGGCCGGACGGGTCAAAACGAGCCCGCCGACCGTGGGGCGCCCCCGAGTCTAAGGCCGCACCCCGCCCTCCACGGGCGAACGCCACTCCTTCGGCTCCTCCCCCGGATCCGCCGCCCCGCGCGCCCCCCGCACACCGTGGTACGCCACCGTCCCCGCCAGCACACACAGCGTGACCGCGTCCCGGAAGGCCCGCCGCTTGTCCGACTCCAGCCACGGCCAGGTCACCCCCGGCAGCTGCGGCACCAGCGCGAGCCAGAACCACGGCCGCCGGGCCACCGACCCCGCGTACGGCAGGCCGGCGAGCAGCAGCGGCAGCACCACCAGCAGGTAGTGGTTGTAGGACGGCCGGGACACCAGGAACGCGGACAGCATCAGCCCGGCGGACGTCTCGGACAGGCGCAGCGCCTCGGGCCCCGACCCCCGCCACCGCCGGTACGCGCAGACCACGCCCACCGCGGCGGCGGCCACCGCCAGCGCCGTGGCCAGGGCCTGCGGTACGCCGAGCCGGGGCAGCACGGCCGCGGGGCCCGCCTCGTAGAGCCGCAGGAAGGCGTCGTCGGCGGTGAACAGGAAGGGCAGGGTCTGCGTGAGGAAGCCCGTGGGATCGGGGAGGAACAGCGCGGCCACCACCGAGGACGCCGCCGGCACCAGCACCACCAGGGCCAGCGCGCCCCACCGGCGCGCGAAGAGGAACAGCAGCGCCATCGGCGCGAGCAGCGGCTTCAGCGCCACCGCCACCCCGATCACCGCGCCCGCCGCCACCCACCGGCCCCGGCTCGCCAGCAGCAGGCACAGGGGCAGCGCCAGTACCGCCGTCACCGTCCAGTTGCCCAGCCGCACCAGCTGCGCGAACGGCGCGAACCCGACCGCCAGGCCGGTCAGCCCGAGGACGGCGAGCCTGCTGTGCAGCGCGACCCTGTGCAGCAGCAGCGCGCACACCCAGCCCAGGACGAGCGCGACGGTCACCAGCACCGGCATCAGGACGTCCAGCACGGACCGCGGCAGCAGCGCCTGCGGGGCGGCGGCGACGACCGCGCTCGGGAAATAGAGGAAGTGCGCGTCGTCGTACGGCGATCCGCCGTCCAGCCAGGTGCGCGCCGCGTCCACGACGATGCTGTTGTCCATGCCTCCGTCCGAGGTCACCAGCACCGTACGGGTCGTCAGCGCGCCCAGCACCGCCAGCAGTCCGGCCCACCAGAGCGCACCCGCAGGTCGCACCAACCACCCGGAGATGTCGCTTTTGTCCGTCGCCATGGACGCAACGCTAGGGCCTCGCGGGCCCGTTGAGGCGGACCAGCACACCCCTTGCCCCGTCTAAGATGCGCCCCATGAGCTTTGGGCAGGGGGGACCTCCGCAGCAGTGGGATCCCTGGAAACCGAATTCCCAGCAGCAGTGGAACAGCGGCAGCGCCGGCGGGTCACCCGACTGGGCCGCGCTCGCCGACGCGTCCGAGGCACGCGCCAAGCGGCGCCGGCTGCTGTTCATAGGCGGCGGCGCACTCGCCACCGTCGCGATAGGCACGGCCGTGGCGGTCGCCGTCGTGTCCGCGAACGGCAGCAACCAGGCCTCCCCGGGCACCTCCTCCCAGCTGCCGGGGACCTCCGACCTGCCGAGCCCCACCGGCACGGTCCCGTCGTTCGCGCCGACGAGCGCGCCGCCCCCGCTGGACCCGAAGGAGTTCGTCGCCAGCGCGCAGAAGGACAAGGCGCCGCTGAGCCCCGACATCCTGTTCCCGGGCACGCAGCTGACCATGGGCGACACGGTCTACAAGAAGGGCCCGACGGCGGACACCACCAACTGCGGCTCCGCGGCCAAGGCGACGCTCCCCAAGGTCCTCACCGACAACACGTGCACGCGGCTGATCCGGGTCACCTACACCCGGGACGGCGTGGCGGTGACGGTGGGCGTGGCGGTGTTCGCTACCGAGGCGCAGGCGACGAAGGCCAAGCAGCAGGCGGACAAGAAAAGCATCGTCAAGTCGCTGTCGGGCGGCGGCGTGAAGGACTTCTGCGTCGGCGCGGTGTGCCGCTCGACGACCAACGCCTACGGCCGTTACGCCTACTTCACCCTGGCCGGCTTCACCAACGGCAAGGACGTGACGGAGAAGGACAAGGCCGTCTTCAAGACCGGCGACGACCTCCAGGAGTTCACGTACCGTCAGATCCGCCGCAGGGGCGAGGCGCAGGCGTCGGCGGCGGCGGTCGGATAGCGCCGCCGCGCGATGTCAGCAGCAGCCGGCCGGCGGCAGGGTCCGCTTGTTGCGCGCCTCGACACTGCGCGCCGCGAGCAGCTCGTCGGCCGGGTAGCCGACCTCCTCCAGGGTCAGGCCGTGCGGGCGTACGACATGGACCGCCGAGTCCCGTACGCCCGCCGCCAGGACCTTCGCCGGCCAGTCCGGCGGGCGGTGGCCGTCGCCCACGAACAGCAGCGCGCCGATCAGCGAGCGCACCATGTTGTGGCAGAAGGCGTCGGCCCGCACGGTGGCCGTGATGATCCCGTCGTCCCCGCGCACCAGGCTCAGCTCCTGCAGCGTCCGGATCGTCGTCGCGCCCTCGCGCCGCTTGCAGTAGGCGGCGAAGTCGTGTTCGCCCAGCAGTCCGCGCGCCGCCTCGTTCATGGCGTCCACGTCCAGCGGCCAGTCGTGCCACAGCACGTGGTTGCGCAGCAGCGGGTCGACCCCGCCGGGGTTGTCGGTGACGCGGTAGGCGTAGCGCCGCCAGATCGCGGAGAACCGCGCGTCGAAGCCGCTCGGCGCCTCCCGCAGCGCCCACACCCGTACGTCCCGCGGCAGCCGCCCGGCGAGCCGCTTCAGCAGCTTGGTGCGGTGCTCGGCCCACACCTCGCGCGGCAGGTCCACGTGCGCGACCTGGCCGCGGGCGTGCACACCGGCGTCGGTCCGCCCCGCCACGGTCAGCTCGTACGTCGTCGTGGACCGCGTCACGGTCCGCAGCGCGTCCTCGATCTCCCCCTGCACGGTCCGCCGCCCGCCGGCCTGCTTGGCCCACCCGGAGAACTCGGTCCCGTCGTAGGAAAGATCCAGCCGAACCCGCACCACACCACTCACCCGGACAACTCCATTCCCAAACGAAGCGGGCCCGCTCCTCGAAAGAAGCGGGCCCACCGGTACGCCCCGAAGGGGCGCGGGGAACTGCGCGACCAGCCACGACGAGAGCCGCAGCCAAGGCGACCACCCAGTCCCCGCCAAAAACGCTTACGCGTCCTTCGACTCCTCGGCCGCGGCCTCGTCGTCGCCCTTGGTCGTGTCGACCTTGGTCTCCACGGCCTCCGCAGCCTCGGCGTCCTTGGCGGACCGCTTGGTCGCCGCCTCCGCCTCGCCGACCGCGGCCTGCTGCACCGTCAGCGCCTCGACCAGCTCGATGACGGCCATGGGCGCGTTGTCGCCACGGCGGTTACCGATCTTGGTGATGCGGGTGTAGCCACCGGGACGGTTCTCGTACCGCGGGCCGATCTCGGTGAAGAGCGTGTGGACGATGCTCTTGTCCGTGATGACCTGGAGCACCTGACGGCGGTTGTGAAGGTCGCCCTTCTTCGCCTTGGTGACCAGACGCTCGGCGTAGGGACGCAGCTTGCGCGCCTTCGCCTCGGTGGTGGTGATGCGGCCGTGCTCGAACAGCGCCTTGGCGAGGTTCGCGAGAAGCAGCTTCTCGTGCGCGGCACTGCCGCCCATACGGGCACCCTTGGTGGGCCTCGGCATGATGTATCTCCTGTGTGTCTGCCCCGGCCGTATCAGGTACCGGAGTCAGTATCCGAGCAGGCGGACGCCTGTCGGAGATCCAGGACGCCTTCACAGACGTCCTGGAGGACCCGCGCCCCCGAAGGGGCGCGGGGAACTGCGCGACCAGCCGAAACCGGCCGGCAGTCAGCAACGGACCGCAGGTCCCGAGCTCAGTACTGCTCGGTCTCCACGAACCCGGCGTCCGCGTCGTCGTCCGCCCCGAAGGCGTCCGCGGCGGCGGTCGGGTCGAACCCGGGAGGCGAGTCCTTGAGCGCCAGGCCCATGCCGGCCAGCTTGGCCTTGACCTCGTCGATGGACTTCGCACCGAAGTTGCGGATGTCGAGCAGGTCCGCCTCGGACCGCGCGACGAGCTCACCCACGGAGTGGATGCCCTCACGCTTGAGGCAGTTGTACGACCGGACCGTGAGCTCCAGCTCCTCGATCGGCAGCGCCAGGTCGGCGGCGAGGGCGGCGTCCGTCGGGGACGGACCCATGTCGATGCCCTCGGCGTCGATGTTCAGCTCGCGGGCGAGACCGAACAGCTCGACCAGGGTCTTGCCGGCCGACGCCATGGCGTCACGCGGGCGCATGGCCTGCTTGGTCTCGACGTCGACGATCAGCTTGTCGAAGTCGGTCCGCTGCTCGACTCGGGTCGCCTCGACCTTGTAGGTGACCTTGAGGACCGGCGAGTAGATCGAGTCGACCGGGATCCGGCCGATCTCCTGGCCGACCTGCTTGTTCTGCACGGCGGAGACGTAGCCGCGACCGCGCTCGACGGTCAGCTCCATCTCCAGCTTGCCCTTGCCGTTGAGCGTGGCGAGGACGAGGTCCGGGTTGTGCACCTCGACACCGGCCGGGGGCGCGATGTCGGCGGCGGTGACCAGACCCGGGCCCTGCTTGCGCAGGTACATCACGACCGGCTCGTCGTGCTCCGAGGAGACGACCAGCTGCTTGATGTTGAGGATCAGGTCGGTGACGTCCTCCTTGACGCCCGGCACGGTGGTGAACTCGTGCAGGACGCCGTCGATGCGGATGCTGGTGACAGCGGCACCGGGGATCGACGACAGGAGGGTACGGCGGAGGGAGTTGCCGAGGGTGTAACCGAAGCCCGGCTCCAGCGGCTCGATCACGAACCGGGAGCGGAATTCGTCGACGACCTCTTCGGTCAACGAGGGACGCTGAGCGATCAGCATGTGTGGATCAGATCCTTCTTTCGTGGACGCCCGCTATTTGACGCCCGACGGAAACCGCACCCGGTGACAAGTGCGGGTACTGCAAGGGTACGGGCGATACGGCCCTTGCGAGCCGTACCGCCCGGAACCTCAGGAAACCGGTGCCTCAGACGCGGCGGCGCTTGGGCGGACGGCAGCCGTTGTGCGGGGTCGGGGTGACGTCCTGGATGGAGCCGACCTCGAGGCCCGTGGCCTGCAGGGAGCGGATGGCGGTCTCACGACCGGAACCCGGGCCCTTGACGAACACGTCGACCTTGCGCATGCCGTGCTCCTGGGCGCGGCGGGCAGCCGACTCGGCGGCCATCTGCGCGGCGAACGGCGTGGACTTCCTGGAGCCCTTGAAGCCGACGTGGCCGGCGGAGGCCCAGGAGATCACGTTGCCGGACGGGTCCGTGATCGAGACGATCGTGTTGTTGAACGTGCTCTTGATGTGCGCGTGGCCGTGAGCGACGTTCTTCTTTTCCTTGCGGCGCACCTTCTTGGCAGCGCCCTGACGACCCTTGGGGGGCATCTATAACTCCTACGGGAGGTGGTCGGTCCTGCAGCAAGACCGCTGGATGAGCGTCCGCTGAGGACTACTTCTTGCCCGGCTTCTTCTTGCCGGCGATGGCGCGACGCGGGCCCTTGCGGGTACGCGCGTTGGTGCTGGTGCGCTGACCGCGGACGGGCAGACCGCGACGGTGACGCAGACCCTGGTAGGTACCGATCTCGACCTTGCGGCGGATGTCGGCCTGGATCTCGCGACGGAGGTCACCCTCGGTCTTGATGTTGTTGTCGACGTACTCGCGGATCGCGACGAGCTGCTCCTCGGAGAGGTCGCGAACGCGGGTGTTCGGGTCGACGCCGGTGGCGGCCAGCGTCTGCTGCGAAAGGGTCCGGCCGATGCCGAACACGTAGGTGAGGGCGATCTCCACGCGCTTTTCGCGCGGGATGTCAACACCGGAAACGCGTGCCATTCAATGGCTCCAGTTGATTGTCGGAGGTCTTCCACAGGACCGGATCCCCGCCCGCCGTACCAGGTACGGGCCGGGTCCCCGGCCTCCGAGCCGGGGGTGTCGAGCCGTGCGGCTCGGGTCCTGCGTATGAACGTGTGTTGCTCGCGTCGCGCGAAGTCTGCGGAAGTCGCAGAGGGTGGATCAGTGCTGCGGTCAGCCCTGGCGCTGCTTGTGGCGCGGGTTGTCGCAGATGACCATGACCCGGCCGTGACGGCGGATCACCCTGCACTTGTCGCAGATCTTCTTGACGCTCGGCTTGACCTTCATGGGTGTGAGGTTCTCCGGGTCAGTGCCATCACCCCGGCGGGCCGGGGAGCGGGCAAGATCTACTTGTACCGGTAGACGATCCGGCCACGCGTCAGGTCGTACGGAGACAGCTCCACCACGACCCGGTCGTCAGGGAGGATGCGGATGTAGTGCATACGCATCTTGCCGCTGATGTGTGCCAGGACCTGGTGGCCGTTCTGGAGCTCGACCCTGAACATGGCGTTCGGAAGAGACTCGACGACAGTGCCCTCGATCTCGATGGCACCTTGCTTCTTGGCCACGCTTCGCCCTTCGAATCGACTACCTTGATCGACTCTCGCGTGCACCATGACCACATGCAGACATGCGGGTGCACAAGAGCCGACGAGTCAGTCTACGTCAGCGCACCCGGAAAAACGAATCGAGAGATCCTGCCCCATCCGGGAGATCCTTAACCGAGCGCCGGCCATCGTCAGGCCAGCGGGTCCGGCGCCGCCGTGATGCCCATCTCGGCGAGCTTCGCCTTGCCGCCGTCGGGAGCGGTGAGGACCAGCGGGCCCTGCTCGGTCAGGGCGACCGAGTGCTCCCAGTGCGAGGACCAGGTGCCGTCGGTGGTGATCACGGTCCAGTCGTCGGAGAGGACCTCGGTCCGGGGGGTCCCGAGGGAGACCATCGGCTCGATCGCCAGGCAGAAGCCGGGGACCAGCTTGGGGCCCTTGCCGCGCTTGCGGTCCACGTAGTTCAGCAGGTGCGGGTCCATGTGCATCTCGGTGCCGATGCCGTGGCCGCCGTAGTCCTCGATGATCCCGTACTTGCCGCCGCCGGGCTTGGGCTGGCGGCGGATGTACGTCTCGACGGCCCGGGAGATGTCGACCAGCCTGTTGCCCTGCTTCATGGCCGCGATGCCGGCCCACATCGACTCCTCGGTCACCCGCGACAGCTCGATCAGCTCCGGGGAGTGACCCGAGCCGACGAACGCGGTGTACGCGGCGTCGCCGTGCCAGCCGTCGATGATCGCGCCGCAGTCGACGGAGATGATGTCCCCGTCCTTGAGGATCACGTCGTCGGACGGGATGCCGTGCACCACGACCTCGTTCACCGAGGTGCAGATGGTGGCGGGGAAGCCGCCGTAGCCGAGGAAGTTCGGCTTGGCGTCGTGCTCGGCGAGCACCTTGCGGGCGACCTGGTCCAGATCCTTCGTGGAGGCCCCGGGCACCGCGGCCTCCCGGGTGGCCGCGTGGATGGCGGCGACGACCAGCCCCGCCTCGCGCATCTTGGCGATCTGCTCAGGGCTCTTGATCTGCACCATGGGGACGACGGCCTTTCTGGACCAGAGGTAAAGACGAACGCTTCCAACGATACGGGCGTCCGCCGCCCCGGTTCCCGCCGAGGGGCGGCAAAGCGGGTCCCGCCCACGCCACAGCCGCGGCCCCTCGGAGGGGAACCGCGGCTGTGAACGGCGGGAGCGGGGCTACTGGCGGCTCTTCAGCGCCTCCAGCGCCCGGCCGGTGACCTCGTCGACGGGACCCATCGCGGAGATGGTCACCACCAGGCCCTGGGCCCGGTAGTAGTCGATGATCGGCTCGGTCTGCGTGTGGTAGACCTCCAGCCGCGTGCGGACGGTCTCCTCGGAGTCGTCGTCACGCTGGTACAGCTCGCCACCGCAGACGTCGCAGACGCCCTCCTGCTTCGAGGGGCTGTAGGTCACGTGGAACACGTGCGCGGAGTCCTTGCGGCAGACGCGCCGGCCGGCGATCCGCTTCACGACCTCGTCCTCGGGGGCCTCGAGGTCGAGCACCGCGTCCAGCTTGATGCCCTCGGTCTTCAGCAGCTCGTCCAGCGCCTCGGCCTGCGACACGTTGCGCGGGAAGCCGTCCAGCAGGAAACCGCCCTCGGCGTCGGGCTGCTCCATGCGGTCCTTGGCCATGGCGATGGTGACCTCGTCGGGGACGAGGTTACCGGCGTCCATGTAGGACTTCGCGAGCTTCCCGAGCTCGGTCTGCCGGCTGATGTTGGCGCGGAACAGGTCGCCCGTGGAGATGTGCGGGATGCGCAGTTTCTCGGCAAGGCGGGTTGCCTGCGTGCCCTTCCCAGCACCCGGCGGCCCGACGAGGACGATTCGCATCAGCGGAGGAACCCTTCGTAATTGCGCTGCTGGAGCTGGCTCTCGATCTGCTTCACGGTCTCGAGACCGACACCCACGATGATCAGGATGCTGGTCCCGCCGAACGGGAAGTTCTGGTTCGCCCCGAAACCAACCAACGCCATCGTCGGTACGAGAGCGATCAACCCCAAGTACAGCGAACCCGGCCAGGTGATCCGGTTGAGTACGTAACTCAGGTACTCAGCGGTCGGTCGGCCAGCCCGGATGCCCGGGATGAAGCCACCATACTTCTTCATGTTGTCCGCGACTTCCTCGGGGTTGAACGAGATCGCCACGTAGAAGAACGCGAAGAACACGATGAGCAAGAAGTACAGCGTCACGTAGATCGGGTGGTCACCGCGGACGAGGTGCGACTCGATCCAGGTCTTCCAGCCTGAGGTGCCGCTGGAGAACTGCGCGATCAGCGCCGGGATGTACAGCAGCGACGAGGCGAAGATGACCGGGATCACACCGGCCTGGTTCACCTTCAGCGGGATGTAGGTGGACGTGCCGCCGTAGGAGCGGCGCCCGATCATGCGCTTCGCGTACTGGACGGGGATCCTGCGCTGGGCCTGCTCGACGAAGACGACCAGGCCGACCATGACCAGGCCCACGGCGATGACGGTGCCGAACTCGATCCAGCCGCCCGCCAGGCTGCCCTGCTCCTTGATGGCCCACAGGGCGGAGGGGAAGGTGGCGGCGATCGAGATGAACATCAGGATCGACATGCCGTTGCCGACGCCGCGGTCGGTGATGAGCTCACCGAGCCACATGACCATGGCCGTACCGGCGGTCATGGTGATGACCATGGTGATGGTCACGAAGATCGACTGGTCGGGGACGATCTGGCCCGCGACCGGGCAGCCCTGGAAGAGGGCGCCGCTGCGGGCGGTGGCCACCAGGCCGGTGCCCTGCAGGATGGCGAGCGCGACCGTCAGGTAACGGGTGTACTGCGTGATCTTCGCCGTGCCGGCCTGTCCCTCCTTCTTGAGGGCTTCCAGGCGCGGGATCACCACGGTCAGCAGCTGCAGAATGATGCTCGCCGTGATGTACGGCATGATGCCGAGCGCGAAGACCGTGATCTGGAGCAGCGCACCGCCGCTGAACATGTTCACCAGACCGAACAGACCCTGGTTCGCCTGGGCGGCGTCGATACAGGTCTGGACGTTCCGGTAGTCGACACCCGGGATGGGAATGTGCGTACCGACCCGGTACACCACGATGATGCCGAGCGTGAAGAGCAGCTTCTTGCGCAGGTCGGGCGTCTTGAACGCCCGGGCGAACGCGGTGAGCACGGTGCCTCCTGCGACCCCCCGCGCAACTGCGTCAAGGGTGATGGTCTGAGATTCCGACTGAGGACGAATACGTAACGGTCAACTGCCGCCCTGAGTGCCCCGCGTGGGGCGCCCGAGGTCAACGGGCAGCGCAGGCCACCTTACCGGCGAGACTGCCGCCCTAGGAACGACCAACCGGGGATACCCCATTTGTGGGGTATCCCCGGTCGGGATCGCTCTACGTCATCAAGACACCTGACGGGTCAGACGAGCTCGGTGACGGTACCGCCGGCGGCGGTGATCTTCTCCTTGGCGGAGCCGGAGACGGCGTCGACCGTCACCTGCAGCGCCACGGAGATCTCGCCCTGGCCCAGGACCTTGACGAGGCTGTTCTTGCGTACGGCGCCCTTGGCGACCAGGTCCTCGACCGTGACCTCTCCGCCCTCGGGGTAGAGGGAGGCGAGCTTGTCCAGGTTCACGACCTGGAACTCGGTCTTGAACGGGTTCTTGAAGCCCTTGAGCTTCGGGAGACGCATGTGGAGGGGCATCTGCCCACCCTCGAAGCGCTCCGGAACCTGGTAACGGGCCTTGGTGCCCTTGGTACCACGACCGGCCGTCTTACCCTTCGACGCCTCACCACGACCGACACGGGTCTTCGCGGTCTTGGCACCGGGGGCGGGACGGAGGTTGTGGATCTTGAGCGGGTTGTTCTCCGCCATGATCAGTCGACCTCCTCGACCGTCACGAGGTGGCGGACGGTGTGCACCATGCCGCGGAACTCGGGACGATCCTCCTTGACGACCTGCGTGTTGATGCCCTTGAGACCAAGGGAGCGCAGGGTGTCACGGTGGTTCTGCTTGCTGCCGATGTAGGACTTGACCTGCGTAATCTTGAGCTGCGCCATGATTACGCACCCGCCCCGGCACGCGCACGGAGAAGAGCCGCGGGAGCGACGTCCTCGAGGGGCAGACCGCGGCGGGCCGCGATCTCCTCGGGACGCTGCAGGCCCTTGAGAGCCTCCACGGTCGCGTGCACGATGTTGATCTGGTTGTCGGAGCCGAGCGACTTCGACAGCACGTCGTGGATACCGGCGCACTCGAGCACGGCGCGCACCGGACCACCGGCGATCACACCGGTACCGGGCGACGCGGGCTTGAGCAGCACGACGCCGGCAGCCTTCTCACCCTGGATGGGGTGCGGGATGGTGCCCTGGATGCGGGGGACCTTGAAGAAGTGCTTCTTGGCCTCCTCAACACCCTTGGCGATGGCGGCCGGCACCTCCTTGGCCTTGCCGTATCCGACACCCACGGTGCCGTCACCGTCGCCCACCACGACCAGCGCGGTGAAGCTGAAGCGACGACCACCCTTCACAACCTTGGCGACACGGTTGATCGCGACGACGCGCTCAACGTATGCGGTCTTCTCGGCGGCAGCTGCGCCGCCGTCACGGCCCTTCCGGTCCCGCCGCTCGCCGCCACCGGCACCGCCACCGCGGCGCTGGGGTCCAGCCATTGGAATTACCTCTCTCTGTTTCCGCTAGCTACGGAACCGGCTCAGAACTTCAGTCCGGCTTCGCGGGCGGCGTCCGCCAGAGCGGCGATGCGCCCGGCGTACTGGTTGCCACCACGGTCGAACACGACGGCCTCGACACCGGCGGCCTTGGCGCGCTCGGCGACCAGGGCGCCGACCTGCTTGGCCTGCGCGGACTTGTCGCCCTCGCCACCGCGGACGGACGCGTCCAGGGTGGACGCCGACGCCAGGGTGTGACCCTTCAGGTCGTCGATCACCTGCGCCACGATGTGGCGGTTGGAACGAGTCACGACCAGGCGAGGACGCTCGGCGGTGCCGGCGACCTTCTTGCGGATCCGGATGTGACGACGCTTGATAGCAGCACGCTTGTAGGCGTCGCCCTTGAGGATCTTCTGCCCGTATGCCATGGCTTACTTACCCGCCTTTCCGACCTTGCGGCGGATGACTTCGCCCTCGTACTTGACGCCCTTGGCCTTGTACGGGTCGGGCTTGCGCAGCTTGCGGATGTTGGCCGCAACCTCGCCGACCTTCTGCTTGTCGATGCCCTCGACCGAGAAACGGGTGGGGGCCTCCACCTTGAAGGTGATGCCCTCGGGGGCCTCGACCGTGATCGGGTGGCTGTAGCCGAGGGAGAACTCCAGGTTCGAACCCTTGGCGACAACGCGGTAACCGACACCGCTGATCTCGAGCTTCTTCACGTAACCCTGGGTCACGCCGGTGATCATGTTCGCCACCAGCGTGCGGGACAGGCCGTGCAGGGCCTTGTTCTGACGCTCGTCGTTGGGGCGGGTGACGTTCAGAACGCCGTCCTCACCCTTGGCGATCTCGATCGGCGCCACGACGGTGTGGGTCAGCGAGCCCTTGGGGCCCTTGACCGAAACCGTACGGCCGTCGATGGTGACGTCCACGCCGGCGGGAACCGCGATGGGGAGCTTGCCGATGCGCGACATAGCTGTTTCCTCCGTTCCCTTCCGCTACCAGACGTAGGCGAGGACTTCCCCACCCACGCCCTTCTTGCCGGCCTGCTTGTCGGTGAGGAGCCCGTGCGACGTGGAGATGATCGCCACGCCGAGGCCGCCCAGCACCTTCGGCAGGTTGGTGGACTTCGCGTACACCCGGAGACCGGGCTTGGAGATCCGCTTGATGCCCGCGATGGAGCGCTCACGGTTGGGACCGAACTTGAGGTCCAGGACGAGACTCTTGCCGACCTCGGCGTCCTCGACCTTCCAGCCCGTGATGAAGCCCTCCTGCTGGAGGATCTCCGCGATGTGCGACTTGATCTTCGAGTGCGGCATCGCCACGGTGTCGTGGTACGCCGAGTTCGCGTTCCGCAGACGCGTAAGCATGTCTGCGATCGGATCAGTCATGGTCATGAATTGGCCTTCGGCCTCTCTCGCCGGGGTTTCCTGGTGCGCCATCCCTCTCCCCGATCCGAGACGGGACGGGTGCGGCGCGGTGGACCTACGGCGTAGTAAGTCGTATGGGCACGGCAGGCGCCCAACCCCACAAGCCTAAGCCATGGGGAGTGGGCGTCCTGCCGCCCCAGTTGCTTACCGAGAGTCCTGGGAGTGGGGAAGTACCCGACTACCAGGAGCTCTTGGTCACGCCCGGCAGCTCGCCACGGTGAGCCATCTCACGAAGGCAGACGCGGCACAGGCCGAACTTGCGGTACACGGAGTGCGGACGGCCGCAGCGCTGGCAGCGGGTGTAGCCGCGCACTCCGAACTTGGGCTTGCGAGCAGCCTTCGCGATGAGAGCCTTCTTCGCCATCTCGCTCACGCCTCCTTGAACGGGAAGCCGAGGTGACGGAGAAGGGCACGGCCCTCTTCGTCGTTGGTCGCCGTGGTCACCACGGTGATGTCCATACCCCGGACACGGTCGATCTTGTCCTGGTCGATCTCGTGGAACATGACCTGCTCCGTGAGACCGAAGGTGTAGTTGCCCCGGCCGTCGAACTGCTTGGGGGACAGACCGCGGAAGTCGCGGATGCGCGGGAGCGCGAGCGACAGGGTGCGGTCCAGGAACTCCCACATGCGGTCGCCACGGAGGGTGACGTGGGCACCGATCGGCTGGCCCTCACGCAGCTTGAACTGCGCGATGGACTTGCGGGCCTTGGTGACGGCCGGCTTCTGACCGGTGATCGTGGTGAGGTCGCGGATGGCGCCCTCGATCAGCTTGGAGTCGCGGGCGGCGTCGCCCACACCCATGTTGACCACGATCTTGACGAGGCCGGGAACCTGCATGACGTTCTCGTAGGAGAACTGCTCACGCAGCTTGCCCGCGATCTCCTCGCGGTACTTCGTCTTCAGACGCGGAGTGGTGGTGGTCGTCATCAGATGTCCTCACCCGTCCGCTTGGCAACGCGGATCTTGTTGCCCTCGTCGTCGAAGCGGTAACCGACGCGCGTGACGACCTTGTTGCCGTCCTTCTCCACGACCAGCTGGACGTTGGAGACGTGGATCGGGGCCTCGGTGGTCACGATGCCGCCGGCCTGCGAACCGCCTGCGGTCGGACCGGCCTTGGTGTGCTTCTTGACCCGGTTGACACCCTCGACCAGGACGCGGTCCTCGCGGGGGAAGGCCGCGATGACCTTGCCCTGCTTGCCCTTGTCCTTACCGGTGATGACCTGAACCAGGTCGCCCTTCTTGATCTTCATGCTCACAGCACCTCCGGCGCGAGGGAGATGATCTTCATGAACTTCTTCTCGCGCAGCTCACGGCCCACGGGGCCGAAGATACGGGTGCCGCGAGGGTCGCCGTCGTTCTTCAGAATGACGGCGGCGTTCTCGTCGAAGCGGATGTACGAGCCGTCCGGACGGCGGCGCTCCTTGACGGTGCGAACGATGACCGCCTTGACGACGTCACCCTTCTTCACGTTGCCACCGGGGATCGCGTCCTTGACGGTGGCGACGATGACGTCACCGATGCCCGCGTAGCGGCGACCGGAGCCACCGAGCACACGGATGCAAAGGATTTCCTTCGCACCAGTGTTGTCGGCGACACGCAGTCGCGACTCCTGCTGGATCACGTCTATCTCCTGTTTGTCTGCCGGTTCCCCGGGGGCCGTTCAGGAACGGCCCCCGGAGCCTGGCGGAACTGTCCTGCGAGGAATGCCCCGCAGGAACGTACTGTTTGGAATTCCCTTGCGGGAATTACCTACTTGGCCTTCTCGAGGATCTCGACGACGCGCCAGCGCTTCGTGGCGGACAGCGGCCGGGTCTCCATGAGGAGGACGCGGTCGCCGACACCGGCGGCGTTCTGCTCGTCGTGCGCCTTGAGCTTGTTGGTACGGCGGATGACCTTGCCGTACAGCGCGTGCTTGACGCGGTCCTCGACGGCGACGACGACGGTCTTGTCCATCTTGTCGCTGACGACCAGACCCTCACGGGTCTTACGGAAACCGCGGGCGGCCTTCGTCTCTTCAGTCACGTTGTTCTCGCTCATGCGCTCTCCACCGTCTCGATGCCCAGCTCGCGCTCACGCATCAGGGTGTAGATCCGCGCGATGTCCTTGCGGACGGCCTTGAGCCGACCGTGGTTCTCGAGCTGACCCGTGGCCGCCTGGAAGCGGAGGTTGAACAGCTCTTCCTTGGCCTCGCGGAGCTTCGCCAGAAGCTCCTCGTTGCCCAGCTCGCGCAGCTCTGACGCCTTGGTACCGGCCGACATCACGCTTCACCTGCCTCGCGCTTGACGATCTTGCACTTCATCGGCAGCTTGTGAGCCGCACGGGTCAGGGCCTCGCGCGCGATCTTCTCGTTGGGGTACGACAGCTCGAACATGACGCGTCCGGGCTTGACGTTGGCCACCCACCACTCCGGGGAGCCCTTACCGGAACCCATGCGGGTCTCGGCCGGCTTCTTGGTGAGGGGGCGGTCCGGGTAGATGTTGATCCAGACCTTGCCGCCACGCTTGATGTGGCGGGTCATGGCGATACGAGCCGCTTCGATCTGACGGTTCGTCACGTACGCCGGGGTGAGCGCCTGGATGCCGTACTCGCCGAACGCAACCTGCGTGCCACCCTTCGACATGCCGTTGCGCTTCGGGTGGTGCTGCTTGCGGTGCTTGACCCTACGGGGGATCAGCATGGTGGTCAGGCCTCCGTTCCGGTGCTCTCAGCCGGAGCGGCCGCCGGAGCCTCGGCCTTGGGGGCCTCGGCAGCGGGAGCCTGCTGCGGCTTGCGACCGCGACCGCCACGCTCGCCACCGCGGCCACCACGGGCCGGGCGGTCGGCACCGCCACGGGCCGGGCGGTTGCCGGCGCGGGCAGCGGCGTTCTCGGCGCGGACCTCGGCGATGTTCTTGACGTCGCCCTTGTAGATCCAGACCTTCACGCCGATGCGGCCGAAGGTCGTCTTGGCCTCGAAGAAGCCGTAGTCCACGTTCGCGCGGAGCGTGTGCAGGGGCACACGGCCCTCGCGGTAGAACTCCGAGCGGGACATCTCGGCGCCACCGAGGCGGCCACCGCACTGGATCTTGATGCCCTTGGCGCCCGCCTTCATGGCCGACTGCATGCTCTTACGCATGGCGCGGCGGAAGGAGACGCGGGAGGAGAGCTGCTCGGCGACGGCCTGGGCGACCAGCTGAGCGTCGGTCTCGGGGTTCTTGACCTCGAGGATGTTCAGCTGGACCTGCTTGCCGGTGAGCTTCTCGAGGTCGCCGCGGATGCGGTCGGCCTCGGCGCCACGGCGGCCGATCACGATGCCCGGACGCGCGGTGTGGATGTCCACACGCACACGGTCGCGGGTGCGCTCGATCTCGACCTTGGAGATGCCGGCGCGCTCCATGCCGGACGTCATCATCCGACGGATGGCGACGTCTTCCTTGACGTAGTCCTTGTACAGCTTGTCGGCGTACCAACGCGACTTGAAGTCGGTCGTGACACCGAGCCGGAACCCATGCGGGTTAACCTTCTGGCCCATTACCGGGTTCCTTCCTTGCTGCTGACGACCACGGTGATGTGGCTGGTCCGCTTGCGGATCCGGTAGGCGCGGCCCTGGGCGCGCGGACGGAACCGCTTCAGGGTCGGGCCCTCGTCGACGTAGGCCTCGGAAATGAAGAGGCTGTCGACATCGGTGTGGTCGTAGTTGTGCGCGGCGTTGGCAATGGCGCTGTCCAGCACCTTGCCCACCGGCACGCTCGCGGCCTGCGGGGCGAAACGCAGGACCGCCTGAGCCTCCGTGGCGTCCATGCCACGGATGAGGTCCACCACGCGGCGGGCCTTCATGGGCGTGACGCGGATGTACCGCGCCTGGGCCCTGGCTTCCATGGTTGTCCCTTCAGTGTCTGTCATGGTCGATTGCACCCCGCCGACTAGCGGCGCTTCGACTTCCGGTCGTCCTTGACGTGGCCCCGGAAGGTGCGGGTCGGCGAGAACTCGCCGAGCTTGTGGCCGACCATCGACTCGGTGACAAACACCGGGATGTGGGTCTTGCCGTTGTGCACCGCGATCGTGTGGCCCAGCATCGCCGGGACGATCATCGAGCGACGGGACCAGGTCTTGATGACGTTCTTGGTACCGGCTTCGTTCTGCGAGTCCACCTTCTTGATCAGGTGGTCGTCGACGAAGGGTCCCTTCTTCAAGCTACGAGGCATCTCAACCCGTCCTTAGCGCTTCTTGTTCGTCTTGCGGCGGCGGACGATGTACTTGTTCGACGCCTTCTTGGGCGAACGAGTACGGCCTTCCTTCTTGCCCCAGGGGGACACGGGGTGACGGCCACCGGAGGTCCGGCCCTCACCACCACCGTGCGGGTGGTCCACCGGGTTCATGACGACACCGCGGACGGTCGGGCGGACGCCCAGCCACCGCTTGCGGCCCGCCTTGCCCCAGTTGATGTTGCTCTGCTCGGCGTTGCCGACCTCGCCGACCGTGGCGCGGCAGCGCTGGTCGACCAGGCGGATCTCACCGGAGGGCATGCGGAGGTGGGCCATGGTGCCCTCCTTCGCGAGCAGCTGCACCGAGGCGCCGGCGGAGCGGGCGAACTTGGCGCCGCCGCCGGGACGCAGCTCGATGGCGTGCAGCGTCGTACCCACGGGGATGTTGCGCAGGGCAAGGTTGTTGCCCGGCTTGATGTCGGCCCCGGGACCGTTCTCGACGCGGTCGCCCTGGTTCAGGCCACGCGGCGCGAGGATGTAGCGCTTCTCGCCGTCCGCGTAGTGCAGGAGCGCGATGCGCGCGGTGCGGTTGGGGTCGTACTCGATGTGCGCGACCTTCGCCGGCACGCCGTCCTTGTCGTGACGACGGAAGTCGATCACGCGGTAGGCGCGCTTGTGGCCACCGCCCTGGTGGCGGACGGTCACACGACCGGAATTGTTACGGCCGCCCTTGCTGTGCAGGGGACGGACCAGCGACTTCTCCGGCGTGGACCGCGTGACCTCGACGAAGTCGGCGACGCTGGAGCCACGACGGCCCGGAGTCGTCGGCTTGTACTTGCGGATACCCATTTCTCAGTCCTCGTCCGATATCGAACGATCCTGACCGCTTACGCGGTCGGACCGCCGAAGATGTCGATACGGTCGCCCTCGGCGAGGGTCACGATCGCGCGCTTGGTCGCCGCACGCTGGCCGAAGCCGGTGCGGGTCCGCTTGCGCTTGCCGATGCGGTTGATCGTGTTGACCCCGGTGACCTTGACCTCGAAGACCGCCTGGACGGCCTGCTTGATCTGGGTCTTGTTCGCGTTGGGGTCGACGAGGAACGTGTACTTGTTCTCGTCGATCAGCGCGTAGCTCTTCTCCGACACGACCGGCTTGAGCAGCACGTCACGGGGGTCCGTGTACGACTTGCTCGCCGGGGTGACGACGGTGTTCTTGCCTTCGGCCTCGTGGCGGCGCGCCTTGGCGACGCGACGGGCCTTGGCCGCCTTGGCGGCCTTCGAGGCGATCGAGGGGTGACGGGCAGCCATCAGACCTCGCTCCCTTCGTTGTCGTTGGCCTTGTTCGGGCCGGCGACGAAGGACTCGAAAGCGGCCTTGGTGAAGACCACGTCGTCCGAGACGAGAACGTCGTACGTGTTCAGCTGGCCCGGCTCCAGGATGTGGACCTGGGGCAGGTTGCGGGCGGAAAGCCACGCGGCCTCGTCGGCGCGGTCGACGACCAGGAGCAGGTTCTTGCGCTCCGAGATCTTGCCGAACAGCGTCTTGGCGGCCTTCGTCGAGGGGTTCTCGCCCTCGACCACGCCGGTGACGACGTGGATGCGGTTGTGGCGCGCCCGGTCGGTGAGGGCGTGACGCAGGGCGGCAGCCTTCATCTTCTTGGGCGTGCGCTGCGAGTAGTCGCGCGGCACGGGACCGTGCACGACGCCACCACCGGCGAACTGCGGCGCGCGGGTCGAGCCCTGACGGGCGCGGCCGGTGCCCTTCTGGCGGTACGGCTTCCTGCCGCCACCACGGACCTCGCCACGGGTCTTCGTCTTGTGGGTGCCCTGGCGGGCAGCGGCCAGCTGCGCGACGACGACCTGGTGGATCAGCGGAACGCTGACCTTCTCGACGTCGAAGATCTCCGCGGGGAGCTCGACGGTACCGGCCTTGTCGCCCGCCGGCGAAAGGATGTCAACAGTGCTCATCGGTTACCTCAGGCCCCCTTGGCCGCGGTGCGGACCAGGACGAGGCCGCCGTTCGGACCAGGAACCGCGCCCTTGATGAGCAGCAGACCCTTCTCCGCGTCAACGGCGTGGACGGTCAGGTTCTGGGTGGTGACCCGCTCGTTGCCCATACGACCCGCCATGCGGAGGCCCTTGAACACACGACCCGGGGTGGCACAGCCACCGATGGAACCGGGCGAGCGGTGCTTGCGCTGGGTGCCGTGACCGGCGCCGAGGCCCTTGAAGTTGTGACGCTTCATGACACCGGCGAAGCCCTTGCCCTTGCTCTTGCCGGTGACGTCGACCTTCACGCCGGACTCGAAGACCTCGGCGGTGACTTCCTGGCCCAGCGTGTACTCGGAGGCGTCCGACGTGCGGATCTCGACGAGGTGACGACGGGGGGTGACGTCGGCCTTGGCGAAGTGACCCTTGAGGGGCTTGTTCACCTTGCGCGGGTCGATCTCGCCGAAGGCGATCTGGACGGACTCGTAGCCGTCGACGTCGTTCGTGCGGACCTGGGTGACGACATTGGGGCCGGCCTTGACGACGGTGACCGGGACGACGCGGTTGTTCGCGTCCCACACCTGCGTCATGCCGAGCTTCTCGCCCAGGATGCCCTTGATCTGCTTTGCCATCTCTAGATCACCGGCCTCAGAGCTTGATCTCGATGTCGACACCGGCCGGGAGGTCGAGTCGCATCAGAGAGTCAACGGTCTTGGGGGTCGGGTCGAGGATGTCGATCAGGCGCTTGTGCGTGCGCATCTCGAAGTGCTCGCGCGAGTCCTTGTACTTGTGCGGCGACTTGATGACGCAGTACACGTTCTTCTCAGTGGGCAGCGGCACCGGGCCCGCGACCGACGCACCAGTGCGAGTCACCGTCTCGACGATCTTCTTCGCCGAAGAGTCGATGACCTCGTGGTCGTAGGCCTTGAGCCGGATGCGGATCTTCTGTCCCGCCATGGCTACTTCGTAGTCCTGTCTCTCATTACGCTCTGGAACCCGGAGCGGCTCCCCTCACCTCCGACCCACGCGGTCGGGCGTGTCGCGCTCCCGCTGACACAGATGTCCCTTGTTCGAACATCCCTGCGGGATTGACACGGCCCTACCAGAACCGCGGACCGGGGGCGAAAGGCCCACCGGGCGCCTGGCCGGCGCCGCACCACACTTCCCGGAAGATTCCCGTACGTCCGCCCCTAATCAGGGACGACGAGTACTGTGGGACTCGCTTCCGGTCCTCCCGGCGGGAGGCGCGCAGCATCAACGCTCGACCGAGCAACTCGGACAGTCTGCCACAGAGGGAGGGGGACTGGCCAATCGGGCGGAAGAGAGTACCCCGGGGGGTGGCGTGAGCAAACCCACCCGCTGTCGGCGGGCGGGTTTCGAACCAGTGCGACTATGCGTGCAGACGTGCGACGGCGAAGTCCAGGAGGTCGTCGACTCCGATCTCCCGCGGCCTGCCGTCTCCTGTGTTCCACTCCGCGATGTGGTACGCCCCGTGCCATTCGACCCGCCAGACGTCACCGTGCCGGTTCTCGAACTCGACGAAGCTGCCGGCGCCGCCTTCGATCGCGCGCAGCTCGTCGAGGAGCCGGTCGGGGTCGGCGAGACCACGCCCTGGGTCGGTGCTGCGCCCTCTGGTCCTGGTGTTGGCATACCTCATCTTCAGGAAGGGCGAGGGACCTCGGCGCAGGTCGGTCAGACCGAGCGTGCGGTAGCGGGTGATCGCCTCGTCGAGTGTCTCGTTGCCGGAGAACTCGCAGGAGTACGCGGGAAAGGCGAGCCGTACGCGCGGCGTCAGCTCGGGCCTCTCGTTCTTGTAGAACCGGTGCACCTCGGGAGCGATGCCGACGACGGCGTCGGAGCGCGTGCCCTCCGGGGCCACGAAGCCCTCAAGAGCGCCGACGAAGGCATTGCGCGCGAAGATCTCGTCCTCGTGCTCGCGAGCGAAGGCAAGGGTGCGCGTCGCGAGCTCCGCGTCGTACGAATCCCTGCCACTGAGCTGCAGCAGCCTCTCGCCGTCCCTCGAAAGCGCCCCGGCGAAGTCGATCCCGGGCGCCGGCGACCAGTGCCAGGCGTCGACGAGGCCCGGCAGGGGGAAGCTCCCGCGAACCGGGTCACTTCTGCCCGAACATCCATCATGTCTCCATCGTCACGTGCATGAGTATCCCTCTCCGACTTCCTGAATGAACGTCTCTGTCATTCGCCCCCCCTCCTCGCGAGTTCTCGCTTGGCGCGAAGGGCGCCGGTCTCCGCGATGCCGCCGGCAGGATCGGGGACAGCCCGGATCCAGGGACCCTGGCTCCGGGGCGTGCACTCGGCGAGCGTCCAGACGTGTGAGCCCTTCGGAGGGGCCGACCGCGTTTCCCACCCCGTGAGGTCCCCGACGGACGCACCGTGCGGGCTGATGTCGGGGTTGATTCCATTGGTGATGATGTTGTCGGCGGCGCTTCGGAAGGTGCCATGGCACAGATCCACCGTGCACAGGGCTTCCAGCCCGAGTGGATCCTTCCGCTGCGGTGGATTCTTGACGTACGCGTAGTGGTTCGGCGCCGGCGGACGGCCGAGGGGGCCCGGGCGGTCATGGGGTGGCCTCCGGGCGGATCCGGGAGGTGAGCCTGCGCAGGGCTTCGTCAGGGGTGGGGGCCAGCAGGTGGACCTGGTCCATGCCCGCGTACACGGCGCCGTCCTCCGCCATGGCGAGGTACTGGTTGCCGCGGTCCCGCGTACCGATGGGGTACAGCTCGGCACCCGCCTGTTCGGCGAGGTCGTCGATGATCTCGGCGTCCCACATCGCCGCGAGGGGGTCGAGCGAGAACTCCATCCACGGCATCGAGTCCGCGGGCTCCCGGTGGGGGACGCCCAGGGCACCGAACTCGGCGAGGAAGCGGCGGGCGGCGTCGTGCAACTCGAACTCATCGGTGTGCAGGAGAATGCTCTCCCACGTGTCCGTGGCCACTTTCCGGCCCGGGGACCAGCCCGCCGCCCTCAGCACACGTCCCGTCTCCTCAGGTCGACGCGACTCGGTGTCCGGACCGGCGTGCCCGGCACGGAAGCGCCGCCAGAAGGGGTGCTCCTGGGCTGCCCCTCCAGGTGACCAGAGCCCGGACTGCGCCCGCTGTGTCTCCACCAGGCGGTCCAGCGCCTGATCGATGCTCGTCCCTATCGGTTCCGCACTCTCCCGCACGAGGTGGATCACACCGTCTTCGCTGATGCCGAGAAGGCTTGCTCCCTGGTCCGCGGTGCCCACCGGACACAACGACGTTCCCGCTTCCCGGCAGGCCTCGGCGAAGCGCTCCCTCTGCCACGCGGCCCCCAGGGGGTCGAACCGGACCGCCGACGCGGTGGTGATCGAGTCGGCCGGCCAGCCGTACGTGACAAGGCCGCCGAACTCGGCGAGGAACGCCTCGGCGGCGCCATGGAGCACGAATGCCCCGCGCTCGCCCAGTACCGACCCCCAGGTCCCCGTGGGCACGGCACGTCCAGGCTTCCAGCCCGCACGGCGCAGCACGTCCCCGGTCTCCCGCGACCACCCGCGTGTCAGGTCGTTACTCACTCACACCACCGCCCGAACTCCCAGTTGATCCAGCACATGAACACAGGACGGGCACGGCGCCTTCGGTGTTCCGTGCACCGGATTGCCCTCCGCACGTGAGTTCACGGCCGCCATCGTCCCGCAGGGGCGAGCTGGTCCGGCTCCTGGACCGGACCACCGTCTCAGCGCTGATCAAGGCCTCGACCGCGTGGCCGACCGCATCGACTTCCTCGCCGCTCTGGCAGACCTCGTCCTCGTTCCGGAAGCGAAGCCACGTGTCAAGGAACATGACGAACTCCACCGCATCCTGGAGGACAGCTGCTGGGGCTTCGGCGAGGAGTACGCACTACACGTCAGTGGTCGCAGCCTTCACGAGGTACTCGTCCAGCACCGCGGGCTGCTCGGCCGCGATGCGTTCTCGGCATGGTGGAATTCAGCCAGATCAGATCGCGCAGTGAGGCACGGGCGTCGCACAGGGGGTGCGTGCGGAGCCCCGACGACTGATCCGTCACCGGCGCGGAACACCCCACGCGAGACTTCAGCTTCGCGTGGGGCGCGGGCGTCGTGGGGTCAGCTCTGCGACGCGTAGGTCACGAAGTCCCCCCACGCCTCCGGCGTGAGCGTGAGCCGCGGGCCGGATGCGTTCTTGGAGTCGCGGACGTGGACGGTGGTGGTGGGGGCGATTTCTATGCAGTCATTGCCGTTACTGCTGTCGCTGTAGCTGCTTTTGAACCAGTGAAGTTCGGGCGTGCTCATGGCTCTCTCAGCGTTTGCTCGATGGATGCCAGAGACTCCTCTGGTGTGAGCGCCTGAGCCCGGATGATGCCATGGCGCAGGTCCAGGACGCGGAGCTGCCTGGGGTTCGACACCGGGCGGCCTCCGAAGTCAGCATCGGTACGCCCCATCCCCGTACCATCTGCGAACTTCAGCACTTGGATACGGCCCCCAGTTCGGGATGGTTCGCGCGGGTGGTCGGCATCACCTGAAGCTCCACTCCGATGACGGCTCAACCAGCCAGCCACCGAGGCACGCGCGACATCCCGCGCCCCAGTGCCGGCCATGGCCCGGCCGGCCTGTCGCTCCTCAGGAACGCCGACCGCGCAGGGACCGCCAGGCGTCACCCACCGCTTCACCGGAGCGCAGCCACCAACTCTCCAGCTTGTTCCGCGCCTTCGACCGCACCTTCCGCCACTTGAACGACAGGGGCAAATTCCGGAACGGTACGGCGTAGAGAGTGTCTGCAATGGCGTGCATGGCAAGGCCTTTCGGCCCTTCATCGCGGAGGGCTGCGTACAGTTGCGGCGTCAGATTTCGATTGACCCGCGCCGCCGCACCCGCGGCAGTGAACGCGTACCTTCGTTGCTCGGAATCCGAAAACTGCATCGCTCTGACAATTCGCGGCGCCGCCTCCTCCAACGAACAGTTGTAGGCCAGCCCGATCGCCGCGGTGCCGAGATGGTTTTCACCACGCTCGCATGCCGCGTCCCATTCTGCCGGGTCGTCCATGCCCAGCAGCCCTTCGCCACCTTCCCAGTCACATTCAGACGCCATACCGCACCATTGCCTCCACCCGAACTCCACACGAGACGTCACTTGGTATCCAAAGCCACCATGCGGCCCGACCGTACGGGAGGTGGCGACACTGTCCGCGCTATGTCGTGGGCATCGGCCATCACGATGCCTCGGGAACTGCGGCGCAGAAGGCAGCGGCCTCCTCCCGTACATAGCGCGAGAGGTCGACCAGTGTCTCGACAGTCGCCTTCAGCTCACGGGCCAGCTCCGGGAACTGTTCCCACACCTGCGTCTTCCGCGTCACCACTGCGTACAGAAGGTCGTCGTCGTACCAACCTCCCGCGATCTGGGACGGGGCCGTGTCCCGGAGGATGCGGACCGCGAGTGGGAGCAGCCAGAGCAGCCCGACGTCCTGGGTGATCAGGCGGGCCAGCTCGTCGGGCCGAAGGTCGCCGACAGGGCGACGCCGCAGTTCGTGGACCGCTCTGACCAGCGCAGTGGCGTCCTCCGGCGGCTCGGTCCAGCGCTGCCCCTCGAGCCGTTCCAGGGACTGGGTGGGGTCGACGGGCTGGGACACCGAGGAGTCCTTTCGCGATTGCCGACTGGCAGGGGGAGCACCTTCCCGGCCCGGCTCCTTGGCCGGTAAGCCTCTCCCTCCGTTTCTTGATCAGTACTTCCAGTCCCCGTTCGGTGAACCCCTGCGGCGGGCTCTGCATCTCCCGCTCGATGATCTTGCGGATGCTGTTCAGACCGTTGGCCTCGCGCCGGGCGGCGCCCATTTCAACGGGGTTGTGGGCGGCGTCGTACGCGTACGTACTGACCGTGCCGGCCGGGGTGGTGCGACGCGGGCGGTACAGAGGTCACCCGGCGTCATTGTGCGGATTGGGTTCCGTCCTGAGGATGTGCAACACCTGCCAACGGGCTTCCTCCCAACGGGCCCGGCGAGCTACAAGACGCTCATCGGCACCGCCCTCACAATGTTGGGCGACCCAGCGGCCGACCTCCGCCTGCAGTTGGCGGGCGACGGACAGGCAGGAAGGGTGACTGAACGGACCCCGCTCGTACGCCTTGTCCAGCATCAATCCCACACCGACACGCGCCGCATCCACCGTGAACTGCGCTTCGCCGGCAAGGAAAAACATGTTGGAAACCCTCCGCTCGGCAACCGCATCCAGGCGTTCCCTGACTTCCAACAAGCGAGGCACGGCCTCTCCTAGGTCAATCGCCTCATGAGCCGCCTCGATGTACTCCAAGCACGCGGACAGTACCGGTTCCTCGATTCCTTCCCGCTCCAGATCCAGCACATGCCATGCGAAGTCCAACGCCAGATGGCCCGCTCGCGGACCGTCCATCTCGTCCAGCAGATCACTGAGGAGCCTGGGAAATACAATCATGATCAGCTTCCGCCCCACGCGCCGCGACCACGACTGAGAATGCTCAACAATTTTCCGGTGTCACCCGTCGCAATCTCGTACTTCTCAAGACCGAGACTCTTCGCCGCTCGAGCCGCATTTGTGAATTGGTTACCCTTGGTGACCTTGTCGGCATTCATCTTGTGGTCGACCACCCACCCGACCTTATGATTCTTGTTGGTCATGTCCACGATCACGAAATCTCCCTCTGCCTGCTTTCCGTGAGTACGGTAGACGCGCAAGTTCGTTCGTTTCTCCAGAAGTTTCTCCACGAACTCCCGCTCCGGCGGGCTCATCTCGTACGGCGTGCCCTTCTTCACCTGCTGCCCCGGCCTCACCCTGATCGGCGGGTACGGGGAGAGCCCGTAGGGGTCGAGCCACGTCAGAGGGTTGTGGACGTACGTGTCCGGGTTCGGGGCCGCGGTCAGACCCAGGGGATCCGGGCTGAGGTACCGACCCGTCTCGGGGTCGTAGTGGCGGTGCAGGTTGTAGTGGTGCCCCGTCTCGGCATCGTGGTACTGGCCCGGGAAGCGCAGGGGCGTGTACGCCGTCGCGTCGGGGTTCCATGTGGTCACCCCCCACAAGGTCGAGGTACGGCGCCAGACGACGGTGCCGTGCTCGTCGAGCAACTCACTGGGGAGCCCGATGGAGTCGGTGACGATGGCGTAGAAGCGGCTGTCCACCTCGTCCTGCGGCAGGCCTTCGACACGCGTGTACCGCTCCGCCTGTGCCAGCGGCTCCATACCGCTCTCGTCGAACTCCCAGGTCATGGTCTGGGCAACGGGCACTCCGGCCATGGTCGTGCACTGCTCGACCAGAATCCCCTCGTGCCAGGTGAACCGGGTCTCCTCCAGCACGGTCCGCCCGTCGTCGCCCAGGCGTTGCTTGGCCGTACGGCGCCCGAGCGGGTCGTAGTGGTAGCGCCAAACGGTCCCGTCGGGGGTAATGACCTCCGACAACCGGTCCTGCGCGTCCCAGGTGTAACGCCACACGTCCGGCTTCCGGGACAGGCGGGTGCGGCGCCGTACGGTGAGCCGCCCGCTCGCGTCATGCTCGTACCGCGTCCGTCCGGCGGCGACAAGCCGCGCTCCTGCGTACTCGCGCGGCCCCGAAGCCTCGGTACCGGGGTGCGTCGGGGGCCAGTGGGCCTCCGACTGGTTGCCCTCTCGGTCGTAGACGTACGTCTCGGTCCAGTCGGCCGCGTGTACCTGGACGACCCTCCCGGCGGTGTCGAGGCTGTAACTCCGTGGCCCGGCTCCGGACGGTGCACCGTCCGGCCTCCACAGGTACTCGTGCGAAGACACCACCGAGCCGTCGGGCCCGCGCACCCGGCTGCCGACCAGCCTGCCGGCGGAGTCCCACGCCTGCGCCAGGTGAAGGGCTTGCTCCCAGGTCCGGCTCGTCTCCCGACCTTCCGCGTCATGGGCCGAGGCCACGGTGTGTCGGCCCGAGGTCAGCCCGGTCCTCCGGCCGGCGGCGTCGAAAGAGTACGTCGTGTCGGCACCGGAGGGGGTGCGGCGCCGGATGAGCTGCCCCGCCGGGTCGTACGCGAGGTGCAGTGTGTGCCCGTTGATCGTCTCCTCCGTCAGCTGCCCCGAGGCGTCGTACGAGCGGGACAGTCGTCCGCCCGGCCATACGGCCCCCGTGAGGCGGCCGGACGCGTCGTAGGTGAAGTCCGTGGCCTCACCACCGGACTCGGTGCGTACCAACCGCCCCATTACGTCCCGGGTGTGACGGATGACCTCGTCGGCCGCGCTGGTCCGTGCGGTGAGCCGGCCCGACGCGTCGTACGCATAGCGGACGACCCGGTTCTCGAAGTCCGACTCCTCGGTCAGACGCCCTGCGGCGTCGTAGGTGTAGTCCCAGGTACGGCCCGTCGGGCCGGTCACCCGTGTCAGCCGGAGCGACGGGTCGTACTCGAAGCGGTACTCCGTCCCGTCGGGGTTGGCGCGGGCGCTGGGCAGGTCGAAGTGGGTGTAGGACCAGCGGGTCTCGGCGCCCATCGCGTCGGTGTGGCCCGTGCAGTTGCCCTCCGCGTCGTACGTCCAGGACTCGGTGGACCCGTCGGGACGGGTGAGGCCGAGCAGCTCGCCCTCCGTGTTCCAGCGCCACCAGGTCACGGTGCCCAGTGGGCCGGTCTCCGAGAGCCTCCGGCCAAAGGCGTCACGTTGCAGCAGTGTTCGTCCGCCGAGCGGGTCCGTGGCCTCCACGATGAGGCCCGCGTCGTTGTTCACGAGGTGGGTGACCGCTCCGAGGGCGTCCGTGAACTCCACGAGACCGCCCTGCTCGTCATAGCGGAAACGGCTCGTCGCTCCCGTGGGGTCGGTGAGGGTGAGACCGTTGCCACGTGCGTCGTACGTGCGCAGCCACCGTCCTCCGTCCGGCATCGCCGTCTCGACGGGCAGGCCCAGCTCGTCGTACGCGATCGTCGTCCGGGTCCCGTCCGGATAGCGGATGACTAGGGGGCGGCCGAGTTCGTCGTTCACGTACTCGGTGGTGTGGCCGAGTTCGTCGGTCTGAGAGACAACGTGGTGGTGGTCGTCGTAGGCGGTGTGTGTGATCCCGCCGAGAGGATCGATCTCGGCGACGACCTGGCTGCCGGCGTTGACGACGAAACGACTGACCGCGCCTTCGGCCGTGGTGAGAGTGGTGACGCGGCAGTCGGGCCACCTGGAGTCGATGCCGTCGTAGTCGAGGGTGACGGTGATGTGGCCGGCCTCGCCGCCTTCGGCGACGCAGCGGTCCCATTCGTCGTAGGTGTACGCGTAACGGCTGTTGTTCCTGTCTGTCCAGGACGTGACGCGGAGACGGTGGTCGTAGGTGAAACGCAGTGGCAGGCCCGAGGAGTTGATCACTTCGGTCAGACTGCCTTCGGTGTAGCCGTAACGCCTGACGACGACGTCCGACCCGTCCTCGGCGGCGCCGAGCAGACTGAGGGTGGTGACCCGGCCACCTTCGGTAGTGAAGGCGAGGTGGTAGCCGCCGGAGTGACGCATTGCGAGCGGAGTGCCGTGCTCGTCGTGGTCGAAGGTGATCGTGTGGTGGTTGCGGTCACTGATACCTGTGATCAGTGCGATGCCCTGACCGTCGGGGCGGGCGAAGTGACGGGTGTGCCCGGTCGCCGGGTCGTCGATCCGGTAGCCGCCGCCCTCGGTGCGAGTCAGTGGCCACCGCGGCCCTGCCACGGGAAGTACTGGTGTCTGTACGTCTACCGGATGCGGGTACGCGATCAGCAGTCCGTCCTCGGTGACATACACGATGCCGGCCGTGTCGACCTCGAGTCGTTGGTCGATGGTCGAGGCCCAGGTGGGACCGAACCACCAGCCGCACCGGTAGTCGGAGGCGACGCGTCGCGTGAAGACGAGCGGCAGCAGACCCGGCAACTCGATGTCCGACTGCGGCAGGTACATCGCGCCCGTGGCCATGTCCACGGGGTCGCTGCCTTTGGAGCGGACCACCTTGCTCAGCCGGTTCCAGGCCCCCTTGGTACCAGTGACCATGCTGCGGGCGCTCTTGCCCAGACCCCGTACGGCCGCCGCCATGCCCCTGAGGCCGCCTTGCCCCAGGGCTTTGGCACCCCGGGCGAGTCCGCCGAGGGTGGTCAGCCCCTTCATGCCGGGTATGCAACCCAACGCGGCGAGCCCGACGTCCCAGAGGGAGGCCTGGCCTTTGGAATATTTGTAGAGCGTGTCGGCGAGGACGACGAGGGCGGCGATGAGGACGATCGCGCCGAGGATCGGCCCGCCGATGATCATCGCGACGATGCCGACGACCGCCACCACGATCTTGCAGGCCGCGACGATGTTGTCCCAGTTGTCGGTGAACCAGTCGCCGATCTCCTCCCACCACGACCGGTTCTGGATCCCCGCGTCTGAGGCCTCGTCGATCTTCGACTTCGCGTCCCGCGCCGCCTCCTCGCGCATCTTCCGCGCGTCCGCGGCCATCTTCTTCGCCGCGTCCAGCGCGTTCTGCGCGGACGTCACATCCGACTGCGCCTTCGTGTGCGCGCTCTTGGCGCTCTGCACGTCCCGGGTCGCGGCCCGCACCTTCGCCTCGTCGGGCTTGTCCGCGTCCGACTTCGACCCCGTCGGGTCGTCCTTGTACTTGTCGGCCTCCTTCGTCGCCCGCCCCACCCACGACTCCGCCGACGCCAGCTTCGACTTCGCCGACGTCAGGTCCGCCTGCGCCTCACGCGCCTTCGCCAACGCCTTGTCCGCCAGCGCCTGCGCCCGCTCCAGCTTCGGCCAGTAGTCCGCCAGCGCGTCCCCGCACAGCGCGTACGACTTCTCCAGCTTCCGCAGATTCTTGGGAACGCCGGAGAACTCCTCCTTGAACACCTTCGCCGACTTGCCGGCCCACTCCGCCAACGTCCCCTCACCGGCCATTCCCTTGACCAGACGCAACGCCTCGGAGACGTCATCGGCGAAGTCGTGCAGGAACCTCGCGAGCTTGCGCACCCGCTCCGGGTCGCCGGGCGTCGGATCCTTGTCCAGATCAAGGACATGCCAATCACTCGGCCGATGACCCGCCATCCCGCAACCCCCGTCACGCGCACATCGCCAACACCCGTATGCACACGTGAACTTACCGGGCACGGCTGTTCGACTGAAAGGCCGGACAGCTGCCGCCCGTGTTCAGGAACGGCGCTTCCGCAGAGCCCGCCAGGCATCCCCCACCGCGTCTTCCCCTCGCAGCCACCACCCCTCCGCCTTGTCCCGCACCGCCCGGTACACCGCCCACCGCTTCAACCACGGCGGCAGGTCGCGGAACGGTACGAAGGTCAGGGTGTCGTCGACGGCGTTAACCGCGATGCTTCTGCGGCCGGGACCCGCCGCCCGCAGCACCTCGTACAGCTCCGGTGTCAGCGCCCCGTTCAGCCTTGCCGCCGTCCCCACCGCCGTGAAGGCGAAGCCTCGTTGGGCGGTGTCCCGGAGTTGCGTCGCGCGGACGAGACGCGGGGAGGCGTCCTCCAGCGGGCAGTTGAAGGCCAGGCCGATCGCCGCCGTGCCCAGACTCCGCTCACCGCGTTCGAATGCGGCGTCCCACTCCTCCGGGTTGTCGAGCCCCAGGAGGCCCTCCCCGGTCGCCCAGTCCCACGACCGCGTCATGCCCGCTCAGCCCGCTCAGCCCGCTCAGTCCGCTCAGTCCGCTCAGTCCGCGAACCGGAACGTCGACGTGATCGCGTCGAAGATGTCGAAGAAGGACTCCGCCAGGTCCAGGACCTGGCTGCTGCCCGCGACCAGGGCGACCTTGCCCTCCTGCCCCGGCACCGGGATGAACGTCTGCATCAGCACCGCCCGGATCGTGCGGCCGAGTTCGTCGCCCGGTACCGGCACGTCCTCGATGCCGTACGTCCGGGCCGCCGGGCCGACGCCCGGGATGTCGACGGTGGTCACCTCGCGCCAGGAGTCGCCCTCCCGTTTCGCCTCCTTGACCGCGAGCTGGGCGGTGACCGCCTCGGGGTCGGTGGGGAGCGGGTCGCCCTTGCTGGTGCGGCCGCCGACCAGCGAGACGGTGACCGAGCCGGTGATCGGGGTGTCGCCCCCGAAGGTCTCCGCCATGCAGCCGCAGTACAGGGCGCCCGACTTCCAGGCGTCCGCCGCGGCCTTGCGCAGGAAGGAGATGTACGTGTCGCGGTGCGGGGCCAGTTCGGGGTGGGCGCGCAGGCGTTCGGTCACCATGCGGTGGATCGAGTCGTCCCGCGACTCCGGCCGTACGTCGAACTCCCACCAGCTCTCCGGCACCTTGATCCGGAAACCGCCCCGTTCGACGGTCAGCGTTTCCATGTAACGGGCCATGTCGCCGGCGTCCCCCTTCGGTCGATGACGTGCCGACATCGTGTCATCGCACCGTCATCGCGTGCGGCGCGGGGCCCTCAGTCGTCCAAGTTCACCGACGTCAGCCCTCCTTCGCGACCGTCAGCAGCACCGCCGCGTCCTCCAGGGCGTGCAG
Source organism: Streptomyces sp. NPDC085937 (assembly GCF_044540535.1). Taxonomy (NCBI): domain Bacteria; kingdom Bacillati; phylum Actinomycetota; class Actinomycetes; order Kitasatosporales; family Streptomycetaceae; genus Streptomyces; species Streptomyces sp. NPDC085937. The sequence continues at coordinate 686,709 of NZ_JBITSH010000001.1, read as the reverse complement.
GCCGTGCCGGGCGTCCGGGATGGCGAGGAGGTCGCCGGTGCGGCCCTCCCAGTCCGCGGCGTCGCTGGTGAGGCGGACGCGGCCGCGCAGGACGAGCAGGGTGGCCTCGCCGGGGCTGTCGTGCTCGGCGAGGCTCGTGCCGGCGGTCAGCGCGAGCAGCGTCTGGCGCAGGGTGTGCTCGTGGCCGCCGTGGACGGTGGTCGCGCTGCGGCCGCTGGAGGCGGTGGCGGCCTGCTCCAGGTGGGTGCGGACGAGGGCGTCGAGCGAGAGCTTCTGCATACGTCCAGCGTGGCCGACGCCTCCGCGCCGCGGCCAGGGCCACATGGGCCACCGCTGAACACCGCGGCGCCTCCGCGATACTGGCGCCGTGCCCTCCACCCCGCAGCCCGTGACGCCCGACCCGCCGGAGACGATCGCGCGTCCGCTGCTCACCCAGTCCTGGCTCGACCTGACCTTCGTGCACTGGGCGGTGGACCCGGCCGACGTGGCGGGGCTGCTGCCGCCGGGCGCCGTGCCCGACACCCTCGACGGGGTCACGTACGTCGGTCTCGTCGCGTTCCGTATGCACCGGGTGGGCTGGCTGAGGCTGCCGGGCGTGCCGTACCTGGGGAACTTCCCGGAGACCAACGTCCGCCTCTACTCGGTGGACGACCACGGGCGGCGCGGGGTGGTGTTCCTCTCCCTGGACGCCTCCCGGCTGATCCCGGTGCTGGCCGGCCGCCTCGGCTTCGGGATGCCGTACCTCTGGTCGCGGATGCGGGTGCGGCACGTCGACGACCGCACCGTCACGTACACGGCCGCCCGGCGCTGGCCCGGCCCGCGCGGCGCCGGTACGCGGCTCACCGTGCGGCGGGGAGAGGCTATCGCCGAGCCGACGGAGCTGGAGCACTTCCTCACCGCCCGCTGGGGCATGCACGGCACGTTCTTCGGGCGGTCGATGTATCTCCCGAACGCCCATCCGCGCTGGCCCCTGTACCGGGCCGAGCTGCTGGAGTGCGAGGAGGACCTGGTCGCGGCGGCCGGGCTGCCGGCACCGGCCGGGGCACCGGTCAGCGTGCTGTACTCCCCGGGCGTCCCCGCCCGCTTCGGCCGCCCGGCCCGTCCGGCGGGCATCCCCACCCCCTGAACGGCGGCGGGGCCGAGGGCGCGATGCCCCCGGCCCCACGACCGTACGCCGTACGCCTCAGATGACGCCCTGCGCCAGCATCGCGTCCGCGACCCGCTCGAAGCCGGCGATGTTCGCGCCGGTCACGTAGTCGCCGGGGGCACCGTAGCGCTCGGCGGTCTCCGCGCAGGTGCTGTGGATGTCGGTCATGATCCGGGCCAGCTCGGCCTCGACCTGGTCGGCCTTCCAGCTGGTGCGCGACGCGTTCTGCGTCATCTCCAGCGCGCTGACGGCGACACCGCCCGCGTTGGCCGCCTTGCCGGGGCCGAAGGCGACGCCGGCCCGCTGGAAGAGCTGCACGGCCTCCGGCGTGGTCGGCATGTTCGCGCCCTCGGAGACCGCCTTCACACCGTTGCGGATGAGGGCGTCGGCGTCGACGGCGTTCAGCTCGTTCTGCGTGGCCGACGGCAGGGCGACGTCCGCGGGGACCTCCCAGACCCGTCCGCCGGGCACGAACCGCGCGGAGGCGCCCCGGCGGTCCGCGTAGTCGCTCACCCGGCCGCGCTCGACCTCCTTGATCTGGCGCAGCAGCTCCAGGTCGATGCCCTTCTCGTCGACGACGTAGCCGCCGGAGTCGGAGCAGGTGATCGGGTTGGCTCCCAGGGCGGCGAGCTTCTGGATGGTGTAGATCGCGACGTTGCCGGAGCCGGAGACCACCGCGGTCTGCCCCAGCAGTTCCTCGCCGCGGGCGCGCAGCATGGCCTCGGCGAACAGCACGTTGCCGTACCCGGTGGCCTCCGGGCGGATGAGCGAGCCGCCCCAGCCGGCGCTCTTGCCGGTGAGGACGCCACCCTCCCAGCGGTTGGTGATGCGCCGGTACTGGCCGAAGAGGTAGCCGATCTCGCGGGCGCCGACGCCGATGTCACCGGCGGGAATGTCGGTGTACTCGCCGATGTGCCGGTACAGCTCCGTCATGAACGACTGGCAGAAGCGCATGACCTCCGCGTCGCTGCGGCCCTGCGGGTCGAAGTCGCTGCCGCCCTTGCCGCCGCCGATGCCGAGCCCGGTGAGCGCGTTCTTGAAGATCTGCTCGAAGCCGAGGAACTTGATGATCCCGAGGTTCACCGAGGGGTGGAAGCGCAGGCCGCCCTTGTACGGGCCGAGGGCGCTGTTGAACTCGACACGGAAGCCCCGGTTGACGTGCACGCGGCCGTTGTCGTCCGTCCACGGCACCCGGAACATGATCTGCCGCTCGGGCTCGACGAGCCGCTCCACGAGGCCGGGGTCGGCGTACTCGGGGCGCGCGGCGAGTACGGGGGCGAGTGTCTCCAGCACCTCACGCGCTGCCTGGTGGAACTCCGGCTCGGCCGGGTTGCGGCGCTCCACCTCGGCACGGAGCTGGTCGAGCGAGATCTTGGGGTCGGGGCGTGAGGTCACGGAGGTCACGGGGTCCCTTTCTTGCACGGCGGGCGGCCGGTTCGCGGGCGCATGGGGGACCCATGGACGGGAACCGGTGAGGAGCGCTCGGCGCCGTTGCCGCGCGCGGGACGGCGGCCGCCCGTTCGTATACGACAGGACGGCCGACCCTCCCAGTGTTACTCCTGCGTTAAGCGGATACCAAGGGGCGAGCCCGATCGTCCGCTATCTGGACGTGGTGTACGGAGTACGGATGCCCCGCACGGCGGGCCGGTGTGCGCTTCAGCGCTTCGAGGAATGCGTCACGAAGCGGGCCCACGCGGCAGGCGCGAGGGCGAGGCGGGGGCCGGCCGGGATGGGCCTTGGAGTCGCGGACGTGGACGGTGCCGGGGGCGGCTGCCGCATGGGACCGCCCCGGGCCGGTGACGGGCGACCGGGCCGGGGCGGCGGTGCGGGGCGGCGGTGCGGGGGACGTGCGGGGACCGCTCAGTGCTTGCGGTGCTTCGGGCCCTTCGGGCCGCCCTTCCCGCAGTCGTCGTGGCGGGCGTCCTTCAGGGTGTCGCGCAGGGCGTGGTACGCCGGCTTGCGGTCGAAGTCGTCCGTCATGACCGTCGCGAAGCCCTCGCCCTCGAAGAACACCGGGACCCACGAGTACTTGTCGGTGAAGCCCCAGATGGTGAAGGAGTTGCAGCCCTCGACGTCCAGGCACGCCTCCAGCGTCCGCTGGTAGTACTCGGCCTGCTGCTTCTCCTGGGCCGGGGTCGGGAGCGAGCCCTCGGGCACGTCCATGCGGACGTCCAGCTCGGTGATCGCGGTCTCCAGGCCGAGGGCGTCGAAGCGGCGCAGGTTGTCCGCCAGGTCGCCGGGGAAGCCGTACCGCGTGCTCAGGTGGCCCTGCACGGAGAAGCCGTGCACCGGCACCCGCTGCGCGCGCAAATCCTTGATCAGGGCGTAGTAGGCGTCGCTCTTCGCGTTGACGCTCTCGACGTTGAAGTCGTTGAAGAACAGCTTCGCCTTGGGGTCCGCCTGGTGCGCCCAGCGGAACGCGTCCGCGACGATCTCCGGACCGAGCTCACGGATCCAGATGTTCTCCTGCGTGCGCAGGTTGCCCTGGTCGTCGAAGATCTCGTTGGCGACGTCCCACTGCTGGATCTTGCCCTTGTACCGGCCGACCACCTTGGTGATGTGCTCGCGCAGGATCCCGCGCAGCTCCGCCTTGGTGAAGTCGCCCTCCTCCAGCCAGGCCGGGTTCTGGCTGTGCCACAGCAGCGTGTGTCCGCGCACGACCTGGTGGTTGCGGCGGGCGAACTCCACGATCGCGTCCGCCTGCTTGAAGTCGTAGCGGTCGCGCTCGGGGTGGATGTAGTCCCACTTCATCTGGTTCTCGGGCGAGACGGAGCTGAACTCCCGCCCCAGGACCTTCCGGTACTCCTTGTCGTACGTGAAGGGGTCCGGGTAGTCCTGCTCCAGGTGGTGGCCGCCGCCCGCCACGGCGGTGCCGATCACGAAACCTTCGGGGGCCGCCGCGCGGAGCCGGTCGTGCGAGGCGTGGGAGTGCGGCGGCGGCTTCGGTCCGGCCGACGGGGCGGCGGACGCGGAACCGCCAAGAAGCGGCAGGGCCAGTGCTGCGGTGGCGAGGGCCACGGTGGCGAAACGGAACGGTCTCATGCGGGGGCTCTCATTCCCGTCGTGGTTCTCGAATGTTTCGAAGCCGTATCCGAAACATTAGGGATGGCCGGACCGTACGATCCGGCCGAGCGGCGCGTCAATACCCGTGCACGGACCGGGCCTTCGGGCCGCCTCACCCCACCGACGGGCGGATCACCTCCTCCGCGACCCAGCGGGCGATGCCCTCGGGGAACGGCGCCGGCAGCCCGAGCACGATGTGCGCGAACCCCGCGTCCAGCACCTCCCCCACCGCCTCCCGTACGGCGTCGGGCCGGCCGGTGTCGACGGGGAGGTGGACCGACCGGACGATCGACGCGGGGTCGCGGCCGATGTCGGCGCAGTACCGGTCGAGCAGGGCGCTGCGGCGCAGCACGTCGTCGATGTCGCCACCCGGGACGTTCCACAGGTCGGCGTGCTCGGCGACCACGCGCAGCGTCGCGGACGAACGGCCACCGACGAGGAGGGGCGGGTGCGGGCGCTGCACCGGCTTCGGGTTGCCGAACGCCCCCGTCAACCGGTGGTGTTCGCCGGGGAAGTCGAAGGGCTTCTCCTCCGTCCAGAGCCGCTTGATCAGCACGCATGCCTCGGCGAGACTGGCCACCGCCCGCGCCGGCTCCTGGAACGGCAGGCCGTGCGCCGGATACTCACGCCACGCCTCGGGCGGATACGGGCGCGAGCCGACGCCTATGCCGAAGTCGAGCCGGCCGCCCGAGACGATGTCGACGGTCGTCGCGATCTTGGCGAGTACGGCGGGCGGCCGGAACCGGTTGCTGGTGACCATGACGCCCAGCCGCATCCGCCGGGTCTGCGCCGCGAGGGCCGCCAGCAGCGTCCAGCCCTCGAACGTCGGCCCGTCGGGGTCGCCGAAGATGGGCATGAGGTGGTCGAACAGCCAGGCGTGCTCGATCTCGGGTACCTCGTCCGCCTCGCGCCAGACGCGGACGAGGTCGTCGTAGCCGACCTGCGAGGGCGCGGTCATGATGCCGAAGCTGGGCCGCCCGGGCCGGACGGTCGGACGTGTCGTGTCGAGCGGACGAGTCGCGTCGGGCGGACGGGTCGCGTCGGGCGGACGGGTCGCGTCGGGCGGACGTGCCATGTCGGGCATGGGCGGGGGCCCCCTTACGGTTCGGGTGGTGGTGGTCAGCGACGGCGGCGCAGGGAGGCGTCGAGCAGCGCGGGCGGGGTGTCGAACTTCTCGCCGGGGGCCAGGTCGGTGCCGGGGGTGACGATCTCGTCGATCGCGTCGAGGACGTCGGCCGACAGCACCGTGTCCGCGGCGGCGAGCTGCGAGTGGAGGTGCTCCACCGTGCGGGGGCCGATGAGCGCGGCCGTCACGGCGGGGTGCGCGGTGACGAAACCGAGCGCCAGCTGGATCAGGGTGAGCCCGGCCTCGTCGGCGATCTTGCTCAGCCGCTCGACGGCGGCGTACCGGGCCTGGTTGTGCGGGAGCGAGAGGTCGAAGCGCTCCGGCAGGATCGCCGAGCGGTGGGTGGCGACCTCCTGCCCGGCGCGCACCGCCCCCGCCAGCCAGCCCGAAGCCAGCGGGCTCCACGCCAGCACGCCCATGCCGTACTCCTCCGTCACGGGCAGGACGTGGGCCTCGATGCCGCGCTGCAGGATCGAGTAGCTGGGCTGCTCGGTCACGTAGCGGCTCAGCCGGTGCTCGCGGGCGGCCCACTGCGCCTGCACGATGCGGTACGCGGGGAAGGTGGAGGAGCCGAAGTAGCGGATCTTGCCCGCCCGCTGGAGGTCGGTGAGGGCCGCCAGGGTCTCCTCGTCGCTGGTCGTCGGGTCCCAGCGGTGCATCTGGTAGAGGTCCACGTGGTCGACACCGAGGCGGCGCAGACTGTCGTCCAGGGCGGTGTGGATCCAGCGGCGGGAGCTGCCGCGGTGGTTGCGCTCCTCGCCGATCGGCATGGTCGCCTTCGTGGCCAGCACGATGTCGTCGCGGCGGCCGGCGATGGCCTTGCCGACCATCTCCTCGGACTCGCCGTCGCCGTACATGTCGGCGGTGTCGATGACGTTGACGCCGGCCTCCAGGGCCGCGTCGACGATGGCGGTGGCCTCCTCCTGCGTGGTGCGCCCGATGGCGCCGAAGTTCATGGCGCCGAGCGCGAGCGCGCTGACCTGGACGCCGGTGCGGCCGAGGGTGCGGTACTGCATGACGATCTCTCCTCCGGGGAAGGTGAAACGGAACAGCGTTCCGGTACGCGCCCAACGATACGGAACAACGTTCCGTTTTGCTAGGCGGGGAGAGAAACTGGGTATGCGGAAGCACCCTCAGGCGTGCGTGAGACCATGCGGAGGCATGCGCGAGGTGGAGGAACGGACACGGTGAAGCAGACGGGCGGCGACGCGGGCGGCACCGCGTCACGACGCAAGGACGCGCAGCGCAACAAGGAGACGCTGCTGGAGGCGGCCGCCGCGGCCTTCGTCGCGTCGGGCGTGGACGCCCCGGTGCGCGACATCGCTTCCCGGGCCGGAGTCGGCCTGGGCACCCTCTACCGGCACTTCCCCACCCGGGCGGACCTGATCATCGCCGTGTACCGGCACCAGGTCGAGGCGTGCGCCGAGGCCGGCCCGGCCCTCCTGGAGTCCGCCCCGACCCCGCACGACGCCCTGCGGCAGTGGATCGACCTGTTCGTCGACTTCCTGGTCACCAAGCACGGCCTGGCTGCCGTCCTGCGCTCCGACCAGTCGGGCTTCGAGGGCCTGCACGCGTACTTCCTCGACCGGCTCGTCCCCGTCTGCACCCAGCTGCTCGACGCCGCCTCCGCGGCCGGTGAGATCCGCGTGGACATCAGCGCCCTGACCCTCATGCGCGGTGTGGGCAACCTCTGCATCGGCGCGGAGACCGACCCGGACTACGACGCCCGCCGCCTCGCCGCCACCCTGGTCGACGGGCTCCGGCGAACGCACTGACGACCGGCGAGGGACACAGTCCCGCCTCTCCAGGAAACCGGGGTGACGGGCCCCCCTCCTGCCGGGCAACACGGTGACCGACGGCGGCGTCGGCTGCCGCCGCCGCCCGGGAAACCCGACCTGGAGACCCGTCAGCCGGCGTCCGCCCCGGCCTCCCCGTCCGACGCGAAGACCTCCGCCGTCGACGCCGCGGTGAGAGCCTTCCTGAACCACAGGCCCAGCACATCGGGATCACCACAGCCGACGACGCGCTCCCGGTCCTCCTCGGAGACCTCGACACCCCGGTGCCCCAGGAGGATCAGCAGGTCCTTCGCCCGGCTCTCCGCCCGGCCCTCCGCCCGAAGCTGCTGCGCGGTCTGCGACTGGAAGAACGAAAGGTCGACGGCCATGAGATGCCTCCACAATTCCGCGGCCTGCGTCGCGCCCAGGCCCTGTTCCGTGAGTTCGATGCAGGTGGTCGCGGTGTTCTCGTCGTCGGCCGACAAGCCCTTGAGTGCCTTGGCCAGCGCGTTCAGTATGGCACCGGCGCCCGGATCACGGCGGTGCAGCGCCGCGGACAGGACGGTGAGCGGGATGTCGCGCGCGGCTTCGTCCGGACTGTCGATCACCGGCAGGTCGTCGGGACCGAGGACGAGAGGGCGCAGGCGGAGCGAGCACCACTGCCGTGGTCCGATGAGAGCCCCGGGTCCTGCTGAAGATCCGGGGCAGGGCCTCATGGGATGAGCTGACCATGGGGCGAAACCAGGGGCGCGCTGGCATACGCCTGGCGGATATGCCGAACGATCACGCGACCGAGCGAACTCCCCGGCGCGCGTTGACGCCCAGAGCTCCCGCGTCCCGCGTCAAAACGAAGAGGCCCGCACGACCGAAGTCGTGCGGGCCCCTTCAGGTGCTCGCGGTAGGAGCTACCAGGTCAGAACAACAAGCTTACTTGTTGATCTTGGTGACCTGGCCGGCGCCCACGGTCCGGCCACCCTCACGGATGGCGAACTTCAGGCCCTCCTCCATGGCGACGGGCTGGATGAGCTCCACCTTCATCTCGGTGTTGTCACCCGGCATGACCATCTCGGTGCCCTCGGGGAGGGTCACGACGCCGGTCACGTCCGTCGTACGGAAGTAGAACTGCGGGCGGTAGTTGTTGAAGAAGGGGGTGTGACGGCCACCCTCGTCCTTCGACAGGATGTAGGCCTGGGCCTCGAACTCGGTGTGCGGGGTGACCGAACCGGGCTTGATGATGACCTGGCCGCGCTCGACGTCCTCGCGCTTGATGCCGCGGAGCAGCAGACCGACGTTCTCACCGGCCTGACCCTCGTCCAGCAGCTTCCGGAACATCTCGATACCGGTGACCGTGGTGGAGGTCTTCTCCTGCTTGATGCCGATGATGTCGACGGTCTCGTTGACCTTGAGGACACCACGCTCGATGCGGCCGGTGACGACCGTACCGCGACCGGTGATGGTGAAGACGTCCTCGATCGGCATCAGGAACGGCTTGTCGACGTCGCGCTCGGGCTCCGGGATGGACTCGTCCACGGCCTTCATGAGCTCGAGCACCGAGTTGCCCCACTCCTTGTCGCCCTCGAGGGCCTTCAGAGCGGAGACCTTGACGACCGGAACGTCGTCGCCCGGGAACTCGTACTCGGAGAGGAGCTCACGCACCTCGAGCTCGACGAGCTCCAGGATCTCCTCGTCGTCCACCATGTCGGCCTTGTTCAGGGCGACGACGATGTACGGAACGCCGACCTGGCGGGCCAGGAGCACGTGCTCCTTGGTCTGCGGCATCGGGCCGTCGGTGGCCGCGACCACGAGGATGGCGCCGTCCATCTGCGCCGCACCCGTGATCATGTTCTTGATGTAGTCCGCGTGACCGGGGCAGTCGACGTGGGCGTAGTGACGCGTCTCCGTCTGGTACTCGACGTGCGCGATGGAGATGGTGATACCGCGCTGGCGCTCTTCGGGAGCCTTGTCGATCTGGTCGAAGGCCGAGGCCTCGTTCAGGTCCGGGTACGCGTCGTGCAGCACCTTGGTAATGGCGGCCGTGAGGGTCGTCTTACCGTGGTCGATGTGACCGATGGTGCCGATGTTGACGTGCGGCTTAGTCCGCTCGAACTTCGCCTTCGCCACTGGGGTCCTCCTGTGGAGTGGTTCTGTACGCCTTACTTCATCGGCGCCAGGTGATCTTTGCTGGGAAACCCGGGCCCGGGGCATTCCGTCGTGTGACGGCGGAATGCCCACTTGCAGGCTCCGGGGTCAAGCCTAAAGCGTTGATACGGAGTCCGTTAAACGGAGCCCCTTATTCGCCCTTGGCCTTCGCGATGATCTCCTCGGCGACGTTCCGCGGAACCTCGGCGTAGGAGTCGAACTGCATGGAGTAGCTGGCACGGCCGGACGTCTTGCTGCGCAGGTCGCCGACGTAACCGAACATCTCCGAGAGGGGCACGAGACCCTTCACGACGCGGGCACCGGCCCGCTCCTCCATGGCCTGGATCTGGCCACGGCGGGAGTTGATGTCGCCGATGACCTCACCCATGTAGTCCTCGGGCGTGGTGACCTCGACGGCCATCATCGGCTCCAGGAGCACGGGCGAAGCCTTGCGCGCGGCCTCCTTGAAGGCCTGCGAACCGGCGATCTTGAACGCGAGCTCGGACGAGTCGACCTCGTGGTAGCCACCGTCGATGAGCGTGACGCGGACGCCCGTCATCTCGTAGCCGGCCAGGATGCCGAACTGCATGGCCTCCTGGGCACCGGCGTCCACCGAAGGGATGTACTCCTTCGGGATGCGGCCACCGGTCACCTTGTTCACGAACTCGTACGAGGCGTCGCCGCCCTCGATCGGCTCGATCGCGATCTGCACCTTGGCGAACTGACCGGTACCACCGGTCTGCTTCTTGTGGGTGTAGTCCACGCGCTCGACGGTCTTGCGGATCGTCTCACGGTACGCGACCTGGGGCTTGCCGACGTTGGCCTCGACCTTGAACTCACGGCGCATGCGGTCGACCAGCACCTCGAGGTGCAGCTCGCCCATACCGCCGATGATGGTCTGGCCGGTCTCCTCGTCCGAGTGGACCTGGAACGACGGGTCCTCCTCGGCGAGCCGCTGGATCGCGACGCCGAGCTTCTCCTGGTCGCCCTTCGACTTGGGCTCGATGGCGACCTGGATGACCGGCGCCGGGAAGTCCATGGACTCCAGGATGACCGGGCTCTTGTCGTCGGACAGCGTCTCACCGGTGGTGGTCTGCTTCAGGCCCATGACGGCGACGATGTCACCGGCGCCCACCGACTCGATCTCCTCACGCTTGTTGGCGTGCATGCGGTAGATCTTGCCGATGCGCTCCTTCTTGCCCTTCACGGAGTTCAGCACCTGGGTGCCGGACTCCAGACGGCCGGAGTACACGCGGACGAAGGTGAGCTTGCCGAGGTGCGGGTCGCTCATGATCTTGAACGCGAGCGCGGCGAGGGGCTCCTCGTCCGACGGCTTGCGCGCGACGACCTGCTCCGCGTCCTTGGGGTCGTGGCCCTCGATGGCCTCGACGTCCAGCGGGGAGGGCAGGTAGCGCACGACGGCGTCGAGCAGGGGCTGCACGCCCTTGTTCTTGAACGCGGTGCCGCAGAACACGGGGGTGACGGTGGTGCCGTCGCCCTTGCCGGAGGCGATGGTGATACGACGGATCGCCGCGTACAGCTGCTCCACGGAGGGCTCCTGGCCCTCGAGGTACAGCTCCATCAGCTCTTCGTCGTTCTCCGCGACGGCCTCGAGCAGCTTGCCGCGCCACTCCTCGGCGGCCTCGGTGTGCGTGGCCGGGATGTCGACGACGTCGTACATCTCGCCCTTGGCCGCCTCGGCGGACCACACGAAGGCCTTCATCGTCACGAGGTCGACGACACCCTGGAAGTCGGCCTCGGCACCGATGGGCAGCTGCATGACGAGCGGCTGCGCACCCAGGCGGTCGCTGATCATGTCGACGCAGCGGTGGAACTCGGCACCGGTGCGGTCGAGCTTGTTGACGAAGCAGATACGCGGAACGCCGTAGCGGTCCGCCTGACGCCACACGGTCTCGGACTGGGGCTCGACGCCGGCGACGCCGTCGAACACCGTCACGGCACCGTCGAGCACGCGCAGGGAACGCTCCACCTCGACGGTGAAGTCGACGTGACCCGGCGTGTCGATGATGTTGATGGTGTGGTCGACGTCTTCCAGCGGCCAGTGGCAGGTGGTGGCAGCAGAGGTGATCGTGATGCCACGCTCCTGCTCCTGCTCCATCCAGTCCATGGTGGCAGCGCCGTCGTGGACCTCACCGATCTTGTAGGAAACGCCGGTGTAGAACAGGATCCGCTCGGTGGTCGTCGTCTTGCCCGCGTCGATGTGGGCCATGATCCCGATGTTGCGGACCCTGGCCAGGTCAAGCGAAGTGGTAGCCATAAGGCTTCAGTCTTCTCTCGGTCTCGATGGGGTCTGCGACTACCAGCGGTAGTGCGCGAAGGCCTTGTTGGACTCGGCCATCTTGTGCGTGTCCTCGCGCTTCTTCACAGCGGCACCCAGGCCGTTGCTGGCGTCGAGGAGCTCGTTCAGCAGACGCTCGGTCATGGTCTTCTCGCGACGGGCGCGGGAGTAACCGACCAGCCAGCGCAGCGCCAGCGTGTTGGCACGGCCGGGCTTGACCTCGACCGGAACCTGGTAGGTGGCACCACCGACACGGCGGGACTTGACCTCGAGGGTCGGCTTGATGTTCTCAAGAGCGCGCTTCAGCGTGATGACCGGGTCGTTGCCGGTCTTCTCGCGCAGGCCCTCCATGGCGCCGTACACGATGCGCTCGGCGGTCGAGCGCTTGCCGTTCAGCAGCACCTTGTTGATCAGGGAGGTCACCAGAGGAGAACCGTAGACCGGGTCGATGATGACCGGGCGCTTCGGGGCGGGGCCCTTACGAGGCATTCTTACTTCTCCTTCTTGGCGCCGTAACGGCTGCGAGCCTGCTTGCGGTTCTTGACACCCTGGGTGTCGAGCGAGCCGCGGATGATCTTGTAGCGAACACCCGGCAGGTCCTTCACACGGCCGCCGCGCACGAGCACGATGGAGTGCTCCTGCAGGTTGTGTCCCTCACCCGGAATGTAGGCGGTGACCTCGATCCCGCTGGTCAGACGCACACGCGCGACCTTACGCAGGGCCGAGTTCGGCTTCTTCGGGGTGGTCGTGAACACACGCGTGCAGACGCCACGGCGCTGAGGGGAACCCTCGAGTGCGGGCGTCTTGTTCTTCTCGACCTTGTCCTGCCGGCCCTTCCGGACCAGCTGCTGGATCGTAGGCACTACTTCTCCGGTTTCTGTGTGCCGATGGGTACAGCTAACCTGGAACATCTCCGACCCACGCGGTCGGGTGTGTCGAATCCGGCGGACTCCCACCGCAAAGCAGAAGGAAGCGCTGAATTGCGGTGGCCGTTTCGCGGCCCCCGGTGCGGTGTGATGGCACGCACGAAGGCCAGGGCACACCCCAGGCACAAGGACTGAGCGTACCTACCTCACGGACTCCGGTCAAAACAAATGGAGCGAGCTTCGACACGCCCGACTTTTTGCGGTTCCTCCTGCCGGGTCCCGTGCATCCTCCGGCGGGGCTCCTGGATCGGTCCCGGGCCGCACGCGCCACCCGGCCGCCGGCCGGCCGTGCCGTCGCCGCAGCGGGCCCGGGAGGGGACGGAGCCGGGGCTCTGACCTGGGCGACTGTCTGCCGGTCCGGTGATGGCTGAGCACGCAGTTCCCCACGCCCCTGCGGGGGCGCGTCGCCGCGGGCCGTCGCGCCATGAGGCGGCGCGGGTGGGGTGCCGCAGCGGGCCGTGGAACGGCTGGGTACGCGCCGTACGTCGGTCGGCACGCCGCCCGTCGATGCCGTCAGGTCGAGGTCGCCATCACGGCCAGGAGTCCGAACAGCCCCAGGAAGATCAGCCAGCCGGCCACCGACAGCCAGCCCAGCACCAGCCCGGTGAGCGCGAGACCGTCACCGCTCTCCCCGGTGCGGCGTATCTCCGACTGCGCCATGTGCCCGAGGATGACGGCCGGCAGCCCCGTGAGGCCGCCGGTGGCCACGCACAGCACCCCGCAGACCATGGAGGCGAGCGCCTTGCCGTTGGTCCGGGGCTGCGGCCGGGGCAGGAACGTCGGCGGCACCGGACCCTGGGGGGTCGTCAGCGGCTGGGGCATCGGGCCCTGCGGCAGATCGGCCACCAGCAGCGACAGTTCGGCCACCGTACGGGCGGAGTAGGCGCGCGCCACCCGCTTCTCGAACTCCGGGTGGTCCAGCCGGCCCTCCCCGTACCCGGCGCGCAGGACGTCCACCGCCCGCTCGCGGTCGGCGTGGGAGGCCAGCATCGACGGGGCACCGGGTCCCTGCAGGGGGTTGCCCTGCCACGGAGTCGGATACGACACGGCTGCCTCCCCAGGGCCGGGACGGACACGTCCCAGTATGAGTTTTCACCCTCTTGAACGCACCGCACGGGGCGTTCGGTTCCACGGAGGCCCCCGCCGCGCGTGATGCGGACACGCCGAAGGGCGGCCACCCCGCACGGGGTGACCGCCCTTCGGTTCAGGCGACTCGCTTACTGGTTGTACGGACCGTAGTCGTAGTCCTCCAGCGGAACGGCCTGGCCGGAGCCGGTGCCGAACGGCGAGTAGTCGATGTCGTCGTAGCCGACGGCCGAGTACATCGCGGCCTTGGCCTCCTCGGTCGGCTCGACCCGGATGTTGCGGTAGCGGGACAGACCCGTACCGGCCGGGATGAGCTTACCGATGATGACGTTCTCCTTGAGGCCGATGAGGCTGTCGGACTTGGCGTTGATCGCCGCGTCCGTCAGCACCCGGGTCGTCTCCTGGAAGGAGGCGGCCGACAGCCAGGACTCCGTCGCCAGCGAGGCCTTGGTGATACCCATCAGCTGCGGACGACCGGAGGCGGGGTGACCGCCCTCCTGGACCACACGACGGTTCTCCTGCTCGAACTTCGAGCGTTCGACCAGCTCGCCGGGCAGCAGCTCCGCGTCGCCCGACTCGATGATCGTCACCCGGCGCAGCATCTGCCGGATGATGATCTCGATGTGCTTGTCGTGGATCGACACACCCTGCGAGTTGTAGACCTTCTGGACCTCGCCGACCAGGTGGACCTGGACGGCACGCTGACCCAGGATGCGCAGCACGTCGTGCGGGTTGGTGGCACCCACGGTGAGCTGCTGGCCCACCTCGACGTGCTCGCCCTCGGAGACCAGGACCTTGGCGCGCTTCGAGATCGGGAACGCCGTCTCGTCGCTGCCGTCGTCCGGAGTGACGACGAGCTTCTTCGTCTTCTCCGTCTCCTCGATCCGCACGCGGCCGGAGGCCTCGGAGATCGGGGCGACACCCTTCGGGGTACGGGCCTCGAAGAGCTCGACGACACGCGGCAGACCCTGGGTGATGTCGTCACCGGCCACACCACCGGTGTGGAAGGTACGCATCGTCAGCTGGGTGCCGGGCTCACCGATGGACTGGGCGGCGATGATGCCGACCGCCTCACCGATGTCGACCAGCTTGCCGGTGGCCAGCGAACGGCCGTAGCACATCGCGCAGGTGCCGACGGCGGACTCGCAGGTCAGGACCGAACGGGTCTTGACCTCCTCGACGCCGCGGGAGACGAGCTCCTCGATGAGGACGTCGCCCAGGTCGGTGCCGGCCGGGGCCAGCACCTGACCGTCGACGACGATGTCCTCGGCGAGGCAGCGCGCGTACACGGACGTCTCGACGTCCTCGGCCTTGCGCAGCACGCCGTCCGCGTCGCGGCCCGCGATCTTGAGGCGCAGACCGCGGTCGGTGCCGCAGTCCTCCTCGCGGATGATGACGTCCTGGGAGACGTCGACCAGACGACGGGTGAGGTAACCCGAGTCGGCGGTACGCAGAGCGGTGTCCGCCAGACCCTTACGGGCACCGTGCGTGGAGATGAAGTACTCCAGCACGGACAGGCCCTCACGGAACGACGCCTTGATCGGACGCGGAATCGTCTCGTTCTTCGCGTTCGACACCAGACCACGCATACCGGCGATCTGACGCATCTGCATCATGTTGCCTCGTGCACCCGAGTTCACCATCATGAAGATCGGGTTGGTCTTCGGGAAGTTGTCGTTCATCGCCTCGGCGACCTCGTTGGTCGCCTTGGTCCAGATCGCGATGAGCTCCTGCGTGCGCTCGTCCTTGGTGATCAGACCGCGCTCGTACTGCTTCTGGACCTTCTCGTCCTGCGCCTCGTAGCCCTTGACGATCTCCTTCTTCGCCTCGGGAACGACGACGTCGGAGATGGCCACGGTGACACCGGAACGGGTCGCCCAGTAGAAGCCGGACGCCTTCAGGTTGTCGAGCGTCGCCGCCACGATGACCTTCGGGTAGCGCTCGGCGAGGTCGTTGACGATCTCGGAGAGCTGCTTCTTGCCGACCTCGTAGTCGACGAACGGGTAGTCCTCGGGCAGCAGCTCGTTGAAGAGCGCGCGGCCCAGGGTGGTGTTCAGGCGGAACGGGTCGCCCTGCTGCCACTCGGCGGCCTCGGCCTCGCCGTCCTCGCCCACCGGCGGGGTCCAGCCGCGCGGCGGGATGGTGCCGACCGGGAAGCGGATGTCGATCTTCGACTGGAGCGACAGCTCGCCCGCGTCGAAGGCCATGATCGCCTCCGCGACCGAGGCGAAGGAACGGCCCTCGCCCTTGAGGTCGCGCATCTCGCCGTCGGTGGTGAGGAAGAACAGACCGAGGACCATGTCCTGGGTCGGCATCGTCACCGGGCGGCCGTCGGCCGGCTTGAGGATGTTGTTCGAGGACAGCATCAGGATGCGGGCCTCGGCCTGCGCCTCCGCGGACAGCGGCAGGTGCACGGCCATCTGGTCACCGTCGAAGTCCGCGTTGAACGCGGTGCAGACGAGCGGGTGGATCTGGATGGCCTTGCCCTCGACCAGCTGCGGCTCGAAGGCCTGGATGCCGAGGCGGTGCAGCGTGGGCGCACGGTTCAGCAGAACCGGGTGCTCCGCGATGACCTCTTCCAGCACGTCGTACACGACCGTGCGGCCGCGCTCGACCATGCGCTTGGCCGACTTGATGTTCTGCGCGTGGTTCAGGTCGACCAGGCGCTTCATCACGAACGGCTTGAACAGCTCCAGCGCCATCGCCTTCGGCAGACCGCACTGGTGCAGCTTCAGCTGCGGACCGACGACGATCACGGAGCGCGCGGAGTAGTCCACACGCTTGCCGAGCAGGTTCTGACGGAAGCGGCCCTGCTTGCCCTTGAGCATGTCGGACAGCGACTTCAGCGGACGGTTGCCGGGGCCCGTCACCGGGCGGCCACGACGGCCGTTGTCGAAGAGCGCGTCCACGGCCTCCTGGAGCATGCGCTTCTCGTTGTTCACGATGATCTCGGGCGCGCCGAGGTCGAGAAGCCGCTTCAGGCGGTTGTTGCGGTTGATGACACGGCGGTACAGGTCGTTCAGGTCGGAGGTCGCGAAGCGGCCACCGTCCAGCTGCACCATCGGACGCAGGTCCGGCGGGATGACCGGGACGCAGTCCAGGACCATGCCCTTGGGGCTGTTGGAGGTCTGCAGGAACGCGGAGACGACCTTCAGCCGCTTCAGGGCGCGGGTCTTCTTCTGGCCCTTGCCGGTGCGGATGATCTCGCGGAGCTTCTCGGCCTCCTCGTCGAGGTCGAAGGACTCCAGGCGCTTCTGCAGCGCCGCGGCACCCATCGAACCGTCGAAGTACGTGCCGAAGCGGTCACGCAGCTCGCGGTAGAGCAGCTCGTCGCCCTCGAGGTCCTGGACCTTGAGGTTCTTGAACCGGTTCCACACCTCGTCGAGGCGGTCGATCTCGCGCTGCGCACGGTCGCGCAGCTGCTTCATCTCGCGCTCGGCACCCTCGCGCACCTTGCGGCGCACGTCGGCCTTGGCGCCCTCGGCCTCCAGCTCGGCCAGGTCGGTCTCGAGCTTCTTGGCGCGGGCCTCCAGGTCGGCGTCCCGGCGGTTCTCGATCTGCTGACGCTCGACGGAGACGTGGGCCTCCAGCGACGGCAGGTCGCGGGTGCGGCGCTCCTCGTCCACGTACGTGATCATGTACGCGGCGAAGTAGATGACCTTCTCGAGGTCCTTGGGAGCCAGGTCGAGCAGGTAGCCCAGGCGGCTCGGGACACCCTTGAAGTACCAGATGTGCGTGACGGGCGCGGCGAGCTCGATGTGGCCCATCCGCTCACGGCGCACCTTGGCGCGCGTGACCTCGACGCCACAACGCTCACAGATGATGCCCTTGAAGCGGACGCGCTTGTACTTGCCGCAGTAGCACTCCCAGTCCCGGGTCGGACCGAAGATCTTCTCGCAGAAGAGTCCGTCCTTCTCGGGCTTGAGGGTGCGGTAGTTGATGGTCTCGGGCTTCTTGACCTCGCCGTGGCTCCACTGACGGATGTCGTCAGCGGTGGCCAGACCGATCCGGAGCTCGTCGAAGAAGTTGACGTCGAGCACTATGCGTCAATCCCTCTCAGGGTTGTAAGTCATGGGGTCTGAAACGGGGGTCCTGGGGCCGGCGGCCTTCACGGGGAAGGCCGCCGGACTCCCGTCAGACCTCTTCGACGCTGCTCGGCTCGCGCCGGGACAGGTCGATGCCAAGCTCCTCCGCTGCGCGGAAGACGTCCTCGTCGGTGTCGCGCATCTCGATGGACATGCCGTCCGAGGACAGCACCTCCACGTTCAGGCACAGGGACTGCATCTCCTTGATGAGGACCTTGAAGGACTCGGGGATGCCGGGCTCGGGGATGTTCTCGCCCTTGACGATGGCCTCGTAGACCTTCACGCGGCCGGTGACGTCGTCGGACTTGATGGTCAGCAGCTCCTGGAGCGCGTAGGCGGCCCCGTACGCCTCGAGTGCCCACACCTCCATCTCGCCGAACCGCTGGCCACCGAACTGAGCCTTACCACCCAGCGGCTGCTGGGTGATCATGGAGTACGGACCGGTCGACCGGGCGTGCAGCTTGTCGTCGACCAGGTGGTGGAGCTTCAGGATGTACATGTAACCGACCGAGATCGGCTCGGGGAACGGCTCACCGGAGCGGCCGTCGTACAGCCGCGCCTTACCGGTCGGGAGCACCATGCGCTCGCCGTCGCGGTTCGGGATGGTGTGCTGCAGCAGACCCGCGAGCTCGTCCTCACGCGCACCGTCGAAGACCGGGGTGGCGACGTTGGTGCCGGGCTCGACCTTGTCGGCGCCGATGACCTGAAGCCGCTCGGCCCACTCCTCGGCGAGACCGGAGACGTCCCAGCCGCGGCTGGCGAGCCAGCCGAGGTGGATCTCCAGCACCTGTCCCGGGTTCATTCGGGACGGCACACCGAGCGGGTTGAGGATGATGTCGACCGGGGTCCCGTCCTCGAGGAACGGCATGTCCTCGATGGGCAGGATCTTGGAGATGACGCCCTTGTTGCCGTGGCGGCCGGCGAGCTTGTCACCGTCGGTGATCTTGCGCTTCTGCGCGACGTAGACGCGCACCAGCTGGTTCACACCGGGGGGAAGCTCGTCGCCCTCCTCGCGGTCGAAGACGCGGACGCCGATGACCTTGCCGATCTCGCCGTGCGGCACCTTCAGCGAGGTGTCACGGACCTCACGAGCCTTCTCACCGAAGATCGCGCGGAGCAGGCGCTCCTCCGGGGTCAGCTCGGTCTCACCCTTGGGCGTGACCTTGCCGACGAGGATGTCACCGGCGACGACCTCGGCACCGATACGGATGATGCCGCGCTCGTCGAGGTCGGCGAGGACCTCCTCGGAGACGTTCGGGATGTCCCGGGTGATCTCCTCGGGGCCGAGCTTGGTGTCACGGGCGTCGACCTCGTGCTCCTCGATGTGGATCGAGGAGAGGACGTCGTCCTGCACGAGGCGCTGCGACAGGATGATCGCGTCCTCGTAGTTGTGACCCTCCCACGGCATGAACGCGACCAGCAGGTTCTTGCCGAGCGCCATCTCGCCGTTCTCGGTGGCCGGGCCGTCGGCGAGGACCTGGCCCTCGACGATCCGGTCGCCCTCGGAGACGATGACCTTCTGGTTGACCGAGGTGCCCTGGTTGGAGCGGGAGAACTTGGCCAGGCGGTACGTGATGTACGTGCCGTCGTCGTTGGTCGTGGTGATGTAGTCCGCGGAGACCTCCTGGACCACACCCGCCTTCTCCGCCTTGACCACGTCACCGGCGTCGACGGCGGAGCGGTACTCCATGCCGGTGCCGACGAGCGGGGCCTCGGACTTGATCAGCGGCACGGCCTGCCGCATCATGTTCGCGCCCATCAGGGCACGGTTGGCGTCGTCGTGCTCGAGGAACGGGATCATGGCGGTCGCGACCGACACCATCTGGCGCGGCGAGACGTCCATGTAGTCGACCTCGTCGCCGGGGACGTAGTCGACCTCGCCGCCGCGGCGGCGGACCAGGATGCGGTTCTCGACGAAGCGCATGTCGTCGCTCAGCGGCGCGTTGGCCTGGGCGATGACGAAGCGGTCCTCCTCGTCGGCGGTCAGGTAGTCCACCTCGTCGGTGACCTGGCCGTCGACGACCTTGCGGTACGGCGTCTCGATGAAGCCGAACGGGTTGATCCGCCCGTAGGAGGCGAGCGAACCGATCAGACCGATGTTCGGGCCTTCCGGCGTCTCGATCGGGCACATGCGGCCGTAGTGCGAGGGGTGCACGTCACGGACCTCGAAGCCGGCCCGCTCACGGGAGAGACCACCCGGGCCGAGGGCGTTCAGACGACGCTTGTGCGTCAGCCCCGACAGCGGGTTGTTCTGGTCCATGAACTGCGACAGCTGGCTGGTGCCGAAGAACTCCTTGATGGAGGCGACGACCGGCCGGATGTTGATCAGGGTCTGCGGCGTGATCGCCTCGACGTCCTGGGTGGTCATGCGCTCGCGCACGACGCGCTCCATACGGGCGAGACCCGTACGGACCTGGTTCTGGATCAGCTCGCCGACGTTACGGATGCGGCGGTTGCCGAAGTGGTCGATGTCGTCGGTCTCGACGATGATCGAGCGGCCCGACTCGCCGACCGTCTCGGTCTCACCGGCGTGCAGCTTCACCAGGTACTTGATCGTGGCGATGATGTCGTCGGTGGTGAGCACGCCGGCGTCGAGCGGCTGGTCGCCACCGAGCTTCTTGTTGACCTTGTAGCGGCCGACCTTGGCCAGGTCGTAGCGCTTGGGGTTGAAGTAGAGGTTCTCGAGCAGCGTCTGCGCGGCCTCACGGGTGGGGGGCTCGCCCGGACGCAGCTTGCGGTAGATGTCGAGCAGCGCGTCGTCCTGGCCCTGGGTGTGGTCCTTCTCCAGGGTGGCGCGCATGGACTCGTACTCGCCGAACTCCTCGAGGATCTGCTCGGTGGTCCAGCCGAGTGCCTTCAGGAGGACGGTGACGGACTGCTTGCGCTTGCGGTCGATGCGCACACCGACCATGTCGCGCTTGTCGATCTCCATCTCCAGCCAGGCACCCCGGGAGGGGATGATCTTGGCGGAGAAGATGTCCTTGTCGGACGTCTTGTCGATGGAGGAGTCGAAGTAGACGCCGGGCGAGCGCACCAGCTGGGACACCACGACACGCTCGGTGCCGTTGATGACGAAGGTGCCCTTGTTCGTCATGAGCGGGAAGTCGCCCATGAAGACGGTCTGGGACTTGATCTCGCCGGTCTCGTTGTTGGTGAACTCGGCCGTGACGAAGAGCGGGGCGGCGTACGTGAAGTCGCGGTCCTTGCACTCGTCGATGGAGTTCTTCGGCGGCTCGAAGCGGTGGTCGCGGAAGGTCAGCGACATCGACCCGGAGAAGTCCTCGATCGGGGAGATCTCTTCGAAGATCTCCTCCAGACCGGACTTGGTGGGGACGTCGTGCCCGTTCTCGAGAGCCTCCTCGACGCGAGCCTTCCAGGCGTCGTTGCCGAGCAGCCAGTCAAAGCTCTCGGTCTGCAGCGCGAGAAGGTTCGGAACCTCGAGGGGCTCCTTGATCTTTGCAAAGGAGATGCGCAGCGGGGCGGTGCTGGCGCCGTTGTTCGTATTCGCGGTCGAGGCGTTGCGCGAGGCGGCCAAGAGGGGGTCCTTCCGAGGGCTCGGACTCACTACGCGCGTACCGGCCCCCCACTGGGCGCGGGGACGGACATTCCAGGTCGGAAAGGATCCGGTCGTCCGTGCTCGAGTGAGGGCATGCCCCTGGTGACGGGCAGGGGACAGCTAACAGGCAGCGCAAAGGGACAGTGTAGCCACTTGGCACACTGATGTCCAGTGCGGTGTACGAGACCGGTTGGAGGCCCTCGTTGTACTCAACTCCTGCGGCAAGGCGCTGCCCTCAACGCACCGTGATACTGCCCTCTTTGCCGTCGATCCATGCCTCGGATTCGGATCCTTGTGACGACGCGTCCTGAGAATTGCGCGCTGCGTGCGGTTCGTCAAGGGCCCCCCTTGTTCGAACCGCCGCCGTCCGGCTCATCTCCGCGGCCCCTCGGAGGCACAACGAAGATCACCATACCCCCCGCCGTCCCGGGTGCAAGGCAGTCGCCGCCGACCCCCCGGAACGCCGAAGAGCGACCACCCGGATGGATGATCGCTCCTCGGCGCTTGAGCGTTACACGCCCCGTGGGACGCGTACCGGATCCTGTCGGACCCGGAAGGTGTTACTTGACCTCGACGGAGGCGCCGGCGGCCTTGAGGGACTCGGCAGCCTTGTCCGCGGCCTCCTTGTTGACCTTCTCCAGGACCGGCTTCGGGGTGCCGTCCACGAGGTCCTTGGCCTCCTTCAGACCCAGGGAGGTCAGCTCACGCACGACCTTGATGACCTGGATCTTCTTGTCGCCGGCGCCGGTGAGGACGACGTCGAACTCGTCCTTCTCCTCGGCGGCCTCGGCGGCGGCGCCACCAGCGGCACCACCGGCGACGACGACCGGCGCGGCGGCGGCGGCGGTGACGTCGAACTTCTCCTCGAAGGCCTTCACGAACTCGGAGAGCTCGATGAGGGTCATCTCCTCGAACTGCGCGAGCAGGTCTTCCTGGCTGAGCTTCGCCATGATGGCGGTCCTTCCACTAAATCGGCAGGTGCCGGATGTACGGGGTGAGGCGGGCGTACGTCAGGCCCGCATCGACCCTCACCTCAGGCGGCGAGGATCGGAAAGCGAGCCGAATTACTCGGCACCGCCCTGCTCGTCCTGCTTGGCACGGAGCGCGTCCACGGTGCGGACGAGCTTCGAGGGCAGCGCCTGGAAGACGGAGGCAGCCTGGGACTGCTTCGCCTTGAAGGCACCGGCCAGCTTGGAGAGCAGAACCTCGCGGGACTCGAGGTCCGCAAGCTTCTTGATCTCGTCGGCGGACAGCGCCTTGCCGTCAAGGACACCGCCCTTGATGACGAGATTCGGGTTTTCCTTGGCGAAGTCACGAAGACCCTTCGCCGACTCCACCGGGTCACCGGTGACGAAGGCGACCGCCGTCGGGCCAGCGAAGAGCTGGTCGTCGAGCGTGATCCCGGCCTCGTTGGCCGCAATCTTGGTCAGCGTGTTCTTCACCACGGCGTACTGGGCGTTCTCACCGAGCGAACGGCGCAGCGTCTTGAGCTGCGCCACGGTGAGACCGCGGTACTCGGTCAGCACGGCGGCGTTGGAGCTGCGGAACTTGTCCGTCAGCTCGGCAACCGCGGCAGCCTTGTCGGGCCTCGCCATAGAGCCTCGGCCTCCTTCCGGGTGATTCGGACCGCGCGGACCCGAAGGAGGTCTGGGGAAAACGAAACGCCCCGGGCGCAGGCGCACGGGGCGAAGCTCAACCGGTTCTCCGCGCCTTGCGGCGGCGGTCTCCCGGGAACTCATCCAATGTCACCTGCGCGGGTCGTCCGCAGTTCAGCGGATCCTTCGGCCACCGCGCCCTCGTACGAGCGCACGGCAACGACCAGCGGTCTTTGGCTTCGGTGGAAGAGTACGTGAACGGATCGGCGTCAGGCAAATCGGCCGATCGGCTCCCGGCGCACTCCTGGGCGCCGGGAGCCGACGGCTCACAAGCCGGTCCGGGGGACTAGGAAGCCGCCCCCGCGCCCAGCGACTCCAGCTCCTTCATCAGCTCCATGAAGTCGAAGGTCTCGCCCGCGGCCGGCGCCTTGACCTCGGCCTTGGCGCCGTAGTCGGAGTAGTGGGCGGTCATCTTCATCGTGCCCTCGGCCATGGTCATGCCGACGACCATCTTGGCCGGGTAGTTGTCCTCGTTGACCCAGACCTCGGTGTCGTAGCCCTTCAGGCCCGTCTTCTTCATGTTGTCGACGAGCTGCTGACGCTCCGCCTTGGTGAACAGGCCGTCGAGCGCCTTGTTGGTGTCGAGCATCTCCTCGACGGTCAGCCTGCCCTTGTAGTGCTGCGTCTCGACGCCGTCGACCTTGTCCGGGCCCACGTGCTTCAGGCTGGGCGAGCCCAGCAGCATGGCGAGCTGCTGCGCCGGGTCCTGGTTCATGTTCTCCAGGCCGCCGGTCATCTGCTTCTGGACCTCCGGGTCGCCGGTCGCGTCGGCGAGGGCCTTGAAGTCCATCTTCATCCAGCGCTTGCCGTCCATCTGGGCGGCCTGCTCGGTACCCATGTCCATGTACATGGCGCCGTCCAGCATGATCATGCGCACCTGCTGGGGTCCGTCCGGTGCGCCCGCGGCGAGGGCGGAGCCCTTCATGGTGACGTCCATGACCGCCGGGTCCCACCCCTGGACCCCGGACATCTCCATGGTGCCGCCGCCGTCCAGCCCGGCCGGCATGGTCATCGTCATCCGGACCTTCGAGGACTTCGCCTCGGAGGTCTTCTTGAAGGCGGCCTGGAGGACTTCCGTGGCCTCGTTCTGCGTCTGCGCCTTGGAGCCGGACGAGCCCGCGGCCTTCTTGCTCCCGCCCTCGTCACCGTCCTGGCACCCCGCGAGGCCCACGACGACCGCTGCGGCCGTCAGACTGACACCCGCGCGCTTCCATGCGGCCATGGCCATGAATACCCACCCCTGATGTTTCGCCGTGCTTCGTGTGTGATTCCTGTGCACGGTATCCCACCGCACCGACACAGGCGTACGAAAAAACCCGCCCCCACGCCCGAGTTGGGCGTGAGGAACGGGTTCTTCGATGCGTGCGCACACCGGCCTGCCGGCCGGCTCACCCGGCTCAGACGGCGGCCGGGTCCTCCTCGACGAGGAGGTTGCGGGTGCGGTTCGGGTCGAGCGGAATGCCGGGGCCCATCGTGGTGCTGAGCGCGGCCTTCTTGATGTAGCGACCCTTGGCGGCGGACGGCTTCAGACGGAGGATCTCCTCCAGGGCCGCGCCGTAGTTCTCCACCAGCTTGGTGTCGTCGAACGACGTCTTGCCGATGATGAAGTGCAGGTTCGCGTGCTTGTCGACACGGAACTCGATCTTGCCGCCCTTGATGTCGTTGACGGCCTTGGTGACGTCCGGGGTCACGGTGCCGGTCTTCGGGTTCGGCATCAGACCACGGGGACCGAGCACGCGGCCGAGGCGGCCGACCTTGCCCATGAGGTCCGGGGTGGCGACGACGGCGTCGAAGTCCAGACGGCCCTTCGACACCTCGTCGATCAGCTCGTCGGCGCCGACGATGTCGGCGCCCGCGGCACGTGCGGCCTCGGCACGGTCACCGGTCGCGAAGACCAGGACCCGGGCGGTCTTACCGGTGCCGTGCGGGAGGTTCACGGTGCCACGGACCATCTGGTCGGCCTTGCGCGGGTCGACACCCAGACGGAAGGCGACCTCGACGGTGCCGTCGAACTTGGTCGTGGACGTCTCCTTGGCGAGACGGACGGCCTCGAGCGGGGCGTACTGCTTCTCCCGGTCGATCTTGGCGTCCGCAGCGCGGAGAGACTTGCTGCGCTTGCTCACTGAAAGCTCCTGTGCGTTCGAGGAGTTGTGGTCCGGGCCGAGCCGGCCCTGCCACTACTGCTTGGCTTACGGGGGTGGAGGTCAGCCCTCGACCGTGATGCCCATGGAACGGGCGGTGCCGGCGATGATCTTCGACGCGGCGTCCAGGTCGTTGGCGTTGAGGTCGGGCATCTTGGTCGTGGCGATCTCACGGACCTGGTCGGCGGTGATCTTCGCGACCTTGGTCTTGTGCGGCTCGCCGGAGCCCTTCTCCACGCCCGCGGCCTTGAGGATCATCTTCGCGGCCGGCGGGGTCTTGGTGATGAAGGTGAAGGAGCGGTCCTCGTAGACCGTGATCTCCACCGGGATGACCCAGCCACGCTGCGACTCGGTCGCGGCGTTGTAGGCCTTGCAGAACTCCATGATGTTGACGCCGTGCTGGCCCAGCGCGGGGCCGACCGGCGGGGCCGGGTTCGCGGCACCGGCCTGGATCTGGAGCTTGATGAGCCCCGTGACCTTCTTCTTCTTGGGAGGCATGGCTCTCCGGGTCCTTTCGATTCGGGTCCTGCCGGCGTCCTGGCGACAACCAGGACGCAGGCATACCGCACAACGATAACGGGTATGGATGCGCGGCCAAAAACCGAGCAGGTCAGACAAACGCGCGAGCGTTCGCCTGACCTGCGCGGAAGCTGTGCAACAGCCGGTCCAGAAGGGCTAGTTCTTCTGGATCTGGTCGAAGGAGAGCTCGACCGGCGTCTCGCGGCCGAAGATCTCCACCAGACCCTTGACCTTCTTGGAGTCGGGGTTGATCTCGTTGATGGTCGCCTGGAGCGTGGCGAACGGGCCGTCGGTGACGGTGACCGAGTCGCCCACCTCGAAGTCCAGCACCTGGACCTCGACCTTGCGCTGCGGCGCCGGCTTGCCCTCGGCCTCGGCGGCCTCGCGGGCGGCCTTCTCCTCGGCCTCCGGGGCGAGCATCTTGACGATCTCGTCCAGCGTCAGCGGGTACGGGTCGTAGGCGTTGCCCACGAAGCCGGTGACACCGGGAGTGTTGCGCACGACACCCCAGGACTCGTTCGTCAGGTCCATGCGGACCAGGACGTAGCCCGGGAGCTTGTTCTGCTTGATCGTCTTGCGGTCGCCGTTCTTGATCTGGACGACCTCTTCCTGCGGCACCTCGGCCTGGAAGATGTAGTCCTCGACGTTCAGCGAGACGGCGCGCTGCTCGAGGTTGGTCTTCACGCGGTTCTCGTAGCCCGCGTAGGTGTGGATGACGTACCACTCGCCGGGCAGGGACCGCAGCTCCTCGCGGAGCTTCTCGACCGGGTCGCGGTCGTCCTCGGGCTCCTCCTCGGCCGCTTCCGCGGCTTCGGCGGACTCGTCCTCGTCGGTCTCACCCTCGACGGCCTCGCCGTCGGTGGTGTCGGCAGCCTCGGCCTCTTCGGGGGCCTCGGTGTCCTCGACGTCCGCGGCCTCGACGGCGGCGAGCGCGTCCTCGGCGGACTCGGCCCCTTCGCCGTAAGGCTCGACGGCGTCGTTCACGTTCGGGTCAGACACGGTGGCTGCTTCTTCCTGGATACATAGGGGTGGAACATGCGAAAGGAGCGCCGGGTACCTCGGCGCTCTTCGCTCGGGGGTCAGCCGAAGACGTACTTGGCGGCGTGACTGAGGCCGTAGTCGATCAGAGTGATCAGGCCGATCATCAGGACCACGAAGACGATCACCGCGGTCGTGTACGACGTCAGCTGGTTGCGGGTGGGCCAGACGACCTTGCGGAGCTCCGCGACGATCTGGCGGTAGAAGAGCGCAAGGCGCTTCAGGGGGCCCTTCTTGGCCCGCTTGCCGCCCTTGCGGGGCTTCTTGGAGTCTGCCGCGTCCTGGGCATCAGGCATGTCGATGGAGCCCACGGCGTCCGTCACTCGTCCTCACCTGATTCCGGGTCGTGGCCGTGCCGCGCCCGGTCTGAGCCGCACGGCGGTGCATTGCTGTACGTACATGCGCACACATCCTGGCGAAGGTGTGTGTAGCAGGGCCGGAGGGACTTGAACCCCCAACCGCTGGTTTTGGAGACCAGTGCTCTACCAATTGAGCTACGACCCTTTGTGCGTCCCCCAACGTACCGCATCCGACCGGATGCTTGGTGTGCACCGGCTGAGCGCGGACCGCTGAAGGCCAACGAGGTGAGAGTGTACGTGTTCCTGGGCCGGGCGTCGAACAGAAAGTGCCTGCGAGGGGCCGCACCGGCTGCACGACGGCCGAAGATCGTCCTGGCCACGCCGCCGGCGGACGCGCCGCTCGGACTGGTGTTCAGCGGTTTGCCCGGTGTTGTTCAGTCCGTGAAACCGCTGTGCCGACTGTGTTTCGTGTCTGGAACGATGGGCGCATGAGCGCTGCAACCCCTCCCACCGAGCGCCGGGTCTCCGCCCGAGTCGGCGCGATCTCCGAGTCCGCCACCCTCGCCGTGGACGCCAAGGCCAAGGCCCTCAAGGCCGCCGGGCGACCGGTGATCGGCTTCGGCGCCGGTGAGCCCGACTTCCCGACGCCGGACTACATCGTCGAGGCCGCGATCGAGGCCTGCAAGAACCCGAAGTACCACCGGTACACCCCGGCCGGCGGCCTGCCCGAGCTGAAGAACGCGATCGCCGCCAAGACGCTGCGCGACTCCGGCTACGAGGTCGACCCGTCGCAGATCCTCGTCACCAACGGCGGCAAGCAGGCCATCTACGAGGCCTTCGCCGCGATCCTCGACCCGGGCGACGAGGTCATCGTCCCGGCGCCGTACTGGACGACGTACCCCGAGTCGATCCGGCTCGCGGGCGGTGTCCCGGTCGAGGTCGTCGCCGACGAGACCACCGGCTACCGCGTGAGCGTGGAGCAGCTGGAGGCGGCCCGCACCGAGAAGACGAAGGTCGTGCTGTTCGTCTCCCCGTCGAACCCGACCGGCGCGGTCTACAGCGAGGCCGAGACCGAGGCCATCGGCAGGTGGGCCGTCGAGCACGGCCTGTGGGTGCTCACCGACGAGATCTACGAGCACCTGGTGTACGGCGACGCCGTCTCCGTCTCCCTGCCGGCGCTGCTGCCCGAGCTGCGCGACAAGTGCGTCGTGGTCAACGGCGTCGCCAAGACGTACGCGATGACCGGCTGGCGGGTCGGCTGGGTCATCGGCCCGAAGGACGTGGTGAAGGCCGCGACCAACCTGCAGTCGCACGCCACGTCGAACGTGTCGAACGTCGCCCAGGCCGCCGCCCTCGCCGCCGTCTCCGGCGACCTGGAGGCCGTCGCGACGATGCGCGAGGCGTTCGACCGGCGCCGGAAGACCATCGTGCGGATGCTCAACGAGATCGACGGCGTGGTGTGCCCCGAGCCCGAGGGCGCGTTCTACGCCTACCCGTCGGTGAAGGCGCTGATCGGCAAGGACATCCGGGGCAGGCGTCCGCAGAACTCCGTCGAGCTCGCGGCGCTCATCCTGGAGGAGGCCGAGGTCGCGGTGGTCCCGGGTGAGGCGTTCGGCACTCCGGGCTACCTGCGGCTGTCGTACGCGCTGGGCGACGAGGACCTCGTCGAGGGCGTCAGCCGGATCCAGAAGCTGCTCGCGGAGGCGCGGGACTGAGACGCCGTCCCTTCCGCATCGGGGGCGCCCGGATTTCCTTCCGGGCGCCCCCGTTCATGTGTGCGAGCAAGACCACGAACGGCGAAAGCGCTACCGGCACAGCTGGAACGTCAGGCAGGATCGGCGAATGGAGCGTGTACGTGATGTCTCTGAGCTGCCGAAGGCCCACCTGCATCTGCACTTCACCGGGTCCATGCGGCCGAGCACCCTGCTGGAGCTGGCCGACAAGTACGGGGTGCGTCTGCCCGAGGCCCTGACCGACGCCCTGACCGGCGGGGAGCCGCCCAGACTGCGGGCCACGGACGAGCGCGGCTGGTTCCGCTTCCAGCGCCTGTACGACGCGGCACGCTCGTGCATCAGAGCGCCCGAGGACATTCAGCGGCTGGTGCGGGAGGCCGCCGAGGAGGACCTGCGGGACGGCTCCGGCTGGCTGGAGATCCAGGTCGATCCGACGTCGTACGCGCCGCGGCTGGGCGGGCTGATCCCGGCGCTGGAGGTCATCCTCGACGCGGTGGACACGGCGGTCCGCGACACCGGGCTCGGAATGCGGGTGCTGGTGGCCGCCAATCGGATGAAGCACCCCCTGGACGCCCGCACGCTGGCCCGCCTCGCGGTGCGTTACGCCGACCGGGGGATCGTCGGCTTCGGGCTCTCCAACGACGAGCGGCGCGGGATGGCCCGCGACTTCGACCGGGCGTTCGCCATCGCGCGGGAGGGCGGGCTGCTGTCGGCCCCGCACGGCGGCGAGCTGGCGGGGCCGGCGTCGGTCCGCGACTGCCTGGACGACCTGGACGCGCACCGGATCGGCCACGGCGTGCGGGCGGCGGACGACCCGCGGCTGATGAAACGGCTCGCGGACCGGGGCGTCACCTGCGAGGTGTGCCCCGCGTCGAACGTCGCCCTCGGCGTCTACGACAAGCTGGCGGACGTCCCCCTGCGCACGCTGTTCGAGGCGGGCGTGCCGATGGCGCTGGGCGCGGACGACCCGCTGCTGTTCGGCTCCCGGCTGGCGGCGCAGTACGAGATCGCGCGCCGGTACCACGCCTTCACGGACGCGGAGCTCGCCGAGCTGGCCCGGCAGTCCGTCCGGGGCTCGGCGGCGCCGGAGGACGTCAAGGAGAAGCTGCTGTCGGGCGTCGACGCCTGGCTGACCGCCCCGGTCGGGTGAAGTGGGCGAGGGGCGGGTACGCCTGGAAGCCGATGTCCAGCTCCGTCCCCCGCCCCCGGGCCAGGGGCAGCAGCGTGGTGAGTGAGGCGCTGAGCACGTCGCGCCCCTTGACCGCCGCCTTGTCGAGCGGGCCGAATCCGGCCGCCCGGCCGAGTCGCAGGGAGGCGGCGGCGAAGGTGTCCCGCGCGCCGAACAGGAACAGCGTCCGGGCGTGGACGGTGGGCTGGATGCGGTCGGCGCGGGGCAGACGGTCCCAGCGCCGCTCCCAGAGCTCATCCCAGGCGGAGCCGTCGCGCGCGGTGCGCCGCTCGTCGGTGCGAACGGTGCCCGGGACGCCCCCGGTGCGCCCGGGGCGCAGCGCGGGCCACACGGAGGGCCGCAGCCCGAGCGACTGGTGGGCCAGCACCAGGTCGACGGGCACGCCCTGCGGATACTCCCGGGGGACGCTCCGCCGGAGCGGGACGTGGACGACCGTGTGCGGCGAGTACGCCGCGAAGGAGAACAGACCGGCGAGCCGGGCCAGTCCGTCGTGGTCCCCGACGAGGTAACCCCAGTCGCGCATGGGGTCGTTGAGCGTGGTGTGGCGCAGCGCGGGGCGGGGCCGGACCACCCGGAAGGCGTACCGTCCGGCGCGCGGCCGGAACTCCGCGACCCTCAACCGCACGGGAGCTTCCTCATGACGTCAGGAATACGCGCGTCGGGCCTGGCCCGGCAACGGGATTACGCGACCCCCGGAGCGGTCCGTGCGGTTCAGAGGCCGACGCCGACCATGACGGGCTCGTTCACCAGGGTGATCCCGAACGCGTCGCGGACGCCCGCCACGACCTCGCGGGCGAGCGCGAGCAGGTCCTCCGTGGTGGCCCCACCGCGGTTGGTGAGGGCCAGGGTGTGCTTGGTGGAGATGCGGGCAGGCCCGCCGCCGTACCCCTTGGTGAAGCCGGCCTTGTCGATCAGCCAGGCCGCGGAGGTCTTGGTACGCCCCTCACCGGCCGGGTAGGCGGGCGGCTCCACGCCGTCCCCCAACCGTTCCCGTACACGCGTACGGAATGCGGCGAACGTCTCGTCGTCGAGGATCGGGTTGGTGAAGAAGGACCCGGCCGACCAGGTGTCGTGGTCCTCGGCGTCCAGCACCATGCCCTTGCCCGCGCGGAGCTTCAGCACCGTGTCGCGGGCGGTGGCCAGGGGGACCCGCTCGCCGGGCGCGACGCCGAGCACGCGGGCGGTCTCGGCGTACTTGACCGGGCCGGACAGGCCTCCGGCGTCCTCCAGCCGGAAACGGACGCGCAGGACGACGTACCGCTCGGGGTCGGCCTTGAAGCGGCTGTGCCGGTAGGAGAAGGCGCACTCCTCGTTGGAGAGCGTGACGGTCCCGCCGGAGCGCCGGTCGTAGGCGATCACCTCGGTGATCGTGGAGGAGACCTCCTGGCCGTACGCCCCGACGTTCTGGATGGGGGTGGCGCCCGCCGAGCCGGGGATGCCGGCCAGGCACTCGACGCCGGCCAGCCCGGCCTCGACGGTGGCCGCGACGGCGTCGGTCCACACTTCCCCGGCCGCCAGTTCGAGGTCGGTGCCGTCGAGGGTGACGCCCTTGGTGGCGACGACGAGCGCGGTGCCGTCGAAGCCCTTGTCGCCGATGACCAGGTTGGAGCCGCCGCCGATGACCAGCAGCGGGGTGCCGGCGGCGTCGGCCTCGCGGACGGCGGCGATCACCTCGTCGTCGGTGGTCGCGGTGGCCAGCCGGGTCGCGGGGCCGCCCAGCCGGAAGGTGGTCAGCGGGGCGAGGGGGGCGTCGTGGAGTTCCTGCACGGGCTCAAGACTACGAGACGGCGCCGCCGCCCCCGCTCCCCCGCCGTCCGGTCCGGTTCAGGCGAGCCGGACGACCGCCCGTGAGGCGCCCAGGACCTTCTGTCCGGCGCTGGTCGCGACGAGGTCCACCCGCACGGTGTTGTCGTCGAGCTTGGCGGCGACCTTGCCGGTGACCTCGACGAGGGCACCCTTGTCGTCGTCGGGCACCACGACCGGGCGGGTGAAGCGGACGCCGTACTCGACGACCGCGCCCGGGTCGCCGACCCAGTCGGTCACCACGCGGATCGCCTCGGCCATGGTGAACATGCCGTGCGCGATGACGTCCGGGAGGCCCACCTCCTTGGCGAACCGCTCGTTCCAGTGGATGGGGTTGAAGTCGCCGGAGGCGCCCGCGTACTGGACGAGAGTGGCGCGTGTCACGGGGAACGTCTGCGCGGGCAGCTCGGTGCCGACCTCGACGTCGGCGTAGGAGATCTTCGCCGTCATGGTGTGATTCACGCCTCCTCGGCCGCGCGGGCCACCAGCTTGGTCCAGGCGGTCACGACGTGTGCGCCGTCCTGGTCGTGCACCTCGCCGCGGATGTCCAGTATGTCGTTGCCGGCCATCGTCCGGATCGTCTCGATGGTCGACGTGACGCTGAGCCGGTCACCGGCGCGCACCGGCCGGTTGTAGGCGAACCGCTGGTCGCCGTGCACCACCCGGCTGTAGTCGAGGCCGAGCTGCGGGTCGGCGACGACCTGGCCCGCGGCCTTGAACGTGATGGCGAACACGAAGGTCGGCGGGGCGATCACGTCGGGGTGGCCGAGCGCCCGGGCCGCCTCCGTGTCCG
Organism: Streptomyces sp. NPDC085937; assembly: GCF_044540535.1. NCBI lineage: Bacteria > Bacillati > Actinomycetota > Actinomycetes > Kitasatosporales > Streptomycetaceae > Streptomyces > Streptomyces sp. NPDC085937. Next base: position 654,337 of record NZ_JBITSH010000001.1, on the reverse strand, counting down.
TGTACGCCGGGTTGGCGTCCCCCACCGCCTCGGCGAACTCGCGGATCTTCTCCCGGCCCACCTCGTAGGGCTCGGTGGGCGGGTAGCTCCGCCCCACGAAGGACTGGTCGAGCGCCATGCGCGCGGCACCTCCTGTGTCGGTTCAGGACCGACGTGTCTCACAGCGTGTGATGTCGGTGGTGAAACGACACGAGGCCGCCCCCCGAGTGGGGGGACGGCCTCGTGTACGAGCCTGTTTTATCGCGTTTCGCGGTGCGCGGTGTGCGCATTGCAACGCGGGCAGTGCTTCTTCATCTCAAGGCGATCCGGGTTGTTACGCCGGTTCTTCTTGGTGATGTAGTTCCGCTCCTTGCACTCCACGCAGGCCAGCGTGATCTTCGGGCGGACGTCGGTGGCAGCCACGTGAGTGCTCCTTGACGAACGGATGGACTTGATTAACGCAAGAAGAGTAGCCGATCGAAGGACCGACCCCGCAATCGGCTACTGTCTGTAGCGGTGACCGGACTTGAACCGGTGACACAGCGATTATGAGCCGCTTGCTCTACCGACTGAGCTACACCGCTTTGATGCGATCGGGCCCCGCCTCGCGGCGGGAACCTCACACACCAGAGCCCCAAAACGGAATCGAACCGTTGACCTTCTCCTTACCATGGAGACGCTCTGCCGACTGAGCTATTGGGGCGAGCGATGAAGACATTACACGGTCCGCCGCCGATCGCCCAAATCCGTTTCGGGTGCCTGTCCCCCTCCCGGCGGACGGACCACGCCGGTACGACTATTGCGCTCCTCCCGGCGCGTGGCGGGCGGTCATCCTAGGCTCGACTCACTCTGCGTGATCTTGTCTCAGCGTGACATGCGTCTCCGTGCGCAGCCCGAGTCCCAGGAGCGCGATGCCCGACAACCGGCCGCAGCCACCGTCCCACCCGTGGTCCTCGCCCTCCGGTTCGTCCCCGGGCGACCCGGCCCCGCTGCTGCTGTGCGGTGCCCGTCTCACCGACGGCCGGACCGTGGACGTACGGCTGGGCGGCGGACGCATCGAGGCCGTCGGTACGGCCGGCAGCCTCGCCCCGGACGCCACGCGCGCGTGCGTGCCCCGGCTCGACCTCTCCGGCTACCTCCTCCTCCCGGCCCCCGCCGAGCCGCACGCCCACGCGGACACCGCCCTGTCCGCCGACGAGCCGGGGCCCGTCTCCGACGACCCGCAGGACGTCCAGCGCCGGGCGACCGAGGCGGCGCTGCTCCAGCTCGGGCACGGGGCGACGGCGCTGCGCGCACATGTGCGGGTGGGAGACATGACGGGACTGGGCGCGCTGAAAGCCGTGCTGCGCGCGGGGCGTTCGCTGCGCGGGCTGGCCGAGCTGACCACGGTGGCGATGCCCCGGGTGCTGACCGGGGTGGCCGGCGCGGACGGGCTCGCGGTGTTGCGGGACGCGGTCAAGATGGGCGCCTCCGTGGTCGGCGGCTGCCCGGACCTGGACCCGGACCCGGCGGGCTACGTGGAGGCGGTGCTGGAGGTCGCCTCCGAGCACGGCTGTCCCGTCGACCTGCACACCGACGCGGCCGACCCGGCCCGGCTGGCCCGCTTCGCGGCGATGGCGGGCGGTCTGCGGCCCGGGGTGACGCTGGGACCGTGCGGCGCCCTCTCCGGCCTGCCCGCCGATCTGGCGGCCCGCACGGCGGACCGGCTCGCGGCGGCCGGCGTGACGGTGGTGTGCCTGCCCCAGGGCGGCTGCGGCGCGGCCGAGATCAGGGGTGCCGCGCCGGTGCGGCTGCTGCGTTCGGCGGGGGTGCGGGTGGCGGCCGGGAGCGGCGCCCTGCGGGACGTGTCGAACCCGGTGGGCCGGGGGGACCCGCTGGAGGCGGCGTACCTGCTGGCCTCCTGCCAGGGTCTGTCCCCCGAGGACGCGTACGCGGCCGTGAGCACGGCGGCGCGGGCGGCCATGGGCCTGCCGGAGGTGCGCGTGGAGGCGGGTTTCCCGGCCGACCTGCTGGCGGTCCGCGGCGATGGCCTCCCGGCCGCGCTGTCCCTGGCGTACAGCCGTGTCGTGGTGCACGGCGGCCGGGTGGTCGCCCGGACCAGCGCGGTGCGCGAGTACTGCGACTCGGCGGCCTCCGGCACGGGGCCGGGGCTGCCCCGGCAGGGGCGGGGGCCGGCGTAGCGGGGGTGCCAGCCGCCATGGCGGCGGTAGGACGGGCGGACGTGGGTGACGCCTCGGCGGAGGCGGTGGCCGGCGTGGCGGCGCGGGCGGGTCGTCGACGCGGGGGTGTCGCTGAGTCGCGCGGCGAACGGGCCTGCCGCGGCGTACGGTCGAAGACATGCGCATTGTCATCGCTGGTGGTCATGGTCAGATCGCGTTGCGGCTGGAGCGTCTGCTCGTCGCGCGCGGGGACGAGGCGGCGGGCATCATCCGCAAACCCGAACAGGCGGACGACCTGCGGGAGCTGGGCGCCGAGCCGATCGTGCTCGACCTGGAGTCGTCGTCGGTGGAGGAGGTCGCGCGGCACCTGGAGGGCGCGGATGCCGCCGTGTTCGCGGCGGGGGCCGGTCCGGGCAGCGGCGTGGGCCGCAAGGACACCGTGGACCGGGCGGCGGCGGTCCTGTTCGCCGACGCGGCCGTCCGCGCGGGCGTACGCCGCTTCGTGATCGTGTCGTCCATGGGCGCGGACGCGAAGCACCAGGGCGACGAGGTCTTCGACGTGTACCTGCGCGCCAAGGGCGAGGCGGACGCGTACGTGCTCGGTCTGGACGCCCTGGACGCGACGATCCTGAGGCCCGGTCAGCTCACCGACGAGCCGGGTACCGGACTGGTGCGTCTGGAGGCCCGCACGGGCCGCGGACCGATTCCCCGGGACGACGTGGCCGCCGTCCTGGCGGAACTGGTCGACACGCCCGCGACGGCGGGCCTCACCCTGGAGTTGATCGGCGGCTCCGCCCCGGTGTCGGTGGCCGTGAAGTCGGTCGCCGGCAACTGATGCATCGGGGGCACGGGGCGCGCGGGGCGCGGGGCGCGGGCGTCAGAAGAGGGGCATCTGTCCGGGGAACTCCGGCACCACGTACCCGTCGAGCGACGGTTGCTCGGGCCCGGGCAGGGCGAGTCGGCGCGACCCGGGGCATGAGGTCAGCTCGCCGCTGCCGCGGGTTCCGGGCGGATCGTGCCGCGCGTACCGTCCGGCGACGACGGCGATCTCGCGACGGCACTCGGGGCACGGACGGCGACGGGACGACATGCCCCCAGTGTGCCCCGCGCCCCGTCCCGGCGGTCCGTCACTTCCCGTCCCGGCGGGCCTGAGGCACGGCCGCACGTGTCCGCGACCGCGTGGTTCAATGCCCGGCATGGAGGCGGGCCGTACGCAGTTGGGGCCGTTGGAACTGGTCGGCGGGCGTTGGACGATCGGTGAGGCCACCCGCCCGGACACCCATTGGGTGGAGATCCGACAGGACGGGCTCCATCAGCACGAGCCGGAATCCGAGGGACGGTTGGTCCCGTGGCCGAGGATCATGGCCGGCATCTGGCTCACCTGGGGCAAGCACTCCTGGACCACGAACAGCAGGGGCACGTACACGTTCAAGGGGATGGTTGCCGGGCGCGACGGAGGCTGGCTGCACATGACGCTGCGCCACCCGTACGAGGACCATCAGCTCCGCTTCGACCAGCACGCGCGGCCGTACCGGGCGGTGGACGCCCTGCGGCTGTAGAGTCTGCTGCGGCAGCTCGTCGACGAGGGGAAGCCACATCTACTCGGCGACCCGGAATGGGTGGGCCGCGCCGTGGCCTGCCTGACCGGCGGGAAGAACAGCTGGCTCACGCAGCGTGCGCTGCGACGGGCGGCGACCGAGGCCATCACGACAGCCGGCCCCGGCACCCTCTGACGGCCGCCCACCGCCGCCAACGGCGCTTCGGCACACCGAGGGCGCCGGATCCGGCGGTTTGAACGACGAAAGGGTCTGTGATCAGCATTGCTGCTGGTCACAGACCCTTTCGGTCGTGTGGCGGCGCCAGGATTCGAACCTGGGAAGGCTGAGCCGGCAGATTTACAGTCTGCTCCCTTTGGCCGCTCGGGCACACCGCCGGGTTTGCTGCACCTGAGACCGCCTCTCGGCGGTGCTCGCTGGCAACGACGTAAACAATACCCGATGGACAGGGGTGCTCCGCCACCCGATTGATCTCCACCCCGGGGCCGGGGGGTGACTAGGCTGGTCCGGATGCGGTCCGGGGCCGACACCGGGCCCGGAGGCCGCCTCACGTACGCCGGTACGCGTCCGGCGCGCACCCCGATACGCACCCCGATACAAGGAGCCACAGGACATGGCCGACTCCAGTTTCGACATCGTCTCGAAGGTCGAGCGGCAGGAGGTCGACAACGCCCTCAACCAGACCGCCAAGGAGATCTCGCAGCGCTACGACTTCAAGGGCGTGGGCGCCTCGATCTCGTGGTCCGGGGAGAAGATCCTCATGGAGGCGAACTCCGAGGACCGGGTCAAGGCAGTCCTCGACGTCTTCCAGTCCAAGCTGATCAAGCGGGGCATCTCCCTGAAGGCCCTGGACGCGGGTGAGCCGCAGCTCTCGGGCAAGGAGTACAAGATCTTCGCGTCGATCGAGGAGGGCATCTCCCAGGACAACGCGAAGAAGGTCGCGAAGATCATCCGGGACGAGGGTCCCAAGGGCGTGAAGGCCCAGGTGCAGGGTGACGAGCTGCGCGTCAGCTCCAAGAGCCGCGACGACCTCCAGGCCGTCATCGCGCTGCTGAAGGGCAAGGACTTCGACTTCGCCCTGCAGTTCGTGAACTACCGGTAGGTCTGCCGGCGCGCCGGACGGAGAAGGGAGGGTGGGTGCCGCTCGGGTGCCCACCCCTTTTTCGTGCGTGCGCGCGGTGCCGTCAGTCGCGCGAATGGCCGAACAGGATGCGGTAGGCGATCAGCAGGACCAGTGAGCCGCCGATCGCGGCCACCCATGTGGTGCCGTCGTAGAAGTCCTTGCTGACCGGGTGGTCGAACCAGCGGGACGAGATCCAGCCGCCGATGAACGCGCCGGCGACGCCGATCAGCGTGGTGCCGATGAGACCGCCCGGATCGCGGCCGGGCAGCAGGAACTTCGCGATGGCCCCGGCCAACAGGCCAAGGATGATCCAACTGATGATCGTCATGCCGAGTACCTGCCCTTTCCCGCCGGCCCTTGCACCATGAAGGACGTCACGAGTCCACCTTCCGGTTGCTCTTGATCAGTAGGGTGCGGCCTCATGACGAATCCGCCGGGCGCCGGACTGCGCCGCACCCTCGGCGCGAGTGACGCCGTCGTCGTCGGGCTGGGCGCGATGCTGGGGGCGGGGATCTTCGCCGCGCTCGCGCCCGCCGCACGGGCGGCCGGTTCCGGGCTGCTCCTCGGGCTGGCGGCCGCCGCCGTGGTCGCCTACTGCAACGCGGACTCCTCCGCGCGCCTCGCCGCCCTGTACCCGGCCTCGGGCGGCACCTACGTGTACGGGCGTGAGCGGCTCGGCGAGTTCTGGGGTTACCTGGCCGGCTGGGCCTTCGTGGTCGGCAAGACGGCGTCCTGCGCGGCGATGGCGCTCACCGTGGGGGCGTACGTCTGGCCGGGGCAGGCGCACGCCGTCGCCGTCGGCGCCGTGGTGCTGGTCACGGCGGTCGACTACGGCGGTGTGCAGAAGTCCGCGTGGGTGACGCGGGTGATCGTGGGTGTGGTCCTGGCGGTCCTCGCTTCCGTGGTGGTCGTGAGTCTGACGTCGGGAGAAGCCGGCTACGGGCGTCTGGACACCGGTTTCGAGGGCGGGGCCGGCGGGGTGCTCCAGGCGGCCGGTCTGCTGTTCTTCGCGTTCGCGGGATACGCGCGGATCGCGACCCTCGGCGAGGAGGTGCGAGATCCGGCGCGCACCATTCCGCGGGCCGTCCGGGTGGCCCTGGGTGTCGCTCTGGCCGTGTACGCGGTGGTCGCTGTGTCGGTCCTTTCCGTGCTGGGGGCTCGGGAGTTGGGTGAGTCCCCCGCGCCGCTGGCCGACGCGGTGCGGGCCGCCGGGGTGCCCGGACTCGCGCCGGTGGTGCGGGCGGGTGCGGCGGTGGCCGCGCTGGGGTCGCTGCTGGCCCTCCTGCTGGGGGTGTCACGGACGACGCTGGCCATGGCCCGGGACCGGCACCTTCCGGGGGCGCTGGCCGCCGTGCACCCGCGCTTCCGGGTGCCGCACCGGGCGGAGCTGGCCGTCGGCGGTGTGGTCGCCGTCCTGGCCGCCACCGTGGATGTGCGGGGCGCGATCGGGTTCTCCTCCTTCGGTGTGCTGACGTACTACGCGGTGGCGAATGCCTCGGCCTGGACCCTCGGTCCGGGAGTCGTGGCCCGGGCGGTGCCGGTGGTGGGGCTCGCCGGATGCCTGGTCCTGGCGTTCTCCTTGCCGGCCGTCTCGGTGGTCGTGGGCGCGGCGGTGCTCGGCGGGGGTGTGGCGGTCTACGGCGTGCGGAAGGTGTGGAGGCGGCGGAGGGCTCGGGGCGGGCGTTAAGGGCCTCGTGGCCGGGAGCCCCGGGGGCCGGCCGCCCCGAAGCGCACGGAAGGGCGTCAAGGGCCTCGGCGTATGCGGTGCGGCGGAACCGGACCCGGTGGCTCGTACCGATTCTCGTGCTCAGTCGTGTTGTCGTGCTCGGTCGGGTTGTCGTGCTCGGTCATGGGTTCATCATGCGGTCCGGCCACGAGGCGTGTGCGGGCCTGTGGACAACTCCGCGGTTGTGGACAACATCCCCGCCGTCGGGCGTCCCTGAGGACGCCCGGGGACTCACCAGCGGTCCGTGAACGCCTGATCCGTGCGGACGATCTCGCGGCCCATCGGGAACAGGGAGACCGGGATGAGCTTGAAGTTGGCGATGCCGAGGGGGATGCCGATGATCGTCACGCACAGGGCGATGCCGGTGACGATGTGGCCGAGGGCGAGCCACCAGCCCGCGAGGATCAGCCACAGCACGTTGACGACGAAGGACGGGGCTCCGGCGTCGCGGCGCTCGACCGTGGTGTACCCGAAGGGCCACAGGGCGTAGACGCCGATGCGGAACGCGGCCACGCCGAAGGGGATGCCGATGACCGTGATGCACAGCAGCAGGCCGGCGAGCATGTAGCCGAGGAACAGCCAGAAGCCGCTGAAGACGAGCCAGATCAAGTTCAGGATGGTCTTCACAGGTGGCCTGCCATCTTCTCGAGCCGGGCGATGCGTTCCGCCATCGGCGGGTGGGTGGAGAACATCTTCGCGAGCCCCTGCCCCGGGCGGAACGGGTTCGCGATCATCATGTGGCTGGCCGTCTCGATGCGGGGCTCGGGGGGCAGCGGAAGCTGCTTGGTGCCCTGCTCCAGCTTGCGCAGGGCGCTCGCCAGGGCCCGGGGGTCGCCGGTGAGCTGGGCGCCGGAGGCGTCCGCCTCGTACTCCCGGGAGCGGCTGATGGCCAGCTGGATGAGGGACGCCGCGAGCGGGCCGAGGAGGAGGATCAGCAGCATGCCGAGGAGGCCCGGGCCCTCGTCGTCGTCCGAGCGGCCGATCGGGATCAGCCAGGCGAAGTTGACCAGGAACATGATCACGGAGGCGAGGGCGCCGGCGACCGAGGAGATCAGGATGTCGCGGTTGTAGACGTGGCTGAGCTCGTGGCCGATGACGCCGCGCAGTTCGCGCTCGTCGAGCAGGCGCAGGATGCCTTCGGTGCAGCACACCGCGGCATTGCGCGGATTGCGGCCGGTGGCGAAGGCGTTGGGTGCCTCCGTCGGTGAGATGTACAGGCGGGGCATGGGCTGGCGTGCCTGCGTGGAGAGGTCACGGACCATCCGGTACAGGCCCGGCGCCTCGAACTCGCTCACCGGGCGGGCCCGCATGGCCCGCAGAGCCAGTTTGTCGCTGTTCCAGTACGCGTAGGCGTTGGTGCCCAGAGCGACGACGACGGCGACGACGAGCCCCATGCGGCCGAAGAAACTGCCGATGACGATGATGAGTGCGGACAGTCCCCCGAGGAGGACAGCGGTCCTGAGCCCGTTGTGCCGGCGGTGCACGGTACGCCCTCCAAGTCGTGCGGCAGGGGAACCCTTGCTTGCTGATCTTCCTTCTGACCTGCGCTGCCCACTGGTGCCGTGGTCTCACGTCCAGTGGACCCTCCCGTACCGGTCAACGCCAGGCGAGAGGCACTAGTTCCCTTGTGCGCGTGGTGGCGCGTGTCAACCGTCCGGGTGACGGCCGTTCGGCAGAGGGCCCGCGGCACGCGCGCGTGGAGGCCAAGCGGCTCCCCGCGCGCGTGGACGGGCGCGCTAGAACAGCCCGGTGTCCGTGAAGCGCAGGATCAGCTGGGGAGCCCCGGACAGGGCGATGCCGAGGACGCCGGTGAGGGCGAGCGCCGCGGTGAGGGGGGCGGTCAGGCGGTGGGTGGCCACTTCGCCCTCCGGTGCGCGGAACAGCAGCGCCGTCCAGCGCAGGTAGTAGACCAGAGCGATGACGACGTTGACGGCCATGACGACGGCCAGCCAGCCGAGCCCGGCGTCGACGGCCGCGGCGAACACCGTGACCTTGGCGAAGAGGCCGATGACGCCCGGCGGGAGCCCGGCGAGGCACAGCAGGAAGAAGCCCATGAGCAGCGCGGTGAGCGGGCTCGCGGCGTACAGCCCGCGGTAGTCGGCGACCCGGTTGAGCCGGTGCGCGCGGCCGGCGAGGGCGGCCACGGCGAAGGCGCCCAGGTTCACGACGCCGTACATGAGGGCGTAGGCGAGGGTGGAGCCGATCGACCGCTCGGGGTCGTCGGAGTAGCCGGCGGCGGCGATCGGCACCAGGAGGTAGCCGGCCTGGCCGACGGACGACCAGGCGAGGAGGCGTACGGCGCTGTACGCGCGCGTGGGCCGCTGGCGCAGGGCGCCGAGGTTCCCGACGGTCATGGTGAGGGCGGCCAGCACGGCGAGCGCGGGGGCCCAGACGTCGGCGTACGAGGGGAGGGCGACGACCGTGACGAGGATGAGGCCGGAGAAGCCGACCGCCTTGCCGATGACCGACAGGTACGCGGCGACGGGCAGCGGGGCGCCCACGTAGGTGTCGGGAACCCAGAAGTGGAAGGGGACGGCGGCCGTCTTGAACGCGAAGCCGACGAGAGTGAGGACGACGCCGGTCTGTGCGAGGGTCTGGAGCTGCCCGTCGACGTGCTGGATGCGCTCGGCGACCCGTGCGAGGTGCAGGGTCCCGGTGGCCGCGTAGACGAAGCTGATGCCGAGCAGGCTGACCGCGGTGGCGGTGACGGAGGACAGGAAGAACTTCAGGGCCGCCTCGGAGGACCTGCGGTCGCCGTGACGCAGGCCGACCAGGGCGAAGGCCGGCAGCGAGGCGACCTCCAGGGCGACGACCAGGGTCGCGAGGTCCCGGGAGGCGGGCAGCAGTGCGGCGCCGGCCGCGGAGGAGAGGAACAGGAACCAGTACTCGCCCTCGGGGAGCCGCTTGCCGGAGTCCTTCAGCGCGGTGACGGACAGCAGCGCGGCCAGCAGGGCGCCGCCGAGGACCAGGAACTGGATGACGAGGGTGAAGCGGTCCGCGGTGTAGCTGCACACCCCGGTGTCGCCCACCAGGCAGAACGTGCTGCGGTCGGCGTCGAGGAGGGGCAGCAGCATGAGCGCGGCGGCCGCGAGCCCCGCCACCGCGATCCAGCCGAGCAGGGGCTTCCTGGCCTCGGCGACGAACAGGTCGGCGACGAGGACGCCGAGTCCGACGACCGCGGCGATGGTGGGCGGTGCGATGGCCAGCCAGTCGACGGACTGGACGAGGGAGCTCATCGGGTGCCTCCTGCGAGGAGCTGCTGCACGGCCGGGTCGGTCAGCCCGAGGAGGGCCTTGGGCCACAGGCCGGCGACGACGGTGAGGACGACGAGCGGGGTCCAGGCCGCGAACTCGTAGGAGCGCACGTCGGTGAGGCGCGGGGCGTCGTCCCGGGGCGCGGCGCCCATGCAGACCCGGCGGACCACGATCAGCAGGTAGGCGGCGGTGAGCAGGGTGCCGAACGCGCCGATCGACATGAAGGTGAGGAAGGCCGGGCGGCTCAGCCCGTCGGCGGGGTCGAAGGCGCCGAACAGCGCGAGCATCTCGCCCCAGAACCCGGCGAGGCCGGGCAGGCCGAGAGAGGCGACGGCGGCGAAGGCGAGCAGGCCGCCGAGACGCGGGGCCCTGCCGTAGAGCGCGGCTCCGGTCTCCTGGGCGAGGGCGTCGAGGTCGGTGCTGCCGGTGCGCTCCTTCAGACCACCGACCAGGAAGAACAGCAGGCCGGTGATGAGGCCGTGGGCGACGTTGGCGAACAGGGCGCCGTTGACGCCGGTCGGGGTCATGGTCGCGATGCCGAGGAGGACGAAGCCCATGTGGCCGACGGAGGAGTAGGCGATGAGCCGCTTGAGGTCGCCCTTGGCGCCCTTCCTGGCCAGGGCGAGGCAGGCGAGGGATCCGTAGACGATGCCGACGACGGCGAAAGCGGCCAGGTACGGCGCGAAGGTGCGGAAGCCGTCGGGGGCGGCCGGGAGGAGGATCCGTACGAAGCCGTACGTGCCCATTTTCAGCAGGACGCCGGCCAGCAGGACCGAGCCGACCGTCGGCGCGGCGGTGTGGGCGTCGGGCAGCCAGCTGTGCAGGGGCCACATCGGCGTCTTCACCGCGAGTCCGATCCCGACCGCCAGTACGGCGATGACCTGCACGGATGTGGTCAGCGACCGGCCGTTGTCAGTGGCGAGTGCCACCATGTCGAACGTGCCCGCCTTGATCCCGATCAGGAGCAGGCCGAGCAGCATGACCACCGAGCCGAGCAGCGTGTACAGGATGAACTTCCAGGCGGCCTCGGCCCGGCCCTCGCCGCCCCAGCGGGCGATGAGGAAGTACATCGGGACGAGGACCGTCTCGAAGGCGAGGAAGAACAGGACCAGGTCGAGGACGGCGAAGGTCGCCAGGGTGCCGGACTCGAGGACGAGCAGCAGAGCGACGAAGGCCTTCGGGGACGGTCCCGCAGGCGGCTTGAAGTACGAGTAGAGGGCGCTGAGGAAGGCCAGCAGAGCGGTCAGGACCAGAAGGGGGAGCGAGATGCCGTCGGTGCCGAGGTGGATCCGCACGTCGAGTGCGGGGATCCAGCTGATGTCGGTCGTGGCCTGCATCTTCGACGGGTGGTCTTGGTCGAAGCCGAGTGCCAGGACGATCGCCGCGGCGAGGATCACACCGGTGACGGTGACGCCGTGCCGCAGTACGGCCTGCTCGGGCGACTTCCCCTTCAGTCCGGGCGGTGCGGGCAGCAGAGCGACGGCGGCACCCAGGAGCGGGCCCACGACGAGAAACGCCAGAAGGAACTGCATCACGGACTCGTTGATATCGATCACGCCTGCTCACGCTCCCGTGGCGACGAGGACGGCGGCGACCGCGAGGACGACGGTGCCGGCGAGCAGCGCGCTCACATAGGTCTGCAGATTGCCGGTCTGGGCCCGTCGGACGGCGGCGCCGAGCCAGCGGGGCAGGGTGCCCGCGCCGCGTACGTAGGTGTCGACGACCTCCCGGTCGAGGAACCGTACGAGGCTCGCGCCGGCCCGGACCGGGCGGACGAACAGCGCCGAGTACACGGCGTCCAGGTGGAAGCCGACGGCGGCGTGCCGGTGCAGCGGGCCGAGCAGCAGTCGCCCGGGGTCCGAGGGGTCGGCCGCGAAGGCGACGTCCCCGTAGGCCGGTTCGTGGCTCGCGATGGCCTCCGCCTCGACCTGACCGGCGTCACCCTCGGGGTGGGCGGCGACGGCGCCGAGCGGGACGCGGGCGGCGTGCGCGGTGGTGTGCCGCCAGGTGGCGTAGGTGACGATGCCGCCGACCAGGGCCACGCCCGTGCCGAGCACGGAGGTGGTGAGGGTCGGGGTCAGGTCGTGGCCGTCGAACCAGTCGGGCAGCACCCGGAAGGCGAACCCGCCGAGCGCCAGCGACGGCACGGCGAGCACCCACAGCACCGCGGTCATGGTCAGCGGCTGCCGGCCGTGGTCGGGCGCCTCGGTGCCGCTGCCGCGAAAGGCGAGCAGCCACAACCGCGTCGCGTAGGCGGCGGTGAGGAGGGCGGTGAGCAGACCGGCGAGGAGGACGATCCAGCCCGCCGCCGCGGGAGCGTGCTCGGTGTGGCCGGTGACGACGTGTTCGGCGACGCCGAGGACGGCCTCCTTGGAGAAGAAGCCGCTGAACGGCGGGATCGCGGCGAGCGCGAGCAGCGCCACGGTCGTCGTCCAGTAGGCGTCGGGGACGCGGTCGCGCAGGTGGCTCATGCGGGACATGGCGGCCAGCGAGTTGGTGCCGGCGGCGTGGATGATCACGCCGGCGGCCAGGAAGAGCAGCGCCTTGAAGGCGCCGTGGGACAGGAGGTGGAAGACGGCGGCGCCCCGGTCGGCGACGGCGAGGGCGCCGGTCATGTAGCCGAGCTGGCCGATCGTCGAGTAGGCGAGGACGCGTTTGATGTCGTCCTGGGCGAGGGCGGCGAGCGCCGAGCCGGTCATCGTCACGGCGGCCATGACGGCGAGGACGGTCATCGCGGCCTGCGAGGCCTCGAAGAGCGGGAGGAGACGGGCGACGAAGTAGACACCGGCGGCGACCATCGTCGCGGCGTGGATCAGCGCGGAGACGGGCGTGGGGCCCGCCATCGCGTCGGGGAGCCAGGTGTGCAGCGGGAACTGCGCGGACTTGCCGGCCACGCCCGCGAGGAGCAGCAGGGCGATCAGCGTCGGGTGGTCGATGCCGCCGTGCGCGACGGCGCCGAGGATCCGGGTGATGCGGAAGGACCCGGCGTCGGAGGCGAGGGCGAACAGGCCGATGAGGAAGGGGACGTCGCCGAGCTTGGTGACCAGGAAGGCCTTGAGTGACGCGGCGCGGGCCTCGGGGGTCTCCCAGTAGTGGCCGACGAGGAAGTAGGAGCAGATGCCCATGACTTCCCAGCCGACCAGCAGCACCATCAGGTCGCCGGTGTAGACGACCAGGAGCATCGCGGAGGTGAACAGCGAGACGAGGGCCGCGTACGACGGGTAGCGCGGGTCGTCGCGCAGGTAGCCCGTGGAGTAGATCTGCACACAGGCGGCGACGGTGGCGACGACCACGGCGGTGAGGGCGGCGAACCCGTCGATGTGCAGAGCGAGTTCGATCGGCACCGAGCCGGTGGGGGTGAGCTCGGTGGCGGCGTCGACCGGGCCGCCGCCGCCCTGACGCGCGGCGACGACGGCGGCGAGCGCCAGGGAGGCCAGTGTCGGCAGGACGGCGAGCGGGCGGGCGAAGCCGGGCGCGGTGCGGCCCAGCAGCAGACCGGTGAGCGCGCCGAGGAACGGAAGGAGGGGGACGAGGACGGCGAGGGTGGTCGTGGTCACGCGGTGGCCTCGGCCTTCTCACCGGAGGCCGGGGCGGGGTTGGCGCGGCCGGTGGTGTCGCTGTCGGGGTCGTCGGGGTCGTGGCCCTCGGCGGTGTCGCGGAGCCGGTCGATGTCCGAGCTGCCGCGGTTGCGGTACACGGCGAGGACGATCGCGAGGCCGATGCCGATCTCGGCGGCGGCGATGGCGATGGTGAAGAGGGCCAGGGCCTGTCCGGAGTGCAGCGTCTCCTCGGCGGCCCGGCTGAGCCAGACGTCGAAGGCGACGAGGTTCAGGTTGACGGCGTTGAGCATCAGCTCGACCGACATCAGCACGAGGATCGCGTTGCGGCGGGCGAGGACACCGTAGACGCCGGTGCAGAAGAGGAGGGCGGACAGGACGGCGGGATAGGCGAGGTGCATCAGCGGGTCCCTTCCTGGTCGCGCCGGGTGCGGGTCGCGCCGGTCGCCGTGCCGGACGCGGTCGCGTCCTTCGCGCCGGGTTCGGAGCCGGCCTTGGCCTTGCGGGACAGGACGATCGCGCCGACGAGCGCGGCGAGGAGGAGGACGGACAGGGCCTCGAAGGGGAGGACCCAGTGCTGGAAGAGGCTGGCGCCGGTGACGTCGGTGGAGCCGGCGGGGGCTCCGTCCAGGTCGATCCAGGTGGTGCGGAAGGCGTCGACGACCACCCAGACCAGGGCCGCCGCCGCGGCGACGGCGACGGCGAGGGCGACCCACCGGTTGCCGGAGTCGGCGTCCGGTGAGCGGCCGACGGGGGCGCGGGTGAGCATCAGCCCGAACAGCAGCAGGACGACGACGGACCCGACGTAGATGAGGACCTGCACCCAGGCGATGAACTCGGCGGTGAGCAGGAGGTATTCGACGGCGAGCCCGCCGAGGGCCACCACCAGCCACAGGGCGGCGTGCACCAGCTGCCGGGTGGTGACGGTGACGACGGCGGCCCCGAGGGTGACCAGTCCGACGAGGAGGAAGGTGATCTCGACGCCGGTCGGGGAGAGGAAACCGTGCGACCCGGCGGCGGTGGTCGTGGCGTGCGCGGCCGTTCCCGCGGCTGCGGTCAGGGTCACGACTCCTCCCCCTGCGGTTCGGCCTGGGCGGCGGCGAGTTTGTCGGCGGTCTTGCGGGCGGCGGCGACTTCCTTCGGCTCCTCGGCCCCGGGGTCGAGGGCGGGCGGGGCCGGGACGGTCCACATCCACTCGCGGAGCTTGTCGCGCTCGTGGGTGAGGTCGCGGATGTCGGTCTCGGCGTACTCGAACTCCGGGGACCAGAACAGCGCGTCGAAGGGGCAGACCTCGATGCAGATACCGCAGTACATGCACAGGGAGAAGTCGATGGCGAAACGGTCGAGGACGTTGCGGCTGCGTTCGCGGCCTCCGGGGGCCGCCGGAGGGATGGTCTCCTTGTGCGAGTCGATGTAGATGCACCAGTCGGGGCACTCGCGGGCGCACAGCATGCAGACCGTGCAGTTCTCCTCGAACAGGCCGATCACCCCGCGGCTGCGGGGCGGCAGTTCGGGCTGGGTGTCCGGGTAGGGGGCGGTGACGGACTTCCGCGTCATCGTCCGCAGGGTGACGGCCAGGCCCTTGGCCAGGCCGGAGCCGGGAATCGGGGCCATTACAGGAACACCACCTTGACGACGCCGGTCAGGGCGATCTGGGCGAGGGAGAGGGGGACCAGGAGCGTCCAGGAGAACTTCTGCAGCTGGTCCTCACGCATGCGGGGGTAGGTGACGCGCAGCCAGATGACGACGAAGGCGAGGACGGCGGTCTTCAGCAGGGTCCACACCCAGCCGAGGCCGTCGGCGCCCCAGGGGCCGTGCCAGCCGCCCAGGAAGAGGACGGTGGTCAGGCCGCACAGGACGACGATGCCGGCGTACTCGGCGAGGAGGAACAGGGCGAAGCGGAGACCGGTGTACTCGGTGTACGCGCCGAAGATGATCTCCGAGTCGGCGACCGGCATGTCGAAGGGCGGGCGCTGGAGTTCGGCGAGGCCCGCGATGAAGAAGACGAGCGCGCCGGTGATCTGCCAGGGCACCCACCACCACTCGAACGCGTCGAGGATGCCGACGAGGGAGACGGTGCCGGCGGCCATCGCCACCGAGGCCGCGGTGAGCAGCATCGGGAGTTCGTAGGCGAGGAGCTGGGCGGCGGTGCGCAGGCCGCCGAGGAGGGAGAACTTGTTGGCGGAGGCCCAGCCGGCCATCAGTGAGCCGAGGACGCCGACGCCCATGACGGCGAGGACGAAGAACACGCCCGCGTCGATCACCTGGCCGACCGCGCCCTCACCGGGGCCGATCGGGACGGCGAGCAGGACGAGGAGGTACGGCAGCAGCGCGACGGCGGGCGCGAGCTGGAAGACGCGTCGGTCCGCGCCGGCCGGGACGACGTCCTCCTTCTGCGCGAACTTCACGCCGTCGGCGATGAGCTGGGCCCAGCCGTGGAAGCCGCCGGCGTACATCGGGCCGAGGCGGCCCTGCATGTGGGCCATCACCTTGTGCTCGGTCTGGCCCACGATCAGGGGGAAGGTGAGGAAGACGACGAACACGACCAGGAGTCGCAGGGCGACGTCGAGCACGTCGTTCACTGCCGGCCTCCTGAGGGGTCGTCGGGGGTGTTCGTGTCGAGGCTGTTCGTGTCGGGGCTGTTCGTTTCAGGGCTCTCGGATTCGGGGCTCTCGGATTCGGGGCTCTCGGATTCGGGGCGCGGCCCGCTCTCCGGCTCCGGCTGGAGACGCGCTTCCGGCTCCGGCTGGGGGCGCGCTTCCGGCTCCAGCTGGGGGCGCGCTTCGGGGGCCGGCTGGGGGCGCGCTTCGGGGGCCGGCGCGGGCCGGGGCTCGGCCTCCGGTTCAGGACGCGCTCCGGGATCCGGCTCAGGGTGGGGCACGGCGGCCCCCGGCTTCGGTTCCTCGAAGGCGGGCCGCGCGTGGTGCCACGGGGCGTCCGGGCTGCGCGGGGCGGCGGGCGGCTTGCGGTCGCGTGGTTCCTCCGCGGGAGCCGCTGCCGTGTCGTCGGCGGCCGGCGCCTGTTCCTGTCCCGTGCGCCGGCTCGCGGAGCCCTCGGACGCGGACCGCGCCCGGCGGGGACCGACCGTGCCCGGGGCGTCCTCGCGTTGTGATGCCGACCCCTCGCTCGCGCTGCGCGACCGGCGCGCGGGGGCGTCCGGACGTTGGCTCGCGGAGCCCTCGGACGCCGTGCGCGCCCGACGAGGCGTACCGCTCTCAGTGGCCCCCCGCTGGCTCGCGGACCCCTCCGCCACCGACCGCGCCCTGCGCGGGGTGGCCGGCGACTCGGCCGCGGTCGTGTCGGCGCCGTCCCCCGCCTCCGCCCCTGCCCCTGCCCCTGCCGACTGGCTCGCCGAGCCCTCGGAGACGGAGCGGGTGCGCCGGGGCGGGCGTTCGCCCGGTGTGCGTGCCGCCGCGGTGGCCGCGCGGCGGGCCGGGCGGGCCGGGGCGGGCGGGAGCTGGCCCTTGAGGGGGCCCCACTCGTTGGGGTCGGGCACGCCCGGCGGCAGCATCTGCCGCCGCTTGGGGCCGCCGTGCTCGGACTCTCCCGGTTCCTTGGCGCCGGGCCACGCCTTGGCGACCCGGGCCGCGAGGACGAAGTCCTTGCGCAGCGGGTGACCCTCGAAGCCCTCGGGCAGCAGGAGGTGATCCAGGCCGGGGTGTCCGGTGAAGCCGACGCCGAACATCTCGTGGGTCTCGCGTTCGTGCCAGGCCGCGCCGGCGTAGACGCCGACCGCGGACGGCAGTTCCGGGGTGTCGTGCGGCACCGTGGTGCGCAGCAGGAGCCGCCGTACCGGGGACAGGGCGGCGACGTGGGCGGTCACGCGGAAGCCGGTGCCGGGTTCGTCGACCGCGCTCAGCCAGTCGAAGAAGGTGCAGCCGAGCCGGTCGCGCGCGGCCTCCAGCGCGGGGATCCAGGCGTCGGACGGCACGTCGACGGTGAGGACGCCGTACGACTCCTCCGCCGTGGCCTGCGCGCCGAAGAGTTCCTCCGCGTCAGCGGGGAGCCAGCCGACGGTGGTCATCCGGCGGCCCCCTCACCCTTCGGCGCCTCACCCTTCGGCCCGTCACCCTTCGGCGCGTCGCCCTTCGGTGCGGGGGGCTCGACCAGCCCGCTCCGCAGCGCCGCCGCCGAGGGGCGTCCGGCGGAGGCGGTGCCGTACCGCTCCCCCAGGGACTCGCGGGCGATCTTCTCCTGGAGCTTGAGGATGCCCTGGAGCAGCGCCTCTGGCCGGGGCGGGCAGCCGGGGACGTAGACGTCGACCGGGATGATCTGGTCGACGCCCTTGGTGACGGAGTAGGAGTCCCAGTAGGGGCCGCCGCAGTTGCTGCACGCGCCGAAGGAGATGACGTACTTCGGCTCGGGCATCTGCTCGTAGAGGCGCTTCACGGCGGGCGCCATCTTGTCGGTGACCGTGCCGGAGACGACCATCAGGTCGGCCTGGCGGGGCCCCGGGGCGAACGGGATGACGCCGAGGCGGATGAAGTCGTGCCGGGCCATCGACGCGGCGATGAACTCGATCGCGCAGCAGGCGAGGCCGAAGTTGAACACCCAGAGCGAGTAGCGGCGGCCCCAGTTGAGGACGACCTTCATCGGCTCGGGGGCGAGCCGGGCGAGCGCGCCGAGCCTCGCCGTGCCGTCGCCGGAGGGACGTGCGGGTTCCGGCAGCAGCACCGGCTCGGGGGCGGCAGGGTTCACGTCCATGTCAGGACGCCCTTCTTGTAGGCGTACAGCAGGCCCACGGCGAGGAAGCCGAGGAAGACGAACATCTCCACGAGGGTGGTCGCGCCGTAGCCGTCGGCGGCGAAGACGGTCGCCCAGGGGAAGAGGAAGATCGAGTCGACAGCGAAGATCACGTAGAGGAAGGCGTAGACGTAGTAGCGGACCTGGGTGTGGGCCCAGCCCTCGCCGACGGGGTCGACGCCGCACTCGTACGTCAGCAGCTTCTCCGGGGTGGGCACCACCGGCCGCAGCAGGCGGCCCGCCCCGAAGGCGACGGCGACGAACAGCAGGCCGACGACGGCGAGCAGTCCGACGACCGAGTAGGACTGGAAGTAGTCCGCCGCGACGACGGTCGTTTCCCGCACGTCCGCCCCTCACTCCTCAGATCGGCGACCAGGCGTTCCCACCTGTGCCCTGCCCTTGATCCGTGCCGGTGAACGTCGAACGCCACGGTCCGACGATCTGTACGCACGGGAGTCTAGGCCCTGATAAAGGCACGGTAAGCAGCCCGTCGGGGCTCGGCACCCGGGGGTGGGGTTTTCCTCAGGGCGCCCCGGCGGTCGGCCTCATGGCGCGGGCCGCCGCCGCCGGGCACGCTATGCCCCATGACCGAACCGAATCCGCAGCCGGGCACGCCCGCGAGGACTCTCCCGGACCCGGCCGCCCCCGCACCGGCCGGGCCGGGCGACCGCCCGCCCCCGGCCCGCTTCGCCTACGACGCGCACACCTGGAAGGAGATCGCGCATCTCCTGACGAACCTGCCGGCGGCGCTGGTGGGCTTCGTCTACACGGTGACCGTGCTGTCCGTCGGCGTGGGGCTGACGGTCACGGTGATCGGACTTCCCCTGCTCGCCCTCGGTCTGCTGGGGGCGCGGCAGCTCGGCCGGCTGGAGCGGGCGCGCGCGAGGGCCATGCTCGGGGTGCGGGTGGAGGAGCCGAGCCCGCTGCCGTGGCGCGGTTCCGGCGGCTTCTGGCCGGGGCTGTGGCAGGGGGTCAAGGACCCGGTCGGCTGGCGGACGTTCCTGTTCACGCTGATACGGCTGCCGTGGGGCATTCTCACCTTCGTCATCGCGCTGACGGGCCTGTTCGTGCTGTGGCCGGTGCTGGCGTTCGTCGTGCGGGCGCTGGCCGACGTGGACCGGGCGCTGGTGCGGGGCCTGCTGTCGCCGTCGGACGAGCTGGAGCGGCGCATCGCCGAACTGGAGTCGGACCGGGGCGTGGTGGTCGACGCGGCCGCGGCCGACCTGCGGCGCATCGAGCGGGACCTGCACGACGGGGCGCAGGCGCGCCTGGTGAACCTGGCGATGGGGCTGGGTCTGGCCAAGGAGAAGCTGCTGGAGGACCCGGACGCGGCGGCGTCGATGGTCGAGGAGGCGCACGGCGAGGTGAAGCTGGCGCTCCAGGAGCTGCGGGACCTGGCGCGCGGCATCCACCCGGCGGTGCTCACCGACCGGGGCCTGGACGCGGCCCTGTCCTCGGTCGCCTCGCGCTGCACGGTCCCGGTGCAGGTCACCGTCGACCTGGCCGAGCGGCCCGCCCCGGCGATCGAGGGCATCGCCTACTTCACCGTCTCGGAACTGCTGCAGAACGTCAGCAAGCACAGCCGGGCGCGCACGGCGGCGGTGGAGGTGTGGCGGTCGGAGAACCGGCTGTTCCTGCAGGTGTCGGACGACGGCAGGGGCGGGGCGAGCCTGGACGGCGGCACCGGCATGCGGGGGCTCGCCGACCGGCTGGGCGCGGTGGACGGGCTGTTCGTCGTGGACTCCCCCGAGGGCGGTCCGACGACGGTGACGGCCGAACTGCCGTGGCGGGAGCGTTCCGGCACACCGGCCGGGAACGCGCCGGGGAAGGGGGCGTCCGCCCGCGCCCGTAGGTAGGGAAAACCCCCCTGCCAAGACTGCGACGGACTCCATTCCGCGCCGACCTGCGGCGCAGCAGTCTGGACGTACGACAGCACAGCCGCCGGACGAGGAGAAGGACGAAGCCGATGGCCACGGAGTACGGACAGGGCTACGGGCTCCCCACCGAGCCCGGACACGCGCGGGGCGTGGGGGAACGGCGTCACCGGATGCCGGCCGCACTGCGGGCGCCGGTCGAGGGACGCCACTGGCGTGAGCTGGCGTACGTGCTGCTGGGCCTGCCGATCAGCATCCTGCTGTTCACCTACGCGGTCACGATGGTGTCGCTGGGCGCGGGCCTGCTGGTGACGTTCCTGGGAGTGCCGGTGCTGGCCGCCGCGCTCGCCGGCTGCCGTGCCTTCGGGTCGGTGGAGCGGGCCAGGGCGCGGGGGCTGCTGGGCCTGCGGGTGGGTGAGCCGGCGCCGCTGCGGACCGGGCGGCAGGGCTTCATGGGCTGGATCGGGGCCGTGCTGAAGAGCGGCACCTCGTGGCGGGCGCTGCTGTACTCGGTGCTGCAGCTGCCGTGGGCGGTGTTCTCCTTCGCCGTCAGCGTCACGTTCTGGTCGCTGGGCTGGTCGCTGGTGACGTACCCGCTGTGGTTCTGGGTGCTGCCGATGTACGCCGGCCAGGACGGCATCCAGCTCTACGGCGACGAGCAGCACTCGGTCTATCTGGACAACCCGTTCGAGATCACGGTGACGGCGGGCGTGGGTCTGCTGTTCACGCTGGCCACGCCGTGGATCGTGCGGGCGCTGACGACGGTGGACCGGTGGATGGTGTACGGGCTGCTGGGGCCGTCCCGGCTGGCCAGCCGGGTGGTGGAGCTGGAGTCGGACCGCGGGGTCGTGGTGGACACGGCGGCGGCGGACCTGCGGCGCATCGAGCGGGATCTGCACGACGGGGCGCAGGCCCGGCTGGTGGCCCTGGCCATGGACCTCGGGCTGGCGAAGGAGAAGCTGCGGGAGGACCCGCGGGTCGCGGCGCAGATGGTGGACGAGGCACACGGCGAGGTGAAGACGGCGTTGCAGGAGCTGCGGGACCTGGCGCGCGGCATCCACCCGGCCGTGCTCACCGACCGGGGCCTGGACGCGGCCCTGTCCTCGGTCGCCTCGCGCTGCACGGTCCCGGTGCGGGTGGAGGTGGACCTGACCGAGCGGCCCGCCCCCGCCATCGAGGGCATCGCCTACTTCACGGTCTCGGAGCTGCTGCAGAACATCAGCAAGCACAGCCGGGCGACCTGGGCGGCCGTGGAGGTGTGGCGGGCGGACGACCGGCTGATGCTCCAGGTGGTGGACAACGGCGTGGGCGGTGCCGAGCTGTCCTCGGGCTCCGGACTGGCAGGGCTGGCGGAGCGGCTGGACGCGGTGGACGGGATCCTCGTGGTCGACTCGCCGGCCGGCGGACCCACCCGGGTGACCGCGGAGCTGCCGTGGCGTGCGGAGCGGGCCCGATGACCGCGCGGTGAGACACGCGGTCCGGCGGACGGACACACGGCGGGTGCGGGCCTCGGGCACGCACCCGCCCGCCGACGCGGACGCGGGAGTACGACGCGGACGCGGGAGTACGACAGGTGTGTGGGAGTACGAAGGATGCGCGGTAGCCACCCCCGGCGACCGGTGACGACACCCCCACATCGCGTTGCCCCGGCCCGTCCTCCCCCGATTGCTGGAATGCTGGACCCGACGACCGGACGCGCCACAAGGGCGGTCCGGGCGCGGCGCTTTTGGGGGGCCGACGACGTGGAGGACAGGGTGCGGGTGGTCATCGCCGAGGATTCGGTGCTGCTGCGGGAGGGCCTGACCCGACTGCTGACCGACCGGGGGCACGAGGTCGTGGCCGGGGTCGGCGACGGTGAGGCACTGATCAAGACCGTCACCGAGCTGGACGCCCAGGGCCAGCTGCCGGACGTGGTGGTGGCCGACGTGCGGATGCCGCCGACGCACACCGACGAGGGCGTACGGGCCGCTGTGCAGCTGCGCAAGGCCCACCCGGACGTCGGGGTGCTGGTGCTGTCGCAGTACGTCGAGGAGCGGTACGCGACCGAGCTGCTGGCCGGGTCCAGCCGGGGCGTGGGCTATCTGCTGAAGGACCGGGTCGCCGAGGTGCGCGAGTTCGTCGACGCGGTGGTCCGGGTGGCGCGGGGCGGCACGGCCCTGGACCCGGAGGTGGTGGCGCAGCTGCTGGGCCGCAGCCGCAAGCAGGACGTGCTCGCGGGACTCACCCCGCGTGAGCGGGAGGTGCTGGGGCTGATGGCGGAGGGGCGGACGAACTCGGCGATCGCGCGGCAGCTGGTGGTGAGCGACGGCGCGGTGGAGAAGCACGTCAGCAACATCTTCCTGAAGCTGGGGCTGTCCCCGAGCGACGGCGACCACCGGCGGGTGCTCGCGGTCCTCACCTATCTGAACTCCTGAGCGAGGCGTCGGGGCGCCCATTGGCGCCGGCCGTGTCCACCATCCGAACCGTTCGACCGATCCTTCAGGGCGGGCGCCCCTCACGGTCGTAGGGTTTATGCGGGGAAGGCCTGCGGGAAGGCCGTCCCGGACAGCCGCCTCGAGGAGGTCCAGTTCAGTGACCAGCCAGGTCAGCAGCCCAGCGGAGCAGGCCGACGGAACAGTCGTAGGAGAGCAGCGCACAGCGGCGGGCGCGAAGGACGTCCGCCGGCTCGACCGAGTGATCATCAGGTTCGCGGGGGACTCGGGTGACGGGATGCAGCTCACGGGTGACCGGTTCACCTCGGAGACGGCGTCCTTCGGCAACGATCTCTCCACGCTTCCGAACTTCCCCGCCGAGATCCGGGCCCCGGCCGGGACGCTGCCGGGGGTGTCGTCGTTCCAGCTGCATTTCGCCGACCACGACATCCTCACCCCGGGTGACGCGCCGAACGTGCTGGTGGCGATGAACCCGGCCGCGCTGAAGGCGAATGTGGGTGACCTGCCGCGCGGGGCGGAGATCATCGTCAACACCGACGAGTTCACCAGGCGGGCGATGCAGAAGGTCGGCTACGACACCTCGCCGTTGGAGGACGGCTCGCTGGACGGCTACCACCTGCACCCGGTGCCGCTGACGACGCTGACGGTGGAGGCGCTGAAGGAGTTCGACCTCAGCCGTAAGGAGGCCGAGCGGAGCAAGAACATGTTCGCGCTGGGTCTGCTGTCGTGGATGTACCACCGGCCGACGGAGGGCACGGAGAGGTTCCTGCGGTCGAAGTTCGCGAAGAAGCCGGACATCGCGGCGGCGAACATCGCCGCGTACCGGGCGGGCTGGAACTTCGGGGAGACCACGGAGGACTTCGCGGTCTCCTACGAGGTGGCGCCGGCAGCGACGGCGTTCCCGCCGGGCGTGTACCGCAACATCTCCGGCAACCTGGCCCTGTCCTACGGTCTGGTCGCCGCCTCCCGGCAGGCCGACCTGCCGCTGTTTTTGGGCTCGTATCCGATCACGCCGGCCTCGGACATCCTGCACGAACTCAGCAGGCACAAGAACTTCGGCGTGCGCACCTTCCAGGCGGAGGACGAGATCGCCGGGATCGGGGCGGCGCTGGGGGCGGCGTTCGGCGGGTCCCTCGCGGTGACGACCACATCCGGGCCCGGTGTGGCGCTGAAGTCGGAGACGATCGGGCTGGCGGTGTCGCTGGAGTTGCCGCTGCTGGTGGTGGACATCCAGCGCGGCGGCCCGTCGACGGGTCTGCCGACGAAGACGGAGCAGGCGGACCTGCTGCAGGCGATGTACGGCCGCAACGGCGAGGCGCCGGTCCCGGTGGTCGCGCCGAAGACACCCGCGGACTGCTTCGACGCCGCGTTGGAAGCGGCCCGGATCGCCCTGACCTACCGCACCCCGGTCTTCCTGCTCTCGGACGGGTATCTGGCCAACGGATCCGAGCCGTGGCGGATCCCGGAACTGGAGGAGCTGCCGGATCTGAAGGTGCGGTTCGCGCAGGGACCGAACCACACCACCGAGGACGGCACCGAGGTCTTCTGGCCCTACAAGCGCGACCCGCGCACGCTGGCCCGCCCCTGGGCGGTCCCGGGCACGCCGGGGCTGGAGCACCGGATCGGCGGCATCGAGAAGCAGGACGGCACCGGGAACATCTCCTACGACCCGGCCAACCACGACTTCATGGTCCGCACCCGCCAGGCCAAGATCGACGGCATCGACGTCCCCGACCTCCAGGTCGACGACCCCGACGGCGACGCCCGCCTGCTGGTGCTCGGCTGGGGCTCCACCTACGGCCCCATCACCGCCGCGGTACGGCGTATCCGCAAGGAGGGGGGCCGGATCGCGCAAGCTCATCTGCGCCACCTCAACCCCTTCCCGCACAACCTCGGCGAGGTCCTGCGAGGCTACGACAAGGTGGTGATCCCCGAGATGAACCTCGGCCAGCTCGCCACCCTCGTCAGAGCGAAGTACCTGGTCGACGCCCGCTCGTACAACCAGGTCAACGGCATGCCGTTCAAGGCGGAGCAGCTCGCCACGGCGCTGAAGGAGGCCATCGATGACTGACGCCGACACGCTGCTCCAGCTCGTGCCCAAGGCCGAGGGCAAGCAGACGATGAAGGACTTCAAGTCCGACCAGGAGGTGCGCTGGTGCCCCGGATGCGGTGACTACGCCGTGCTGGCGGCCGTGCAGGGCTTCATGCCGGAGCTGGGCCTGGCCCGCGAGAACATCGTGTTCGTCTCCGGCATCGGCTGCTCCTCCCGCTTCCCGTACTACATGAACACCTACGGGATGCACTCCATCCACGGCCGCGCCCCCGCCATCGCCACCGGCCTCGCCACCAGCCGCCGCGACCTGTCGGTGTGGGTGGTCACCGGCGACGGCGACGCCCTGTCCATCGGCGGCAACCACCTCATCCACGCCCTGCGCCGCAACGTCAACCTCAAGATCCTGCTGTTCAACAACCGCATCTACGGACTCACCAAGGGCCAGTACAGCCCCACCTCCGAAGTCGGCAAGATCACCAAGTCGACCCCCATGGGATCGCTGGACGCGCCCTTCAACCCGGTGTCGCTGGCGATCGGCGCGGAGGCGTCCTTCGTCGCCCGCACCGTCGACTCCGACCGCAAACACCTCACCGAGATCCTGCGCCAGGCCGCCGACCACCCCGGCACCGCCCTGGTGGAGATCTACCAGAACTGCAACATCTTCAACGACGGCGCCTTCGAGGTCCTCAAGGACCGACAGCAGGCCGAGGAAGCCGTCATCCGACTGGAACACGGACAGCCCATCCGCTTCGGCACCGACCACTCCAAGGGCGTCGTCCGCGACCCCGCCACCGGAGACCTCACAGTCGTCACCGTCACGGCCGAGAACGAGGCGCAGGTGCTCGTCCACGACGCCCACGCCACCTCCCCGACCACAGCCTTCGCCCTCTCCCGCCTCGCCGACCCCGACACCCTCCACCACACCCCCATCGGCGTCCTGCGCTCCGTCGACCGGCCCGTCTACGACACCCTCATGGCCGACCAGCTCGACACCGCCGTCCACCAGCACGGCAAGGGCGACCTCGCCGCACTCCTCACCGGCAACGACACGTGGACCGTCGCCGGCTGACGTCGGCCCTCGCGCCGAGTACGTGTCGGCAACGTTCGAGTGCCCCCCGTCAGGCCGGCGGTCCGGCCTCCTTCTCACGTAGGTCCGCCCGCGTCTCCGTGCGGAGAGTGTCCGCCGGCACCATCTCCGGGACGTAGTCGACGCAGTCGGGGTTGTGGCAGGGGCCCGCCCGCCAGTGGGGGACGTTGATGCCCATGGTCTTGTGTCGGGTGACGACGGTCTCCACCGGCTGCCCGCACGAGCCGCACAGCAGCTCGGTGGGCCGGTTCCCGTCGCTCCTGCGGTAGCTGCTCATACGTCCACTTTACTACCGCTTTACGTATTTTTGTCCTGCTCGGCCGGCGGCCTCAGCATGCTGACCACGATCGACGTGGCCAGGACGACGACGATGACGGCGAGGCTGACCAGGGACGGGATCTCGGGGACGGCGGTGCTGACGGTCTCGTGGGTGGCCTGGAGGACGAGCTTGACGCCGATGAAGCCGAGGATCAGGGCCAGACCGACGCTGAGGTAGTGGAAGCGGTCGAGCAGCCCGGCCAGCATGAAGTACAGGGCGCGCAGGCCGAGGATGGCGAAGGCGTTGCTGGTGTAGACGATGAAGACGTCGCTGCTGACGGCGAGGACCGCGGGCACGCTGTCGACGGCGAAGACGAGGTCGGCGGCCTCGATGGCGGCGACGACCGCGAGCAGCGGGGTCGCCACCCGCTTGCCCGCCTCCTTGACGAAGAAGTGCGGGCCCGCGTACTCGTCCCGCACCGGGATCACCTTGCGCAGCAGCCGGACCGCGACGCTCTTCCCCGGGTCGAAGCTCTCGTCCTCGCCCTTGAGGATCTTGTACGTGCTCCAGAAGAGGATCGCGGCGAAGACGAACAGCACGGCGGTGAAGCGGCTGACCACCGCCACACCGGCGGCCAGGAACAGCCCGCGGAAGACCAGGGCGCCCAGGACGCCGAGGAAGAGCACGTGGTGCTGGTAGGCCCTCGGCACTTTGAAGTAGCTGAAGATGAGCGCGAAGACGAAGAGGTTGTCGACGGACAGGCTCTTCTCCAGCAGCCAGGCGGTGGTGTACTCGACGCCCGCGTCCGCGCCGACCACCAGGAAGACCACGCCTCCGAAGACGATGGCCAGGCCGATCCAGCCGGCGCTCCAGGCGGCCGCCTCGCGGAAGCCGATGACGTGGGCGGTGCGGTGGGCGAACAGGTCGATCGCGAGGGACACCACCACGGTGACGCCGAACACGATCCACAGCCAGAACGGCACGTCATGCACGGGCCGGCCTCCTCGGGGCATGGTCGTCTGGCGGTCCCCCTCGTCCCGAGTCTGGGGCATGGGACCGGTCGGCGCCTGTCGTCGCCTCCGGCCGGGTGTCCGCGTTCAGCCGCCGGACAGCGGGTTGGGCAGGGGGCGGTAGCGGGCCGCGGCGCCGTCGGCGGCGGTCCAGCGCAGCAGCAGGTTGGTCTTGGCGGGCAGGGTGGGGGCGGACAGCAGGGCGGGGATCTCGGGCAGGTCGTGCCGGGCCAGTTCGCGGCGGGCCGCGGGCCAGGGGTCCAGGCCGGGGTGGTGCTCGGCGAGAGCGGCGGCGACCTCCATGAGGTGGTTGACGACCAGGCAGTACACCAGGCGCTCCCACCCGGCCTCCCGCGACACCGTGGGCAGGCCGTCCGGGCGGGCGGGCCCGGCGAGCAGTTTCACGCCCTCGGCGTCGCGGAAGAGCGCCCGCACGGGCAGGCCGGCGCCGTCCACGGCGATCAGCGTGTTCTGCAGGTGGGCCTCCAGGACGACGCCGTACCGGTGGAAGACCGTGAGGGCGGGGGGCACCACCCGGGACAGGTAGGCCTCCCACCAGGCGTCCGGCCGGGGGGTGGCGGCGAGCGGGTCGCCGTCGAAGCCCTCCACCAGGGCGGCGGCCAGGTAGGGGGTGGCGTCCGGCGGCAGGTGGCCGCGCAGTCCGTCCCGGACCACGACGGCCAGTTGCTCGACCGCGAAGTCCGCGGTGCGGTGGCCCCGGTCGCTCAGCCACGCCCCGTCCGCCGGCGGGACGCTCGCGGTGAAGGCGTCGCGTACGGCGGTGTCGGTCGCGCGCAGGCGCAGCAGGTCGTGGTGCCACAGCCGGCGGATGTCGTTGGTGATCCGCACGTCCAGGCTGAACTTCAGGAACAGGTCGTCGCCGGGCGCGTACACGGTGCGGACGGCCGCCGTGGGCCACACCGGGCCGGCGGTGGTGCCGAGCCGGAGCAGGCGGCCGTCGGCGAAGGCGGGGGCGAGGTCGCGGGCGGCCAGGTCGAGCTGCCAGGGATGGGCGGGCAGCAGCCGGTAGCCGGGCGGGGCGGTGCCGAGGCGGTCCAGGGCGGTGGTGTCGCCCTCCTCGGCCACGCGGTCCTCACGCACGCCGAGCAGGACCAGCGGGAAGCGGGCGTACGCCTCGGGCGCGTACGGCAGCCAGGCGGCCGCGGGCCCGCCGCCGCGGGCCTTGGGGGCGGGGTGGTGGGTGTGGCCGGTGACCAGGGACTGTTCGGAGAGCAGGTACGGGTCGTCGGGCGGAGTGGCCCGGTCGCGGGCGGCGAGCAGCGCGGCGACCGCGTCGCGGCTGTCGAGCATCTCGACGGGCAGCTCGTGGTTGGACCGGCCGGTGTGCCGGCGCAGTTCCTCGGCGACGAGTTTGACCAGTTCGGTGTGGCCCACCGGGCGCCAGGCGCCGGCCGTGTACACCTCGGGGTCGGCGGGGCGCCGGGTGCCGCGCACCCGCAGCAGCCGGACCGCGTGGGGCAGGCGGTAGGTCCGCCGGCCGTCCTCGGGTGCTCCGGGGGCGGGCCCGGGCAGGGGCTCGGCCACCTCGCGCAGCAGGCAGTTGAGCAGCGGTACGGCCGCGTGGGCGTCGGCTCGCCCGGCCAGGCCGGCGCGGCTCGCCGCGTCGTCGTCTGCGGGCGGGGGGATGAGATCCACGCGTTCTGATTCCCTACGGTTCTGTCCGGCGGAGACGATCAGTATGTCTGGCATCGTCCCCCCGTACGTCCCACCTTTCCGCCGATCCGAGGAGTCCGCCCGTGCAGCGTCCCCCCACCGCCGAGGACGGGATCGCCGAGGAGCTGGCCGGCGTACGGCCCGGTCTGCTGCCCGCGTACACGGCGGCGCTGCCCGCCGCCCGCGCGGCGGTGCTGACCCGGCTGTGGCGCGGTCTCACGCACGATCCGCTGCCGTGGGTGGCGGGCCGTGCGGAGGGCGGCGCGGGGCTGGTCCTGCGGCTGGCGGACGGACGGCGGCTGGAGGGCCCGCGCCCGGACCCGTACGCGACGGACGCCTACGTGACCGCCGTAGGGCTGGACGGGGTGGCGTACGAGGATCCGGCGCGGCTGGTGACGGACCTCGCGGTGCCGCACTCCACGGCGTTCGCCCAGGAACTGGCGCACAGCACGGCGTCGTTGGCTCTGTCGCGGGCGGGGCAGGAGGCAGCCGGGCGCGGTCTGCCGGTGCGGGACTGGGAGTGGGAACAGCGGGTGGTCGACGGGCACCCCTTCCATCCCAACTGCCGTGCCCGGCCCGGGTTCTCGGTGGCGGAACAGCTCGCCTACGGTCCGGAGCACCGCCCGGTGGTGGAGCTGGGGCTGCTGCCGGTTCCGGCCGGGGAGTGCCTGGTGACCGGGGTGTGGCCGGAACGGCTGCGGGAGGGGGGCCGGGTGCTGGTGCCGGTGCACCCCTGGCAGACGGCGCACGTGCTCAAGCGGTCGGTCGAGGGGGTGCTCGCGGCGCATCCGCTGATGGCGCTGCGTACGCTCGCGCTGCCGGACGGGCCGCATGTGAAGACGGCGCTGAGCGCGCGGCTGACGTCCTCGGTGCGGGACATCTCGCTCGGGTCGGTCGCCGCGTCGGCGGTGCTGTCGGACTTCGGCGAGGCGGTGTCGGCGCGCACGGACGGGCTGTTGCGCATCACCCGCACGCTGGGCGCGGTGGCGGCCGGGTCGTCCGATCTGGCGGCCCTGCTGCGGGAGTCGCCGGAGGCGTACGCGGGTCCCGGTGAGCGGGTGCTGCCGGTGGCGGCGCTGGCGGTCACGGACCTGCCCCGCTCCCCCGCGCGGCTGGCCCGGCTGGCCCGGCTGGCGCTCACGGCGGGGCTGCGGCTGCTGGAGCTGGGGGTGGCGCTGGAGGCGCACGGGCAGAACCTGCTGGTGGTGCTGTCGCCGGACGGCGACCCGGTGCGGCTGGTCTACCGGGACCTGGCCGATCTGCGGGTCTCCCCGGCGCGCCTCGCCCGGCACGGGATCCCGGTGCCGGACGTCCCGGACCGCATGATCACGGACGACGCTCCCGCCCTGCGGCGCAAGCTGTTCGGCTCGCTGGTGGCGGGCGCGCTGGCCGGGACGGCGGGGTCCGGCCCGGCGCTGCGGGCGGCCCTGGAGGACGCCGTACAGGATCTGCCGCGTACCGCGGACCTGCGGGCGCTGCTCGACGGGCCACTGCCGGCGAAGGCACTGACGCTGATGCGGCTGTCACCGGGAACGGCCGGCGACCAGTGGGCGGAACTGCCCAATCCCCTTCGGTCCCGGTGCGGGTGACGGCCCGTTTTGGAGTGCGGCGCTCCTGATCAATAGGATCCGCCGATGATCAGAAGAACACGGCCGGTGGCAGGCGCCATAGCCCTGCTCGCCGCACTCACGGCCGGGATCGCCTTCCCGGCCGGGGCGGCCGCCGGTGAACCCACGGGCCAGGACGCGCCCAAGGTCGACCTCGTCCTCGACGTGAGCGGCTCGATGCGCGCCAAGGACATCGACGGTCAGTCCCGGATGGCGGCGGCGAAGCAGGCGTTCAACGAGGTGCTGGACGCGACGCCGGAGGAGGTGCAGCTCGGCATCCGCACCCTCGGCGCCGACTACCCCGGTGACGACCGCAAGGAGGGCTGCAAGGACACCGCGCAGCTCTACCCGGTCGGCCCGCTGGACCGCACCGAGGCGAAGACGGCGGTGGCGACCCTCGTCCCGACCGGCTGGACGCCGATCGGCCCGGCGCTGCTGAAGGCGGCCGGCGACCTGGACGGCGGCGACGGCTCCAAGCGGATCGTGCTGATCAGCGACGGCGAGGACACCTGCGCCCCGCTCGACCCGTGCGAGGTGGCCCGCGAGATCGCGGCCAAGGGCATCGGCCTGACCATCGACACCCTGGGCCTGGTCCCGAACGCCAAGCTCAGCCGGCAGCTCAGCTGCATCGCCGAGGCGACCGGCGGCACCTACACGTCGATCGAGCACCAGGACGAACTCACCGACCGCGTGAACGAGTTGGTCGACCGGGCGGCCGAGCCGGTGGTGACCCCGGTGGCCACCGAGGGTGCCGACGCGTGCGAGAAGGCGCCCGAGCTGAAGTCCGGCCTGTACACCGACCGTGAGGAGTTCGGCCAGCAGCGCTGGTACCGCGTCGAGCTGCCCGCCGGGCAGGAGCTGCGCGCCTCCGTGAGCGCCGCGGCGGACCGCGCGGTGCGTCCTGACTACGGGCTGCTGATGCGCGCCGTCACCCGGCACGGCCGGGAGATCGTACGCGGCGAGGCCACGGGCACCGGCCGCACCGACGTGCTGTCCACCGGCCTGCGCTACCCCAAGCCGGAACGGGACGACGACAGCGGCGAGCCGGCCACGGAGACGGTCTGCCTCGCGGTGACCACCTCCTTCTCGGCGGACGCCGGGGTGAAGACCACGCCCGGTCTGCCGCTGGAGCTCACCGTCGACGTCGTGGACGGTCCGGACGGCGCGAGCGACGTCGCCTCCTTCGGCCTCGGCCGGGGCTGGTGGCTGCTCGGCGCCCTGGTCGTGACCGGATTCCTCGCCGGTCTCGTGTGGGGCTGGCTGTCCCGCTGGCGGGTCGCTGTCTGGAGGACCAACTGATGCGCGCCGTACGTGTACTGAATGCCGCCCTGCTGACGCTGGGCCTGGCCGCCGCGCCCGCCGCGGCCGACTCCTCGCCGTCCCCGGAGGCCTCCGGTGACACCGGCGGGCCGACCCGCGCGGGGACGTCCTTCCGCACGGCGACGGAGGTCGAGCAGGGGCAGACCGCCACGGCGCGGGCCTCAACGGGTGACTACCTGTACTGGTCGTTCCCCGCGGACGCGGGGCAGCGGCCGACGGTCCGCGCGACGGTGAAGCTGCCGGACAGCCACGCGTCGCAGACCTGGCAGGTCGACGTGTACGACGGGCTGCGCCGCCGGCAGGCCTGCCAGTACGGCGCCCAGACCCGTGCGGCCGGCCAGGGCACGACGACCGTGGAGCTGGCGTGCGTGCTACGCACGGTCCGCGCCTGGTCGGAACCCTGGGCCAACGACCCGCTGCCCGGCACGTACTACGTGCGGCTGACGGCGCTGAAGCTGTCGGCGAACGACCTGGGCCAGTCGGTCGACGCCGAACTGCGCGTCGAGTCGAAGGACATGGGCGGCGCGGCGGCCGTGGACGGCGCGCTGTCCGAGCCGCTGGTGCCGGGAATCGCGTCCCGGCCGGAGGAGGCGTCGGAGGACTCCTCCTCCGCCGTGCTGGCCGGTCTCGAGCCGGAGGACGGCTGGACGTCGGGCTGGTGGTCCGACCGCTGGGTCTGGACGGCGGCGGGCGGCGTCCTGGCCGCTCTGGCGGGCGTCTTCGGCTACCGCCTCACCCGCGGCCCGGGCCGCCCACGACACGTCCCGCCGGGGGTGTAGGCACCCCTCTCGTGTCCCACCGGAAGGCCCGCCCCCGCGCGGGCCTTCCGCCTGTCCGCGTCGGTCGCTCTCAGGTCCGGGTCGGGGTCGGGTCTCCCTCCGGGGTGAACTGCTGGGGGAAGGTGAAGGCTTGGGGCGCGGGGCCGTGGTCGTGGAGGCACTCCAGTCTGTCCACACCCTCCTGCCAGGTGGGGGTGGCTCCCCCGGCGACCCACCAGAGCACGTGACTGGGGTGGCGCGACCGTTCGAACCAGTCGTTGCGCCTCTTCAGAGAGTCCCGGTGCAGACCCGTGTAGACGGCGTCGAAGGCGGAACGCGGGTCGGTCCAGAGGGAGAGGGTCGTGGCCAGGGCGGTGGTGTCCGCCGTGCGGCCCTTGCCGTACCAGGCCGGTACGGCGAACTCCCCCCACGCGCCCCAGTCGGCCCCGAAGAGCACCCCCTGCTCACCGCCGACCGGTTCGGCCCGCGCGAGGTGGCCGGGGTGCGCGGCGATCCTCCGGTAGACGTCCGCACCGAGGGCGTAGAACTCGCGCGTCGCGGGTGAGGGGTCGGCAAGGGGTGCCTGCAGGACGCCGAAGGTGTACAGCGCGAGACGGGGCATGCGTGTCTCCCTGGTTCGGGGGTGAGGGGGATGCGCCCGGGCGCGGATCCGCCGAGGACCAGGTGAAGGTAGCCGCGTCGGCGGGCCCTGTCGAAGTTGCGTTCCCCTCCCCAAAATGCCCTCCGTCACACGGCACTTGAGCTACCAGGTCCGGCGTCTGCACCGGGTGCGCACGCCGGCAGGGGGCGCGGGCATCGGATGCCGACCGGCCGCCGTCTGCTCCTCCGGTTCCCAGGCACGGAGCAGGTCGAGCAGCCCCGCGTCTGCGTCGAGGCGCTGGGACATGTGGTCCGGGAACGGCATGACCCCTGCGCCTTCCTGGCTCATCGACGTCCGCCGAACTCCCAGTTGTGGACCTCGACCTCCGCGTACCTGTCCGGATTCAGGACGGCTCGTGCCGTCTCCGGATCCGCGGCCCGGAGCAGCACCGCCGTACCCAGCCAGGTGTCGCCGTCGTCGGACAGCAGAGGTCCGTACGCCACCAGTCCGTCCCTGTCGGGCGGCAGGGCGAGGTCGGCGGTCGGGCCTTCGCCGAGACCGAGCACCAGGTAACGGTTGCCGCCCCTCGGGCCACCGGGGAAATCCCACATGGTGCGCCCCAGCACGTTGCGCCACCGGCGCAGCAGCACGTCCCGGTACGCGCCGGCCTGGTAGCCGGGTTCGTCGAAGGCGAATGCCCGGGCGGCCGCGGGATCGGGGAGGTCCACGATGTGCACGCTGCCGGTGGGTGTTTCACCGTTGTCGGCGAACGTCGGGCCGCGAGCGATCAGTTCCTTCGCGTACCGGTCCATGTAGGACCAATGCTGCTCCAGCAACTTCTCACGCAGCGCAAGGGAGCCGGGTCGGTCACGGTGGTAACAGAAGAACTCCATGACCACAGACCCTGCCTCTGCGAGGGGCGCCGTCTCAAGCGGGCGGCTCCGCCGCGGAACTGGGTGCCGCGCGGGGCGAGACGGTACGGGCGGTCGAGGTGCACCGCTCGGAAGCGGTCAGGCGTCCCGGAGCCGCTTGGCGAGGGGGGTGTCGCCCGTCACCTCGACGTGGCCCGTGCGGATTGCCTCCGGGAGGGGCAGGGTGCCTCGGCTGATGGCCGTGCAGGTGGCCGTGCCGAGGGTGAGGATCGCGTCCGGGTCGCGAGGAGCCGGGCCGTCGCCGTGGACCGGGCCCTGCTCCGCGCCCAGGTGGAGGTGGAAGCGGCCCTCCTCAAGGCGTACTTCGACCATTCCCTCACCCTCCAGTGACCGCAGCAGCGGCAGCGCGAACCAGTGGGCGCGTACCGCGTCCGTGGGGCGGCGCTCCCCCAGTTCGGGCTCGCCCCACGTGCCGAGGGCCTGGAGCACCGGAAGCAACTCCCCGCCGCGCGCCGTGAGTTCGTAGACGTACGCCGCGCCCGGCGGCGGGAGCCTGCGGCGGGTGGTGAGGCCGTCGCGTTCCATGTCCTTCAGCCGTGAGGCCAGTACGTCCGTGCTGACGCCGGGCAGGTCCGCGTGCAGGTCGGTGTAACGGCGCGGCCCGGCCAGCAGTTCCCGGACGATCAGCAGGGTCCAGCGGTCGCCGACGACGTCGAGCGCGCGGGCGGCGGAGCAGTACTGGTCGTAGCTTCGGCGAGGTGGCATGCCTCGCAGTCTAGACAAGTTGTTGGACTTTCCAAGCGTCCACTTGGTAAAACCAAGTAACACCAGAAACCGGAGGGGCGCATGGAGTTCCGGCAGTCGAGCAAGCTCAGCGAGGTCTGTTACGAGATCCGCGGCCCGGTCATCGAGCACGCCAACGCGCTGGAGGAGGCGGGGCACAGCGTGCTGCGCCTGAACACCGGCAACCCGGCCCTGTTCGGTTTCGAGGCGCCGGACGAGATCCTCCAGGACATGATCCGGATGCTCCCCCAGGCCCACGGCTACACCGACTCACGCGGCATCCTCTCCGCCCGCCGGGCGGTGGCCCAGCGCTACCAGACCCTGGGCCTGGAGGTCGACGTGGACGACATCTTCCTCGGCAACGGCGTCTCCGAGCTGGTGTCCATGGCCGTGCAGGCCCTCCTGGAGGACGGCGACGAAGTCCTCATCCCCGCCCCCGACTTCCCCCTCTGGACGGCGGTCACCACCCTCGCCGGCGGCAAGGCGGTGCACTACCTCTGCGACGAGCGGTCCGACTGGTACCCGGACCTCGACGACATGGCCGCGAAGATCACCGACCGAACCAAGGCCGTCGTCATCATCAACCCCAACAACCCGACGGGCGCGGTGTATCCGAAGGAGGTCGTCGAGGGCATCCTCGACCTGGCCCGCCGCCACGGCCTGATGGTGTTCGCCGACGAGATCTACGACCAGATCCTCTACGACGACGCCGTGCACCACTCCGCCGCCGCGCTCGCCCCCGACCTGGTCGTCCTCACCTTCTGCGGCCTGTCGAAGACCTACCGCGTGGCCGGCTTCCGCTCGGGCTGGCTGGTGGTGACCGGCCCGAGGCAGCACGCGAAGAACTACCTCGAGGGCCTGACCATGCTGGCCTCGATGCGCCTGTGCGCCAACGCGCCCGCGCAGTACGCGATCCAGGCCGCGCTCGGCGGCCGGCAGTCGATCCGTGAACTGACCTCCCCGGGCGGCAGGCTGCGCGAACAGCGTGACGTGGCGTGGGAGAAGCTGAACGAGATCCCCGGCGTGAGCTGCGTGAAACCGAAGGGCGCGCTGTACGCGTTCCCGCGCCTGGACCCGAAGGTGCACAAGATCCATGACGACGAGAGGTTCGTCCTGGACCTGCTGTTGCGGGAGAAGATCCAGGTCGTCCAGGGCACGGGCTTCAACTGGCCGTCCCCCGACCACTTCCGCATCCTCACCCTCCCCCACGCGGAGGACCTGGAGGCGGCGATCGGCCGGATCGGCCGCTTCCTGAGCGGGTATCGGCAGTAGGACCATCCGCGTCCTGGGAGGAGGACCCCGGCGTCCTCGCGGAGTTGCTGAACGTCCTGGGCCTCACGGGGGCCGCCGACACGTCCGAGGCGGGCTTGCGGTACGCACGGCACCCGGACCCCCGGGTCCGGGAGATGACACCGTGCCATCTGGCGGTCGCTCGTGACGACACCGTTGCCCTTCCGAACGCGGAAGCCCGCGCCCTGCTGCTGGAGCTCGCCCGCGACGAGGACGGGGCGGTGCGCACGGCGGCGGCGGGATCCCTGTCCTCGGTCTCCGCCGGAGACGCCGACGCCGAGGTCACGGGCGGCGTGCTCGCCCTGTGCCCGAGGTGCGGGCCGCGGTCCTGGAGACGATCGGGGCGCAGTACGTCCGTTCGCCCGCCGTCGCCGACGCGTTGTTCTCGCTGACCGGGTCCGGCGACTTCACGACCCGGCTGAATGCCGCCCTCGGCCTCGTGCTGCGGAAGGATCCGCGCACCGCGGAGGCCGTCGCCCGCCTGGGCCCCACGCCTCCCGGTTACGAGGACGACCACCGACTTCACGCGATCTGGCGCTGGGAGCGGGAACGGGAACAGGACCGTGTATGAGGGCCGAGTGCGTGGTACGGAGCGGGTGCCGGGCGGCGAGGTGCCGGGGAACCGCCCGCACGGTGAACGCGTCGAACCAGGGCATGAGGGAACACAGACTGGGCTGCGCCGGCATCCTCCTGGCGGCCGCGGGCGCCGTGGCGGCGGTGCTCATGTGGGCGCCTAGGGCACGCGTCAGCGTGCACGGCGGATTCGAGGGCATGCACCGTGACCTGAGCGTGCTCTACGTCGACCTGCCCCTCGTCGCCGCCGGCGGGGCGTTCGTCCCGCTCGCCGTCTGGCTGCTCACCCTTCGCGTGCTGCGCCGCCCGTGGCTGTCGGCCGTGGCGGCCGCGAGCGCGTTCGCCCTCGGGATCTGGGCCCTGCTCAGCTGGTGGACGCCGTACCAGCCTCCGCAGATCGTGTACTGACAGCCGTGGCCGCGGCGGTCGATCACTGCGCCAGGCCGTAGAACCGCATCGGGGAGTTCGGGCGGAAGCCGATGCGGGGGTAGACGGGTGCGCCGGCGGCGGTCGCGTGCAGGGTCGCGCGGGTCGCTCCCGTGGCGCTGGCGCCCTCGTACAGGGCCTTGCGCGTCACCGCCTCCCCGTAGCCGCGGCGCTGCCAATCCGGGTCGGTGGCGACGAGCAGGACGAAGAGGCGGCCCTGCTCCTCCACCGTGGCGGCGCAGGCCACGGGGGTGGCGTCGCACACGGCCAGGTAGGCGTGCACGCCGTGCTTCCACAGCGCGGAGCCGGCGAGGCCGTCGCGCCCGTCCTCGACGGGGAAGCCGTAGGCGCGGGAGTTGATGTCCGCGTAGGCCTGGAGGTGGTCCTCGGTGGTCACGCGGACGAAGGTCAGGTCGGGGTGGTGCGGTTCCGGGACGGGCAGCAGGTCGGCGGCCATGCCGGTGCCGGGGAAGGCGTACGCGAGGCCGGCCTCGTCGGCGGCCGTGTCCAGCGTCGCGCGCGCCTCGTCGTCGAGGAGGTCGTCGAAGACCCACAGGAACCCCGGGCGGCTCTTCGCCCGCATGATCTCCGCCGCTTCCTTCAGGCGCCGCTCCGTGAGGTCGGCGCCCGTGCCGACACCGGTCAGGGTGACGCAGTTCCAGAAGGCGAAGCGGCTGTCGGCCCAGCGGACGGCGATGCCCGGCAGATCGCGGACGTCCGCGTCCGGGGCACGGTCGAGCACCATGGTCCGCCACACGGCGGCGAGTTGTTCCATCGACTCGACGGAGTCTGCGAGATCGCGCACAGGCTGTCCTCTCCGGTCGCGGGTGTGGAGCCTTTCCGGGCGGTACGAGTTGTACACGCAGTGCGTCCTCCACCGGCCCCACTACCCACCTCGGCGCGCCGTTTCGCCCCGCGGGCCTGCCGCCACCAGCCGGGCCGGTGTGCGGACGCGAAGTCCGCCGCCGACGGCCGTGTGGCGACTGCCCGAGTGCGTACGAAAACTCCCGTGCGCCGGTTCGTACGCCTCTTCGATCATCCCCGAATGACGCACGGTCTCGCTTCTCTGGTCATCCGGCACACCCACCGTGTCCCCGCTCCCGGGGGCTCCGCAGGGGAAGGCGCCGTCGCCGCGCGGCAGTTCGACGCGGCGCTGATGTCCGTGGGATTCAAGCTCTCGGCGGAGTTGCTGACGCGGCTGTCCGGGCTGTCCGAGGCCGCGGTCGTGCACACCGCCCGGCGGGCCCTGCGTGCGGTGAGCGAGATGGTGGGCGACCACGTCCGGCACAACGCGTACTTCATCGACTTCCCGGCGAACGTGCCGGACACCGAGGAGTTCTGGGTCAGCTGCGTGAGGAAGGCACTCGACGACGACGCGTCGCGCGGGAACGTGCTGACGCAGCTGTCGCACGGGGTGCTGGACCTGCTCACCCTCCCCGCCTACGGCCGCTACCAGCACACGTACGAGGAGCTGCTCGCGGCGCAGGACGAGCTGATCGCGTCGGCGGGTGACCGGGTGACCGTGCTGCACCTCGGGCGGAGCCTGGACGACGAACTCACCGCTCTGTACCTGGCCCTGGCGGGCAGCACGACGCCGCTGGGCGAGGAACACCTGAGCGACCTCAAGACCCTCGCCCAGCGGTGTGCGCTCGGACCGCAGCCCGAGTCGATCCCGGTCCGGGAGAACCGGGCGGTCGTCAACGAGGCGCGTCTCCTTGCCGGCGCGGATCTTCTGCTCGACACCGTCACCGACGTACTGCGCCTTGCCTGCGCCCTGTCGGGCGGCGACGTGACGCTGCGGGAACCGACCCGGTTCCGGTCCCTGCCCCGGCCGGTCCGCCGCGCCCTGCTCGCGGGCCTCGATGCCGTCGTCGCGGCGAACCCCGCCAAGCTGGCCGACGTGCACGCGCACCGCGAGCCTTTCAAGCGGCTCGGTGAGCGGCTCCATCCGCACGAGTACCCGCGTTGGCCGCACGCGGCCGAGGTGTTCGCCGTGGCCCGCGGGGAGAAGGAGGCGCGGTCGTTCGACAGCCGTCTCGAGCGGCTGCTCGACGCGTACGACGTGCCCGGCGCGGTGCGGCTGCTGGAGGCCGCGCCCGGCAGGCTGTTCCGTGCCCTGGACCTCCTGCTGCGTATCGCCGCCGGGCAGGAGGAGAGGGACGCCGTGGTGGCCGCGGCGGTGCGGGTCGCTCCGCGGGTCTCCGGGCGGGTCGTGCTGTCCGTCCGTGAGCACTTCCAGAACCGGGAGTGGCAGACCGGCGCACCCCGCGTCTTCGTCAACCGCCGGGGCCGCGGATGGGTCACTCCCGACGCCCGGCGGCCGGTGCCGGCCGCCGACCGCGACCGCCTCGTCGCCGCCCTCGACGCCGAGATGCGCCGCAGGCTCCCGGCACCCGGCCGGCTGCTGCTCGACCCCGACGTCCTCGACGTGGCACTCCCGCTCAGCGGCAAGGCGGCCGCGGCCGGACTCGGCGTGCTGCCGCGCGGCTCGGTCTCCTCGGTCGACGGGGGACGGCTGCGCTTCTTCGTGTACTGGAAGCAGGCCGCGGAGCGGACCGACTACGACCTCTCGGCGCTGATCCTCGGTGCCGACTACAGCACCGACTCCTGGCTGTCCTACACCTCGCTCAAGACCGTGGCGGGTGTGCACTCGGGGGACGTCACCGAGGCGCCGAACGGGGCCTCGGAGTTCATCGAACTGTCCCTGGACCGGGTGCGCGGCGCCTTCGTCGTCCCGCAGGTCAACATCTTCTCCGGCGAGGGCTTCGACGAGGCCGAGGAGTCGTTCTTCGGCTTCATGCTGCGCGACGGCGAGCAGAAGGGGCGGCCGTTCGAGCCGCGGACGGTGCGGATGAAGTCGGACCTGCGCGGAGCGGGCCGGGTGGCCCTGCCGCTGGTGTTCCGGCGGGAGGACGACGGCCGGTGGCGCGCGAAGTGGCTGCACCTGTACCTGCGAGGCATCTCCTCGGCCAACCGGGTCGAGGAGAACCAGGTGTCGGTGTCCAGGGTGGTGCGCGCCGTCGTGGAGCGCGAGTACCTGACGGTGCGGTACCTGACCGGCCTGATGACCGACAGCGCCACCGCCGTGGAGGTGTGGGACGGCGAGTCGGTTCCGGACGAGCCCGTGACGTACGTCGGTCTCGAACGCCCCGAAGGGCTGCACCCGGACTCGGTCGTCGTCACCCGCGAAAATCTCCGTGACCTCGTCCCGGACTGAGTGCTAGCGTGGTCCGCGGCGAGGCCATGAAAGGGCTTCCTTCTCAACTCCTTTCGCAACGAGTTCTTTCGCTTTCCTCGCCGTCGACGTCCCTCCGGGCGGCGCCCGCATCACCCTGCGGGCGCCGCCCGGAGTCGTTCCGACTTCGCCGACGCCGCTCGGGCGCCGGTTTCCCGTGCGACCCTCATCAAGGGGACCGCCGGAAGGTGACTAGGAGGCCCAGGCGGTCTTGCCGGCGTGCAGGTGTCCAAGCCGTTGACGTCGGGGCCGCCGGCCTCGGCCGAGACATGAGCGCGCGGCGACGCCGGCCCCAACTTGCCAGCAGAGATCCCGCACTTGTAGGTTTCCCGCCGCCATGTCGGAGCAGAGGGACATACGCCACTGGGGAGGGGTTTCATCGTCATGCGTATGTTCCGTCGCCGTACCCGCGTCCGCGCGGAGGTCATGTCCTCGGAGCCGGGGGAGGCTTTCGCCGTGACCGTCGAGGATCTGCGGGTGCTCGAGCGCGTCACCAGTCACGCGCGTACTCAACTGTTGCGGCACGTCGGTGAGAGAGACCTGGACGTCGTCGATCAGGCGAGTGGGTACTGGCTGATGCTCACGCTGTCCGAGCGTGCCGGGGCCGCTCGGGCTCTCGGGCGGTCCGGGATACCGATGCTCGTCGAAGAGGCGGAGGCCGTGCGGGCCGTGGTGCTGAACCTGGAGTCCTACGGCGGGGAGACCATGGCGCTCGCCGAGGGGTACGAACTCCTCAACCGCATCGCCCTGTTGAGTCAACTGCCGCGTTCCGCCACGCACGTCGGGGGTGTGCTCACCCTGCCCGACGACACTCCGGAGGTCGATGCCCTCAAGGCGGCGGCAGGGCCGTCGTGAACGTCTCGCGCTGGTCCGCCCCCGCGTTCACCGTCGAGCCGGGCGATGCGGCGCGCGCCCTCAGCCGTCATGAGCGGCGCGTCGCCGGGCTCCCGTCAGAGCGGGACCTCGCACCATACCGTCTTGGTGTACGGGTCTCCGGCGGTCGTGCCCCAGTGGGTGGACAGGGACTCGACCAGGAGCAGGCCGCGGCCCGACTCCGTGTCGGGGCCGGCGGGGGTGAGTGTGCCGGGGAGCGGCGGCCGGCGGTCCGGGCGAGCGTCCGTGACCTCGATACGGAGCGTGCTGTCCTCCGCGTACAGGGTCAGGCGGAGCGCGAAGTCGCGGCCCCGCGCCCGTCCGTGGCGTACGGCGTTGGTCGCCAGCTCGGCCACCAGCAGGGACGCCGTGCGGTTGCCGTCGGAGTCGTACGGCAGGCCCCAGGACGTCAGTTGCTCCGCCGCGAGGTGACGGGCCAGCCGTGCTCCCCTCGCCGTCGCCGACAGGCGGATGCGGAAGTGACGGGCGGGGCCGGTGTGTTCGTCCACCGGGGCGATCTCGACGTTCATGTCACTCAGCGTGGTCATCCGGCTCCGCCGTGAACAGCCCCGGCGGCCGGACCCGCGCTCCGTGTACGGAAGCCGTCCGGGCCTGTCCGGGTCGCGACGCGTGACATCCGGCGCCGCCGTGAGTTGAGCACCCCGGAGGTGTGGGGACATGAGCGTGGAGCCTTACGGGGCGGACGAGGAGTCGGCGGCCGTGCTGCGGACCGTCGGCCGTGTCATCAAGATGTGCCGCGAGCGGGCGGGGCTGACCCAGGCCGCCCTCGGCGCGCAGATCGGCTACAGCGAGGAACAGGTCTCCTCCGTCGAGCGGGGGCGGCGGGCGCCGATGGAGGAGTTCCTCGACGCCGCCGACCGCGCCCTTGAGGCCAACGGCCTCATCAGCGCCCTCAAGGGGGACGTGGAGAAGGCCCGCTTCCCGAAGAAGGTGCGGGACCTCGCCAAGCTGGAGGCGGAGGCGGTCGAGATCTGCGCCTATGACAACTCCGTCGTCAACGGCTTGCTTCAGACGGAGGAGTATCTGCGGGCGGTGTTCGGGTCGCGGCGCCCGGCCTTCTCGGAGGACGAGGTCGACCAACTGGTCGCCGCCCGCCTGGCCCGGCAGCGCATCGTCGAGAACTCGCTGCCCGGCACCTCCTTCAGCTTCGTGCATGATGAGGCTGCACTGCGGCGACGAGTCGGGGGCAAAATGGTGCTGCGCCGACAGCTCGAACGGCTGTTGGATGTGGGGCAGAGGCGGAATGTGGAGATTCAGGTCCTTCCTCTGGATCGCGAGGACAATGCCGGGCTCGGCGGTCCGTTCCATCTGCTGCGGCTCAAGGAGGGCAGCACTGTGGCGCACAACGAGGTTCAGCGGACCAGTCGGCTGATCTCGGAGAGGAAGGAGATCCAGATCCTGGAACTGCGGTACGGAGTCATCCGGGCGCAGGCGCTCCCGCCACGAGAGTCGCTGGCCTTCATCGAGAAGATCCTGGGAGAGACATGACTGCGAAGTCCCGCACGGACCTGACCTGGTTCAAGAGCAGCCACAGCACCGACGACGGCCCGGCCTGCGTGGAGGTGGCCACCACTCCCCACACCATCCACGTCCGCGACTCCAAGCACATAGAAGGCCCCCACCTCACCTTCTCCCCCACCCAGTGGGCCACCTTCCTCCCCTACGCGTCCGGACGCCGATGACCCGACCGCTCACCGCCGCCCAGCGTCGGCTGATCGAAGCCGCGGACCCCGGGACCGGGCGCCTCAAAGGGACCGAGGCCCAGCTCACCGCGCTGGTGAAGCGCGGCCTCGCCTTCCGGCATCCGCGGCCCCCGCACGACCACTTTCTTACGCCCGCCGGGCACCGCGTACGGGAGGCCGCGCCGGACGCGCCGCCGGAGCCGAGCGCGCCGCAGGCGAACGCGTCCGCCGGTACCGGGGTGTTCGCCGCTCGGACCGGCGGTGAGACCGTACCGCCGGCCGAGGGCCCCGCCCGCACGCGGGAGGTCCGCAGCGCCTGGCAGGGCATGCTGGAGCTGCGCCGGATGACCAACCCCGACGGGTCGACCGACCGGCCCTGCGGATGGGAGCGCACGCATCTGGTGCAGGCCGCCGCGCTCGCCCTGGAGGCGGCCGGGCACCGGCCCGCCGACGCGGCCGGCGAGGGCGGCTACCGGGTGCGGGAGACCCCGCAGCCGGACGCCGTCGCCGTGCGCGCGCCGGACGCCACGGCGCTGCGGGCATGCGCGGACACCCTGATGGCGGCCGGCTGGCAGGCCGGTGAGTACACGGAGCCCCGCACGCGGGCCCGTTACGTCCTGGCCTCCCCCCGCCGCGTGTGAGGGGCGTGCCAAGATCGGTGGATCGGGCAACGAACCGAGCAGGCGTGAAGGGGACGCAGTGAGCAAGCCGTATTCCGTCCGCGTGACCGTGCGTGGATACGAGACCGACGTGCAAGGCCATCTCAACCAGGCCGTGTATCTGAACTACGCGGAGCACGCGCGCTGGTCGCTGCTCCAGGAGGCAGGGATCACCCAGTCGCGTCTTCAGGCGCACGGGGTGGGGCCGGTCGCGCTGGAGACCACCATCCGCTACAAGCGGGAGCTGCTCGCCGGTGACGAGGTGGACGTGACCTGCGTCTTCCACTGGGGCGGCGCCAAGACCTTCACCATCGAGCAGACCGTCACGAAGACGGACGGCACGGTGTCGGCCGAGATCAGTGCCGTGGGCGGCCTGCTGGACCTGGAGAAGCGCAAGCTGGTGGCGAATCCGCAGGACGTCTTCCGCGAGCTGACGAAGGACACCGCCCTCTTCGGGCTGTAGGGCCGCGCCGCAGGGCTGCGGGGGCGTCAGAGGGCGTGCCCCGACCGGGTTCCGGGTCACCGGAGCCCGGTTTCCTGTTTTCATCCGATGAAAGTTTCCTCCGTTCGGCTCCCATGTTTCCTGGCCATCCACTCCTACAGTGGACCAGACCACCAGAGAGACAAGGAGACTCTTTACACACTGTGAATCTACGTGCGTAACTAATGACGCGCGCACGTCAATCAGCACGGAACTGCCCAGGTGGCAGCGGCCGACGTCACCTCCTTCTCATCCCCACATGTGCCAGGAGGCAAGTCCCCATGCAGGTACTCCCCCACGTCTCCCGTGTCGGAAGACGCACGGCCACCGCGCTCGGCGTCCTCGGCGCCGCGCTGGCCCTCACGGCCACGACCGCCGGCGGCGCGACCGCCGCACCGCAGCCCGACCCGAGGCCCCTCAACGTCAAGCCCGGCCAGGCCTACATGGGCGTCGGCGCCCGCATCCACGAGGGCGTGCCCGCAGAGGACCCGGGGCGGGGCCTGCTGGCGCCCACCGACGGCGTCCAGGGCATCGACGTCTCGCACTGGCAGGGCAGCATCAACTGGACCTCGGTGCGCAACTCCGGCATCCAGTTCGCCTGGATGAAGGCGACCGAGGGC
Source organism: Streptomyces sp. NPDC085937 (assembly GCF_044540535.1). Classification (NCBI taxonomy): domain Bacteria; kingdom Bacillati; phylum Actinomycetota; class Actinomycetes; order Kitasatosporales; family Streptomycetaceae; genus Streptomyces; species Streptomyces sp. NPDC085937. The sequence continues at coordinate 610,050 of NZ_JBITSH010000001.1, read as the reverse complement.
ACCAATTACAAGGACTCCCGCTTCAACACGAACTACCCGGCCGCGCACTCCGCGGGCGTGATCCGGGGCGCGTACCACTTCGCGCTCCCCAACGCCTCCAACGGGGCCACCCAGGCGACGTACTTCGCGAGCAACGGCGGGGGCTGGTCGCGCGACAACCTGACGCTGCCCGGCGTCCTGGACATCGAGCACAACCCCTACGGGGCGATGTGCTACGGCCTGTCCACCACGCAGATGCGCACCTGGATCAACGACTTCTACACCACGTACAAGGCGCGCACGAGCCGTGACGTGGTGATCTACACGACGGCGAGCTGGTGGAACACCTGCACCGGCAACTGGACCGGCATGTCGGCCAAGAGCCCGCTGTGGGTGGCGCACTGGACCTCCGCCGCGTCGCCGACCATCCCGAGCGGCTTCCCCACCTGGACGGTGTGGCAGTACACCGACGCCGGGTCGGTCTCCGGCGTCTCCGGCAACGTGGACCGCAACAAGTTCAACGGGTCCCGCGACCGGCTCCTGGCGCTCGCCAACAACACGTGACGGACTGACAGGTCCGCGGTGACGCGCTCACGCGGTGGGGCCGGCCGTCCTCGGACGCCGGCCCCTTCCCGCTTCTCCCCCACCACCGCCCTCTCCCGAGGAGTGCCCGTGCATCCCAGGAACGCCCTCCGGCGCCGCCTCCTGATCGCCGGCGCGGCCGGGCTGGCCGCCGGCGCCGTGTCCGGCGTCGCGCACGCGCGCGGCGCCGCCGTGCAGCCGGACATCGACGCCACCAGGACCTGGGGCGCCCGGTCCCCGCAGGGGACCGTCAGCGTCCTGCAGTACCGGCCCAGCCGGATCGTGGTCCACCACACCGTGTCCGACAACTCCACCGACTACTCCCGCGCCCAGGCGCACGCGCACGCCCACTGGGTGCAGGACCTGCACATGGACGACAACGGCTGGGTGGACACCGGCTACACCTTCCTGGTCAGCCGCGGCGGCTGGATCACCGAGGGCCGGACCGGCAGCCTCACGGCGCTGGCCGGCGGGCGGACCTTCGTGCTCGGCGCCCATACCTCCGGGCAGAACACCGCGGCCATCGGCATCGCCTGCGAGGGCGCGTACCACGCGGGTGCCGAGCCGCCGCAGGCGCAGTGGGACGTGCTGGTGACCCTGTGCGCGTACGCCTGCGACCAGTACGGCATCGCGTCCACGCAGATCTTCGGGCACAAGGACTACGGCACGACGCAGTGCCCGGGCGTCTACCACGACATGCTGCCGCAACTGCGCGCGGAGGTGGCGGCGGCCCGGGCCTGACCGGGCCGCCGGACCGTCAGGAGACCGCCGGCGCCTTGCCCTGGGAGGCGAGTTCCTCACCCGTCTCCATCGGGTGGGTGACGTCGGCGGCCTCGCGGCGGCCGTTGCCCAGGTGGTTGAAGACGAGGTTCAGCAGGACGGCGACCACGCAGCCGGTGGAGATCCCGGAGTCCAGGACGATGCGGGCGGTCTCCGGGAACGCGTGGTAGAACTCCGGGGCGCTGATCGGTATGACGCCCACGGCGAGCGCGACGGCGACGATCAGGACGTTGTTGTCCTTGTCCAGGCCCGCCTTGGCGAGGGTCTGGATGCCGCTGGCGGCGACCGAGCCGAAAAGGACCACCCCGGCGCCGCCGAGGACCGGACGCGGCACGACGGCGATGAGCGAGGCGGCGACCGGACACAGGCCCATGAGGACGAGGAAGCCGCCGCCGGTGGCGACGACGAACCGGCTGCGGATGCGCGTCATGGCGACGAGGCCGATGTTCTGGGCGAACGCGCTGCACATGAAACCGTTGAACAGCGGGGAGATCGCCGAGCCGAGGGTGTCGGCGCGCAGGCCGGCCGCGATGGTCTTCTCGTCCGCCGGGCGCTCGACGATCTCGCCGAGGGCCAGCATGTCGGCGGTCGACTCGGTCATCGACACCACCATGACCACGCACAGCGAGATGATCGCGGCGAGCTGGAACTGCGGGGCGCCGAAGTGGAACGGGGTGGGGAAGCCGACGAGGTCCGCCTCGGCGACCGGGGAGAAGTCGGTGACGCCGAACGGGACGGCGATCAGGGTGCCGGCCACCATGCCCAGCAGGACGGCGATCTGCTTGACGAAACCGCGGGTGAAGCGGCGCAGCAGCAGCACGACGAGGAGGGTGACGGCGGCGAGGCCCAGGTTGGTGGCCGAGCCGTAGTCGTCGGCGTCGGGGCTCGCTCCCTGGGCCCAGCCGAAGGCGACGGGCAGCAGGGAGACGCCTATCAGGGTGATCACGGTGCCGGTGACCACGGGCGGGAAGAACCGCACCGCCTTGCTGAAGAAGGGGGCGGCGAGGAAGCCGAGCAGACCGGCCACGATCACCGCGCCGAAGATGACGGGCAGGGCGTCCTTCTTGTCGTCGGTGGAGGCGACGATCGCGGTCATGGGGGCGACGCCGGCGAAGGTGACGCCGTTGACGAAGGGCAGCCGGGCGCCGATCTTCCAGACGCCGACGGTCTGCAGGAACGTGGCGAGACCCGCGGTGAACAGGCAGGCGCCGGTGAGGAAGGTCAGTTCGGCGGGGGTGAGACCGACGGCCGCGCCGACGATCAGGGGCGGGGCGACGACACCCGCGTACATGGCGGCCACGTGCTGCAGGCCGGTCGTCGCCATCTTCGGCGCGGGCAGTTTCTCGTCTACGGGATGGTCGGCCACGGCGGTGTTCCTCCGGTCGGTTGCACGCCGGTGCGGGCGTGGTTGTCAGGGAGGTGGTGCGGGCGGGCGTGGGGTACCTCCCGCTCGAGTGCGGCCGAGCGTGGGTGGGAGGGACGAGGACGTCCGGTGGGGCTGCCACGGGGGCGTGGGACGGGTGGTGAGCCGTCTCCGGGGCACGCCGGAGCGCGCCCCGGAGACGGCCTCCGCGGAACCCGGCGTACCGGGGTCCGCGGTCTCCGGGCCGGGAGCCGTCCCTCACGGCCCGGAGACGTGCGGGGAGTTCAGTTCCGCGCGGCGATGCCGGCCAGCCTCCGCGCCTCGGCGCGGGTGGTGCGGGCGATCGCGTCCTCGTCGGCGGTGAGGAGCCGGCCGTTCTGGACGATCTGACGGCCGTTCACGAAGGACGCGCTGACCGGGGCGGCGGCGCCGAACACCAGGGCGGTGACCGGGTCGGCGATGGAGGCGTGGGCGAGGGTGTCCATGCGCCAGAGCACCAGGTCGGCGAGCTTGCCCGGCTCCAGGGAGCCGATCTCGTCCGCCCGGCCCAGGACCCGCGCCCCGCCGTGGGTGCCGAGGCGCAGCGCCTGGCGTGCCGTGAGGGCCTTCTCGCGGTGGACGCCGAGGCGGTTGACCAGCAGGGCGTTGCGCAGTTCGGTATGGAGTTCGCCGGACTCGTTGGAGGCGGTGCCGTCGACGCCGAGGCCGACGGGGACGCCGGCCGCGAGCATGTCGGGGACGCGGGCGATGCCGGCGGCGAGGCGGGCGTTGGAGGACGGGCAGTGGGCGACGCCGGTGCCGGTGCGGGCGAACGCGGCGATGTCGGAGTCGTTCATGTGGACGCAGTGCGCCATCCACACGTCGTCGCCGAGCCAGCCGGTGGACTCGAAGTAGTCGGTGGGTCCCATGCCGAACAGTTCGTGGCAGAACTTTTCCTCCTCCACGGTCTCCGAGCCGTGGGTGTGCAGCCGTACGCCGAGGCTGCGGGCCAGCTCGGCGCCCTGGCGCATGAGTTCGGTGGAGACGGAGAACGGGGAGCAGGGGGCGACGGCGACCTGGGTCATCGCGCCGGGCGAGGTGTCGTGGTGGCGGCGCACCGTCTCCTCGGTGGCGGCGAGCGCGTCGTCGAGGGTCTCGACGGCGAAGTCCGGGGGCAGGCCGCCGTCGGATTCGCCGCGGTCCATGGAGCCACGGGCGAGGGTGAAGCGGACGCCCATGTCGCGGGCGGCGGTGATGATCGCTTCGGACAGGTCGCCGGTGCCGCGCGGGAAGACGTAGTGGTGGTCCATGGCGGTGGTGACGCCGCCGCGGGCCATCATGGCGAGGGACCCCTGGGCCGCCGCGTGGACCATCGCCTCGTCGATGCGCGCCCAGGTCGGGTAGAGGGCGACGAGCCAGTCGAAGAGGTTGTGGTCGGTGGCCAGGCCCCGGGTGAGCCACTGGTAGAAGTGGTGGTGCGTGTTGACCAGTCCGGGGGTCGCGAGATGGCCGGTGGCGTCGATCCGGCGGGCGACGTCCTCCAGGCCCTCGGGGGCCGGGCCGGGGCCGAGCGACTCGATGCGGTCGCCGGCGAGGACGAGGTGTCCGGTGGCGTGCTCGGTGTCGTTCGCGTCGACGGTGGCGATCGCACAGTTCTCGATGACGGTGCGCCGGTCTGCTGCCATGGTGCGTCCTTATCGCGTACGGGGAGAGGGCACGGCAGGACCCTGGGGGTTTGAGTGCCGTGGCCGGGAGGGGCGGGGCCCGGGTACCCGGCCACGGGTGCCGAAAGGGGGTGCGCTCACAGGTTGGTGAGGTCCACCGGTATCCGCGCCTCGCAGCCGTCCCTGAGGACCGTGGCCTCGATCAGGCCGTAGGGGCGGTCGGAGGCGAAGTAGACCGCTCCGTCGGGGGTGTCGTTCTTGAGACCGAACGGCTCCAGATCGACGAGGAAGTGGTGGCTGTTGGGGAGGGAGAAGCGGATCTCGTCGACCTCGTCGCGCTCCTCGATGACGCGGGAGCCCATCTGGTAGAGCGTCTGCTGGAGGGAGAGCGAGTACGTCTCGGCGAAGGCCCGCAGCATGCGCTGCTTGACCTGGGCGTACGAGGCGTCCCAGTCGGGCATCTCCCGCGTGTCGTCGGTCCAGTTGAACCGCCAGCGGGCGGAGACCGAGGTGGCGAGGATGCGGTCGTAGGCCTCCTTGAGCGTGGTGTAGCGGTCCTTGACGTAGCCCCAGAACTCGGAGTCGGTGGAGTTCATCACCGTGAGGTCCTTCAGGCCGGAGACGACCTCCCAGCGCTCACCGTCGTAGGTGACCTGGGTGAGGCGGGTCTCCTGGCCCGTGCGGACGAAGGAGTGCCTGGCCTCGCCGGAGGTCTCGATGCGCTCCCAGGCGTACTCCTCGATGCGGATGCGCGCCCGGTGGATGGGCTCCTGCGAGGTGACGAAGTGACGGGCGAGGTGGATGCCGAACTGCTCGGCGGACTCGATGCCGTGCTCCTTGGCGAAGGCGAACACCGTGTTCTTGGTGGTATCGGTCGGCAGGACGTTCGCGTTGGAGCCGTTGTAGTGGACGTCGTCCATGTCGCCGGAGAGGGCGACGGAGACGTTGAGGTCCTTGATGTGGTGGGTGGCGCCGTCCCGCGTGATCTTGACGACTCGGTTCTCTGCCTTGCCGTACTGGTTCTGTCCCAGGATCGTGGGCATGGGTGTCAGCTCCCTCGGTAAACGGAGTAGCCGAACGGGTTGAGCAGCAGCGGTACGTGGTAGTGCTCGCCGGCCGTGACGGCGAAGGTGATCGCCACCTCGGGGAAGAACACGGCACCGCTGTCCCGATGCGCGGGGGCGTCCTGCTGAGCCTCGGCCTTCTTCTTCAGGAAGTACGGCTCCACCTCGAAGTCGAGCCGTACGTGGGTGGTTCCCTCCGGCAGGGCCGGCAGGTCCTTGCACCGCCCGTCGGCGTCGGTCGCGGACCCGCCGAGCTCCTGCCAGGCGGCCTGCGGGCCGGGGCGGGCGGAGAGGCGTACGGCGACGCCCTCGGCGGGGCGGCCCGCGCTGGTGTCCAGGATGTGCGTGGACACGGAGGCGGTGGTGTCGGTGCTCATGCGACGTCGGTCCTCTTCGACGAGTCGGGTCAGCCGGATGCGGTTGATCTTCCCCAGTTCGGTGCGGACGATCTCGCGTTCCTTCTCCGGCGGGTTGCCGAGGCGGTCGCGCACGGCGTCCCGCATCTCCTCGGCGCTGCGGCCGGTGGCGCAGATGAGGAAGACGTGGCCGAACCGCTCCTGGTAGGCCAGGTTCAGTTCGAGCATCTCGGCCCGGAGTCCGTCGCCGGCCCCGGACATGCCGCTCTGCTCCCGGGCGGAGGTCGGGTCCCCCGGCTCGGGGCGGCCGATCGGCGGGTGTCCGGCCATCGCCTCCGCCAGGTCGGCCCCGGTCAGCTCGGCCATGGCGGCGTCACTGGCGGCGTAGAGGCCGTCGGGGGTCGCGTACGGCCGGGCGGCGAGCAGCCGCCGGGTCCAGGCGGTGGAGGCGCAGACCTCGTGGAGCGCGGCGGACGCCGCCTGCTCCTCCAGTTCGTTGAACCGGGTCAGGCCCGGGGGCGTGGATGTCGACGTCACGGGAGCCTCCTGGCCGGCGAACGGCCGTGCGCTGCGAACGGGCGTGCCGACAGTGAACGCCGTCCCGCAGCAGGCGTCAACAGTTTGTTGAAAATTCCGTGTGACGTTTGGGTGAGGCACCTGGACCGGCCCTCGCGAGGGGCACAGCGCCCCGGCTCAGGCGCCCTTCTCCCGGTTGAGGTAGTTGTAGACGGTGAAGCGGCTGACGCCGAGCGCGCTCGCCACGGTCTCCACACCGTGCCGCACGGCGAACGCGCCGCGCGCCTCCAGACCGCGGACGATCTCCTGTTTCGCCTTGCGGTCGAGCTCCGCCAGCGGCATGCCCCGGCGGCGCTCCAGTGCGGCGAGGATGTGGTCCAGGGAGTCCGCGAGCTGCGGCAGCCGTACGGCGACGGCGGCGGCGCCCTCCCAGGTCAGCACCACGTCGTCGGGGCCGGCCTCGTCCGGCGGGACCAGCTCCGCGCCCATGGCGTCGACCAGCGGTTTCACCGCCGCGATGAAGGCGCCCTCACCGGTCGCGGTCACCGGTCGTCCTCCCCGACCACGTTGATCTGGAGCGAGACGCGGGTGGCACCGGCGGTCAGGCTGCGGCGCAGCAGGGCGTCCACGGCCGAGAGCACGGCGTCGGCACCGCCCTCGGCGGTGTTGCCGAACGGCCCGACGTCCACCGCGTCCAGTTCGGCCGTCTCGATGACCTCGCGCGCCACCACGGCGTGCTCGGGCGCCTCGTCGAGGTCGAAGGGCTCGGTCGTGAACTCCACTCGCAATCGCACGGGGCCAACCTACCGACCTCTTGACAGCCCTTCACCCACACAGGCAGTCTTCCATTACGCAGAAACATTATTTCGCCATACGGAAAACAACGAAGGGAGCGCGGCCCGATGGGATTCGCCGACCAGCGCTTCACCGTCAACCTGTCGATCCTCTTCACGGAACTCCCGCTCCTGGAGCGCCCCGCGGCCGCGGCCGAGGCCGGCTTCACCGCGGTCGAGCTGTGGTGGCCGTGGGTCGGCTCACCCGTGCCGCCGCAATCCGAGCTGGACGCGCTGCGCACGGCGATCGAGGAGGCGGGGGTGCGGCTCACCGGCCTGAACTTCTACGCCGGGCAGCTGCCCGGCCCCGACCGGGGCGCCCTGTCCGTGCCGGGCGAGGAGTCGGACCGGTTCCGGGCGAACGTCGAGGTCGCGGCCGGTTTCGCCGAGTCGCTCGGCTGCCGCGCGCTGAACGCGCTGTACGGCAACCGGGTGGACGGCGTGGACCCGGGCGAGCAGGACGCCCTCGCCCTGGAGAACCTCGTCCTGGCCGCGCGGGCCGCCGACCGGATCGGCGCGGTCCTGCTGGTCGAGGCGCTCAACCGGGCCGAGTCGCCGCACTACCCGCTGGTGTCGGCACCGGCCGCGGTGGAGGTCGTCGACCGGGTCGACGCGGCCACCGGACTGGGCAACGCCCGCTTCCTGATGGACCTGTACCACCTGGCCATGAACGGCGAGGACCTGCCGGCGGTCATCGACCGGTACGCCGACCGGACCGGGCATGTGCAGATCGCCGACAGCCCCGGACGCGGCGCGCCCGGCACCGGCTCGCTGCCGCTGGAGGACCTGCTGGACCGGCTGCGGAAGGCCGGATACGACGGCTGGACCGGCCTGGAGTACAAGCCCGGGGACCGCCCGAGCGCCGGGGCCTTCGACTGGCTGCCGCGCGAGGCCCGCTAGGGCGCTGTGCGGCCGCCGCGCATCTTCCTGAAACGTACCGAGTCGTACCCGAGAGGCACCCTCATGAGCACTCTTCCCAAGGTCGCCTGGATCGGCCTCGGCATCATGGGCTCCCCCATGTCCGAGAACCTGATCAAGGCGGGCTACGACGTCACCGGCCACACCCTGGAGCGGGAGAAGCTGGACCGGCTGACCGCCGCGGGCGGCACCGCCGCCGCCTCCGTCGCCGAGGCCGTCCGCGACGCCGACGTGATCGTCACGATGGTCCCCGCCTCCCCGCAGGTCGAGGCCGTCGCGTACGGTCCCGACGGCATCCTGGAGAACGCCCGCCCCGGCGCCCTGCTGATCGACATGTCCTCGATCACCCCGCAGACCTCCGTCGACCTGGCCGCCGCCGCGAAGGAGAAGGGCATCCGGGTGCTCGACGCCCCGGTGTCCGGCGGTGAGGCCGGCGCGATCGAGGCGGTGCTGTCCATCATGGTCGGCGGCGAGCAGGCCGACTTCGACGAGGCGAAGCCGCTGTTCGAGGCGCTGGGCAGGACGATCGTGCTCTGCGGTCCGCACGGCTCCGGGCAGACGGTGAAGGCCGCCAACCAGCTGATCGTCGCCGTCAACATCCAGGCGTGCGCCGAGGCCGTGGTCTTCCTGGAGAAGTCCGGCGTCGACCTGGCGGCGGCGCTGGACGTCCTGGGCGGCGGGCTGGCCGGCTCGACCGTGCTGGCCCGCAAGAAGGACAACTTCCTGAACCGGGACTTCAAGCCCGGCTTCCGGATCGACCTGCACCACAAGGACATGGGCATCGTCACCGACGCCGCCCGGAACGTGGGCGCCGCGCTGCCCGTGGGTGCCGTGGTCGCCCAGCTGGTGGCGAGCCTGCGCGCGCAGGGCGACGGCGGCCTCGACCACTCCGCGCTGCTGCGGGCGGTCGAGCGGCTGTCCGGCGCACGGGTCTGACCCACCCCCCCAGAACTCCGGGCGGCGCCGGCGCCGACATCAGTCCTGTCGCGCCCAAGGCGGCGGCGCCGCCCGGAACCCACGGCCCGCACCGCGACGCCGTACGGCCCGGATGAGGGGTGGCCGTACGGCACGGCGGCGGTGCGGGCGGGGCGAGGGCGCCGCGGCGGCGCGCGAGCCAGTGCGGTGGTCAACGCCGCGGCCCGTCTCCTACGACCTGAGGGGAGACGCCCCGCGGCCGTCGCCGCCGCCGCGGCCCCGAGCCCACCGTCCTCCCGGCGTGCGGATCCGCCCGGACCGCAGCAGCCTGGGGGCATGGCACATCCGACGGAGCACCCGCACATCGTGGTCCACGCGCCCGCCCTGGACGGCTCCCGGCGGGTCACCTCCGACGACGAGACACTGGGCGTCGCCACGCACACCGACGACGTGGGCGAGATCCTGCGCCTGGCCGACCTCTACGTCACCGACGTCGAGGACGCGGGCTTCATCGAGTGGCAGGGCGGCGGCCCGGACGACTGGCCGGGACTGTCCGAACACCACGCGTCGTGAGCGCGGCCGCTACGGCAACGTCCGTAGGGCGGCTACGGCACCCTCAAATGAACCTCTGAGAACGCCTCCCGAGGCTTGGGCGGGCCCCGCGAGCGGAACCATCCCCGCACACGGGGCCCGCCGGCACGGGGGCGGCGGGCCCCCTGTCCGAGGGGGTGGTCCGTCATGGCCGACACCGCGCGCGTCCGGGAGACGCCGCACGAGCTCGCCCTGCTGGCCGGGGGTCCGCGCGCCGCCGTCATGGTGGCCGTCGTCGCCCTGCACCTGCGCGGCGCCGTCGAGCCCGGCGCACGGAACACGGTGGTGGCGGTCGACAACGAGGCGGGGCGCGCGCTGCCGCCGCTGCCGATGCCGGACGGGATCCTCGCGCCGGAGAACGACGTCCCGGCGGAACTGCGGGTGCCGTACCTGGAGAGCGCGGTGTACCGAAGGCTGCACGAGCCGTGCCACGTGCGGGAGTTGCTGCGCGACCCGGACGTCCGGTGGGCGGTGGCCACGCTGAAGGTGGGGCTGGCGGACACGGGCATGGTGAGTCCGCCGGCGCTGGGTACGACACGGGCGGCACGCCATCGCCTGCACGTGCTGCGCACCGCGTACCCCGTCCCGGCGAGCCGGGACGGTGACGACCCTTCCGACGAGGAGAAGCTGCTGGCCGTCGCCCTGCACGGCCAGGCGGCCCTCCGCGTCGTCGTCCCCCGCTTCGCCCTCCGCGCGGGCCTCTCGGCTCGCGTCCGCCTCCGCCACAAGCGCGCCCTGCGACGCTTCTCCGGCACCTCCGGCACCTCCGGCACCTCCGGCACCTCCGGTGCCTCCGGAGGCGGCTACGCGAACCCCCACTACTGCGGCGGCGCGTTCAGCTGCGCGGGAGGCGAGGGCGGTGAGGGTGGCGGTGGCTGCGGAGGGGGCGGTGGGAACTGAGACCGGACGGGAAGGGGCGGGCTCCGGGGTCACCTCCGTGTGCCCCCTGCGGCCCGCCCCTTCCCTGTGCCGGTCAGACCTTCAGAGGCCTGACCGCCGTCGGTGCGTGGCCCGGCTCCGTCGCGACGGGCTCGAACTCGACCACGTTGCTGATGTCGTTGGTGGTCGACATGGCGATGTTCGTGACGCGTTCCAGGATCGCCTCGACGACCACCGGCACGCGGTACTCCGCCGCCAGCTTCTTCGCCTGCTCGAAGGCCGCGCCCAGTTCGCCGGGGTCGGTGACGCGGATCGCCTTGCAGCCCAGGCCCTCCGCGACCTTGACGTGGTCGACGCCGTAGACGCCCAGTTCGGGCGTGTTGATGTTCTCGAACTCCAGGTTGACCTGGAAGTCGATGTCGAAGGCGCGCTGGGCCTGGCGGATCAGGCCCAGGTAGGCGTTGTTGACCAGGACATGGACGTACGGGATGCGATGCTGCGCCCCGACGGCCAGTTCCTCGATCATGAACTGGAAGTCGTAGTCACCGGACAGGGCGACGACCTGCGCCTCCGGGTCGGCCTTGGCCACGCCCAGCGCGGCGGGGACGGTCCAGCCGAGGGGACCGGCCTGCCCGCAGTTGATCCAGTGACGCGGTCGGTAGACGTGCAGCATCTGCGCGCCCGCGATCTGGGAGAGGCCGATGGTGGTGACGTACCGGGTCTCGGGCCCGAACGCCTTGTTCATCTCCTCGTACACCCGCTGCGGCTTCATCGGGACGTCGTCGAAGTGCGTACGGCGCTGCAGCGTGGCGCGCTTCTCCTGCGCGGCGGCCGCCCAGGCGGAGCGGTCGGGCAGCCGGCCCGCCGCCCGCATCTCCTCGGCGGCCTCGACGAAGAGTTCCAGTGCGGCGCGGGCGTCGGAGGCGATGCCGTAGTCGGGGGCGAAGATGCGGCCGATCTGGGTGGGTTCGACGTCGACGTGCACGAAGGTGCGGCCGGCGGTGTAGACGTCGAGGCGTCCGGTGTGGCGGTTGGCCCAGCGGTTGCCGATGCCGAGGACGAAGTCGGACTCCAGGAAGGTCGCGTTGCCGTAGCGGTGCGAGGTCTGCAACCCGACCATGCCGGCGTTGAGTTCGTGGTCGTCGGGGATGACGCCCCAGCCCATCAGGGTCGGCACGACGGGCGTGCCGGTCAGCTCCGCGAACCGCACCAGAAGGTCGGCCGCGTCGGCGTTGACGACACCGCCGCCCGCGACGATCAGCGGGCGCTCGGCGGCGTTGAGCATGCCGAGGGCCTTCTCGATCTGCGCGCGGGTCGCGGCGGGCTTGTAGACGGGCAGCGGCGCGTAGGTGTCCGGGTCGAACTCGATCTCCGTCAGCTGCACGTCCACCGGCAGGTCGATCAGCACCGGTCCGGGACGGCCCGAGCGCATGAGGTGGAAGGCCTGCTGGAAGACGCCGGGGACCTGCGCCGCCTCCAGGACGGTCACGGCCATCTTGGTGACCGGCTTCGCGATCGACGCGATGTCGACGGCCTGGAAGTCCTCCTTGTGGATCACCGCGGTCGGCGCCTGGCCGGTGACGCAGAGGATCGGGACGGAGTCGCCGGACGCCGAGTACAGGCCGGTGATCATGTCGGTGCCGGCCGGACCCGACGTGCCGACGCACACACCGATGTTGCCCGGGTGCGTACGGGTGTAGCCCTCCGCCATGTGGGAGGCGCCCTCGACGTGCCGGGCGAGGGTGTGGGCGATGCCGCCGGCCGCCTCGAGGGCCGCGTAGAAGGGGTTGATCGCCGCGCCGGGGACACCGAACGCGACGTCGACGCCCTCGCGCTTGAGGATCTCGACCGCCGCGCGGGCAGCCGTCATTCGAGCCATGGAGTACTCCTGCTTCGGCTTCTCGGATTCGCACTCCCGTCGCGCCCCGCCGTGAGCTTCTTCCGCATAGTGGAAATATACTTCTGCTATCTGGAATGAATGTAAGAGGGGTGGGGGAAGCCCGTCAAGAGAGCGGCAAGCGCGCGGCAAGTACGGGACACCGGCGGGCGGGTGGGAGGACGATGGACCAGCCTCGAGACCACGGGAGTGGACCATGCCCGAGAGCGTGCCGGTGCGCTGCCCCGACTGTCGGCGCTCGCACCGCTACACGGCACCGGCGTACCCCTGCGCCTGTGGCGTCCCCGTCGTCGCCCCGCTGGACCCGGACCGGCATCCGGGCCCCGTCGGGCAGCGCTCCTGGCGGGAGGAATGGGTGAGCGTGCGCTGCGGGAGCTGCGGCCTGCGCGGCGAGTGGCCGCACCCCGAACTGGGCTGCCCCTGCGGGACGGTGCTGCGCATCCCGGTGGCGGGCGAGGAGGCGGCGGTGCCGGCCGGCAGGCCACGGCGCCCCGCGACCCCCGCGGTGCCGATCCGCACCGCGCGGGACGCGGTCACGGCTGCCGTGCTGTATCTGCGGCGCCTCGGCCACGAGGACATCCGGCGCGCCGACCAGCGGCCCACGTCCGGCATCGGACTGGCCGGCCGGGGCGTACTGGCCGCGCTGGACCCGTCGTCGCGGCCGGCGACCCCCCGGGACGTCGAGTGCCTGTGGCTGACCGCCATGACGGAGTCCGCGGCCTGCCTGTACTTCTCCCTCTCCGGCTACACCGACGAGGCCCGCGCCCGCGCCGACACCCTGGACGTCCCGCTGTTCCGGCTCGACCTCACCGGCGTCCCCCGGCCCGTCAACGCCGCCGCCGACGCGCTGGACGCCGACGCGGACTGAAAACCCGGCGACGGGCGCGCCGGGGCGTCCCATACTCGGCGCATGCGCATTCGTCCCGCCGCCCGCGCCGAACTGGCCCGTCTCCAGGAGATCGAACGGGCGGCCGGCGCCCCCTTCCGTGACGTCGGCATGGCGGACGTCGCCGACGACGCGCCGCCCGCCCCACAGACGCTGGAGCGCTACCGGCGGGCGGGCCGCTGCTGGGTCGCGGCCGACGCGGACACGGACGTCCCGGCCGCCTACCTGATCGCCGAACCGGTGGACGGCGCACTCCACGTGGAGCAGGTGTCCGTCCACCCCGACGCCGCCCGCCGGGGCGTGGGCCGCGCCCTGCTGGCACGCGCCGCGGACCGGGCCCGCGAGGAGGGCCTGACCGCCCTGACCCTGACCACCTTCACCGACGTCCCGTGGAACGCCCCGTACTACGCACGCCTGGGCTTCCGCACGCTGGGCGAGGGCGACCTCACGCCGGGGCTGCGGCGAATCCGCGCCGAGGAGGCCGCCCACGGTCTCGACCGGTGGCCGCGCGTCTGCATGCGCCTCGAACTGCCGCACCACGCCGGGGCGTCCGGCAGACTGTCCGGATGACGATCAGACCGGCACGCGAGCGTGACTTCCCCGGTTTCCTCGACCTGGCGGGCCAGGTCGAGGAGTGGTTCGGGCCGATGGTCGAGGAGCCCGGTTTCCACGACGCGGTACGCGAGCACATCGCCGCGTCCATGGCGTTGGTCGCCCCGTCCTCCGGGCCGGACCTGCTCGGCGGGCTGCTCTTCGGGGCCGAGACGCCGACGTACCACGTGCACTGGCTCGTCGTCTCCCGCCGGGCCCGCGGCACGGGCGTCGGCCGCGCGCTGATGGAGGAGGCGGTACGCCGCTGGGTGCGCGGCCCCGGCGAGATCGAGGTGGTCACCTTCGGCCCGGACCACCCCGGGGCCGTCGTCAGCGGCGCCCGCGTCTTCTACGAGCGCCTCGGCTTCACCCCCGCCGAGCCCGCCGCCCCGGGCCCGGAAGGCGGCTCCCGGCAGGTCTTCCGCCGGACGGTGGACCGCTGATCGCCGCGTGCCCGGACCCGGGCGGAGTCGTCCGGGACGTCCCTCGCCCTCAGGCGGCGAGGGTGCCGCCGTCGACGACCGACACCGCGCCGGTCACGTAGTCCTGGTCCATGAGGGCGAGGAACGCCCTGGCCACGTCGTCCGGCTCCGCCACACGGCCCAGGGGCAGGGACGCGGCGAGACCGGCGTACATGTGCTCCCGGTCCGCCTCGCTCATCCCCGACCACAGCGGCGAGCGCACCACCCCGGGCGCCACGACGTTCACCCGCACCGGCGCCAGTTCCACGGCGAGACTGCGGGCGGCGGACACCACCGCACCGGAGACCGCGGCCCCCAGGGTCCATCCGGGGCCGCCCTTGAACGCCGCCGTGCCGCTGGTCAGGGTGACGGACCCGCCCGGTGCGAGATGCGGCACGGCCAGCCGGACGGCCTCCAGCGCGTGGAACACGCGCAGGGCGAAGAACTCGCTCGCCCGGTCGACCGTGTAGTCGGTGAGCGGAAGGCCGGTGAGATTCTCACCGGCGGTGTAGGCGAGGTGGTCGAACGTGCCGATCTCCTCGAAGAGGGCCGCGACCGCGTCGCTGGAGCTCGCGTCCACGGCCCGTCCCACGACGCCGGCGGGAAGCTGCGCGAGGGCGCGCTCGACCGACGCGGCCCGGCTCGATGCGATGGTCACCGTCGCTCCGGCTTCGGCGGCGCGCCGGGCGACGGCGAGGCCGATGCCGCTGGTTCCACCGAGGACGACGATGCGGGAGGAAGAGTTGATGGTCATGCGTTCAGGGTCCGTCCGGGACCGCCGCCGCGTCCAAGACCCTTTCCGTCGTCAGTGATGCCCGCAGGGTATGAGCGAGCGCGACCGCGCGGTTCAGCGCTGCCGAGTCGCGCCCGGCGGCCCAGGCCACGCCGACGGCGCCCGGTGCCAGCCCCGCCACCGGGCGCACGACGACGTCGGTCCGGGTGTAGAACCGGGCCGTCGACACCGGGAGGAAGGCCACCCCGGACGACGCGGCCACCCGCTCCAGCTTGATCTCCACCTCGTGCGGATGGTCACCCCCGGTCGGCACGGGCAGACCGCGCGCGAGACGGGCCTCACGCCACTCGGGAGCCGCGTCCGGGGACTGGAGGAGGTCGTACTCGGCCAGGGCGTACAGGCTCAGCTCCTCGGCAGCGGCGAGGGGGTGCGAGGCGGACAGGACGACGATCCGCTCCTCCCGGAACAGCGGCTCGACCTGAAGACCCCGGTGCGGAACGGGAAGGCGCACCAGACCGAGGTCGACACGGCCGTCGAGGATCGTCTCCACCTGGTCGTGCCAGCCCGTGCGGACGAGGTCGATCCGGATGTCGGCGAGCCATTGCCGCAGGCCCTGCACGATGGGCGTGACCAGCAGGCCCGGCATGAAACCGATGGCCAGCCGCTCGGTCCCCTGGGCGGCCTGACGGGCACGCCGTTCCAGCGCCTCGGCCGACCGCAGCAGCTGCCGTCCTTCCTCCGCGATGGCCCGGCCCGCCCGGGTCAGATCGGTACCCCGCGTCGAGCGGTCGAACAAGGTCGCACCGAGCTCCCGTTCCAGCAGCGCGATCTGCCGGCTGAGCACGGGCTGGGCGATGTGCAGCTCCTGCGCCGCCCGGCTGAAGCTGAGCGTGTCGGCGACGGCCACGAAGTAGCGCAGACGCCGCAGATTGAGCTCCGACATGCACAAATCCTACGGCGCGAGAAGCGGCACCGGCGCGACGAGCGGCGAGCACGTGCGAGCGGCAGGCACCGTGCGAGCGGGGCTCAGCCGACCGCGTACCTCTCGCGCAGCTCGATCTTGCGGACCTTGCCCGAGACCGTCATCGGGAAGGAGTCCAGGAGTTCGAGGCGGCTGGGGACCTTGTAGTGGGCGAGGCGGCCGTCGCAGTACGCCTTCAGCTCGGCCAGGGTGAGCGGGTCGGCCGCATCGCGCGGGACGACGCAGGCGAGGACCTCCTCGCCGTACCGCTCGTGCGGCACGCCGACGACCTGGACGTCCTCGATCTTGGGGGGGCGTGGAGGAACTCCTCGATCTCGCGCGGGTAGATGTTCTCCCCGCCCCGGATGATCATGTCCTTGATGCGGCCGACGATCTCCACGTAGCCGGACGTGCCGCGCTCCACGGTGACGCCGGTGGCCGGGTCGACGACCTTCACCTCGATGTGCGGCAGCACCCGGCCGACGGTGCCGGTGCGGTGCTCCAGGTCGTCGTCCATGCGCGTCTGCAGGGACAAAGGCACCGGGCGGCACACCCGGTCCTGTTCGGTGTAGCCGATCGTGCGGCCCACCCAGTTTGACCGGGTCGTCGCAGCTCAGGCCCGCGGCGACGGCGTCCGGGCGCTGGGCCGGAACCTCGGCGGCGGCCTCGGTGAGCGCGTCCCAGGACGGGTCGCCGATGCAGACGGTCTCCCGCAACCGCGGGCACGCGCCGCTCACTTCGTCCACCAGCGCGCGGTGGTCGGTGCCCTTGTGCGCGAGGGAGGACACCAGCAGGGCGACGTCGGACTGCCGGAGCACGTACTCCAACTCGTGAGCCCGGTAAGCCGGGTTGATGTTCACCATGATCGCGCCGATGCGGGCGGTGGCGTACTGCGTCAGCACCCACTCGGGGCAGTTGACCGCCCAGATGCCGACCCGGCCGCCCGTGCCGATGCCCTTGGCGAGCAGCCCGCGCGCCAGCTCGTCGACGGCGGCTCCGAACTCGGCGTAGGTCCAGCGCCGTCCGGACACCACGTCGACGAGGGCCTCGCGGTCGGGCCAGGCGGCGACCGCGCGGTCCAGGTTGGCGCCGATGGTGTCGCCGAGCAGCGGGCTGGTGCTGGTGCCGTGGGTGTACGACAGGGACGCGCTCACCGGAAGTCCTCCTCCCGGTACTCGCCGGTGGACCCGGCCGCCGTCGCCTCGCGCAGCTCGATGCGGCGGATCTTGCCGGACACGGTCTTGGGCAGCTCCCCGAACTCCAGCCGGCGGATCCGCTTGTAGGGCGCGAGCGTCTGCCGGGAGTGCTCGAAGAGCACCTTCGCGGTGTCCGGTCCCGGCTCCCAGCCTTCCGCGAGCACGATGTACGCCTTCGGGACGGCCAGCCGCAGTTCGTCCGGCGCGGGCACCACGGCCGCCTCGGCGACGGCCTCGTGCTCCAGCAGGGCGCTCTCCAGCTCGAACGGGCTGATCTTGTAGTCGGAGGCCTTGAAGACGTCGTCCGCGCGCCCGACGTAGGTGATGTAGCCGTCCGCGTCGCGGGAGCCGATGTCGCCGGTGCGGTAGTAGCCGCCGGCCATGGCCTCCGCGGTGCGCTCCGGGTCGCCGTGGTACCCCGTCATCAGGCCCACGGGCCTCTCCGACAGGTCGAGCGCGATCTCGCCCTCGGTCGCGCCGGGCGCGCCGGAGACCGGGTCGAGGAGTTCGACGCGGTAGCCGGGGCTGGGGCGGCCCATGGAGCCGGTCTTGAGGACCTGGCCGGGGCTGTTGGAGACCTGCACGGCGGTCTCGGTCTGCCCGAAGCCGTCCCGGATGGTGACCCCCCAGGCGCGCCGCACCTGTTCGATGACCTCGGGGTTGAGGGGTTCGCCGGCGGCGACGACCTCGCGGGGCGGGGTGCGCAGGCGGCCCAGGTCGGACTGGATGAGCATGCGCCACACGGTCGGCGGGGCGCAGAAGGTGGTGACGCCCGCCTTGTCCATCTCGGCCAGCAGGCGGGGCGCGTCGAAGCGGGTGTAGTTGTGCAGGAAGACGGTCGCCTCGGCGTTCCACGGGGCGAACAGGTTGGACCAGGCGTGCTTGGCCCAGCCGGGCGAGGAGATGTTGAGGTGCACGTCGCCGGGACGCAGGCCGATCCAGAACATGGTCGCCAGGTGCCCGACCGGGTACGAGGTGTGGGTGTGCTCGACCAGTTTGGGGCGGGCGGTGGTGCCCGAGGTGAAGTACAGCATCAACGGGTCGTCGGCCAGGGTGGGCCCGTCGGGGGTGAAACGGTCGGGCGCGCCGTAGGCGTCGGCGTACGGCAGCCAGCTCCCGCCGGGCTCCTCCCCCACCGCGACGCGGGTGTAGTCGCCGGGCACCTCGTCGAACTTCGCGGCGTCGGCGGAGCGGACGATCACATGGCTGACGCGGCCGCGCTCGACGC
Organism: Streptomyces sp. NPDC085937; assembly: GCF_044540535.1. Taxonomy (NCBI): domain Bacteria; kingdom Bacillati; phylum Actinomycetota; class Actinomycetes; order Kitasatosporales; family Streptomycetaceae; genus Streptomyces; species Streptomyces sp. NPDC085937. Next base: position 591,678 of record NZ_JBITSH010000001.1, on the reverse strand, counting down.
GGTCGCGCAGGTCGGCGGGGCCGAGCAGCGGGGTGGCCGGGATGACGACGGCGCGCAGTTTCATCGCGGCCAGCGCGGTCTCCCACAGTTCGGCCTGGTTGCCGAGCATCACCAGTACCCGGTCCTCGGCGGCCACGCCCCGCTCGCGCAGCCAGTTGGCGACCCGGTCGGAGCGGCGGGCCAGCTCGGCGAAGGACAGGCGGGTCCCGCCGCCGTCCTCCTCGACCAGGTGCAGGGCCGTGCGGTCGTTGCCGTCGGCGAGCACGTCGAACCAGTCGAGGGCCCAGTTGAAGCGCTCCGGCCGGGGCCAGGTGAAGTCCCGGTAGGCGGTGGCGTAGTCCTCGCGGTGTTCCAGCAGGAAGTCCCGGGCCCTGCGGAACTGTTCCGTCGCCGTCGTCATGCGTCCTCCTCGGTGCCGGACCTTGCCGGGCGGCTCACCGCCATCGTGTAATCCGTGATGCAGGTCTCACTACCCCTGAACGGGGGTGTGCGCCCGCACACGGGCCGCGGTGAAGGGACGATCAGGTGACAGCTGACCCGGCGAGGGCGGGCGAGGTGGTGGAGATCCGCAGTGCGCTGGCCCGGCTGCGGCGTGCGACGGGGCTGCCGGTCGCGTTCGGCGGGCTGGTGGTGCCGGGGCGGTGGCAGGTGCGGATCAGCGAGCTGAGCGGCACGGCCACCCCGGCGCTCAGCGCGCTCGCCGTGTCGTCCGGCAACGGTCTGGGCGGCAAGGCGGTGGCGCTCGCCCGGCCGTGCGCGGTGACGGACTACTCCGTCTCCCGGCAGATCAGCCACGAGTACGACGCCCCGGTCGCCGCCGAGGGCCTGCGCGCCGTGGTGGCGGTGCCGGTCGTCGTACGGCGGCGGGTGCGGGCGGTGCTGTACGGGGCGCTGCGTACCGCACGCCCGCTCGGCGACCGCGCGCTCGGGGCGGCGGTGCAGGCGGCGCGGGACGTGGAGCAGGCCCTGGTGGTGCGGGAGGAGGCGGCGGAGCTGCTGGCGGCGGCGCACCCGAGGCCGGAGCCGGGGGCGGACCCGCGGCGGGAGCCGGCTTCGGGGGCGCACCGGGAGCGGGTGCGGGAGGCGCATGCGGCGCTGCGGGCGCTGGCCCCGCGGATCACCGACCCGGCGCTGCGGGCGGAGCTGCTGGACGTGTGCGCCCTGCTCACCTCGCGGGAGGCGCCGTCCGGTGCGGTGCGGCTCGCGCCCCGGGAGGTGGACGTGCTCGCCTGGGTGGCGGCGGGGGCGACGAACGGGGACGCGGCCGAGCGGCTCGGGGTGACGGCTGAAACCGTCAAGGCGTATCTGCGGTCCGCGATGCGGAAACTGGGGGCCCGGACCCGGGGTGAGGCGGTGGTCGCCGCCCGACGGGCCGGGTGGTTGCCGTAGGTTTGCGGTGTTCTCCCGCGCACGGTATTACCACGAGTACCCCATGGGATTTATCGAAGATCGGCCCGCTGTAATTTGCCTCACTACACCGTCCGCCCGGAATTGAGGACCCTGTTGCCTAATATTGGCCAGGACACGCCACACGGAGGGGAGCGGTGACCGTGCGACGGGACGACAAGGAGCCTGCCAGGTGCCGCCCCGACCTGGTCATCGGCCGGGAGGAGCTGGTCTCCGACGCGCGGGAACAGCTCGCGCGCGGCGGCAGTGTGCTGCTCCACGGCCCTGCCGGAATAGGAAAGTCGACCGTGCTGCGGGCACTTGCGGCGGAAAACGCGGGTGCCACGTCCCGTGTGTTGCGCTGCTCGGCCACGGAGTCCGAATCCCATCTGCCGTTCCTGGCGCTGGCGGACCTGTTCGGTCTGGTGCTGGAGGAGGTGGCCCCCGCGCTGCCGGCCGCACAGCGCACGGCGCTGGAGTCGGCGCTCACCGGGCGCGGCGAGTCCACCCTCCAGCGCGACGGCCTGGCCCTGCGGCTCGCGGTGCTGTCCACGCTGCGCGCGCTGTCCGCCGAGGGCCCGGTGCTCGTGGTCGCCGACGACCTGCAGTGGCTGGACCCGGCCAGCGCCGAGCTGCTCGGCTTCGCCGCCCGGCGGCTGGGCGACAGCCCGGTGCGCATGCTGTGCGCGGTGCGCACCGAGGGCGAGGAGTACGACCGTCATCTGCGCGCCTGCCCGCCGGACACGCTGACCGTGCGGCTCGGCCCGTTCTCCCGCACCCAGGTGTCGGCGCTGCTCGACCACCGCGGCTACACCAGCCTGTCCCGCTCGACGGTGCGTGACATCCATCGCACCAGTGGCGGCAACCCGCTGTTCGCGCTGGAACTGGGCCGCGCCCTCGCGCAGAGCCCCACCCGGCCGCGCCCCGGTGAGCCGCTGCCGGTGCCGACCTCGCTGCGGGCGCTGGTCCTCAGCCGCCTGGAGATGCTGTCCGACGAGGCCCGCCGCACCCTGCTGGTGGCCAGCGCGGGCGCCCGCCCCACCCTGGCCCTGCTGCACGCGGCCGGCCGGGCCAACGCGGAGGCCGAGACCGCCCAGGCCGCGTCGCTCGGGCTGCTCATCACCGACCCCGAGGACCCGGCGCTGCGCTTCACGCACCCGCTGATCTCCGCCGCCCTCTACGCGGAGGCGCCGGCGCAGGAGCGGCGGGCCGCGCACACCGCGCTGTCCACGGCGGCCTCCGACCCGATCGAACGGGCCCGGCACCTGGCGCTCGCGGCCACCGGCCCCGACCCGGAGGTGGCGGCCCGGCTGGCCGAGGCGGCCGCGATGGCCCGGGACCGCGGGGCGCCGTCGGTCGCCGCGTCGCTCGGCCTGCTCGCCGCCCGGCACACCCCGGCGGACGGCACGCCGGCCCCTGACGAGCGGCGCCTCCAGGCCGCCGAGGACGCGATCACCGCGGGCGAGGTCGACCTGGCCCGGGACATAGCCCGCGAGGTGCTGACCCGGGCGACGGTGCCGGCCGAGCGGGTGCGGGCGTGGATGGTGGTCATCGAGGCGGCCGGGCAGGCGCTCGGCGAGGTCGACGCGGTGTTCCCGCAGGTGCTCGCGGACGCGGGGGACGACCCGCGCCTGCTCGCCCTGGTCCACTACCAGCTCGCCTGGCGCGAGGTGGTGGTCAACGGCGACTTCGCCAAGTCCCGGCAGGAGGCGGCGCACGCGGCCGAGCTGGCCGCGCGCGGCGGGGACCGGCGCACCGAGTTGATGGCACTCGCCTTCCAGTCGTCCACCGAGACCCTGATGGGCCACCCCGACGCCCCCGCCACCATCCGGCGGGCGCTCCAGGAGCCCCAGGACCCGGACGTGGCCAGCCATCACAACGGCGCCGCGATGGCCCGCTTCCGCTGGCTGCTGATGAGCGACCAGCTCCCCGAGGCCCGTACGGCGATCACCGCGCTGCTGCGGGAGGCACGGCGGCGCGGCATGGTCGAGAGCGAGGTGCACTTCTCCCGGCTGCTCGCCGACACCGAACTGCGCTTCGGGCACTGCGGGCGGGCCCTGGACCTGGCCGGCGAGAGCCTGCGGCTGGCCCGGGACTCCGGCATCGGCGAGAGCGCGTCCGCGATGCTCGCCTCGGTGGCGGAGGCGTCCGGCGGGGACGTGGACCGGGCGCTGGCCCTGGCCCGGGAGTCCGCCGACCACGCCGAGGTGGACGGCGACCAGCTGTACCTGTCCCTGGCCCTGGCGGCCCTCGGCTACGCGCAGCTGGTGTCCGGCGACGCGCAGGCCGCGGTGCGCTCGCTGCGCCGGGTCCGGGAGCTGGAGCAGGGCATGGGCATCACCGATCCGGCGCGCGGGCGCTGGCAGGGTGACCTCGCCGAGGCGCTGGTGCGGATCGGCGAACCCGGCGAGGCGCAGGAGCTGATCAACGTCACGCGGGTGCACGCGCTGCGCCTGAACCGGGCGAGCGTCCTCGCGGTGCTGGACCGCGCGGAGGCGCTGGTGCGGGCAGCGCGCGGCGAACACCAGGCGGCCGTCGCCCAGTTGACGTCGGCGCAGGAGCGGCTGGCCAAGCTGGGCCACGGCCTGGAGGAGGCGCGGGCCGCGTTCGCGCGGGCCCGGCTGCGTTCGCGGGGCCCCGGTCCGTCCGGGTACGACGAGGCGGCCCGGCTGTTCCGGCGCTGCCGTGCGCTGCCCTGGCTGCGGCAGGTCGACGAGGCCGTGGCGGCCGGTCCGGCGGAGGCCGAACCGGTGCCCGCGGCGACCCCGGCCGCGCTGGACGGGCTCGCGTCGATGGAGCGTCAGGTGGCGGCGCTGGTCATGGAGGGGGCGACCAACCGGGAGATAGCCGGGCGGCTGTTCATCAGCGTCAAGACCGTCGAGGCGACGCTCACCCGGGTCTACCGCAAGCTGGGCATACGGTCCCGGGTGGACATCGTGCGGCTGGCGGCGGGGCGCCGCGCGCCGTAGGTGACCCGGGTCACGGCGCCTCCGCGGCCCGTGCCACGATGGGAACGTGCCCGGCGCCGCTTCGGCCACCGTGACCGGAAATGTACCGGCGCGAGCCCGGCGACCGAGGGTTTTCCCTGTCCAACTCCCTTAGGGGGTTCCCTCATTGGGACGCCCCCCGGACCGGTCCTAGCGTGTGACACGTGCCGATCGCCCGGGCACATCGGGGCCGCCCCCGATACCCGGCCCCCACCGTGCGACCCCCACCGGCAACTGGAGGAGACCCATGCCAGGGCTCACCCGCACCAGACGGTCCGCCACCGGACGCGCCACTGCCGCCGCGCCCGCACCTGTCCTCTCCTCCGTCTTCTCCGCCGTCTTCGTCCTGACCGCCGACGCGGGACGTGCCCCCGTGTCGCGCCGCCGTCCGGGGACGGCCCTTTGATTCCCTGAGCAACCCTCAGGTCACGACCAGGGGGCGGGGGGGGGGGGGGCCACCCCCCCCCCCCCCCCCCCCCCCACAAAAACCCCCCCCAACCCCCCCCCCCCCCCCCCCCCCCGGGGGCCCCCCCCCGCCCCCCCCCCCCCCCCCCCGGGGGCCCGCCCCCGGGGGGGGGGGGGGCGCGGGGGGGGTTGCCCCCCCCCCCCCCCCCCCCCCGCCCGCGGGGGGGGGGGGGGGGGGCCCCCCCCCCCCCCCCCCCCCCCCCCCCCCCTCTCCATGACTGCCCGGAGTCAGTCCCGCACCGTCCCGAAGCGGATGTCGTACGCCGTGCCGGGGTGCAGGACCCCCAGCATCCGCTCCGCCTCCACGGTGACCTCCGCACGCGCCGCCTTGTCCAGCCGCCCGAAGGGCTCGACGACGAGAGCGTCCTCGTCCAGCCGCCACAGTCCCGCCAGGAAGCCGTCCACAAGGAAGGTGCGGTAGGCGACGTTGCCCTTCCAGTGCCGGCCCTTCAGCTCGGCCGGGACGACCCGCGAGCGGTCCGCGTGCGACAGCAGCAGGTTGTCGAACTCGGGCAGGAAACGCGGCGGGGCCGGGGTGTCCGCGTCGGGGCGGGGTGCGTCCGGGAGGTCGAACAGTTCGGTGCCGTTCTCGTCGCGGAAGGTGACCAGCCGGGGCCGCAGGCGCTCGAACGCGTCCCGGAGCCGGGTGAGTCCGGCCCATGTCTGCATGTCCTTCACGGACGCCGGCCCGAAGGCGGCGAGGTAGCGCAGCACGGTGTCGTCCGGTGCGGGGGCCGGCTCGGCGGGGCGGCCCAGCCAGTGCTCGGCGGTGGTCAGCCGGACCTGTCCGCTGCGTCCCCACAGCCCACGCGGGGTGACCTGCACCAGCGGCAGCTTGCAGCGGGCGGCGACGGACAGGGCCTGCGGATCGGCGTCCGGCCAGTCCTCCAGCAGCGCCTCGCGCAGCTCCTTCATGGTGCGCGGTTCCGCCTCGACGAGCCCGCGGGCGCGGACGGCGAGGCGGTCCAGGTCGACACCGGCCAGCCCCGACCGGAACAGGTGCAGCTCCCGGTCGCGGGCGGCCTGCACCAGGGGCCGCAGCGTCAGGCAGTCGTCGGCGGTGTGGGTGTGGATGGTCGAGCGGAGGGTGACGATGCGGACCACCGTGCGGTCGGCCATGGGCCCGGACAGCGCCTCGGGGGCGAAGCCGTCGAGCCGGGCGGCGAGCGCGTAGTACGGCGGCTTGACGTTCTGTGCCTGGAGGCCGACCAGGTGTGCGACGGCGTCCGTCGCGGACATCGGTGAGCGGCGCAGCAGCAGCTGCCGCTCCAGGGTCGCCCGGTTGAGGGCCCGGGTGCCGAGCACGGGAGCCGACGCCGTGGTGGTCCGCTTCGTCTTCGTCATGGGTTCACGCTAGCGGGGCACTAGGTCAGATTGTGTCCTCTTTGCCTCGCCGGGACAGCTGTCGCTTCACCGGACAAAACGCGGCGGACTGTAACGCCACGGTGCCCGAACGGCGCTGATTTCTCTGGGGCCGGACTCCGGCCCCTGCCAGTCGTCCCCCCACGAAGGAAACCCCCATGACATCCTCCGCCCCCTCCCCCGACGGCCTGCCGGTCTACGACCGACTCGTGCGTGAGCGCGGTGACGTCGTGGCCGAGGTCCGCGAGGTGGCCGAGCGGACCCAGTTCGAGGCCCGCCAGGCGCTGGCGGGCACGGTGCGTCCCCGTCAGCCGCAGGGCGGCACCCGCCCGCCCCAGAGCGGCCCCCGCCGGCCCCAGCACCCTGGGCTGCCGCAGGGAGCGGGTCAGGGCCGGGGGCCGGGGCAGGGCCCGGGGCCGGCACAGGGCCGGGGTCCGGCTCAGGAACAGGGGCAGGCCCGGGAACAGGGCCCCGGGCTGCCCCAGCGCCCCGGACCCGGCCAGGGACCCGGACAGACGCAGGGACCCGGGCACGCCCCGAACGGTGACCGGCCGCAGGGCGCCCCGCAGCCGGCGGGCCCCCGTGGGCAGGAGGGCGACGGATGGCAGGAGGCGCCGCGGCCCGACGCCGGCTGATCCCGCCCGCATCGCACCGCACCGATTGCCCTCCGCCCCGGAGGGGCACTCGGTGCGCTGTGCACGACGAACGGCTGAGGAAACCGCACCGTGTCCTCCTGACCGGCTGGTTCAGCTTCCGCGACGGGGAGGCGACCGCGGGCGACGTCCTCGCCCTGCGCCGGGTCGAGGACGTACTGCGCGGGACCGGCATGGCGTACGACGTCGTATGGAGCCCGGGCTTCCGGCCGGACGCCCTCCACTTCGACGGCGTACGCCCCCACGACTACTCGCACCTCGTGTTCGTCTGCGGTCCGCTGCACGGGCCGCAGATCGAGGAGCTGCACCGGCGGTTCGCGCACTGTGTGCGGATCGCCGTGGGCACGTCGGTGATCGACCCCGACGGCCCGGCGGTGACCGGCTTCCACCGGGTGCTGGCACGGGACGCGCCCGGCAGCCAGCCCACCGAGGACCTGGCGGCCCGCGCCCCGTCCGTGCCCCCGCGGCCCGTGGTGGGCGTGATCCTCACGCACGGGCAGCAGGAATACGGTCCGCAGCGCCGGCACGGGCAGGTCGCCGAGCACGTGACACGCTGGCTGGCCGGCAAGGACTGCGCCCGCCTGGAGCTGGAGACGCGGCTGGACACCCGGGACTGGCATCTCAGCGCGACCCCCGCGCAGGTGCAGTCCGTGCTGTCGCGGCTCGACCTCGTGGTCACCGACCGGCTGCACGGGCTGGTGCTGGCCCTGCGGGTCGGCACCCCGGTGCTCGCGATCGACCCGGTGGCGGGCGGCGCGAAGGTGACGGCGCAGGCGCGGGCCTGCGGCTGGCCGGCGCTGCTGGCGGCCGACCAGGTGGACGGGCGCAGGCTGGAACGCTGGTGGGACTGGTGCCTGACCTCGGGCCGGGTCGCGGCGCGACAGGCCCGTGAGACGTTCCGTGAGGGCCGGGTGCCGGACGGCGCGGACCGGCTGGTGGAGGCGTTGTCAGCCACCTCCACCGCCGGTTAGGGCGGACGCGCGCCGGGCACTCGGAGGTCCGTCCCGTCGGCGGTCGTTGGAGGAGAGACGGTGTCCATCGGTCGGCTCCCTGAGCACGAACAGCACATCCTCGACGAGATCGAGCGGTCGCTGCGGCGCGACCGCCGGCTCAACCGGCTGCTGCGCGGGCAACGGGCCCGCCGGCGCCCCGACCTCAAGCGCCTGCTGGGCCGCCTGGCGACCTGCAGCCCCCGCGGGCGGACGGTGGCCCTGCTGGTCGCGGTGTCGGTGGCCCTGATGGTGACCGGCATCGTCACCTCGGCACCGTGGGCGCTGTGGACCTTCGCCGCGGTGTGGCCCGTGACGCTCTTCGCGACGTTCCGTCTGCTGTGCGGGTGGTCCGCCACCTGACCCTCGCCGGACCGGAGGCCGGGTGCCGCCCCGGGCTTCCCGTCAGCCCGTGTAGCGGCGGGCCTTGCTGGCCCGCTGGGTGGGTTCCAGCAGGCGCAGGCGGGACTCCACCTCGTGCGGGAGGACCCGGCGTTCGCGCAGCACCCACGGCAGGGCGGCCGCCGCCTCGGTGAAGGCGAGCAGCGACGTGGTGTCGCGTGGCACCGTACGGGCCAGGTTCAGCGTGCGGCGCAGCGCGGGTCCGACGGGCCGCCGCAGCCACGTGAACCACAGGGTGTTGCGGATGCCGTGCCGGCGGCGCAGCGTGGCGTCCCGCGCCTCGGACGCGTGGTGATGGATCGTGAGATGGTCGGCGTACGTCAGCCACCAGCCGTCGGCCGCGAGGTCGGCGGCGAGCAGCTCCTCCTCGCCGCCGAGCCACAGCTTCGGGTGGAAACCGCCCGCCGTGCGGAAGGCGTCGGTGCGCAGCACGGTCGCGGCGGCGAGGAAGGAACCGAGCGCGGGTCCGGGCAGCCACGGCGGTGCGGGCAGCGGGGACTCGCGCAGTTCGGTGACGATCGGGTCGTCGGTGCCGTGGGGTTCGACGATGATCCGCGCGGTGACCGAGACCACCGCGCGGTGCCGGTCGAGCAGGTCGGCCGCGCCGGACAGCGAGCCGGGCGACCACCAGGAGTCGTCGTCGCAGAAGGCGACGTAGGGCGTACGGACCTCCCGCACCGCCAGGTTGCGGCCGACCGCGCCGAGGTTGCGCCCGGGGCGCAGCAGCCGGACCTGCGGGTGGTGGCGGGCCACGGCGTCCGCGGTGCCGTCGGTGGAGCCGTTGTCGGTGACGATCACCTCGGGCCGTTCCGGGAGTTCGGCGAGCCGGCCGAGGGTGCGCAGCAGTTCCGGGCGGCGGTTGTGGGTGATGACGACGACGGTCGTGCGCGGGTCGGTCATGCGATCGCCCCTTCCAGTTCCAGCCGGCGGGCGGCGCGCTCCACGTGCGGGGGCAGCGGCCGGCGGGCGCGCAGGGCGGCGGGCAGCAGTGCGAACGTCTGGCGCAGGGCGCGCCGGGCCGTCGTGTCGGCGCGGGCCTCGGCGGCGAGGGCGCCGGTGCGGGCGAGGGCGTGCCGGACGGGACGGCGCAGCCACGCGGTGAGCACCTCGTTGCGGCGCTGCTGGGCGGGCCGGCCGGGGCGGCCGGAGGTGGCCGGGTGGTGGTGGGCCACGACGTCGGGGCAGTGGGCCACGCCCCAGCCGCGGGCGGCGAGGTCGTAGGCGAGGCAGGTCTCCTCCCCGCCGAAGAACAGCACGCGGTGGAAGCCGCCCGCGTCGAGATAGGCGGTGCGGCGGACGACGGAAGCGCAGGCGAGGAAGCCGAGCACCTGGACGCCGGGGAGATCGGCGGCGGGGCCGAGCGGGGAGCGGGCGAGGAGGTCGTTGAGCGGGTCCTCGGCGTTCTCGGGGCCGACGAGGGCGCGTGCGGCGATGAGTCCGAGCCGGGGGTGGGCGTCGAACAGGTCGGCGGCGCGGTCGAGCGTGCCGGGCGCCCACCAGGAGTCGTCGTCGGCGAACGCGACGTACGGGGTGTCCAGGGCGCGTACGCCGTGGTTGCGGGCGAGTGCGCCCTGGTTGCGGGTGAGGGGGAGGACCCGCACGTGGGGGAAGTCGCGGGCGACCATGGCGCGGGTGTCGTCGGTGGAGGCGTTGTCGGCGACGAGGATCTCCGGCCGCTCGGGCAGGTCGCTGAGGTGCCGCAGGGTGACTGCGAGGCGTTCGCTGCGGTTCCGGGTGGCGATGACGACGCCGACGCGGGGGTGGCGGGTCATGGGGTGGGCTCCTCGGGTGGGGGCAGGCGGTGCAGGGCGTCCAGGACCTCGTCGGCAGTGATGCGCAGCAGGGCGGGATCGGGGCGGCGGGCGTGCGGGTCGCCCTCGGGGCCGTGCCACAGGGCGAGGTGGCGCGGGTGTGCGGGCGGGCCCCAGTGGGCGGGCGGCACCGGGCCGAAGAGGGTGACGGTGGGCGTGGCGTGGGCGACGGCGAGGTGGGCGATGCCGGTGTCGCCGCTGACGACCGCGCGGGCGCCGGCGACGAGGGCGGACAGCCGCTCGAAGGGCGGTCCGCCGGAGAGGACGTCGGTGTCGGGCAGCCGGGCCTGCTTGACCAGCCGGGCCACGAGGTCGGACTCGTGCGCGCCGCCGGTGACGACGACCCGCAGCCCGTACTCGCGCAGGGCGGTGGCGACGGCCGCGTACCGCTCGATCGGCCAGCAGCGCGCGGGCGCCCCGGCGCCGGGGTGCAGGACGACCGCGCCGGGCGCGGGCGAGGGGCCGGACGGGCGGGGCAGCAGCAGGTCGGCGGGGTCGGCGTCGAGGCCGTACGCGCGGAGCAGGCGGCACCAGCGGTCCCGTTCGTGCTCGTCCCGGTACCAGGGCGGGCCCTCGATGTCGGGGGTCTCCGGGTGCGCGAAGGCGAACAGCCGCGGCGGGCGGAGCGCTTGCAGCAGGCGGTGGCTGGGCGGCCCGTTGCCGTGCAGGTCGACGGCGACGTCGGGGGGCGGCCCGGTCCAGTCGAGGGTGCGGGGGACGGCCCGGCCGGGCGCGGAGGCGGGCAGCAGCCGGTCGACGGCCCCGGTCGCCTCGGCGACGGGGGCCAGGCCGGCGGGCGCGGCCAGCACCAGCTCGTGCCCGGGGAACCCGCGCCGCAGCGCCCGTAGCGCGGGCACCCCGGCGAGCAGGTCCCCGAGCCCGAGGGCCCGCAGCACCAGTACGCGGGGGCGCGGGGTGCCGTCCGCGTCCGAGGGGGGAGCCGGGCGGGGCGCGGGCACGGGGTCAGGTCCCTTCACGCGGGGACGGGGACGCGGCGCGGATCACCGGGTGACCTCCTTCAGGAGGCGTTCCCAGTCGTCGAGGAAGCGGGCGAGGCCGTAGCGGGCGAGGGCCGCGGCGCGGGCGCCCTCGCCGACGCGGCGGGCGCTCAGCGGGTCGGCGACGAAGTCCCGTACGGCGTCGGTGAGGACGTCGACGCGGTTGGAGACGACGCCCGCGCCGGGCGGCACCGCCTCGGTGACCTCGGTGGTGGCGAGGGCGACGACGGGCATGCCGAGGTGCATGGCCTCCAGCAGGGACAGTCCGAGGGAGGTCCAGCGCACGGGGTGGACGTAGACGCGGCGGCGGGCCATCTCGGCGTGCAGCCGGGCCTGGGTCAGTTCGTGTGAGCGGCACCGGTCGGCGGGCAGGCCGAGGTGACCGGCGAGTCCCTCGGTGCCCATGCCGAACACGTCCAGGGGCGCTGCGGCGGCGAACCCCGGCAGCAGGTCGGTGCCGGTGGTACGGCCGCGCCGCACCGGCTCGTTGACGACGACGGCGGCGTGCGGCAGCTCCCCTGTCCACAGCGGGCCGGGGTCGACGATGCCGTGCTCGATGACGGTGGCGGGGGTGGGACCGGCGTCCCACATCAGCCGGTTGAAGTGGGTGACGTGCACGAGGGTGACGCCGGGGAGGTCCGCGGCGGGGTGCCGGGTGTCGGGGACGTCGCCGTGCGGGGCGTTGTGCTCCAGGTAGACGAGGGGCGGGCGGCGGCGCAGCCACCGGTCGACGAGGCCGAGTTCGTGCGGCCGTTGCAGGACGACGACGTCGATGTCCTGCTCGGCCAGGCGCTCCGGCTCCACCTCGACGACCGAGTCGGGCCAGTCGAAGGTGCGGGCGCGGCCCAGTCCGTCGGGTCCGCGGTCCGGGGTGACGGGGACGACGTAGGTGTGCGGTCCCCGCACGAAGGCCGTGGTCCACGACCCGTGCACATGCCACAGCAGGATCCTCATGCCACCTCCACGAGCTTGTCGACCGCGGCGACGACGTCGAGCGCGGTCACGGTGTCCAGGCAGGGATGGCCCGGAACGGGGCAGCGCCGGGCGCGGCTTCCGGCGCACGGGGCGTCCTGGTCGCCGAGCAGCAGGTAGGGCACCCCGTAGGGGCGCCAGCGCTCGGCCGGGACGACCGGCGCGAACAGTGACACCACGGGGGTGCCGACGGCGGCGGCGAGATGGGCGGGTCCGGTGTTGCCGGCGACGACGCAGTCGGCCCCGGCGAGCACCCCGGCGAGCTGCGCGGCGTCGGTGCGGCCGCCGAGGTCGACGGCCCGGTCGCCGGCGACGTACGCGGTCAGGTCGCGTTCGCCCGCGCCGCCGGTGACGACGACGCGCCGTCCGGCGGCGGCGAGTTCCCGGACCGCCTGGGCGCACCGTCCGGGGCTCCAGGCGCGGGCGGGCACGCTGGCACCGGGGTGGACGACGACGTACGGCCCGTCGCCGGTCAGCGCGTCGGCGGCGGGCGGCGGGAGCACCCGGAGCCGGCCGTCGTCGACGCGGGGGAAGCCGGCGGCCTCCGCGAGGTCCAGCGCGGCCTCGGCCTCGTGGGCGTGCGGGGCGCGGTGGTGGCGCACGTCGAGGAGGCTGCCGGGGTAGTCCTCGCTGTCGGCGGCGACGAAGGGGACGCCGGCCAGCCGCAGCAGCAGCGCGGTGGGCAGCGGGGACTGGTGGTAGGAGGTGAGGACCAGCGCGGCGTCGGCGTCGACGGAGGCGACGAGCGCGTCGATGTCCCGCCGGTCCACCGGCGGCGGCTGGAACCCGGTCCACGGCGACTTCCAGACGAGCACGTCGTCCACCCCGGGCAGCAGCCGCGCCGCGGGCACCCCGTGCGGCCCGCACAGCAGCGTGACGTGGTCGGCGCGGGCGGCGACGGCCCGTACGGCGGGTCCGGCGAGCAGCACGTCGCCGAAGCTGTCGAGCCGGGTGACGAGGGCTTTCACAGGTACCTCCCGGTCCCGGGCGGCCGTGTACCCGGGCCGGCGGGCCGGGGTCCGGGAGCGGCCGGTCCTGACGGCTCTCCCGCCAGGCCGGCCCCGGCGTACGGACCGGGCGCGGGGTTGTCCTCCCAGGGCGGGCCGTCGAGGATCAGCGTCACGGCGGTGAGCAGGTCCGGCGCCACGTACGGGGCGGCGGCGGTCTCCTCGGGGCGGGTCACCGGCGTGGGGACGAGGACGGCGTGCGCGCCGGCCCGGTGGGCGGCCTCGACGTCGGAGCCGATGTCGCCGACGACGACGCAGTCGGCGGGGTCGGCGCCCAGGCGGCCGGCGGACCGGAGGATCATGCCGGGCCGGGGCTTGCGGCAGTCGCAGCCGTCGTGCGGGCCGTGCGGGCACACGGCCCACGTGTCGAAGGGGCCGAGGAGTTCCTCGACGCGTCCGTTGACGCGGGCGGCGTCGGCCTCGGTGAACAGCCCTCGGGCGATGCCGGACTGGTTGGTGACGACGCCGGTGCGGATCCCGCGGGCGCGCAGCGCGTCGAGGGCCTCGCGGGCTCCGGCGACGGGGCGCACCCGGCCTGGGTCCGCGTTGTAGGGGACGTCGTGGACCAGGGTGCCGTCCCGGTCGAACAGCACCGCCTTCACGGGGCTCATCGGGCGGGCTCCCGCCAGGACGGGGCGTTGCGGTGGCGCCAGGTGCCGGCGAGCCGGTGCAAGGTCGCGGCGGGCGGGATGACCACGCTGGTGGCGAGGACGGTCACCAGCTCGTCGGGGGTGCGCGGGCCGGGCACGATGCGCGAGCGGGCGAACTCGGCGGTGCCGGCCGCCCAGCCGGCCGCGCAGGCGGCGGCGGCCCGGCGGTGTCCGGTGGCGGCGAGGGCGCAGGCGGCGGCTCCGGCGGCGGTGATCGCGGCGTGCCGGCGGATCCGGCCGCGCGGCGCGACCGCCTTGTCCCACCAGTCGGGCCCGTGCAGCCGCCGCATCAGGGCGTCGTCGGCGTGCACGCGCTGCCGGCGGACCGACGCCCAGCGGGAGGCGGCGCGCACGGGGTGCAGGGTGGTGCGGCCGCCCCTGCGGATGCGCCAGCCGGCGTCCAGGAGCCGCAGCGCGAGGTCGGCGTCCTCGCGGAAGGCGTGGGGGAAGCGTTCGTCGAAGCCGCCGACGCGGCGGAGTGCCTCCGTGCGGTACGCCATGTCGGCGGTGATCCAGCGAGCGCGGGCGTGTGCGGCGGTGCCGCGCTCCGCGTCGGTGGGGCGACGCCCGCCGGGCAGTGGCACGGTGATGACGCCCTGTACGCCCGCGGTGTCGGGGGTCGCCTCGTCGAGGTCCTCCAGGAGCCGCGCGCACCAGTGCGGTCCCACCTGGACGCCCTCGTCGACGAAGACGACCCAGGGCTCGGTGACGGCGCGCAGCCCGGTGTTGCGGGCGGCGGCGGGGCCGCGGTTCTCCCCGGTGAGCACGGTGGTGCGGGCGCGCAGGTCACCGAGGACGGTCAGCGCGTGTTCCAGCGGCGCCGGGTCGGGCTCGGGCTGTTCGGGCCGGTCGTCGACCAGGACGATGCGGTCGGGGCGCGGGCCGTGTGCGGCGGCCAGGGCGGCGAGGCAGTCGGCGAGGGTGTCGCCCACCAGGGTGGGGATCACGACGGCGTACGACGTCATCGCGGGGCCCTCCCTCTGGGCACGGCGGTCGGCCCGGCGGCGGTGGAGCGGGCGAGGTGCTCCTGCTCGGGGAACGGGGCGTGGTCACCGGGGTCGTGCATGGGGAGTGGGCTCCGTCCCTGCGTGTGCTGAGTGCTGCGGGGTGGCGGGTGCCGCGGCCGAGCTGACTCAAACCTTTTGACCCAACTCGCCCCGCTTTGCACCAGCGTGCACCGGGGTGGCGGTCGACGCAGGTCGGAGGGGTGAACGGGATTCACCCCTTCAGCCGACACCAGCCCTCTCCGGGGTCGCGGGGAAGCACCCCTCAGGGTCGCGGGGAAGCGCCTCTCAGGGGCGCGGGGACCTGCGCGACCAGCCCTCACCGGACCGCACCCGGCACACCGAGAGCACCCGGCGCCCCGTGGCCGTCGGGGAAGTGCACAACCCGGCGCCACAAGGTCCCGCCTGCGCCCACCCGTGCCGCCCCGACGGCACGACTGCCCGCAGAGGAGCGCCCCTCAGGGGCGCGGGGAACTGCGCGACCGGCCCCCGACGGACCGCACCCGGCGTCACGACAGCACCCGGCACCCCCTGGCCGCACAGGCCGTGAGAACTCTCACAGTGCGCAACCGGCCCGCAACAGGGCGCACGGGAACCGACTATAAACCCCGTGTATAAACGGCGTGTACAGTCCGCGCATGCTTTTTCCGATCAGAAGGATGAAAAGAACGCGCACCGCGTTCCGCACGACGGCAACCGCGACCGCAGCCGCGATCACCGCACTCACCCTCACCAGCTGCACCCACCTCGACACCACCCCACCCAGCACGGTCCGCGCCACCGACGTGCAGGCCCGCTTCGGCACCGTCGACTGCCGCGTGGCCAAGTGCATCGCGCTCACCTTCGACGCCGGCCCGAGCGAGCACTCCGCGCGCCTGCTGGACATCCTCAAGGAGGAGCAGGTCCCGGCGACCTTCTTCCTCCTCGGCGAACGGCACATCGACACGTACCCGGAGCTGGTGCGGCGGATGGCCGCCGAGGGCCACGAACTGGCGAGCCACACCTGGACCCACCGCATCCTCACCGACCTGGAGCCGGACGAGATACGCAGGGAACTCGTCCGCACCAACGAGGAGATAGAGCGCCTCACCGGCCGCCGCCCCACCCTGATGCGCCCGCCGCAGGGCCGCACCGACGACACCGTGCACGAGGTCAGCCGCGAGCTGGGGCTTGCGGAGGTGCTGTGGAGCGTGACGGCGAAGGACTACCGGACCAGCGACTCCGACCTGATCACGCGCCGCGTCCTCGACCAGTCCTCGCGCGACGGCATCATCCTGCTGCACGACCTCTACGACGGCACCGTCCCCGCCGTGCCCGGCATCATCGACGCGCTGAAGGCCCGGGGCTACGTCTTCGTCACGGTGCCGCAGTTGCTCGCCCCGGGAAAGGCGGAGCCCGGCGCGGTCCACCGGTGAACGGCACGGCCGCCACCCGCTCGGCCACACGGACGCGCCCCCGGCAGGCCGCCGTTTCCTAAGATCCTTGCGTGGCCACCTTCCAGCTCCACCGCACGGCACCCCTCCCCCTCGACGAGGCGTGGCGCCGGCTCACCACGTGGCCCCGGCACGGCGAGGTGGTCCCGCTGACCCGCGTCACCGTGACCACTCCCCCGCCCACCGCCGAGGGCACTGTCTTCGTCGCCCGTACGGGCCTCGGCCCGCTCGCCTTCGACGACCCGATGGAGGTGACGGTCTGGCGGCCCCCGGCGGGCGGCACCCCCGGGTTCTGCCGGCTGGAGAAGCGCGGCCGGGTCGTCACCGGCTGGGCGGAGATCGAGGTGGGCCCCGGCCCGGACGGCCGGGCCCGCGTGGTGTGGCGGGAGAACATCCGGGTGCGTTTCCTGCCCGCCGTCTGCGACGCGCTGCTGGCCCGCGCCGGCCACCGGGTCTTCGGCCGGGCGATGAACCGGCTGCTGCGGGCGGCCTGAACCACCGGAGGCGGCGGTCTCCGCAGACGGAGGTGTGCCGAAAAGCGGTCGCGCCCCGGGGCGTGGGACCACTACCTTCCCCCTGGCATCTGGACACAACCCGACGACAGGGAGCCTGAGATGGGCACCGAGGGCGCACGGACCGACCGCTTGGGCATCCTGCTGGAGCAGTTCGACAAGGCGACGGACATGGCCCGTGCGCGGCTGTCGGGACTCGGCGACGAGGAGTACCTCTGGGAGCCGGTCCCCGGGTGCTGGTCGATCCGGCCCCGGGCCGAGGCGAGGACGCCCCGGGCGTTCGGCCCCGGCGCGTGGGTGCTGGACCTGGGCGACCCGGACATCCCCGCCAGTGAGTACGCGGAGGTCGCCCGGCAGGCGGCGAGCGGGATGAGCGTCGACAAGATCGCCGAGGACTGGAGCGTGAGCGTCGAACGGGTCGAGGAGGTCCTCGCCCATACCGGGGAGCCGGAGCCCGACGAGACACCGCTCACGACCATCGCGTGGCGGCTGGGGCATCTGCACTACGAGTTCGCGGGCGGCTGGGAGTGGGCCTTCGGGGGACGCGAGCAGGACCCCAAGCTGATGGTCGACTTCAGCCCGTCGGCCGCCGTGACGCTCCGGCGGTTCTGGACCGCGGTCGACCGCTGGCGGGAGGGGATCGCCGGCGTCACCGAGGAGCAGCTCGACACCATCGGCTTCTCGCAGTACCCGTACGGCTCCGACGCCGACGACCCGTTCATCGGGGTGATCGCGGGAGCCAATCTGGAGTTCGTCCACCACATGGCCGAGATCGCGCTGCTCCGTGACCTGTGGCGGGTCCGCCACACCCTGTCGGGGAACGACGGGTAGTGCTCAGGCCACCGAGCCGATGCGGGGCCCCCGGGCCCCGGGGTCGTGGTGGATCGGGGTGTGGGCGCCGGTGAGGGCGGCACCGCTGCCGCCGCGGCGGTCGGCGACGATCTCCGCCGCGATGGACAGGGCCGTCTCCTCCGGGGTGCGGGCGCCCAGGTCGAGGCCGATGGGGGACCTGAGGCGGGCCAGTTCCAGGTCGGTGACGCCGGCCTCGCGCAGCCGGGCGTCGCGGTCGAGGTGGGTACGCCGGGAGCCCATCGCGCCGACGTAGGCGACCGGCAGACGCAGGGCGAGCTTCAGCAGCGGTACGTCGAACTTGACGTCGTGGGTGAGGACGCACAGCACCGTGCGGGCGTCGACCGTGGTGCGGGCCAGGTACTCGTGCGGCCACGCGACGACGATCTCGTCGGCCTCGGGGAAGCGGGCCCGGGTGGCGAACACGGGGCGCGCGTCGCACACCGTGACGTGGTGGCCGAGGAACTTGCCGACCCGTACCAGCGCGGCCGCGAAGTCGATCGCGCCGAACACGATCATCCGGGGCGGCGGCACGGACGACTCGACCAGCACGGTCAGCGGCGCCCCGCAGCGCGAGCCCCGCTCCCCGATCTCGAGGGTGCCGGTGCGTCCGGCGTCCAGGAAGGCGCCCGCCTCGGCGGCGACCGTGCGGTCCAGGTCCGGATGGCCGCCGAAGCCGCCCTCGTACGTGCCGTCGGTGCGGACCGTGAGCGCGCGGCCCCGCAGGTCGTCCGGGCCGTCCACGATCCGGGCCAGCGCGGCCGTCCGGCCGTGGGCCGCCGCCGCGAGCGCGGAGGCCAGCACGGGGCGGACGGGGTCGGCCGCCCGTACCGGGGTGACCAGGACGTCGATGGTCCCGCCGCAGGTCAGACCGACGGCGAAGGCGTCCTCGTCGCTGTAGCCGAAGCGCTCGAGGACCGTCACGCCGTCCTCGAGCGCCCGCACGCACAGCTCGTACACCGCGCCCTCCACACACCCGCCGGAGACCGAGCCGACCGCCGTGCCGTCGGCGTCGACCGCGAGCGCCGCGCCGGCCCCGCGGGGCGCGCTGCCGCCGACGGCCACCACGGTGGCGACGGCGAAGTCACGGCCCCCGGCGACCCACCGGTCCAGCTCCTCGGCGATGTCCAGCATGTCTCGGTCTCCTCAACTGCGGTGATGTGCAAGGGGATCGCGGCTTCAGCGCACGCCCAGCCAGCTCTCGATCGGGGCGAGGGCGAAGAACACCAGGAAGATCAGTGCGAGGCCCCACATGAAGGCACCGACCTCCCGCGCCCTGCCCTGGCCGGCCTTGACGGCGACGTAGGAGATGACCCCGGCGGCCACGCCCGCGGTGATCGAGTAGGTGAACGGCATGACCACCACGGTCAGGAACACCGGGATCGCGGTGGCGCGGTCGGCCCAGTCGACGTGGCGGGCGTTGGACATCATCATCGCGCCGATCACCACCAGGGCCGCGGCGGCGACCTCCCCCGGCACGATGGCCGTGAGCGGGGTGAAGAACAGGCACGCGGCGAAGAAGAGGCCGGTGACGACGGAGGAGAGGCCGGTACGGGCCCCCTCCCCCACGCCGGTCGCCGACTCGACGAACACGGTCTGGCCGGAGGCGCCCGCGACCCCGCCGATCGCGCCGCCGGCACCGTCGATGAACAGCGCCCGGGACAGGCCCGGCATGCGGCCCTTGTCGTCGGCGAGCTTCGCCTCCGTGCCCACGCCGATGATGGTCGCCATCGCGTCGAAGAACCCGGCCAGGACGAGCGTGAAGACGATCATCCCGACGGTCATCGCGCCGACCTCGCCCCAGCCGCCGAACTCGACGTGCCCGAAGACCGAGAAGTCCGGCATCGACACCGCGCCGCCGTGCAGCTCGGGCGGGCCGCTCGCCCACTGCTCGGGATCGACCACGCCGAACGCGTTGAGCACGACGGCCAGTACGGTGCCGCCGACGATGCCGACGAGGATGGCGCCGGGCACGCCCCTGGCCTGCAGCACGAAGACCGTGAGGAGGGTGACGGCGAACAACAGCACTGGCCAGCCCGCGAGTTCACCCGCCGGCCCGAGGGTGACCGGGGTGGACTCGCCCTGGTGGACGAAGCCGGCCTTGTAGAAGCCGATCAGGGCGATGAACAGGCCGATGCCCATGGTGATCGCGTGCTTCAGGGCGAGCGGGATGGCGTTCATGATCATCTCGCGCAGGCCGGTGACGACCAGGAGCATGATGACCACGCCGTACATCACGCACATGCCCATCGCCTGCGGCCAGGTCATCTGCGGGGCGACCTGCGAGGCGAGGACGCCGGAGACGGAGAGGCCGGCGGCGAGAGCGAGGGGCACCTTGCCGAAGAAGCCCATGAGCAGCGTGCTGAGGGCGGCGGCGAAGGCCGTGGCCGTGATGAGGGCGGTGGCGGCGAGGGTGTTCCCGGCGGCGTCCTTGCCGGACAGGATCAGGGGGTTGAGCAGGAGGATGTACGCCATCGCCATGAAGGTGGTGGTGCCGCCGCGCACCTCGCGGGCGACGGTCGATCCTCTGTGGGTGATGTGGAAGTAGCGGTCCAGCCAGGACCGTCCTGCCGGGACGCGGGATCCTGGTCCCGCGTCCTCGGCGGTGGTCGTCGGTTGCAGTGACTGCTGGGTCATGTGGGCCTGCTCCCAAGGTTCATAGGGGCACCCGGAGTCCCACCGTGGAGGGCGGGGACGGGATTTGGGGAGGTGCACGACCCGGGGGACGGCCCGAGACGAACGAGGTATGCCTGAACGGCGTTGTGTGCCTTGCGGCAGCCGCGGCGGAAGCACCCTCAGGGGCGCGGGGAACTGCGCGACCGGCCACGAACTGCCCGCACCCGGCGTTACGACGTGCCCGTGAGGTGTTCCGGACGGACCGGAGTTCTGTTCAACTCCAGACCCGTCGCCGCCCGGATCGCCGCCAACACCGCCGGTGTCGACGACAACGTGGGCGCCTCACCGATGCCGCGCAGGCCGTACGGCGCGTGGTCGTCGGCGAGTTCGAGCACGTCGACCGGGATGGTCGGGGTGTCGAGGATCGTCGGGATGAGGTAGTCCGTGAAGGACGGGTTCCGTACCTTCGCGGTCTTCGGGTCGACGATGATCTCCTCCATGACGGCCACGCCCAGCCCCTGGGTCGTACCACCCTGGATCTGGCCGACGACCGACAGCGGGTTGAGCGCCTTGCCGACGTCCTGCGCGCACGCCAGCTCGATCACCTTCACCAGGCCGAGTTCGGTGTCGACCTCGACGACGGCGCGGTGCGCGGCGAAGGAGTACTGGACGTGTCCGTTGCCCTGGCCGGTGCGCAGGTCGAAGGGCTCGGTCGGGCGGTGCCGCCACTCCTCCTCCACCTCGACGGCCTCGTCGCCGAGGACGTCCGCGAGGTCGGCGAGGACCTCGCCGCCGTCGGTGACGACCTTGCCGCCCTCCAGGAGGAGTTCGGCGTTGGCCCAGGCGGGGTGGTAGGAGCCCAGCTTGCGCCGGCCCAGCTCGAGGACCTTCTCCCGGACCAGCTCGCAGGCGTATCTGACCGCGCCGCCGGTGACGTACGTCTGGCGGGACGCGGACGTCGAACCGGCCGAGCCGACGCGGGTGTCGGCCGGGTGGATCGTCACCTGGGTGACACCCAGCTCCGTGCGGGCGATCTGGGCGTGGACGGTGACGCCGCCCTGGCCGACCTCCGCCATCGCGGTGTGCACGGTGGCGACCGGTTCGCCGCCGACGACCTCCATGCGGACCCGGGCGGTGGAGTAGTCGTCGAAGCCCTCGGAGAAGCCGACGTTCTTGATGCCGACCGCGTAGCCGACGCCCCGGACGACGCCCTCGCCGTGCGTGGTGTTGGACAGGCCGCCGGGCAGCTGGCGTACGTCGGCGCCCTCGCTGGACTCCCACTGGCGCTCGGGCGGCATCGGCATCGCCTTGACGCGGCGCAGGAGTTCGGCGACCGGCGCCGGGGAGTCGACGGGCTGGCCGGTCGGCAGCAGCGTGCCCTGTTCCATGGCGTTGCGCTGCCGCAGCTTCACCGGGTCGATGCCGAGCCGCGCCGCGAGCTTGTCCATCTGCGCCTCGTAGGCGAAGCACGCCTGGACCGCGCCGAAGCCGCGCATCGCGCCGCAGGGCGGGTTGTTGGTGTAGAGGGCGATCGCCTCGATGTCGACGTCGTCCACGGCGTACGGCCCGACGCCGAGTGAGGAGGCGTTGCCGACCACGGCCGGGGAGGCGGAGGCGTACGCGCCGCCGTCGAGGACGATGCGGGCCTTGACGTGGGTCAGCCTGCCGTCCGCGGTGGCGCCGTGCTCGTAGTGCAGCTTGGCGGGGTGGCGGTGGACGTGGCCGAAGAAGGACTCGAAGCGGTTGTAGACGATCTTGACGGGTTTGCCGGTGCGCAGGGCGAGCAGGCAGGCGTGGATCTGCATGGACAGGTCCTCGCGTCCGCCGAACGCGCCGCCGACGCCGGCCAGGGTCATGCGCACCTTGTCCTCGGGCAGGCCGAGCACGGGCGCGATCTGGCGCAGGTCGGAGTGGAGCCACTGGGTGGCGATGTAGAGGTGGACGCCGCCGTCCTCCTCGGGCACGGCGAGGCCGGACTCGGGGCCGAGGAAGGCCTGGTCCTGCATGCCGAAGGTGTACTCGCCCTCGACGATCACGTCGGCCCGCTCCCGGGCCGCGGTCACGTCGCCGCGCACGATGGGCTGGCGGTGCACGATGTTGGGGTGCGGGACGTGGCCGATGTGGTGGTCGTCGCGGTGCTCGTGGACGAGGACGGCGTCCGGGGCGGTCGCGGAGGCCTCGTCGGTGATCACCGGCAGTTCGCGGTAGTCCACCTTGATCTTCGCGGCGGCGCGGCGGGCCGTCTCCGGGTGGTCGGCGGCGACGATCGCGACCGGTTCGCCGTGGTGGCGGACCTTGCCGTGGGCGAGGACGGGGGTGTCCCGGATCTCCAGGCCGTAGTGCTTCACCTCGGTGGGCAGGTCGTCGTACGTCATGACGGCGTACACGCCCGGGGTGGCGAGGGCCTCGGCGGTGTCGACGGAGACGATCTCGGCGTGGGCGACGGTGGAGCGAAGGATCTGCCCCCAGAGCATGTCCTCGTGCCACATGTCGGACGAGTACGCGAACTCGCCGGTGACCTTCAGGGTGCCGTCGGGGCGGAGGGTGGACTCGCCGATGCCGCCCTTGGTGCCCGAGCCTTGTGTGATCTTCGTGGGAACACCGTTCGTGGGCATGCTCAGACCCCCTCGGACTGGCGGGCGGCCGCGAGGCGGACCGCGTCCATGATCTTCTCGTAGCCGGTGCAGCGGCACAGGTTGCCGGACAACGCCTCGCGGATGTCCGCGTCGGACGGATTGGGGTTGCGCTCCAGCATCTCGTCGGCGGCGACCAGCAGCCCGGGCGTGCAGAAGCCGCACTGGACGGCGCCCGCGTCGATGAACGCCTGCTGCACGGGAGAGAGTTCGGCGCCCTCGCCGGTCTGCGAGTCGGTGCCCCGCGCCTGCCATCCCCTGGCCTCGTCCAGGGAGGTGCCGCACGTGCCGCCGGTGCCGCAGGCGCGCTGCCGGGCGAAGTCCGCCAGGCCTTCCACGGTGACGACCTCGCGGCCCTCGGCCTGTCCCGCGGCGACGAGGCAGGAGCACACGGGCACGCCGTCGAGCCGTACCGTGCACGACCCGCACTCGCCCTGTTCGCAGGCGTTCTTGGAGCCGGGCAGGCCGAGGCGCTCGCGCAGGACGTAGAGCAGGGACTCGCCCTCCCAGACGTCGTCGGCTTCCTGGGGGCGTCCGTTGACGGTGAAGTTGAGGCGCATTACGCGGCTCCCTCCGTGGTGCGGTGGGTGCCGCGGTACGACTCCCAGGTCCAGGTCAGGGTGCGGCGGGCCATGACGCCGACCGCGTGGCGGCGGTAGTCGGCGGTGCCGCGCACGTCGTCGATGGGGCTGCAGGCGGCGGCGCACAGGTCGGCGAACCGCTTGGCGACGGACGGGGTGACGATCTTCCCGTTGTCCCAGAAGCCGCCCTCCTCCAGGGCCGCGTTGAGGAAGTCCTCGGCGGCGCGGGCCCGTACGGGGGTCGGGGCGGCCGAGCCGATGCCGGTGCGGACGGTACGCGTGCGCGGGTGCAGGGCGAGCCCGAAGGCGCACACGGCGATGACCATGGCGTTGCGGGTGCCGACCTTGGAGTACTGCTGGGGTCCGTCGGCCTTGTCGATGTGGACGGCGCGGATCAGCTCGTCGGGCGCGAGGGCGTTGCGCTTCACGCCGGTGTAGAAGTCGTCGACGGGGATGCGGCGCGACCCGCGCACGGACTCGACCTCGACCTCGGCGCCGGCGGCGAGCAGCGCGGGGTGGGCGTCCCCGGCCGGGGAGGCGGTGCCGAGGTTGCCGCCGACGCCGCCGCGGTTGCGG
Source organism: Streptomyces sp. NPDC085937 (assembly GCF_044540535.1). Lineage (NCBI taxonomy): Bacteria > Bacillati > Actinomycetota > Actinomycetes > Kitasatosporales > Streptomycetaceae > Streptomyces > Streptomyces sp. NPDC085937. The sequence goes on along the minus strand of NZ_JBITSH010000001.1, from coordinate 567,792 downwards.
ATCTGCGGGGAGGCGACCGTGTGGGAGGCGAGTGCGAGGCCCGGCAGCTCGGTGCGCAGCTGCTCCATGATCGTCGAGTACGGGACGGAGGCGCCGAGCCGTACGCTGTCCTCGCCGACCTCCCATGCGTACAGATCACCGATGCGGGTGAGGTCCATCAGGTACTCGGGACGGCGGTGGTCGAAGTTGATCTCGACCATCACGTCGGTGCCACCCGCAATCGGCACAGCGGTGGGGTGCTCGGCCTTCGCGGCGAGCGCCTCCTCCCAGCTGGCGGGGCGAAGGAAGTCCATGACCGGCTCTCTTCTTCGTCTCGTGGGGCGTACAGATTGAGCCAATCCGTGTGCGGCGGGCCCGGCTCGTTCATGCGGTGTTCACGCGGAGTGCGCCCAGTACACCGCCGCGTACTCCGCCCGGGTCAGTCACGGAAACCATGAAGGAGTTGGCTGGCCATCGCGGGCATCTTGTAGATTCGTATGAACGGAGAGCCCCAGTAACCTCCCTGTCTTCCTCCAGAAACGGAGAAGTGGACCAGGGAGCGGTAGACCTCGCTGACCGGCCACCCCACGGGCCTCCCGGAACCATCCCTTCACTGCCTCACGGCTACCGAGACAAGGAAACGGCGGCGACGAGAATGCGGCTGCGCGCACTGCTGGACACCGACGCGCTGGGCCTGAAGCTGCTCGGCGGCGAGGACGAGCTGGACCGCGGTGTGCGGGGCGTGATGACCACCGACCTGCGGGACCCCAGCCGCTACCTCTCGGGCGGGGAGCTGGTGCTGACCGGACTGGCCTGGCGCCGCGACGCCGCCGACTCCGAGTCGTTCGTACGGATCCTGGTGCAGGCCGGGGTGGCGGCACTGGCGGCCGGCGAGGCGGAACTGGGGGACGTCCCGGACGACCTGGTCGTGGCGTGCGCGCGGCACCGGCTGCCGCTGTTCGCGGTGCACGAGTCGGTGGCGTTCGCGACCATCACCGAGCACGTGGTGCGGCAGGTGTCCGGGGAGCGCGCCGGGGACCTGGCGGCCGTGGTGGACCGGCACCGGCGGATGATGACCTCCGGCCCGGCCGGTGGCGGCCCCGACGTGGTCCTGGACCTGCTCGGCTCCGACCTGGACCTGCGGGCCTGGGTACTGTCTCCGACCGGCCGGCTGATCGCGGCGCCGAAGGAGGACGCGGGGGCGCGCGGGACCGTGCCCGCGCTGTCCGCCGAGGCGTGCGCGCGGCTCGCCGCGGAGCACCTGGCCGCGGTGCGCACCGGGCGGCGCGGGCCGCACCGGGTGGTGCTGGACCGGACGACGTACAGCCTGTTTCCGGTGCGCGGCAGCGGGCACGCCCCGTCCCCGGCGCGGGACGGCCGTGAGACGGCGCTGTCCGACTGGCTGCTGGCGGTCGAGGCGGACGCCGGGGACTGGGCCGAGGAGCGGCTGGACCTGCTGCAGGGTGTCACCCAGCTGATCGCCGTCGAGCGGGACCGCCGGGACGCGGCGCGCACGGTGCGGCGCCGGCTGGCGCAGGAGGTGCTGGAGCTGGTGCAGACGGGCGCCGCGCCCGCGGAGATCGCGGCGCGGCTGAGGGTGGCCGCGCCGGTGCTGCTGCCCGGCCTCGGCACCGCCCCGCACTGGCAGGTGGTGGTCGCCCGGGTCGAGTGGGAGGACGGGGCCGACGACGGCGGCGCGGTGACGCGGGCGCTGCTGGAGGAGATCCTGGTCGACCCGGCGTCGACCGGAACCGAGCCGTCCGACCGGATCGCGGTGGCGCACACCGGGGACGAGGCGATCGCGCTGGTCCCGCTGCCCTCGGTGACCGGCGAGCACGACGACGGCGGCCCCGGGGTGCTCGCCGACGCGCTGCTGGAGTCCGTGCGCGGCCCGCTGACCGCGGGGCTGGACGGCGACGGCCGGCTCACCGTGGGCGTGTCCGCCGCGGTGCACTCCGCGGAGGGGCTGCGCGGCGCGCTGGAGGAGGCGCGGCACGCACGGCGGGTGGCGGCGGCCCGTCCCGGCCGGGTGTGCGCGGCCGGGCACCAGGAGCTGGCCTCGCACGTGCTGCTGCTGCCGTTCGTCCCCGACGACGTGCGCCGCGCGTTCACCGCCCGGCTCCTCGACCCGCTGCGCGAGTACGACCGGCGGCACCGCGCCGAGCTGATCCCCACCCTGGAGGCGTTCCTCGACAGCGACGGTTCGTGGACCCGGTGCGCGTCCCGTCTCCACCTGCACGTCAACACGCTGCGCTACCGCGTCGGCCGTATCGAGCAGTTGACGGGCCGTGACCTGTCGCGCCTGGAGGACAAGCTGGACTTCTTCCTGGCGCTGCGGATGAGCTGACCCCGCACTCGGACTCCCCCGTTCCGGTCCACGGCCCATGACTTTGTGAAATCCTTCACCCGCCCTCTTGGCCGGGCCCGCTGGTTCGTGCTGAGATGCGGCCACCACTCAACAGCTCGATGGCGTGCTCGGGGAGGGCAACGTGGCGCATACCGCCATGTCCGGTGACGGAACGACCGCCGATGACGATCCCCTCCAGACGGCGGTGTGGCGGCTGCGCTCCCGCGCCTGCTGGGTGGACGCGGCGGCACTGCTCACCCCCACCACCCCCCGTACGTCCCTGCAGCGGGCCTCCCTGCTGGTCGAGCGGTGCCTCTACACGCAGGCCGGGTGGGAGGACGCGGAGGACGCCCTGCGCACGGCCGAGGCGATGGCGCACACCGACGACGAGCGGGGCGCCGCCGCTTGTGAACGCGGGTACCTGGCCTACGCCGCCACGCTGTTCCAGGTCAGGGACCGGGCCGACGAGGCGCGGGCCGCGCTGGGCCGGGCGGCGGCGCTGATCGCGCCGGGCGCGGCGGGACGGGCGCTGCTGGACTTCCGCCGGGGGCTCATCGCGGAGAACCTCACCCGCTCGCCGCAGGCGGCGCGGGCGGCCTACCGGCGGGCCCACGCGGGCGCCACCGCCCACCCCGACCCGCTGCTGCTCTCCGCCACCTGGCGCCACCTCGCCGGACTCGCGCTGCGCGAGGGCGAGTTGAAGGAGGCCCGGCACGGATTCGCGGAATCGCTGCGGATCCGCGAGGAGCTGGGCTACCTCGTCGGTACGGCGCCCGCGCTGGTGTCCCTGGCGGACACGGAGACGGAGCCGGAGGCGTCGCGCCTGCGCGAGGAGGCCCGCCGCCTGTTCCGGCTCCTGGGCGGCGTCCCCACCTGGCTCGCCCACCGCCTCGCCCCGCCGGAGACGGACGCGGCCACGGCGTGAGAGCCCTGACGGGTGCCTCGTTCGGGTGAACCGGGGGGCGGGCGCGTTCCGGGATCCGGGAGCCGCTGCTCCCGGGGACGCGTCCGCGGCCCGGGTCAAGGAACCCTGGCGTGTGCGACAGCCCAGGGTGCCGGGCCCTCGGGAGGCCACCACTCGGGGTGCGGCGCCCGGCGCGCGGGGATCAGGGATCCGGGGCCCTCGCGGCGCGTCCGAGGTCCGGCGCTCGAGGCAGTCAGGGGTGACGGAGGGCGCCAGGGGTGCCGGAGGGGTGTCCCCGCCTACTCCGCCCCGTTGAAGTGCTCCCCCACCAGTGCGCGCACCACGTCCAGGTCGCCCGCGATCAGCGCGTCGAGGAGCGCGGTGTGTTCGTGGGCGTCCGCGATCAATGCGGCGCGGCTGCCGCCGCCGGGGGCGCCGCCCAACGGCGGCCACTGGGCACGGCGGTGCAACTCCTCGGCGATGCCGACCAGTTGTTCGTTGCCGGCGAGGGCCAGCACCGCACTGTGGAAGGCGCGGTCGGCGTCGGCGTACGTGGCGCGGCAGCCGGAGGACGCGGCGCGGACGGTGGCCTCGGCGAGCGGCCGGAGCCCGGCCCACCGTTCGGCCGGCACGGTACGGGCCAGCCGCAGCATCACCGGCACCTCGATCAGCGCCCGGACCTCCGCCAGCTCGGCGATCTCCCGCGCGCCCCGCTCGACGACCCGGAAGCCGCGGTTGGGGACGACCTCGACCGCGCCCTCCTGGGTGAGCTGCTGCATGGCCTCGCGGACGGGCGTCGCCGAGACACCGAACCGCTCGGCCAGCACGGGCGCCGAGTAGACCTCGCCGGGCCGCAGGTCGCCGGAGACGAGCGCGGTGCGCAGGGCGGCCAGGACCTGGCCGCGCACGGACGACCGCTGGACGGCGTGCCGGGGCCGGGCAAGGGCGGGTTCGCCGTGCGTGTGCTCACCGCGCGCGGAGCCGTCGTCCTCGGGACCGGCGAGCCGGTCGCGCCCGGTGTCGCGGCGCCGGTCCGCGTCGGAGGCCGCGGGCTGGGCGGGCACCCGGTGGCGGCCCTGCGCGGCGGGGGCGGCGGCGACCGCCTCCTCCGTCCCGGCGGAGCCCGTGCCCTCCTTCACAAGGTCCTCCAGCGGACGTGTCGGTACTTGGGGTCATTACGGGGGGTTGGCACCCGTGCGTCAAGCACCTTATGCGCATCGGACGCCAGTTCACATCTCACCGATCTTCGGTAAGGTGAGGCTTACCTTTTATTGCCCGGCTCCACGAGACGTGAAGGGGTGGTCCCATGGCCGTGCCCGGTTCGGCCGTCGCGGACGCGTACGCCCGCCTGGCGGAGGCCTTCCCCGCCTTCGCCGTCACCGAGCTCGGCCCCGACGAGGCGGCCCCCCGGGGCGGCGGCTGGATCGCCGCCGACGACCTCGCAGCAGGCGGGGACGCGCTGGAGGCCTTCCTCGCCTGGGACGACACGCAGGTGCTGCGGGACTACGGCCGGCAGGCCCGCCCGGACGTGATCGCCAGCTTCGGCCTGCACCGCTACGCCTGGCCGGCCTGCCTGCTGATTACGGTGCCGTGGTTCCTGCACCGCCGGGTGCCGCGCTACCCCGTGACGCATGTCTCGTTCGACCGTGGCGCCCCCTGCCTCGCCGTCGGCCGCATGGCGGTCCGCCCCGAGGGCTTCGCCTGTCTGCCGGACGACCCCGCCGCCGCCCTGCCCGGCGCCCGGGTGGTGCCCGACGAGGAGGCCCTGCGGGCGGAGGTGCGCGCGGCGGTCGCCGAGCACCTGGAGCCCGTGCTGGCCGGGTTCGGCCCCCGGATGCGCCGGCGTGGCCGCGCTCTGTGGGGCATGGCGACCGACGAGATCGTCGAGAGCCTCTGGTACGTCGCCCAGCTGCTCGGCGAGGAGGAGCGGGGCATGCGCGAACTGGAGCTGCTGCTGCCAGGTGCGACCAAGCCGTACGTCGGCGCGGCCGCCTTCCGCCGGCCCGCGGGTCCGGACGCCGAGCCGGCCGCCGCCACCCGGGAGCGGGTGAGCTGCTGCATGTTCTACACGGTGCGCCCGGCGGACGTCTGCGCCACCTGCCCGCGCACCTGCGCCAAGGAGCAGGCCCCCGCGCGGACCCGCGAGCAGGCCCCTGCGCGCACCCGCGAGCGGGCCACCGCCCTGGCCGCGCAGGCCAGTTGACACGACGTCGACAACGACGGGGCACCGCGCGGCCTAAGATCGTCCGGCCGGTACGTCAGGGCGGTCGCCGCGTCGGCGCGCCCTGTCGGTGCGCCGCCCCGGCGCGCACCGCGCCGCGGAGGTCACGAGCACTTCACAATTTCCTCACCTCTCGCGGGAACTCTCCACGGAACCATCCGTACGGGTAGTCTTATTCGAACTCAACTCCCGCCCCTCACAAGGCAGTTCGAGCAGAATGCCGCCCTGGGCACCCCCCTCGCGTCTCGTTGGCGGCCTCTTGCCCCGAAACCCCCTGAGGGCCGCCGGGATTGGGCCACTATGGCGGGCGTTACGCCCTATCCCAATGCAAGGGACCCCTAGATGAGACTGACCGACATATCGCTGAACTGGCTCCTTCCGGGCCTCGTGCTGCTCCTGGGCATGCTGACGGCGGTGGCGGTGCTGGCGCGCGGGAAGCGTTCCTCGGTCAAGGACACCGGTGCGGACGACTCGTGGGAGCGCAGCGAGGAACGCCGGCGGCGCAAGGAGGCCCTCTACGGGACCGTCTCCTACGTCCTGCTGTTCTGCTGTGCGGCCGTCGCCGCCGCGCTCTCCTTCCACGGACTGGTCGGCTTCGGCGAGCAGAACCTGGGTCTGTCCGACGGCTGGCAGTACCTCGTCCCGTTCGGTCTGGACGGCGCGGCGATGTTCTGCTCGGTGCTCGCCGTGCGCGAGGCCAGCCACGGTGACGCGGCCCTCGGCTCGCGCATACTCGTGTGGACGTTCGCCTTCGCGGCCGCCTGGTTCAACTGGGTCCACGCGCCCCGCGGCATCGGCCACGCGGGCGCCCCGCACTTCTTCGCGGGCATGTCCCTCTCCGCCGCGGTGCTGTTCGACCGGGCGCTGAAGCAGACCCGCCGGGCCGCCCTGCGGGAACAGGGCCTGGTGCCGCGGCCGTTGCCGCAGATCCGCATCGTCCGCTGGCTGCGCGCCCCTCGCGAGACCTACCGCGCCTGGTCGCTGATGCTGCTGGAGGGCGTACGCAGCCTCGACGAGGCGGTCGAAGAGGTGCGCGAGGACAAGCTGCGCAAGGACGAGACCAAGCGGCGCCGGCGGGAGCAGCAGCGCATGGAGCGGGCCCGGCTCAAGGCGATCAGCCGGGGCCACCGCGGGGTCGGCGGCGGCCGGGGCGGCGGGCGCGAACTGGAGGCGCCCACCATGGAGCGCGACTCCGACGTGGTCTCCGCGGAGCCTGCCATAGCGGCTCCGGAGGCCCTGCCCGCGCGCGCCCCGCGTCCCTCCCTGCAGCCCGTGCGCCGTCCCGGCGGTGACGCGACGACCGTCGACCTCACGGCCGAGGACGACACGCAGGCGCTGCCCCGCCTGGACTCCCTGGAGCGCAAGCTCAAGGATCTGGAGCAGCAGTTCGGCTGACGCCCTCGCGACGCGACGCGGCGGGGGGGGCCCGGGGGGGGGGGGCGGGCCCCCCCCCCCCCGCCGCGGCGCCGGCCACGGGCCCCCCCAGGCCCCACATGCGGGGGCGGCGGCCCCCGCCGGGGCCGGGCGGGGGGGCTCCCCCA